>DASVXV010000018.1:0-54544 GCA_036392495.1 Pyrinomonadaceae bacterium | reverse complement strand
CTGGTAAATATTATATTCCCTCTCAAACCTAGCGCCCTCGGCTACGAAACCTTAAGTCGGGGGCGCTGGAGTTTTTAACGGACCGAACTAATGTAGGAGAGTTTTATGGAAAAGCAGACGCACATTGTGGGCGAACGAGTTGATAAGCTTTGCGAAATTTGCCACGAGGAGCGCGGCCATGTCGTGGCAACCATCACTAAACGCGGGCAGATTTCGCGCGTCAAATGTCCGAAATGCGGGACGCGCAGCACCTTCAAAATGGGCGCCGGTGTGACGCCCGAGCGTTCCGCCGTGAAATCAGGAGCGCCTTATGACAGGACTCGCACCTACCGGGCGGGGCAAACTATTTTGCACCCTGTCTATGGACTCGGAGAGGTGACGCTCCTTATCGAACCTCAAAAGATTGACGTACTCTTCTCGGATCGCGTGCGCAGGTTAATCCATTCACGTGTTCAGGCGTAACCGGCCGTACTCGCGCGCGGCGAGAAAGAAGCAAGGAGAGGGTCAGGGCTGGACGACTGCCGGCACACGCTTAACTTTCCGCGCGGAGTTGATGCCCGGGAGAGATGCGGTCGAACGCACGTTTACGGTCGCGCGGGTCCTTTCAAGCGGGCGCGTCGAATTGATGGGCCTGGGCGGGGAACACACGGAAACGGAATTTGAGGCCGGAGAGTTGAGCCACTAAGGGATAAAGAACGAGTACGGGGGAATCTGACATGGAATCCATAGTTAGGAAGCGCCGGGCGGCTGTCAACTAAAACACAAGCTTTTTCATGCTGCTCTTTCATCCGGGTGCGCTGGCAGCGCCCTTCTTCTGAAGTTTGCAGGCATTACACTCCAGCTTTTGGGGCTGGCGAAGTCAATCAAGCTGGCCAAGTTATCAGCACCGCTGCCCAAGCCTTCGAGTTGAGCGCCGCCGCGCGCCTGCGGTATATTATCCCGAAAGATTTTCGCGGAGGCTTAGGCTAATTGGTAAGTCACCAGTCTTGAAAACTGGCGCGCGAAAGCGCTTGGGGGTTCGAGTCCCTCAGCCTCCGCCAGCTTTATTTTAAGTCCAAAGTCCAGTGTCCAAAGTAAAGGCTTCGGACGCTGGACTTCTGTTTGTGGGCCGAGAGATTAACAAGTGATGTTCGGAGCAATCGCATCGAGTCTGACGGGGGCGGGCCAGTCGCTGCTGGCGATCCTTTGGCTCTGGCAAACGCCGACTCCTTCCGTCACGCCCACACCGGCGGCGCCGCAACCGCAGGGCAGCGACAATGTCCTGACTCGCGTCTGGGGCTATATCAATCACAAATTCACCATCGGCAACTTCGAGATCAGCCTGGCGAGCCTCGTCATCGGCATCATCGTCTTCGTCGTCGCGATCATCATCTCTCGCTCCATACGCTCTTTTATGGAGCGGCGGATGATTGCTCGTGCCCGGCTCGACCCGGGCATTCAATACACGATCCTGCGGCTGATACATTATTTCGTCATCACCCTCGGCGTTCTCTTCGCGCTCAAGACTGCTTTCAATCTGGACCTGACGACGCTCGCGGTCGTCTTCACGGCCCTCTCCGTCGGCATCGGCTTCGGCCTGCAATTCATCGCCGGCGACATCGCTTCAGGCTTCATCCTGCTCTTCGAGCGCCCGGTGCGCGTCGGCGACTTCATCACCATCAGCGGACCGGACAGCAAAGTGACGGAAGGCCGCGTGCAGAGCATCAACCTGCGGACGACCATCGTGATGACTAACGACCACCTGGCGGCCATCGTGCCCAATTCCAAGCTAGTCAACCAGAATCTGATCAACTGGTCTTACGGCGAAAAGCGCTCGCGCATCGCGATCCCGATTGGCGTCGCCTACGATTCGGACGTCGAGCAGGTGACTGAGCTTCTGCTGCGCGCCGCCGAAGGCGTCAAACATGTCCTGGAAGAGCCGAAGCCGAGCGTGCAATTTCTCAGCTTCGGCTCGTCGTCGCTAGACTTTCGCCTGCTCATCTGGACGAACAGGCCGCGCCGCCACGTGCAGATTAAAAGCGACATCAACTACCGCATCGAGCGGCTCTTCCGTGAAAACAAGATCGAGATTCCGTTCCCGCAGCTCGAATTTCGTCTTCGCGGCGGCCCGCTGCCCGTCGCCCCCGCGGACGGCGTCGGCCCGGAAGAGGTGAACGAAGACGAAAAGACCGTGAATCGTAAATCGTAAATCGTCGAACCGTTTTCCCGATTTACGATTCACGATTTACGATTTACGAATTATAGGTTAGGCTAAGCCGAGCCGACTGAGTGACGATTCATTCAGCGGCGCCTCGCTAATTCAGGAAACAAAGGTCCCGACAGCACAGATGAGTTCAATCCGTTCTCTTTCCTCGGTGCGCCCCCCCGTGGCGGACAAGCATGAAGCTATCCTGCGGGCGGCCACGCGCGTCTTCGCCGGCAACGGCTACTTCAACTCCAAGGTCGCGGACATCGCGCGCGAGGCCGGGGTCGCCGACGGCACCGTTTACCTCTACTTCAAGAGCAAGGAAGAGATTCTGCATTCGATCTTCGACCGCAGCGTCGCCGACGCGGTCCAGGAGGCGCGCCTTCAGGTGGCTTCGATCTCGGACCCGCGCGAAAAGCTCCGCCGCATCGCGCATCTGCATCTCGAACGGCTCGGGGCGGACCGCGAGCTGGCCGTCGTCTTCCAGGTCGAGCTGCGCAGCTCCACGAAGTTCATGGAGGAGTTTTCCGCCGCGGGCTTCGCCGAATACCTTGGACTGATCCGCTCCGTCTTTGAAGAGGGGCAGCGCGCTGGATTCTTCCGCACGGAGCTGAACGCGAAGGTCGTCTCGAAAATTCTCTTCGGCGCGCTGGACGAGATGGCGACCAACTGGATTCTCTCCAAGCGCCGCTACAGACTCGCGCCGATGGCCGATCAGGTTCTGGACATTTTTCTCAACGGGGTGGGCGCTCGACCATGATGCCGGAGACGACCATGACAGCAAGCGCCGAGAGAGAGTTGCCGCCGCGCGTGCCGCTCGGACCGGACGAGCCCCAGACGCTCGTCGAGATGTTCGAGCGCACCGTTCGCCTGCACAATAAAGAGGACGCGCTCAACTACAAAAGAGATGGGGCGTGGCTGAGCATCTCTTCCGACGAGATGCTCACACGCGCGCGCCATCTGGCGCTCGGCCTCTACTCATTGGGCATCAGGCGCGGCGACCGCGTGGCTCTGTTTTCGGAGAACTGCCCCGAATGGACCCTGGCTGACGCCGGCTCGCTTTTCGCGGGCGCGATTGACGTCCCAATCTACCCGACGCTCACCGCCCAGCAAGTCTCTTACATCCTGAAAGACTCAGGCTCCCGCATTCTCTTCATCCAGAATCAGGAGAAGTTTGAGCGCGTCAGAGAGGCCCTGAAGGATTGCCCGGCGCTGGAGCAGATCATCTTCTTCGACGATGAGGGCGAGCCGAAAGGACCGAACGCGCTCACGTTCGCGCAACTGGAAGAGCGTGGGCGTCTTCTCGCAGCAGAGCGTCCGACTCTCATTGAAGAACTGGAGCACGCAGTCCGCCCGGACGACCTGGCGACGATCATTTACACCTCCGGCACGACGGGCGAGCCCAAAGGCGTGATGCTGACGCACTCGAACCTCGTGACGAACCTGATTGACTCGTCGTGCCACCTCTCGTTCAACAAGACGGACAGCGTGCTCTCCGTGCTCCCTTTCTCGCACGTGCTTGAGCGCCTGGCGATGTATATGTACCTGCATCACGGGATGAGCGTTTTTTACGCGGAGTCAATGGAGAAGATCGGCGACAACATGCGCGAGGTCCACCCGACCATGATGATCTGCGTGCCGCGCCTCTTCGAGAAGATTTACGCGCGGATTAAAGAGAACGCCGCAGCCGGGGGCAAAGCCAAGTCAATGATCCTCGCCTGGGCCGTCGCCGTCGGGAAGGATTGTGCGCGGCATGTTCTCAATCATCAGAAGATTCCCATGCGGCTCGCGCTCAAATACAAAATCGCCTCGCGCCTCGTCTTCTCGAAGTGGCACGCAGGCATGGGAGGCCGCATCCGCCTCTTCGTCTCCGGCGGCGCGGCCCTTCCGGACGAGATCGGGCTGATCTTCGCGGGCGCCGACCTGCCCATCGTTCAGGGCTACGGGCTGACTGAAACTTCCCCTGTCATCTCCGCCGGGACGCTCGAAGATAATCGCATCGGGACGGTGGGCCGCCCGATACGCAACGTTCAGGTGCGGATCGCCGCAGACGGCGAGATAGAGACGCGTGGGCCGAACGTGATGCGCGGCTACTACAACAAGCCGGAGGCGACGCGCGAAGTCTTCACGGAGGACGGCTGGTTCAAGACGGGCGACATCGGGACTTTGGACGCGGACGGGTTCCTTCGGATTACGGACCGCAAGAAGGAGCTGTTCAAGACTTCCGGGGGCAAGTACATCGCGCCGCAGCCCATCGAGCAGATGATAAAAGGCTCGCGCTTCGTCAACCAGGTCGTGCTGGTCGGCAACGGCCGCAAGTTCCCTGCGGCCCTGATTGTGCCCGATTGGGACCAGCTACGCTCTTACGCTGAACTCAAGGGGCTAGAAACGAGTACGCCCGCCGAACTCGTCAAGCATCCGCGCATCATCAACCTCTTCGAACGGCAGGTCCAGGCGCACACGCCCGATCTGGCGCAGTACGAGCGCGTCAAGCGCGTCGCCCTGCTGGAAAACGAGCTGACGATTGACAGCGGCGAACTCACGCCGACGCTCAAGGTCAAACGCCGCGTCGTGGACGAGAAGTACGCCGACGTGATTGACCGCCTGTACGATGAATCTACCGCATAGAAGTTCACAAGCTGTACTTGTCAGTACCGCCTGCGGTAGCGGGCGGGTTCGATATAAGCCGATTAGAGTGCGAACGAAGGAACTATCCACGAAGCCACACGAAACGACACGAAAAAGAGAGATGTCTTCGTGTCGTTTCGTGTGGCTTCGTGGATAATTTTGTTCTTCGGTTTTTGTATCTGAGGGCAAAACCACGAAGGGTTTCGATGGAAGAAAAAGAGCCGCCGCGCAGCCTCCTCGTTAGGAGCGTCCGCCAGCAGGCGCGCGAGATACGTTCGTTTGATATGACGCCGGAAGATGTGTCTGGACCGCACGGCGTTTCATTTATTCCGGGCCAGGTGGCGGTGCTTCGCGCGGGCAGCGAGCAGGCATATTTCGCAATCGCCAGCGCCCCGGAAGACGACGAGCTTGAATTTTTAGTGAAGCGCGGGCACGGCGCGGGCGGCGCAATCTACGAGATGGCGGAAGGAGACCGCGTCGAGCTGGTCAAAACGGTCGGCCACGGCTTCGCGCTCGCGGAGCACCGCGGGCGCGACCTGGTCTTCGTCGCGATGGGAACGGGCGTCGCGCCCTTGCGCTCGGCCCTGCGCCACGTCCTGAAGCACGCGAGAGATTTCGGACAGCTCGTCGTGCTTTACGGCGCGCGCACGCCGGACGATTTCTGTTACGGCGACGAGGTTGACGACTGGGAAGCCGCTGGCGTAGAACTGCGCCGCGTCATCTCGCGCCCGGACGGCCACGACTGGTCAGGACCGACAGGCTACGTCCAGTCGCTCCTGGATCACGTGCTGCCGGAGCTGTCTTCGCCCGTCGCCCTCATCTGCGGATCATCCGAGATGATCAAGCAGACGCGCGGGCGTTTGCAACAGATGGGATTTGCGCCGGAAGCGATTTTGACCAATTATTAGGCAAGATTCCACAGCCCGCGTGAGCGGTCTGAAATCCAAACTCAGGAGAATCAAAGATGTTCGTCAGGGACAGTATCCAAAACTGCCGCGCTCGATTTCTGAGCCTCTTCATGGCCGTCGCAATCATTTCCCTAGCGTCGTCGAGTCTCTCTCTTCACGCGCAAGACTCTGCGGGCAAGACTCCGCTGACGCACGAGCTGATGTGGCTGATGAAGCGCGTCGGCGCGCCCGTCCCGAGCCCTGACGGCAAGTGGGTGGTCTTCAACATGACGGAGCCCGCTTATGACGAGAAGGACCAGGTCTCCGATTTGTGGATCGTCCCAGCGGACGGGAGCGCCAGGCCGCGCCGCTTAACTTTCACGAAGAGTGGCGAGAGCGGCGCGGCCTGGAGCCCGGACAGCCAGCGCCTGGCCTTCTCAGCCAAGCGCGAGGGCGATGAGGTGGCGCAGGTTTACGTGATGGATGTGGCGGAGGGCGGCGAGGCCATGCGCGTGACGTCGCTCTCTACGGGCGCGCGCTCTCCGCAATGGCGGCCAGACGGACGTGCGCTGCTCTTTACGAGCACGGTCTATCCAGGAGCCGCAGATGACGAGGCCAATAAGAAGATCGCCGCGGACCGCAAAGCGCAAAAGTATAAAGTGAGGGTTTACGAGAAATTTCCGATACGCAACTGGGACAAGTGGCTCGAAGACACTCAGGGGCACCTCTTCCTACAGAGTCTTGAGCCGAACTCGAAGGCCAAAGACCTGCTGGCCGGGACGAAGCTGGTCACGGAGCGCGGCTTTGCGGGGCGCGTCACGGATTCCGGCGAAGAGTTCGACGCCGTCTGGACGCCTGACGGTGAAGCCATCATCTTCGTCGCCACCACTGGAAGGGACACCGCTGCTTATTCGACAGTCAACTCCGCGCTCTTTCGCGTGACGGCCTCGGGCGGCGAACCCGTCCAACTCACCACGGGCAAGGACAGTTTTAGCCGACCCGTCTTTCGCGCCGATGGCAAGGCGCTCTACGCGATCTTCAACATAGAGAGCAACGGGAAAGTCTATAACCTTGATCGCCTGGTGATGTTCAACTGGCCCGAGATGGGGCAACCCAAAATCCTGACCGCCAATTTCGACCGCTCGGTTGGAACTTTCTACCCGACGCCCGACAGCAAATCCATCTACCTGCTGGCGGAAGAGGCCGGGAACGAAAAACTCTACACCCTTCCGGCGGGTGGCGGCGAAGTTCGCCTCGCGCTTGATATGACGCGCGGCGTCTATACGAACCTGCGTATTCCGCAGAAGGCCTCTTCCACGATGCTCTTCGCCAACTGGGAAAGCTCCATCAACCCGCCCGAAGTCTTTCGCCTCGACCTGAAAGATAAAGTTCAGCAGCCTTTGACGACTTTCAACGCCGAGCGCGTCGCGCAGATTGACTGGCAGCCGCCGCGCCATTTCTGGTTTACGTCGAAGGCAGGCAAGCGCATTCACAACATGGCGATCCTGCCACCAGCCTTTGATGAGAAGAAAAAGTACCCGCTCTTTGTGGTGATGCACGGCGGTCCGCACAGCATGTGGCGCGATGCGTGGGGGCTCCGCTGGAACTATCACCTTCTGGCGCGCCCCGGCTACGTCGTCCTTTTGACAAACTATTCCGGCTCGACCGGTTTCGGCGAAGCCTTCGCGCAGAGTATTCAGGGCGACCCGTTCATAGGCCCTGCAAACGAGATTAACGAAGGCGCGGACGAGGCCATTCGCCTCTTTCCCTTCGTTGACGGCACACGTCAGGCTGCGGCGGGAGCAAGTTACGGCGGGCACCTGGCAAACTGGCTGCAAGCGACGACGACCCGCTACAAATGTCTCATCAGCCACGCAGGTCTCATCAACCTTGAATCGCAGTGGGGCACGAGCGACAGCATTTATCACCGCGAGGTCGGTGCTGGAGGTCCAGTCTGGGAGCAGGGCGCAGTCTGGCGCGAGCAGAACCCGATCCGTCTGGCTAAGAATTTCAAGACGCCCATCCTGCTCTCGGTCGGCGAGAACGACTTTCGCGTCCCCCTCAACCAGACGCTGGAGAACTGGAGCGTGCTTCAACGCCTGCGCGTTCCCTCGCGCCTGATCGTCTGGCCAGAAGAGAACCACTGGATTCAGAAGGGCGAGGACAGCCGCTACTTCTACCAGGAAGTCCACGCCTGGCTGAAGAAATATCTGGGAGATTCGAGAACGCCGACAGCAGATTGAGAGCAGGGATGCGGGCGGAGGGATGAAACGCGTCAGTACCGCCTGCGGTAGCGGGCGGGTGATGACGACGCTACGACCCGCCCGCTACCGCAGGCGGTACTGACCTTAGCCACGCTGCTATTCGGCAAACGCTTCGGTCAACTTGCGAAAGTGGTAGCCCATCGCGGCAAGGCGCATTGACTCCGCAAACTTCTGGCGGTGCTCTGTAATGGCGCGGCGAAAGAAGCGCCAGAACTCTCTGCGCTCGCTGTCGAAGACCCCAAGTTTGAAAGAGATGCGTGCCAGCGAGATGAGACCGTTGATGAGGCTATACGAGGATGTCGTCGGTCCGTCGTGTGAGACTCGTTTGAGACATTCCAGCGCCCGCTTGTAATATTCGCTTGGCTTGTAGATTGTCTGCATGATCTTTTGATAGCCCGCGATGAGCCGCAGGGAATCCATCTTCGGCACGAAGTTCAGTGAGCAGCTGGTGTTGTTACCGTTGCTTTCAGCGAGCAGCCTGCCTTCACGTTTTAAACGCCGCCAGAGCTGAGTATCAGGCAGAGCGGTCAGGAGGCCGACCATCGCCATCGGGATCGCACTCTCGCGTATGAAGTCAATCTGTCGTTCGAAAATATCATCAGGATCGTTATCGAAGCCGACGATAAAGCCGCCCATCACTTCCATCCCGTAGCGTTGAATCTTTTTCACCGAATCGAGCAGGTTGACGCGTGTGTTCTGCGTCTTCTGAGCTTCCTTGAGACTCTCCTCGACCGGCGTTTCAATCCCCAGAAAGACGCGATTAAAGCCCGCCCGCCGCATTCCATCGAGCAACTTGTCGTCATCCGCGAGATTGACGCTCGCTTCGGTGTGGAACTCAAACGGGTGTCGGTGTCGCTCCTGCCACTCGGCCAACTCGGGCAATAGTCCTTTGACGTTTCGCTTATTGCCGATGAAATTATCATCCACGATGAAGACTGTGCCGCGCCATCCAATATTATGCAGCGCGTCGAGTTCACTGAGCATCTGCTCGTTGGATTTGGTGCGCGGCACGCGCCCGTAGATTTCGATGATGTCGCAGAACTCGCAATTGAAGGGGCAGCCGCGCGAATATTGCACGCTCATCGCGCTGTAACGCTTGAGATCGGCAAGTCTGAAATCCGGAAGCGGCGAGGCAGAGAGCGCGGGGCGCTCACTTGCCTGATAGACACGTTTAGCCTCACCAAGCTTCAAATCGCGCACGAACTCCGGCAGTGTCGTTTCAGCTTCTCCGAGAAAGATATGATCGGCTTCAGGCAGATTCTCAGCGCTGGTGGTAACGTATGGACCGCCAATGACGACGAGCTTTCCGCGCTCCTTGCATTGCTTAACGATCTTATGCAGCGACTCCTTCTGCACCAGCATCGCTGTGATGAAGACCATATCCGCCCACTCGATGGCGGATGGTTTAAGCTTCTCTATATTCAGATCAACCAGACACCGCTCCCAAGAGGGAGGCAAGAGAGCAGAGACGGTCAAGAGACCCAGGGGCGGAAAGACTGATCGTTTGCCCTCGAACGGAAGTGCGCGCTTAAAACTCCAGTAAGTATCGGGGAATTCAGGATTGATAAGTAGAATCTTCATATTGTTCCCCCTGGCGACCCATTCGCTCGTTAGCGAAGGCGTCCGCCGACTTTGCTTTCCGCTTTCGGGCAGCTCGATAAGCGCTCACAGACTCTTTCGTCAGCTTCAGAATCGTGCGCCGATTCTGTGCGATCAACTTGATCCATGCTCGCTTGCCCATCTGCGGGAAGTAGATGCCGCGAAAGAAGAGGCGCGCGACCAGGTGGCTGATACGGTACTTGAGCGGCGCATCGCTGATCGAATCAACGGCGTCTGCATTTCGTTGGGGGCTGTATGAAGATGCCCATGCAAGATTTGTCTCCTGCCGGGCCTCCTTGATGCTCATTTTCAGGGGCGTGTGCGCCATCTCGAAAGGCGCGAAGTCCATCCAGTGTTTCGGTCGCGCCAGGCGTCCTGTCTTCTCCAGACGTTCGTAGAGGGGCGTGGCCGGGAAAGGCGTGAGCTGGCCGAAGACCGGCAGGCCCGGAGGCCACGAGTGAATCTCACGCAAGGTCCGCTCGGCCACACCCACAGTGTCGTTGTCCATGCCGAAGATGAAGGACGTGATGGCGTAGATGTTGCGCCGGGCGAGACGTTCGAGCACCGCCCGGTACTCGCCCGGCTTGCTGAAGTTTTTATTGACATCGGCCATGTTCGCCGGATCAATTGACTCCATGCCGATGAAGACCCACTTGCCGCCGGACTCCGCGATGAGGTCTACCAGTTCATCATCCTTCAGCAGGTTGGCGCTGATTTGAGCGACCCAGGGAAGCTGCGCGTTCGCGGCGATGATCTCTCTCAAGAGAGATTTAGTGCGCTTGACGTTGATGGCGAGATTGTCATCTATGAAGAAGACGGCGATCTGTCCGCGCTCACGCCGCGCTCGCGCCTTGAGGCGCAGGAGCTCTTCAACGACCGATTCGTTGGTGCGGAAGCGAATCGAGTCGCCGAAAAAACCCGTGACGGTGCAGAACTCGCAGCCGTATGGGCAGCCGCGCCCCGTCTCAATCGGGACGACGTGGAACTTTCCCCAGCCACTGCCCAGACGTGACAGCAGCGGGCGAAAGAGATTTGGCACGAGGCTGAACTGATCCAGGTCGAGCGTTTCCCACGGAATTGTCGGATAAGGTTGCAGGCTCGGTTTGCGATCCAGGCCCTTGGCGTCCCGTTCGGGCTGATAAACTTCCTTAAGACACCCTTGCGCCGCGTCCCTGACAATCAAAGGCCAGGTCTCATCAGCTTCGCCTAAGGCCACAGCGTCAGCGTGCCTTGGTCCGCCATCTCGCCCCAACGCTTCGTCGGGCACTTCCGTCACGTGCGGCCCGCCCATCACGACCTTGACGCCCGCAGCACGCAGAGCATCCGCGACGCGATACGCTTTGGCCACCATTCTCGTCATCGCGCCGATGCCGACCAGCTCGATCTTTTGCTCGCGCACGAACCGGACGATCTCATCATCGCTCATCGCGCGGGCATTGCCGTCAATGAGGATCACCTCATGACCCGTGGGAGTGATCGCCTGAAGCAGAAACATCCAGAGATGCGGCATGAAGTTGCGTGTCACCCCGTTGTCCGGGTTATAGAGTAAGATTCTCATAGCTCTTTCTAACCAACCTGACTATTGCGAAGGAGGGAGCTAGGGGACTCAATCCAGATGTCGAGCAGCGAGTTGTTCGTCACGCAGTATAGCACTATGCACGCTAACGTGCATGGTGCTTATCGGATTGCAACCTGAATTAAATGTTCCTGCTGAATTCGTGGTTGGGGCTCTGTCATTGGGAGCGCAAAGGGTTTTTGTCGTTTTCACCATTAACTGCTTGATAGCACTCGCAAGCAAATTCTTCCAGTTCATCTCTCTTCAAGACACTGATGCGGCCTCTTGAGTAGCGAATCAATCCTTCCGTTTGCAGCCCGATTGCTGCGGTTCCCACGCCTGCGCGGCGCACCCCCAACATATTGGAAATAAACATGCTCGATGGCGTCTCCGGAGTTATACAAGCTCACACCAAGAAGCAGCGAGATAAACTCCAGGTCCGGGAGCAATTGCTCATACTCATTGCGCGGGACAGCAGCGAGAATCCGGTTTTTGATGGGCAGACTCTTCTTCTTGGGCATCGGGTTATCTCCTTTGCTCCGTTCGTGTCTGAGCCGAAGCAGCCAACATAAGGAGCGGCCTCTCCCGATGTCGAAAAATGGATTCTCAAATAATGAAACGATTGCTGGTCAAGACACTATTCCAGATAGTGTTCGTTCAATCTCGCCTGCAACGCGGTCGGCACTATCCTCCAACTCGCCACGCAGAGCGCTTTGGGCGTCAGATCAGACGGATGGACGCGGGAGCCATGCCACTGTCCAATGTTCTTCTCGTAGCGCCAGCGATAATATGGACCGTTCTCGCGCCGACTATAGAAGACCAACCGATCGTTGTGGGCGTCGGCATCTTCACTATAGGTATAGACTCGCAGCCCGTTCATCCTAAATGCCTCTAAATGTGCCTGTGCGGTACTCGCTTTTCATAGGCTTCGATAACTCTTCCCTAACTCTACTCGGCCTCGTCCCTGAAATGCCGTACAAGATCATCCAGAAAAAGCGTGCAGTCGCGCTTGCTTTGACTCGGATCAATTCCTGCCTTGTAAAGCCGCCAGTAGACCGCCCGGACAAGGGCAGCCTCTCCACTCAAGAGACCCCGACCAGTCAAGATAGTAGCGCGATCACGCCAGACGTCATCGCAAATTTGCCTGAACTTCTCTGAATCTATTGCGCTCACTTCGATCTATCCGATTTCACTCGTCGCCGTCGTTATTAACTTTCCCGTTTTTGCTATTGATCTCGAAAGGCACGAGTCCTTGTTTGACCTCTTCGAGCGCGATGCTTGTATTTCTACGCCTCAGCGGGTCAACTTCAATCCGTGGAGGTGAGCCGTGCAGGAGTTGCTTGGCTCTTAAAGCAGCGACGACGATCAGACGGTATCTTGAATCTATCATCGGCCACTGCTCCTCTCTCACGATTCCACTGAGATCATCGTTTCTGGTTTTATCTTTCACATGCATAAAGTGCGTTAGGCTCCTGTATCCTGACTTCCTTAAAAAGATGTCTCGCCATCCGCTCTCATTTCAGAAGGAGACGGACCTCTGGCAAACGAACACGTCCGAGCCTGACGGGTCAGCGAGCCTGGAGGATGGTTTTCGATTAAGAGGCGGAGGGGAGGCGGATTGCGGCATCAGAATTCTCCTTCAGTGGTCGCGTTTGAAAAAACAACAGACGGCACAAGAAGGGAGCGGCAAAGCTCAATCCCGATGTCGAGAGGTGAATTTTCTAAAGAACAAGCACGGTTAATATTTGA
Source organism: Pyrinomonadaceae bacterium (assembly GCA_036392495.1). Taxonomy (GTDB): domain Bacteria; phylum Acidobacteriota; class Blastocatellia; order Pyrinomonadales; family Pyrinomonadaceae; genus QHXM01. Next base: position 41,677 of record DASVXV010000018.1, on the reverse strand, counting down.
CCCTCGCTAAGTATAGCACATCAAATCCTCGTACCCTGTATCTCACGAGCGCTCGGTGATGCCGGGGCAGACGCGAGCCGCCTTCGGTTATGCGACGCCTATGAGTCGCTCAACCTCAGCATGTAGGGTCTCCGCTTGCTCACCGAAAACGGTCCGCGTGATATGGTCCACGAGAATGAACTCTAATCTGGACTGCTCATCCTCCTGCCTCGGCTGGAACTTGATCTCGACCACATTGGCGAGATTGATGTATGAGCCGTTTGCCCCGCTCTCCGTCTTGATAAAACTTAAATTAGACATGGTCAGCTCCTTCGCCTTGATATCCGCCAACCCTCCATCGAGGGATTCAATCAGGAGGCCATCTACCGGATGAACGCCTCTTCGCCACACCGCTCCTGGAACGAAAGCGGGCAGTCCGATTGGTATCAATCAAATCCCGAACCCGCCAGGAGGTAGAGCACCCTTTCGAGCGAATCTGCCCGGCAGCAGTAGTTTCGTACTCGTGAAGGCCAAAAGATTCCCAGGCTCCCGGACTGTAAAGAACATACCCGCCTCGAAAGACTGCGTGCGCGACGAACTCTCTGCCATCAGGCAAAGCATAGATGCCGCATTCTCTGAGTGCTTGCATTAAACGGCTCTCCACTAGGTCGGAATTCCGGTGCCCGAAGAAAGAGCTTACCGGTCGGAACCTCTTACTTGTACCTGTAAGTGATTCGCCCCTTCGTCAGATCATACGGCGACAGCTCGACGCTCACGCGGTCGCCGGCGAGAATGCGTATGAAATTCTTGCGCATCTTGCCGGAAATCTGCGCGAGCACCATGTGTTCGGTCCCGTCAAGACGCACTTTGAAGAAGGCGTTGGGCAGCTTATCCACCACCACACCTTCAGCCGGAATCAGGTCTTCTTTAGCCAATATGCTTCTCCTCTTTTTAGATTCGTTCGAAATATACGGCCCGCGCTGAAGCCTGTAGATACAGGCTTCAACCGGCACGCTTATCTGAAGCGGCGCGGGCGAAACGAGCGTCGTCCCATCGCGCTGGCTCCTTTCAGGGGCGCGAACGGTTTGCCTGTCGGTGCGCCGGAGCTTTGGACGCCGCCGAAAATCGGCAAGAGGACACGCTCGGCCACCTGTCCCGTGAGACGCTCGATGCCGCGCATCGCCAGCTCTTCGGCAGGCGTCACGAGTGTAATGGCACGCCCCAGTTTCCCGGCGCGTCCCGTGCGCCCGATGCGGTGCACGTAATCTTCCGGCGCCGTGGGCACGTCGTAGTTGATGACGTGCGAAACGGACTCGACGTCCAGCCCACGCGCAGCGATATCCGTGGCGACGAGCACGCGCGTCTGCCCATCCTTGAAGCCGCGCAGGGCCGCCTCGCGCTGCGGCTGCGTGCGGTCCGCGTGAATGCGGTTCACTTTGTGTTCGCGCGCCTTGAGGATGTGCGAGAGTCGCTCGGCCCCGCGGCGCGTGCGCGTGAAGACGAGCACACGCTCAAGCGGCGTGCGTTCGAGCAGATCAAGCAGCAGCGCCGTCTTCGATTCCATAGCGACAGGGTAGACGGTCTGCTCGACCGTCGCGGCTGCCTGACCGCGCCTGCTGATTTCGATCAGCCGCGGCTGGTTCATAGTCGAGCGCGCCAATCTTTCAATGTCCGGCGACATTGTCGCCGAAAAGAGGAGCGTCTGCCGCTTCGTCGGAAGCATGGCGAGCACCTTGCGGATTGCTGGCAGGAAACCCATGTCCAGCATACGGTCCGCTTCGTCAAGCACCAGCACCCCGACCTGCGAGAGGTTGATCGTGCCGCGTTCGACGTGGTCGAGCAGCCGTCCGGGAGTGGCGACGACAACGCCTGCGCCGCGTCGCAGTCCGTCATTCTGCCGCGACATTGACGCGCCGCCGATGAGGCAGACGCAGCGCGGGCTGTTTTTGGGAGCAAGCTCTCTGTAGCTCTCTTCGATCTGTGACGCGAGTTCGCGCGTCGGGGCGAGAACGAGCAGGTGGACGCCTGGGCGCGGACGTTCCGCCATTCTCTGAATAATCGGAAGAAGAAAAGCGGCAGTCTTACCCGTCCCCGTTTCGGCGCAGCCGATGAGGTCGGAGCCGCCGAGGACGACTGGAATCGCTTCTTTTTGAATTGGTGTCGGTTCTGTGTATCCGAGGGATTCGCAACGGCGCAGAAGCGCGGGCGTTAATCCCAGTTGAGAAAAATTCATTTAGTTCCTTTTGGACGCAGCTCTCGTCTGATTATCGAGGCGCATCGTGTAGCTGAAAAACCGGAAGCGCTCCCGGCCCTGTTTTCTTGCCAGGAGCGCTTTTCCGAAATAAAGAGTCACCGGTTACTGGAGGTTATTACCAGCGCGGGCTGCGGTCACTATTGCCGCCGCCGTGGTTATAACGTCCACCGCCGCCGCCATAGCCGCCACGATTGCCTCCGCCACCGCGATTACCGCCGTAGCCGCCGCGACCTCCGCCACCGCCGCCGCTGCGATTCTCGCGCGGCTTGGCTTCATTGACGGTCAGGCTGCGGCCGTTGACTTCCGTGCCGTTGAATTTCGCAATCGCCGCTTCGCCCTCTTCCTTCGAGGACATTTCGACAAACCCGAAGCCGCGCGAGCGGCCTGTGTCGCGGTCTTCCACCACTGAGGCGGACTCGACCGTGCCGGCCTGCGCGAAGAGTTGCTGGAGGTCATCGCTCGAAGTCTGGAACGAGAGATTACCGACGTATAGTTTCATAGACATATATTTATCCCTCTCCCTTTGTCGGGAGGATTTAAGAGAAGCTGCGAATTAAAGTTTGCTTCGGTGAAACGGTAGCAGCGAAGGCTTGCGTTCGGGTGCTCTTTTTAGGAGCGGCTTCTAAAGTTCAAACCGGCCTGCTCTCGAACTATCCAGAACGCCGCCAATCAAAAAGGCCAGGAGGCGCATCACCGTTGATGCAAGAGAGAAGGAAATAACGGTCTTTATGATGCACTATCTATGACCATAGTTGCAAGCCGGATTCAGGCCATGCCTTCGCGGTAATAAAGACGGGGACTTTATAGCTTGTAAGTTATTGATCTACATTTATCCATTTTCCAGAATTGAAAATAAAGACGAGGACCGCTTTTCGGGTCGAACGATTATCGAGCGGTTAGCGGGGGAATAAAGATGCGGACTATGTTTAATAGATATTCGAAATCAGCTCCGCAGGAGAGCCAGCCGTCTCGACTCATCGCCAGTCGCCGACGAGGATGAAGGGAGCCCAGTAGAAGGGCGCGTTGTATTTCTGGCCCGCGATCATGTTCAGGCGCGCGGTGCGTAATGCGGCCGTGGCGGGCTTCGTACCGTCCTTTGCCAGCAAGTTCTGGTAGAAGTCAGCCATCAAATTAGCGGTCGCCTGATCGCTCACCGACCAGAGGCTGACACCCACCACTGGCGCGCCCGCGTACATGAAGGCGCGCGTCAATCCCATCACGCCCTCTCCGCGCGTCTCTTTCCCAAGACCCGTCTCGCAGGCCGAGAGCATGACGAGCGGAGAGCCGAGGCGCAGGTTGAAGATTTCGTCTGTGCGGAGGAAGCCGTCCTTCCCTCCCTTGTTCCCGACGAGCGAGAGCACGATGCCCGTGAACTGCGGGCGCTTTGCGTCGAGCAGTCCATGAGTTGCGATGTGGAGAACGCGATACGGTTTGAGGTCGCGCTCGCTCGCGTTGACCTCGCTGGCATCGAGGTCGAGCCACGTCTCTACTTTCAGGCCAGCGGTGCTGGCGGTTTGCGCAATCCGCTCGGCCTCGTCGCGTGTGCCCTTAAGTCGCGTCAATCTGAAGTCAACAGGAATCTCATCGTCCGTCTGCGCCGCCTCAACGTCTGCGACTGCGCTGCTCAGACTGAGACCGCGCACACGAGTGGCCGCTGTTGCGCCCGCAGTTAGGCTCTTCGCGCGCTCGTCGTCTATGTCGAAGACGGGATCGGCGATCAAGAGAATCGCCGAAGGGGCCGTCGTCGCATTGCCGTAGGCTTGCTCACGCCTGGCGGCGACGACGACCGAGGCCGAGGGCGCGTAGATGGTCTCGTTCGTCTTGACGAGATAAGGCAGCTTTGCATAGTCAGTCCCCCCTGGCGCAGTCACGAGCGCTTCGAAGGGGATGAAGGAGAGAGCGCCGTCCGGCACGATCAGCAAGCGCCGTGTGCCGAGATGCGCGATGGCAGGCTCAAGGACGCTCTTGTAAAGCTTGTGCGACGCGGCGGCGAAGGCACTCGCGGGCGGGAGCGCGTCCCGCCGACGTACCTTTATGCTACGCTGCATCTCTTCGGGGGTTAGTCGGAGAACGGATTGTCGCCCCTGTTCGGGGGGCAACATCTGCCGGCGCAGTTCGTCAACCTGTGCGCCGAGTTCGGCGCGCTCAGGCAGTTTAAAGAGCCTGACAGTGTCTCGCGTCAAGGCAAACAGGTACGACGCCTCCGGGCCGAGGCTGTATTCCAGTAGCGCCGTCCCTTCATCCAGTACCTGCTGCTGAACCTGCGCGAGCGTTAAAGGCTGCATCGCCGTCAGGGCTTTGTAGCGCGGTTCGCTTGTGCCCCGGATTTCATTTTCGATGGAGATGGATTTGTTCTGAAGTTCGTCGGCCTCCTTCTCCAAATCTTCGACCGATTTCGACGGCTTGTCCGTGAGGCTGACGCCCAACAAGTCTCGCGCGACCCTGGCCTGTTGGTCTAGATTCCCCTGCTTGCGTTTGAAGAGTTCGGGCGGCACGCCCTCCCTGATGTTTGCGCCTGCTTCATTGAGCAAGTCCAGGAGCGAGCGGGCGCGCCCACGCTCGACGACCTCAAAAGCCTTCGCCGCGTAAGCGAGCGCCACTCCTTCGAGCGGCCTGCCTGTGTCCGCAGGCGCAGACATCAGCGCCATTTCGGCCAGCGCGCTCGACGCCTCGTCAAACACATCCTTCGTCGTGGCGAGAAACGTGGTGCGCGCTTCGTCGGCGCGCAGGCCGCCTGCGCGGAGGTCCTCGACGCTCTCCAGCGCATCGCTGTACGCCTTCAACGCTTCAGTTCTTAGCTTCTCGCGTTTCTTGACGTCCGCTTCCTGCACCGCCTGCGTCCAACGGCTGCGCCCCAGCCCTCTCAGCGCAGGCCACATCAAATCGAGCCGCTTCTCTTTTTTGGCGTCACGGGCGGCGTCGTCGTAAAGCTCGACGGCCTCTTTAAAGCGGCCCTGCGCGAACGCGACATCGCCAAGGCTGGTGCGGGCGGCAATGCGGAAGCGGCGTGTCTGGCCGAGCTTTCCGACCAGGGGAAGTTTACTTTGGGTCACCGACAAGGCGTTCTTGAAGTGCTTCCCGGCGCTGTCGAACTGGCGAAGCTTGTAATCAATTCTACCCAGTCCGGTCTCGTGCCCCGCGTAGATGATAGTCTGGCGGTAAAGGTCGAACTGTTTTTGGGCGGCACGCAACCCCGCTGCTGTCCGCACGCCTGCTTTGACGATTTCACTGTCCGAGAGCACTTCGGCGGTTAGATCCTCAGCGATGGACCCGAAAACCCCCTTTGACTTGCTACCCGGCTTCTTGACCTTCATACGGTTGTAGGCGCTGCTGGCCGCCGCGAAGTCGTCTTGCCGATAATGCATGTTGCCGATCTTGGCGAGCATCAGGTTGGCATTGTATGTGCCCTCCTTTGCGGGGGGCGTAGTGTAAATCTTGTACGCGCCCTCGTAGTGCCCGCGCGCGACATCGTAACGTCCCTGCTGCTCGTAGAGTTCGCCGAGGAGGTCTTGGGTTGCGGCCTCGCCCGATTTGTCGTTGCTCTGTCTGTAGAGCGCGAGAGCACTTTCCAGGTGAACCAGCGCCTCGCCCGCAAGCCCGCGCCGCAACGCTTGCCGCCCCGCCTCGCGTTCGGCATCTGCTCCTCCCGATTGTTCTTTACCTTTCTCGGTCGCTGCCGCCCACGTGAGCGAGCGCGGTGAGGACGAGACGGACGGGAGTGGACTTCCAGACAGAATCATCGAGCCGATCAGCGACCAGGTGAGTGCACGCGCATTATGGCTCATTTCAAGACTCCTTAATTCTGAATCCTATCCTTGTCTGTGAGTGACTGTTCCCGGAAGAAATGTAACGTTGCCTGTTACTAATTTTTCCACCCTCTATTTGGTTTAATTTTCTAGGTCGCCTCGACAGTAGCGCGGCCTGCGCTTGATCACGCCGGGCGGATGAGGCGGCTCAGTTATGTGTGAGATCAATTGTCGTCATCAGTATGTCTGCGGTCGTAGAGGCGCTCATGCGGACGACTGCCGGGACCGGGGCTTTCGGTCTGATCTTGATGCTGCGCGTGAGCAAGTCGCTCCGAACGGGACTCTCAACCTTCGCCAGCTCACCGCTTCTACCCTCGATGACCTGCGTGGCTGTTGCCAGAGAATTGATCTTCTCCCACTGGGCGGGCTTGGGAGACCAATAGTAGTTGTCGCAGTTGGAGTCGCAGAGCTTGACCAACGCTTCGCCGGTCGGCACATTCAAGAGAGGTTTGCGCGAAAAGATGATGTAGAGCCGCTCGGTCGCCGGTTCCCCTTCTATCGTGAATCTCTGTTCGGGGTCTGTCGGGTAGCGTTCGCGTGTGTGGGCGGAGATGTTGTTGCGCCCACTATCCAGTATCACGTTCGGATAGAGCATCTCAGGGTTGCCGTCATTCTCTGCATTGAAGATGTAGAGATAGCCGTCGGCGTTCGTCTCAAGCGCCAGGAGAAGCTGGTCGCCCGTTTTGAAGACCGTGTCGGGCGTGACCGCCGCGAGTTCATCGCCCGCCCCGTACCTCAGAATCGTGTAGCCCAGACCGATGCGGAACGGGCTTGACGGAGCGCCGACAGTCTCGGCGCTTGGCTCCGCTTCCGAATCCGGCGGCTTGTTGACGTTGTCCGGCCTGTTCTCAGGCGTGGTCACGGGTTTCTTTGCGGAACTTTTCGCCGATTTGCCCGTGGCGGTCTTACCTTTTTTCGGCTTGCCAGATTTTTCGGGCGACGAGAAATCTATCCCGCGCGTGCGCCTGAAGTCATCAATCACCTGTTGGCCGTCCTGATCGTTCTGAGGACGAGCGGGCGTGATAGTCATGGCGACGAAGGCACAGAGGAACAGAAGGAAGAAATTTCTCAGGCGCATGTGCGGACCTCCTCAGGTTGGTGCGTGCAGGCGGGTGCGGCGAGGCGTGAGCGGCCTGACGCTATTTGTACTCGATACGGATGTCAAAGACGACCGCGCGCTCTTGCGCGCCGCCGGGAGCGAGGACAGCGACGACCTGCTCGCCACCCTCATTTCTGCTCTCTAAAGTCGGGGCAACCTCCCTTTGCTGTGCGCGAAAATCCGCCAGCTCCTTGACCTCTGCGGGCGTCAACTCGTGTTTGACTTTTCCGTTTAAGAACGCTGGCGACTCAAGAGGCATCGGCGAAAAGATGACGGTGAGATTGAGTGTGGCGGAATCATTGTCGAGTCTCAGTCTTCCCTCTTTACCGAACGGGAAATCAAACTCAGCATCGCTCACCACCTGATTCGTTTTTCCGCGATTGTCGCCCAGCGCAGTGAGAAAGGTTGTCGGCGCGTTGCCTTCTTTCAGCGGCGCGATGATGTAAAGGTAACCGCTCTGAGGAGCTTTGAAATGAACTTTGAACTCTTGCCCGGCCACCATGTGGGCTGTCAAATCCGCCACCCGCTTGCCCTCGCCATTCCTCTGCTGGTCGAAGGATTCAATCCAATAACTTATAACCGGCATCATGGCAGGCGCAGCGCTGGCCGGACGCGCCGCCGCAGGCTTCGTGCTCGCCTCGTCACTCGTCTTCGCTCTCGTCCGATTCCACACGAGCCAGCCAACGACGCCCGCGAGCAATAGCACGACGAGCGCACCACCAATAATTAAAGGCTTGTGCGAGCGCCGCGTTGCGCTCGCACGCGCCAACGCAGCAGTCAACATCTCCTTCTTGGCCGCTGCTACGTCCTGCCCGTCGGCAGCAACAAACTTGGGGGCTCCACTGATAGGTCGCCTGGCAACGGTCGTTTCATCTTTGCCCAGCCCTGCACTGACGGCGGGCTGCGTTCCCCGCGCTGCTGCTTCGGACGTGCGTGCGCCGGGAGCCTGTCGGTCAACGTCCTCAAATAAAACTGTAGCCACAGTGTCCACGACCATCGCGCTCGTAGTTGAGGCCGTGCCGAACGTCGCGCGTAATTCAGCAATCAGTTGCCCGGCCGCTTGTTGCCGGTCGTTGCGGTCTCTCGCCATCGCGCGCGCCACCGCGCGTCCGAAAGCCTCCGTCACGCCTGGCACAACTTCGTGCAGCAGGGGCAGCGCTGACGCTACATGCTGCTGTCGCACCTCAGGGAGCGTGCGCCCGCCGAACGGTTTGCGCCCCGCTACCAACTCGAAGAAGATCACCCCGAGGCTATAGATGTCAGTGCGCGCGTCCACCTCCGGGTTACCGTCGCGCGCAGGCTCGCCCCATTGCTCCGGCGACATGTAGTAGGGCGTGCCCAGGAGTTGGCCTGCGACCGTCAGCGAGGCAGTCTCGTTGCTCTGAGTCTCCGGCATTTCCAACATCTTGGCGATGCCGAGGTCGAGCACTTTGACGCTCCTGTGACCGCCCGTCGCTTCGCCGATCATGATGTTTTCAGGTTTGAGATCACGATGCACCACGCCGTGAGCATGCGCCGCATCAAGCACGTCGGCAACAGGCGCGAGGATGTCTATCGCTTCCGCCGGAGTAAAAGCCCCATGCCTCTTCAACTCCTTGTCGAGCGTCTGCCCTTCGACGTATTCCATCACCAGATAGATGAGACCGTCGCTGGTAGTGCTCAAGTCGTGGACGGTCACGGCGTTGGGGTGGCTGAAACTGCGCGCTGCGCGCCCCTCGCGCTGAAAGCGTCGCACCCATTTAGAGTTGTCGCGCATATCCGAGTGCATGGTCTTAATCACCACGCGATCACCGAGCAGGATGTGGCGCGCGCGATAGACCGCTCCCATCCCTCCCTGCGCGATGAAACTTTCCACCTTGTACTTGCCGTCAAGCACACGCCCGACGATTGATTCCGTCGTCTCCAGCAGCACTTCGCCGTCATCCGGGCAAAATCCTACTTGATCTTCAAAAGTCTTATTGCATGAGGGGCAGAATTTCATTTGTAATTCGAGGCGCGAGGTAACTGCTGTCTCCCGCCTGGCGCGGATATGGCGAGAGTTGGTTGCCGCAGGAATTATTCAAGCGTGAGGTTCGTACTCAGCTTTGCCAAGACCCTTGTGTGGCGCAAAGTTTAGCATGACTGCGAGTGTCTGCGAAAGATCGCGCCTGCGTGGGCGATGATTTTTAACGCTACCCGCACAAGCGCTACTACAGTCCCCATCTTTATTTTTTTCGTACACGCGGACCTCAGTTCGTGCATAAAGGATGAAACGCCTAACGAACTTTCAACAACTTGCAGGGAAAATTCTGGCAATTACCGCGAATATTGTTGAGCATATATTGAGAAAGGGCATTAAATTTCGCGGATATAATGTGAATTTCGTTTGATGTGCGCTTTTCTTAGAAAAAACGCTCTCGGACGTGGCTCTTTACTTTGAGATGTAGAGAGCCGTACAGAGCAAGACCGCCGTGGGAGATGATCAAGCATCTCGGCTCCACCGAGGAAGAGTTACCACAAGACAGAATAAGCAAGTTTGAGAGGGGCTCGATGGAGCCCAACCTAACGGTCATTATAGCCAATAGCGATGCCGTGAATTGCTACCTTGAAGCGTTGGCGCGAGATGACCGCGATTTGGGCTCAGGCCCGCTCCCGTACTCGAAGAAACACCACGGCGTGCCAGTCCATAACGTTAAGCGCCCAGCGATGACGAAGAGATAGGGCTAATCCAAATCTAAAACATACAGGAGTATGCTCCAAATGTTAGAGGGGAGGACCCGCAGGATAAGAATTGTAATCATCAACTATCGCGACGTTACACATTAAATAGCCAAGCCCCATGAAGGCGATTCCTGTGGCAAACGGACGGCGCTTTCCATGATCTGTGACAATCGATATTTCGACACCGCCTCGTTGCTTTATTATCCTGCCATCGGGTTCGCGAGGGTTATTGTTGGGCAAGGGGCCTGACACGACCTCTCCTTCAGTGTATCTGTTCATCTCCTCCTGAGAAATAGTAATTACATCCCGGAAATCAAATCCTCGTCCCGGCCCGTACAATTCATACAATCTCTGCGGTGTTGGTATTCCTCTTCGCTTTCCCTCGTAAAGGACATAAATGGTACCGGAACTTGCTGTTTTGATTATCGTGCCGTTGGGATGAGTTGGGACTTGGCCGTTAGGGCGATACCGTTCAGAAGTCGCATCACCGCACTTTGGAGTCCTCGTTGTAATCCAGTTAACCGGCTCCACATGACCAAACTTGCCCGGCCACTCGGAATTTGAAGCACGTCCCCAATTAGTAGGTCTTGCAAGAGAAGGAAGAACGGAGAAGTGAAGGTGATTCCCTCCGGAATATGGCCCAACTTCAGCAAACTTTACTCCGCCTGAAACTCTCTCTCCAACTTGAACGTTGGTTCTAATATGCGCATAGATAGCTATGAACTCACTTCCGTCCGCGAGGGTATGTTTGATCGCCAAGGCAATATTCCCCGTCCCCCAATCACTGGCGGCATCAGCTTTGTGAAGAACGGTTCCGTTGAAGATGGGATAAACGGGATCGCCGGGGCTGGCTGGCATGTCAACACCAAGATGATATAAACCATCAAAGTAAGCTGGCGGCCCATCAGTATCATTCTTCGAGTCCCGACCGAGCCAAGTGCCTCCGGTTTTAGTCCAACTGCTCTTACCAAGAGGATAATAAAAGCCCGTCCCTGTCTGTGTGAACGTCACATCTTGGGCAGAAACGCGGAACGAAGGGGTGCTGAGGATTATAACTAAAGCGCAGATTAGCAGAGCCAGCATTGTGAGCCACCGGGTATTAATAGAATTGTTTTTTCTCATGGTGAACCTCGTGCCTCGAATATGCAGGAATCTTATGACATATCACTCCGGCAAGGGTAGAGGGTCTGCTGCTAGGAAGATCGCAGCAGACCCTGACAACCGCAAATTAATCAAAGGATAGGAGAGCGGTGACTGGAAGGTGATCTGGTATTGGTTGTAGGGCGTCAGGATCTTTAGGCAAATCCTCTGGCTTATTGATGCCGGGGATATTGAACGTGTTGACGAGCGACTGATTACTGGTCACCCTAATATCATCAACTCTGAAATCACCTCGCCCGACAAAAATGTAGTCGATGCGCGCGTCAGGATCACGCGTGGGAAACGTTAATCCGCCACCCCTATTACCCCATGCATCTATGAACCGCTCTGTTAGGATGCTATGAGCGCCCCTTGACGGGGGAGCATTCATATCTCCCATCAGAATTGGACGAAAGCTAGATTCAAAGAAAAACTCGTACACCCCCTCCTCTATTTTTATCAAGCGGATAATCGCATCAGCCTGTCTTCTCTGCGCGCTGGTGCCGCCACAAGCTGTCAAGTGAGTGTTATATACACGAACTGTAGTGCCGCGTACTCGCGTAGTGATCGCGGCCAGAATACGCTTCAACCCCCTATCGCAAGGGTTTTTGGTGTTAGGGTTGGGATCAGGGGCGTGCGGAAGCGGGTATGCTCTCGGTTTGAGCAAGAACGAGGTCAAGATCGGGGTGCGGCTGAGGAAGGCGAGGCCAAAGTCTTTTCCAGAATCATCACACTCTTTCATCGTGAAAAAATGAGTGTCGAATTCGCCGAATCCCTTCTTTTTAAGCTGTCGCGCAAGCTCAGATGCCTGAGCTCGGTGAACTTCTTGGAGAGCAATAACATCTAGCCCCTCGTGTTTCATGATCGCATCCGCTACCTTTTCCATGTGTCGATACAATGTACATCCGCGACCACCGAGAATGTTCCATGTCATAACCTTTAGATCACTGGTAGGCGGTGGGGTTGGAAATGTATTGAGTTGTGTACTGATCTGTGCGTTGATAGTCTCTTGAAAGAGACTCGTACTCACCAGTAATGAAAGTAATAACCCTAAGACCACAACTTTCCCGATAACTTGTCGGTTAGTCTTCGTTCGCATGATAGGTATTCTCCTTTATCTGGTTGAGATCCGCTGCGCGATATGACGAGATGCTGCTCTGGTAGCCGGAGCACCCCTCTTGCAGTGCAGATAATCTGTTGGAACGCTGAATACGCATGACACTTCACCTCAATCATGCGCCGTGTCCAACATTGACGTGAGGCTAACAGGAGAGAAACTCTTTGAGGAGTGAGACTCTTGTCAGCAGAAAGGAAGACGAGTGCAATCTACTCTCGCTACTAACTGGTGTCAAGAAAATCACATTCAGAAAATTCTAGCAAAGAGCACTTGAAGCTTTTCACCATGTCATCTGAATTGATGTATTATAAGTATGTCTTTATGATTCACCATCCACTAGAATCATAGGAATTCTACGGCAAAACGCTAGAGCAAGAGGGCCTACCCATATCAAAATGGGTAGGCCCTCTTGCTCTAGCGTTTTCTGCTGTCCGCGAATTCGCGTACTATCAGGTTAGCATCATGTCGACTTTAGACGTGCACAACTGCGACCTCATTAGGCACGTCGACTACACTGTCACTCACGACCTGCCCTCGCACCACGACGCCCCTAACGCCAACCACTTCCGCCCCAACGTCGTCTGCGCTGCCCACAACGGTGATCTCACTGACGGTTGCGCGCTGCGAGCCCGTGTCCACCGCCGCCCGGACTGTCCCTGAGAAAAACAGGAAGACTACAAAGGCTACAACGGCTATGAAAAAGCCAACTACCACGCCAAAAAAGAATTTGTTTCTCATGATTTTTCTCCAGATAGAAAACTCTCAGTTCAAGCGGCAGCACTTGACACCCAAGTTGAATGTGAAATAGCTGCCGAGTAGCAGGCGATGTTGGGCAATCCGCTCGATGTGGCTCCCTTTTCAACCTGTCATCTATTAAACGCTCCAGCCTTGTCGATTTTTAAGCCGCGAATAAAAAAATTTCTGGCGAAGGAAACTTAAAAATCATCTTATCCAGAGCGTTTCCTAAAAAAGCGGATAACAGTCGTCCGCCTTCTTTGTAGCACCATTAAACACTAGCAACAGAAAAGGAGATCCAAAATGGGGAAATCAAAGGATATACCCGGTGTCAAAGGTCTTACGCCTCCGGCGAAAACGAGCAATTTACCGGTGGCGTTACAGCACCCTCATAATAAGGCATCGTGTAATTCAACGCTCGCAGCCGTCCGCGCAGATAGACGAATTGACACCAACGCCCACCGTTTCCCGCTCAGATTTGGGGAGTTGGAAGAGTCTTCTGCTACGCAGGACATGAGGTCTCACCATGAGCAACTCATTCATAAACCACACGCCTTCTCCTTTACGGGCGGAGAGTTTTGATGAATTACTTCAAAAAACTCTCCGTGATCGCAATTTGATGAATGATCTTTTCAGGCACAGTGAATTCTTGGATCGGGGGTACAGAATTTGCCGTTGGCATGTGCGGGGAACCAATCAAGATCCATGGGAAGTGTTTAGCGACGCTTACCTCAAGGCACTAGCATCGAAAGATAAGCTCCGAGCGGATAACACGCCCAATGAGGAAGCTTTCTTCGGATGGTTTTCCCTGCTAACGCTCAATATGCTGCGCGACCAATGGCGAAAGAACGGCAGAGAGATGAAACGGTTACAATCCATTTCTTCCTCTTCTGAGGAATCTTCCAGCGAGGGCTCTTTCGACACGGATTCCGACATTGATCTTGCAAATCCCTGCGTTGACCTCGACGGTGACTGCTTCCTCAAAGAATTCTTGGAATTCACGAATACCTTGTCCACATGCCATCGCCGTGCGATCATGCTCCGACTGGAAAACTATCCTGACAAAGGCGTTCCTTACGAAGAGATCGCCAAGACATTGAACAGTGAAGGAATCACATGTTCAGGCGTCACAGTTAGGTCTTGGATCCGAACGAGTTGGAGGGCTTTCTTTAACGACAAGAGAGTATCGTCGAACAAGAAGGCGGTATCATTTTAAGGCAAGGCGTGCCTGATTTCATTATCTGATTCGACAGTCGATTGTGAGGTTAGGCCATGAGTAAACGTTTAATTAGTAGCATCGAGAACGAGTCGCTGGAGGAGGATACTACTCCAGCTTTGATAGGAAAAGTATGTAACGCTCCCGCTATGGGAGCGTTGCTTCCAGACTACATTGCTGAGCTGCTCGCAGACTCAATTGAGGAAGAGGTCGAGGACCACATGCTCGACTGCTTTTATTGCAGGGAGAAATATCTGAAGGTCTTGTGCATCGGCAACGCGCTGCGCAGTGCAAAAGCCGAACGTGGCAACGAGGATGATCAGGCACTACCGGAGGAGCGCGGGACAGATGGCGCTAGAGTTCTGCAAATGGCAGATTTTAGGGAAGTCCAGTCGTGAGCGTAAGGACTTTAATGCCATGAGACTAAGGAAGTGAAGCCTTAACGCGCGGGTGCGACTACAATGTCTCTAATGAATTAATCGGGCGCGTGATTCGCGCCCGATTAATTGGCGTAGCAATACCCCATCACATGAAGCGAGGGACGTTTGTTGCGCACCAGTAGCTCCCAAATGGCAAAGGCACACTCTGTTATCTTAGTATCGGCGGTATACCTCTCAGAGTGCGCTTTCAGTTGCCTTCGGGCCAAGTCCTGAACCCGCCCCTCTAGATCGAGAGCACATTAAGTCCTGAGAGGAAGAGCGTGCAGTGTCTGCACAGATATACAGCCCGTGGCGAATGACTGTTTGTGTGTTGCTGGTGTGCAGCCAAATCAGGCAGCCTTCTTTAATTCGCTAATGTGAGTGATATGTTGCGCCTTCCGAATGCGAGTTAAAGGCACGCAGGACGGAACACCCTTGGGCTGCATGTTGAACATCACGACTCCTACGATAGCACCCAAAGCCTCGTTACTAATCGTCATCCAAAGCGGCCAAAGCTGGCTGATGCCAGCACAATAAAGAAGCATTGGCGCCAACAGGGGTAGCGCCTCCCCAATGTAGAATTTCACCAACTCGAACAGACTCTCGTCAGCCGGCAAATAGCCATCGCCGGAATATTCTTCATTATCGGTTGAAGTTTTGCTCATCTCACCTACCTCCATAACTACTCGGAATCAAACCGGTCGCTTTAGATCTCCCGGCTATATGGAGGTAACGTAATAGACCGTGCGGCTATTAAGAGACCATCTTAAAAGACCGATGTCATCAACATAGAACTGAGGTATCATAAAGGACGTTATGGTTCATCAATGACGGCTGACATTTTTGAACCCATCAGGCCCTTGTCGAAGGGGTACCAAGCGGTTTAGCTAGCCGGATCACGAAGCTAAGGAGGCTTTGAGGTGTTTCAGACTAACTGTTCCGAATTAGTCGCCAAGGTAACCGAGGATGAGATTGAAAGTATCATTCACTCGTTACAACAGGGCGCAGTCATCACCGAGAATCAAGAGCCGAACGTCTCCGATCATCTGATCCGACACTGCATAAGGACTCTCGAAGAGATTCTTCGGCAAAATGGCTTTACCGGCACGTTGATAAGCTTTAGTCGCGAGCAGTCCGAACAAGGCTATATCTATGGTTTCTATGATATGACCAAAATCACACATGAAGAGGCCGAAGCACAGATGGATAGGATGTATCAGTAGAGTTAACACAGACCTCAAGGATATTTGTTATGAGCACTGAGATCGTCCGGGCTTCGTCCCGCAGCCTCTCCCCTGCTGGCTTTGAATTCCTGCCACCAATAATCGCCGGTGCCGGAGAGAATGCAGGCCGACGCTTCATAGAGTTCTTCACGGCCAATATTAGAAATAAAAACACCCGGATGGCTTATGTGCGGGCACTTGTACCTTTCTTCTGCTGGTGCGAGCGGCGAGGGCTGAGTCTTCATAATATTCAGCCAGTGACAGTCGCGGCCTATATTGAGCAACACGCTGGATCGAAGCCAACCGTGAAGCAGCATCTGGCAGCCATCAGGATGCTGTTCGACTGGCTGGTCACCGGCCAGATCATGCCCGTGAACCCGGCTAGTTCGGTGCGAGGGCCTAAATACGTGGTCAAGCGTGGCAAAACGCCAGTGTTGAAGGCTGAGCAGGCGCGCCTGCTCCTCGACTCGATTGACACCCGGAGCATCGCAGGACTGCGCGACCGCGCGCTGATCGGTGTCATGGTTTATTCGTTCGCCAGAGTCAGCGCCGTCATCGGAATGCGCGTCGAGGACTACTATTTGAACGGAAAGCGGTGGTGGATTCGGCTGCATGAGAAAGGCGGGAAGCGTCACGAAGTCCCTGCACACCATAACGCCGAAGCATACCTTGACGCCTATTTGGAAGCGGCAGACATCAGTTCTCAGAAGAAGAGACCTCTCTTCAGGACAATCAATAAATACCGACGGCTAACCGACAGCCCGATGTATCGCTCAGACGTGCTGAGGATGATCAAGCGCCGGGCGGATGGCGCGGGGTTGCCAGCGACGACCTGCTGCCACACTTTCAGGGCAACGGGCATTACGGCTTATCTGGAGAACGGCGGGACTATTGAGAATGCGCAGGCCATCGCGGCGCACGAGTCGCCACGGACGACCAAATTATATGACCGGACGGATGATGAAATTACTTTGGATGAGGTAGAACGGATTCTTATCTAAAGGCCAAATAAAACGTGGCCCACTAGGGATGATATTTGACCCACTTATGGTATGTGTTCGTAATAATTGGCGGTAAGTGTATGAATTGAGTGTAACGAATGAAGATTTCAGAGATAACTGAGCAGCCTCTTGGCACTTTGATAGATATTTTCTACGTCTGTCAATCTTGCGGTATTGTTGATAGCGATAGCGAGCGAGGAGCAGTAGGTACTCCTTGTGCTCATTGTGGAGCGAAAAGTAAAGGTGGACTAAGCTACTTTGGTTTACCTGTGGATGCGCTGATCAACCTAATGCAAGAGAGCTTCCATCAGAAGCCGAGGCAGACTAAAAGCGGTCACTCTTTAGTCAGAGATAATGTTCATCAACTTGCTGTTGTTATCTATTTCAGCACTTTGGGAGAAGTTCTTCTTGAGCATTTTCTGCGGGAGCTTATGTGGGCCTTTCAAATTCCGACTGGCGTTCGAGAGCGTGTATTGAATGATAATTTATTCTCCAGAGAACGAGTTGAAAAAGTATTCCCCAGTCTAGTTAATGAGAAATGGAATGCCGTCATAAAAGAGTTGAGCAAAAATTCGAAGCTAGATTATGAGAAAACAGTAAAATTCTATCTTCAAGTTGTAAATGCTCGAAACCAGTTCTTACATAGGGGAAGCAAATGGGCAATATCTAAGAGCATGCCCGAAGAATGTATGGAAGAGATATGGTCGTTGATGAATCTCTACGTTAAGTTACATAATCGCTATGTACCAGCTATTTATGCCGATCAGAAGCGTAAATACCGCGCGCACACCTAATAGCTCATTCAACCGAACTCATAATGAGATTGGCTTTTATCCTCCAAATTGATTGTTCGCCAATAAATTCGGGTGTTAGGTTAATCATTCAAGGACGATAATGGAATACAACGAGCAAAGGCTTAAATTTTTAGAAGAGAGCAAACAATCGCACTTCCGGATTACCGAGAAGATTGTCATGTCTTCTCATTCTCGGCCACTACAATTACTTGCCTTCTCAGTTTTGAAACGCTCTGTCTCCCTGACTTTTGGCTTCACCGCACTGATCAGAGAACGGAATTTCATTTGCGCAGCATCACTTATCCGGCTTCAACTGGATAATTTGCTGCGGTTCCGCGCTGCTTTCATGGTAGCTAATTCAGATCAATTTGTTGTTGATGTTATTTCAGGAAAGGAAGTACGTAAGCTTGTAGATAGAAATGGTAAGAAAATGACGGATGCATTTCTGCAACAGGCATTGGCAAGTGAATATCCGTGGCTTCAGCATCTGTATAAGGCGACTTCGGGGTATATTCATTTCTCTGAGCAGCACTTTTTCAATACCATGAAAATAACAGGACAAGAAAAGAATATAGGTAGATACCAAGCTTATATTGGGCCGGATGATAAGTTCGTGGATTCGGAAGTTTATGACGGAGCTATTGAAGATATGATTTCAACGACACATGCCTTGCTGGAATTTCTAGCTCGGTGGGCTAAATAGATCTATAGTGAGTAATAAAGGCAACAAGTTAATCATTCATCAAAATAATCTTCAGGATTGTTTCTAATCTTCGCCATCTCAGAATTAATTTCGTTCATATTCAGTGGAGAGTCGAACTTGAACGTTATGGTGAACTCTCCTTGCGGATTTGGTTCCCTAAAAGGCTTGGCTAATTCGTCCGGGAACCGCTCCATCTCCGTGAAGTAATGCGCCGACCACCCTTGCATCAATTCCTTTAATCTCTGAAGCGATTCGGGCGGTGTGACTGAGCGAAAGTCTGCCTCCCACTCAAACATGCCGTCGCAGGCCAAAAGCAACTTGTCAACAGCGTGTTTTATCTCCAGCGGGTCGCCCGCTTCGCCCGTCTGCCCCCACGAAGCAGGTATCTCTTCGGTCGCGACGATGGTCAACAACTCTATCAGCGCGATCATGTCAGTGCATTTGGCCCCAACCCAATTGAAGAATTCTCTGCCGTTTAGGCTCCGTGATTTCCTGTAGGCCAACCCTCTATTCAATTCGTTGAAGCTCTGCCTGATTTGCGTAAGTTTAGCTCTGAGTAGCTCCTCAGTAAGCAGATACTCCCAATGATCCGGGCGATCAAGGGCAAGCTGTTGAGCTCGCGGAGATTCACTCGCGAATGCCTCTAGAGGTTTGAGCTTTCCTTCCTTCTTCCGGTCGAGCAGGTACTTCAAAAATACGGACAACTGTATTCTTAAAATCTCCGTGATCTCAGAAGCCTTTTCAAAACCAAATATCCACTTCTGATCGGCTTGCAGGTTCTTTACGAATCCGAAGACCTCCGGGTAGTCCACGTAGGGAGAGAAATCTGCTGTTGGGTTCTTCTCCCATACGGGCAGCATTGTCAGGACTGACTGCTTGACGAAAACGAACGTATCGATGCCGCACTGCTTGGCGGTTTCATACTCCAAATTAGTAACTGGCCTGCTTGTTGCGGTGTCGAGGGAGCCTCTCCTCCCTCCGACTATCAGCACGAACAGATCAGTGTTCTCCCGCACGTTTCTCTTACAATTTTCGACCGTGCCAAGATCAGGGAGCACAGGGAAAGATGGATACTCGCTCAACAACGGCTCGTGGCCGAACTGGAGCAGGCAAGTTCTAATGTCCTCGCGGACCTGACCTAAGTCGAAACACGTTGAGCTTACGAAGGTTCGAGTTCTACCCATAAATCACCTGCTGGTGTCTTGTCTATATCCGAGACGGTAAAAGGAACATGTGTAATCGACTTCGTGGGAACTCTTTAAGTGGTGCCTGCCATGCCTATGCCGTAGGTTTTAATCTGCTCGTAAGCCTGCCAGACCCCTTCGGCCCATCTTTCCCCGCCGCTTTCGAGCTGTGCAGACGTGTACATGTTAATGAGTCCTTCGCGTCCCGATTGGGCAGCTTTAACGTCAAACATGCGATCAAGACAGTACCCGGCGTGCATTCTCTGCTGTATCCTGAAGTAGTATGAAAGTCGGAGAGCAGTCTCTCCTAGATCTTTGAGATTTTCGTCCAGTTCGGCGACAGTCCTCATGCCGAGGTATTGTGCTTTCTCCAACAAACGGTCTAATAACGCATCAAGCGTCACGTCCCACTTCTCCAGCGGAACATCGTTAGCTTCTGCCATTCGCTTATCAAGCTGTTTCACCCTTCGGCTGCTTCCGATGTACATAGAGAGCGAGTTTCTATCAAGAGGAATCGGGCCATAAGTCTCCGTTGGTTGAGGAGCAGTTGTTGTTTCTTGCCTCCGCTGTGATTCAATGTGCTGGCTAGCTTTGTCCAGTATCGAGCCTAGCTTAATGGCATAACTCGGTAATATTTCTGCCAGCCGGGGGATGAGAGACAGAGGGTTCTTGTTCTCTTGCCATTCGTCAACGATGCTCTGCGCGCGCCGCGCAAGATAATCAGAAACGGGATTGTCAGAGTTAGGTTCTCCGGCGTCGAGTAAAGCTAACCGTTCGCGGATCGTCTCAGTCAGCTCTTCCCGACCCTTCTGAGTCATTGTTGAATAATGCAGAGCGATAAAAGCATTGAGGTCGCTCGGAGTCTCGTTGCCCTTCTCCACAAGCATGATTGTCTTGCGTTTGAGCGCATGCCGAACTCCCAACTCATACATGACGTTAGGCCGTAGTTCCGTGAGGATTGCTATCACAACCTCGGCGCTCGCCAGATGCTCGACGATGTCGCTCATGAAGTTGCCGTGGGGGTTGAACGAGCGGGCGCATGTGTAGCCGAGCCCTGCCTCTTCGACGGCAGGCTTGATGCAAGTATTAAATAGATCGTCCCACTTATTGTCGGCAGGATTTTCCTTATCCGAGAACGGCATGATAATGAAGCATTCTTTATTCATCCCGGCACCTGCTTTTATCGACTGCTCGATTTCCTTGATACCATTGGCTGAGAGCGCAAGAAAGCCGATGGAAGCATGCTTGCTGAGCAAACCTCCGTCCTCTAAATAACGAAGTATGTCAAAGCCCTCTTCATGTTCCAAACCTGCTTTCTGAAATGCTTCAGTATAGTGGACCTCCCGTGTCATTTCGCCATCGGCAAGGTCGTATAGAGCCTTGAGCAGGCGATAACGCTTTTGCTGCCGCTCTTGAATTGTCTTTAAGTCTGCGCTCATCTGCGTATTCCCTAATATAAAGGATAAAGCTTAGTCAGAAGTTCACCCGGTGTTTGGCTATTAGCCTCCCGATTTCAAAGATGGCCGCCATCTCCAGATCAGAGACAGGGCTGATCTTCGAACTATCATGAGTGCGCCTATAATATAGGCCGTCGCAATGGACGTGCCTGTAGACGTCAGAAATGTCGAAAGTGACTTCCGGCATAACTCTACCATCAGCATGAATGATGCCTGCTGTTAGTGAATGATTACCGCCGGTGACCCAACCGACGCCAAGCGGGAGCCACAACTCAACGAAGTGATTTTGTGGATCTTGACGCCATTTACCGCCCCTTCCGCCCGGCCGTAGAAGAGATAGACTGCCGGCGATTCGTTCACGAGCCCACGGCCAAGGGAACACAAGGTCAACGCCGAGAGTCATTGCTCGTGGTGCTGGAACTTTGCGCTTGAGGTCGTCAAGCCTATGCCCGTCGGCAGTTATTGGCGCGAAGATGTCGAACAAAACTTTTTCCGGCAAGTAGTGAAAGACCTTATCGTCAGGCCGGCGCAGAACACCGGTCATCGCTCTCGCCTGGGCACCCCGCCCGATCAGTTTTACCAATGCCGGTAAAGCAGCCGGATCGGTTTTGGCTATGTTCTTCGCGAGTCCAATTATGGACTCGAATTCCTCTCGCTGCGCTTGCCTACCCCCACGGACACGATTCCGGAGGCGCGACAATAACGATCCAATTCGCCTAGCCCGTCCTGACGCGCCCACTTCAACTACTATAATTTCTCCACCCATAGTCATAGAATCTGGCTCATGATCAGCCCATCATTCTATTTGCTATAGCTTCGCTTTGATAAATTAATGTGCAGAATCAGTGACCCGATATATTCGAATTCCTTTTTTAATCTGCTGGTTGGCTAAATGCGTTTTGATGCCGACTAATGTCGAGACTTCAGCCACGCTGACAGACTGATCATCTACCTGTAACGACGTAACCTCCTGCTCTTCGAAATCAGTCGGAAATCTGAACGCGATACGATCACCTTGTTTCAAAGAAGCAGCTTCGATTCGCACGCCCACCGCGCTGGCTTTCCCCCAAACCTCCTCCACTGTCCCGACAAACTCATAATGCGCCGGCACTAGCTGGATGCGGCCAGATTGGAAGAATAGCCCCTTGACGTTTTCAGGCTTCCAATTATTTTTCAAGAAGTTTCGCGTCAAAATGTAAAGATCCCACGTCGTCATTAGACCGAACTGCTGATCCTCCGCGTTGACGAGAATGTCTTGTCGGAACGGGTTTTCATTCTCCCGATCCAGAGCGGGTAGCCCCTTTTGATGGTTGATGATCTCAAGTCCCTGAACATTCGTGCGGCTCCACTCTCTCATTCGAACGATCACATATTTCTGAACTTGGAGAGAGTCCGCGTCCGTCGGCAGCCCCGTGATGCCTTTCACCTCGATTAGTAAGCTGACCGGCTCGCTGACGACCCTTAAGTCCTCACGCTTAGGTCCTGTGTCTCCTTGTTTGACCATCTCCTCGTCCATGTCGAGGACGTCTTTGAAGCCAAGCGTTTCTAAGGCTTTCTTAACCGCCTTGACGAGCGGATCGCCGGTTTCAATAAGTAGATTGCGAAGATAAGCCGTCCTCTCCTGCTCTAGACGGATTCTTTCCTCAATAACCTTCACCTTCTCTGCGGCTTCCTCTTCGATTCTTTGAATTTGCTCTCTCATTTCTAAGACGGACGGCAATTGATAGGTATCCCGGTAAATCCATTGACCGCCTTCGGCATAAGGAAATAGCTCAGGGGCCAGTTCTGTCAGAACATCGCGCAGGAACTCTACGAGGAAGCGAGATTTGTTGGCTAATTGGGGGAAAATAAAGACCCACCCTTTAATCTCCCCGTGCGGGACGAAGACGCCAGCTACAGGAGCGCCGTACTTATCGGTCGCCATAACGCGCCAAGCTTTAAGGTGGTGATTTTCAAAGTATATCTGATTCTCATCCACTATATTTTGTTTCGGAGCCAGCGTGCATTTGAAAGTTGCGCCCTTGAGGTGGCGGGAAAGAAGTTTACCAAGGGAATGTGTTTGATTTGGAACTGATATTTCAGAGCCTTCGACGAAGTTAGTCCCGAAGCGCGACCAGTGAAGCGGAGTAAGAAATGACCAGTTGTCGTAACGCTTGTTACGCACGGGCGATAATCCGTTACGAGTCTGACGTGCATAAATTATCTCTAGGTAAGTATGGAAGTCAGCAAAGACGATAAATACCCCGCCGTGCATTAGAATCTTGTCGAAAGCAGATCTGTAGATAGACATCGGAACCGGCCTCGGATCAACCACACCGTAGTTGCACTTTGCCCAATGATCATATTCTCCGGGGACCGTCTCATTCTCTTTGGGAGGCTGTTCAAGAGTGTCCGCAGGAAGCAGGTCAATAATGATTATTTCCTGTTCTGCGTAATTCGGGATATTGAACTCCGCTACAACAGGTCGGTATGAGTTATCCTTTGGTACTTTATACGGGGTTCCGAAGCTGCCGACTTCAACTGTGTAGCCTCCCGCTTTAAGGAGTGCCTCGGTATCGTCTTTAAGATCGACGACTAAAATCTTAGGCTTGGGGAAACGCGGAGTCGAGGGCGTTGTATCGACCAAAGCCTTCGGCTCGTGGCCGCTGGTTGGATCTTTCGACTCTGGCATCTCTGGCATCTGATCTTGTGTGCTACTGCTTTTCTTTCGAAACATCTAAGTCATTACTCTTCTGAACTGTAAACTTGGTAGTGACGGCCACTCATACGAAGACAAATGAGAATGAACACTTTGAGCCTTGATTAAATTTCCTAACCCTTAACCACTTTTTTCTTTTCGCCTCATAGTCCAGCTATTCCACGTTTGAACGAACGCCGGATTATTACACTCAGCCATCAACTCGTTGGTGATCTCAGGCCAGTCTCTTCGGCGCGCGCTGTCGGCGGCGGTGACCAAGAGCATGTTTCGGTAACCCTGCGGCAACGCATGAGAGGAGACCAGAGAGCGCATATCCTTCTGTGAGAGACTCGGCGAAGCAATGGCATCCATTAATCGGCTCATCTCCGCGAGGACTTCAACTGACTCACTACGCGAGAGCGCGAGAGTGTCCGTATTTGCCTCCTCCTCCACTTGAGTAAAAGACTGCACGTCCGCGATGTCTCTCTCGTAAGTGTGCAGGCTGTCGCTGACATGGCTGTATGTGCCGACTTCCACGCCAAGCCACCCGGCCATCACCTCTTGCAAGCATGTGAACTGAACGAAATTGTACGGAAGACCTCGCTGAAGATCATTACTTCGCATCACCTGCAACCACTCCAGTTTATTGTTTCTCAACTTTGGAAGTGCACAGATGTTGCACGGAATGTCGGCTGCGACCGGGACACCTCCCGTGTCAGGAAAGTCCGACATCGGATTCCAGATTTGGAGAACGACCTGTCTACTGTCGGGATTGTTTTGGAGGGCGTGATAGGCGCGTTCCAGTTGATCAAAGCCGAACTCTTTCCGCAGTCGGAACCCGTACGCTCCATGGTAGCAATCTACTTCGCCCGCGAACTTGGGCAGGTTTGGGTTCCAGTGATTAACGAAGCCCGCATCGTTGCGCCCATTGAGAATCCAAACCACTTCGGCGATGGCGAAAGCCGGGTTGATCGGAGGGCGGCGCGAGACGACCCAACGCTGGCGAGGATTCGAGATCGAGAAGACGGCGTGCAGTTGCTCCCGCGTGGCCCCGCCTCGACCGGGTTGTAAATCCGCAGCCTCGCTTTGTCTTAATTCGGATGCTGCGGCGCGCCATACCTGATCCGCCGTTTCCCCTGTGTAAAGTTGCGTCATCCTGACCTTCGGCTTTTTTTAATCTTCCCGTTTAATTTCCACTTGGGCGGATACCAGTATTCAATCGGCTCCGAATTGTGCCGGTAAAGCTGCTTGATGCGCGTTCGCCCGTTAGAGCCGTTGCACTCCGGATGAGCTATGCGAGCGTATTTATCCACCTCACAGAATAAGTTCTGACAATCTATGAGCTGCAAAGATCGCCCCCACAATGTCGGGAACTCGATCCCTCGCTCACTGAGCTCCTCCTCCTGCCTGTCCGTCACAAGACGGATGATGTTCGCCTCGGTCAGCCCGCCGAGTGATGAAAAGCATTTGCGCACGCCTTCGAGCGCGCCGGGGCCGGGGATAACGAAATCCATCTCGGAAAAGTTAATCAAGTCGCTATAGTTCAAGTCGGTGACGTACTGATATGCGAGAAAATCCCCGATTAGCGGATAGGAGCGCAGCAACTCGAAAGCCTCCCGCATCGAGCGGGCGTCCCTTATCCTCAGCGCCACCTCATCTTCCATCATCATCTCAAGCATCTTGAGGTGATTGCGATGCTTCCGTGTGTAACCGAAGACACGGTTGCCCGACGGCATGATGTATGCGGCTGAGTAGATCCGCTCGCCTCGGTTACGCGCCCTAGTAAGTACACTGTCGTACCTCTTGAATGAATATTCTTCGTAACTGATCTCGCCGAGCTCGCGCTCCAGCAACTCCCAAGTCCCGATCCGGTTGAAAATCTTGAAAACAAGTATTCGAAAGAAAATTTCTTCCGGCGTCTTCTCCCCCCTATTGATGACATTCTTTATCAAATACTGGCTGACACGATCTGACGCCCGGTAGGCGTTCGTGAACTTGTACTGCATTAAGATCGGATCTTCTGTCCAAGAATCCGGGGGCTGCCCTTCTATCCTGCGGAAGAAGATCATTTGACGCTCGGCTGCGAAGCGCCAGTAAGTGTCGAAAACTTTTGTCGGTTTTGCCGGTGAAAGTCGGGAGAAGATGACTGGTGATTTTGGCATTCCTAAAGTTATTAAGGGCAAGGCAAGATGTTCGAGCGCGACGCGCGCACTTTAACAAATTTTGCTTCGCCATCCCCAATCTTATTTTGCCCCGAACCATTATTTCTCAGCCCACCTCTGCAATTTCAACGATTCGACCCAATGACTCTTCTATGGTGTGATCGTTGTGGATCACATGCGTCGGGTAACGGCGGCTTTCGCCTTCAGCAAGCCTTCGATACTCAATGTCTAATTCCCTCCAACGATCATCAGCCGCTACTTCTCTTAGCGGTGACGCCCTCACTATCAGGAAGGCATGGCTCGGCAGCATCTGCCCCCAATGAACGCGCTCGGCACGGATCATAGCTCTTAGGGCCTGCCGGTTCGCTTTATCTACCACGCCATACACCCATGTTGACCACCAGAAGCGGTCTAAGACGATGTGCCGCCCGGCTCTGAGGGTCGGCAGGATGCGCCGCTCAATGGCGTCAATGTGGGCGGCGATGTGGAGCACTTGTAGGCTCGTCGGGTGGATGGACGCGATCTCGAAGCGGGCTAGGTCGTGGTGCAACTGATAGACGAGGTGTCCAAGCGTGCCTTCCTCGCGGCCCGGAAAAGACATAAGGTCGCAGGCCGCACCGCAAGAGGTCAGATGCTCCGCGAACTTTGCAGCCAGCGAAGTTTTCCCAACACCGTCGGGGCCTTCGAAAACGAATAATTTTCCAATGTTTGAGGTCAAAGCTTTGTCACCTCGGTCTAATTGTTTTCGGCTTCCTCGCGCAGAATGCGTTCTACTTTCCGCGCCAGACCGCTAACCATTCCTTTCCCCATCCCCATCTGCGCGATGCCGGTAAAACACGTCACCTGCGTCAGGCGCAAGCCTAATTCGTGCGCAACGAACCGACCGAGATTGAAGAGGCCGAGGTAGTTGCCGTATGCCTTCTGATAGATGAACTGCGTGGCGTAGAACCCGTTGACGGCCAACTCGTCGCGACCGTGTGGCGCGAAGCTGACTTGCTGAAGGCACGGGAATCCACGCAGCGGCTGGTTCGTCAGGTCGCGGTCAGGTTCCATCACACATAGCTGCAAGACGCTCCGGCGCTTGTTGCCCTTCCGGTTTTCGTCGCCGAGCCGGGACTTCAGGATAAAATCCAGTTGGTTGAACTTCTTCGGCCCATGAGCGGTGAACCGCTCAAAATAAATGCCATTCATGTTCTGCTTGCACTTCTTGAGGGCGGGGAGCACCGTGCTATATCGCGCGAACAAATTTTCGCGCGGCAGTTTCGGGTTCCACATCGACTGCGGGAAAATCGTGCTGGCGACCGTTTCCGAGGAGAACAACTTTTTCGCTTTCAAATCCTCGTCGAGGGCGCGGCGGATGGCCGGAATCTCGATTGAGCTTTCCGGATCGAAGTCGCTGATCGTGACCTGCAACGGCACGATCTCGTCAACTCCGGGCTGCGCCAGAGCCACAAGAACGCGCGCCCACGCGCGCGATAAATTGTTGTCTTCAATCGGCGAGCTTCTAATCGTTGACATGATCAGGGTCCTCCAGATGTCGAAACCTGTTCCGACCGTAGTAGCCGCGCCGTGACACCCTCACGAAAGCCCCCCACCCGTTGTCGGCGTAGGCTAAATGCCCGTGCTCGCCGGGCGCAACGCCGCGCAAGATAATGGCCTGCTCGCGCTCTTCCACGAGGTCAATGCAGTCGCCGCTAAAAGTTGTGCCGACGGGGAGCATCAGGAGGTCTCCAACCTCGATGTCAACCGCCCGCCCCGTCCAGTTAGAGTCCACGACGACGACGTTTTCGCTCGTCTCCCTGCCCATCAGTTGCGCCCGAATCTGCTTAGGCTTGGCTTTGAAGAGCGTCTCGGCGTGCGCGCGGGGGAGGAGCCTCAGCACGTCGCGCATGTGCTGGATCAAGGTGGCGTAGCCGACGTTCAGCCAACCGGCGACGGTGTAAATCTGTTGAGGGGTGGCGCTCTTCGGCTCCCACCCGCGAGCGGTGAAGCCGTGACTGACCGTTGATTTCGGCATCATCAGGAAACCGGCAAAGCAGTCCACCAGAAACTCGTTGGGGTCGAACTTCCGGGGGCCGTCATCGTCCGAAGGCACGCCGGCGATGCAGGTGCCGTGGCCGAAGACGTGGTGGCCGAATCCGTGCGCGCAGTTGTAGGCTTGGCGGCCCGCAGGTCGTAGCGACGACACGATAATGGTGCGGGCGTCTTTCCAATAAAATTCTTCCAAGCTCGGAATGTCTGTAAAACGCACTTCGGCAATGCCGTTGGCCTCGGCGAAATCATAAATGCAGAGCGCGTCTGAGAGGCTGACTTTGGCGTTTTGGCGGATTTTCAGCGCCGTGGTGAGCGCCTGTTGGACGATCTTCCCCTTATCAATCATTGCTCGTTACCCTGCGTTCTCAGCGTAGATAGCAAATCCATCAGGCGGTTGAAGTCGGCGGGCTTCATTTTGCTCAACTTCCTCGCGGCGAGTTGGTAGCGGGCCATGTCAACGCTCGCCTTGTCTTCGGGGTCGGCGCACGAGAGCCACCACGTCTCGACGCCGTAGAGGCGTGCGAACTCGGCCAGTTCTTCCGCCGAGACGCTGCGTCTTCCGGCCTCTATCTCCGAGATGGTCGGGCGATGATAGTCGAGCTCCTTCGCGGCCTGCCCCTGCGACAGCCCCGCCGCCTCGCGCGCCGCGCGAAGGCGAGCGGCGATGACGGCCTTAATCTCTTCTTTACTCATTTCGCCTTTACTCATTTCGTCTTGGCTCCTTTGTTGTTGTTGACGACTTTGTGAAGACGTTTCGCGACCTCCCCGATTTTGAGCGCCCGGCGGCCATCAACGAAAGCGTTGCCGTCAATCTCGCAGCCGAGTCTTTCAGTTAGTTGGACTGTAACTTCGACGGCATTGATGCTGTCGAAGCCCTCGAAGTCACCGATTGGCCGGAGGGTATCGCAGATAGTCTCCGGCAGGGGGCGTCCGCTCTGCTCCTGAATGCCGCAGACGACCTCCAGTACGATTTCTTGAATTTTTTCTACTGTCGCTTGTTCAGCCATTCCGCTACCTCGCGTTACAAGTGGTAAGAGATTCTTACCACTTGCGGCGAGATCTGTCAAGAGGCTGAAGAGCGATGGCTGTGGTTAATTGAGCTATTGCGGCGGTTAGAGATTTGAGGTTATCTTCGAGAAAACGAAAGTGAACAGGCGGCGCTTTTGAAAGTGAACAGAATCTTTTAAGGCTGTGATTAAGTACACTGAAGGCAAACAGAACTCCTTAATTAGCAGATAGCACCCAGTTCTCATTATATGACCGAATTTTTCTCACTTTATGCCCCATCAATTCGCGGTTTATGCCCGAACTGACGCGCGGACGGGCGCTCATACAAGGGGTAAACCGCTCCGCCCGACTTGCTGAATGAATACTCATTCAGTATGATATTTGTCCTCGTTCGACCCTTGTACCCTCGGAAAGGTATCTATCTACATGCTTCGGATTGAAAAGGCGGCGGTCCTGGGCGCGGGCACGATGGGCGCGCAGATCGCCGCGCACCTGGCGAACGCGCGCATCCCCGTTATTTTGCTCGACATCGTTCCGCGCGAACTGACGCCCGAAGAGCAGGCCAAGGGGCTCACGCTCGAATCCAAAGAGGTTCGCAACCGCATCGCACGCATGGGGCTCGAAGCCGCGAAGAAGGCCAGGCCCGCAGCGTTCTTTACCAGCGACCTCGCATCGCTCGTCTCGGTCGGCAATTTCGAGGACGATTTGGCGCGCTTGAAAGATTGCGACCTCATCATCGAAGCGGTCGTCGAGAATCTGGAGATCAAACGTAGCCTTTACGAGCGCGTCGAACAGTTTCGCCGTCCAGGCTCAGTCGTCGCCTCCAACACGAGCGGTATCCCGATTCGACAGCTCGCCGAAGGACGCTCCGAAGATTTCCGCGCGCATTTCCTCGGCGTGCATTTCTTCAACCCACCGCGCTACCTGCATCTGGTCGAGACTATCCCGACCGAGTGGACGAAGCCCGAAATCTCCTGCGCGATGGCAGGCTTCTTAGACCAACGCCTCGGCAAAGGCGTGGTCCCGGCCAAAGACCGCCCGAATTTTATTGCCAATCGCATCGGAACCTACGGCGCGATGATTACCATCAAGACCATGCTGGAGGACGGCTACTCCATAGAGGAAGTGGACAAGATAACGGGCCAGGCCGTCGGGCGTCCCAAGACCGCGACCTTCCGCACGTTTGATCTAGTCGGCCTGGATGTCTTCGGCCACGTCGTCAAAAATCTTTACGACGCATTGCCTGACGACGACGAGCGCGAGGTGTTCCGCGCGCCTGTGTTTCTCACAGACATGATTCAGAGCGGGTTTTTGGGGAACAAGACGAAAGGCGGATTCTACAAGAGGCAGAAAGGCGAGGGCGAGAAACAGGAAATCTGGACGCTCGACCACGCCTCGCTCGAATATCGTCCCTCTGAGAAGGTGAAACTCCCCGCGCTAGACATGGCGAAGAACATCGAAGAGACGCCAGCGCGCATTAAGTCTCTCGTCTGGGGCAAGGACCGCGTGGGCGGGTTTCTTTGGAAGACCATGTCGCGCACGTTTCGCTACGCGGCGAACCGCATCCCCGAAATCGCGGACACAGTTGTCGAGGTTGATCGCGCGATGAAGTGGGGCTTTAACTGGGAGCTGGGCGTCTTCGAGACCTGGGACGCTATCGGGGTCGAAAAATCTGTCGCACGCATGCGCGAAGAGGGCGCGGCTGTCCCACAGAATGTCCAGCGGATGCTCGACGCGGGCGCGACCTCCTTTTACAAGACCGAAAACGGGCAGAAACTCTACTTTGATTTCGCTGCGGGCGAGTACAAGGCGGTCGCGGAGCTGCCGGGCGTCATCATCCTGAAGTCCGTCAAGGAGCGAACGGGTGTTATCAAGAAGAACGCAGGGGCGTCGCTGGTGGACCTGGGCGACGGTGTGGCCTGTCTTGAGTTCCATTCGAAGATGAATGCGATTGGCGGCGACACGCTCCAGATGCTCAAAGCGTCTCTGGCGGAAGTGGAAAAGAATTTCGTGGGGCTGGTGGTCGGCAACCAGGGCGTGAACTTCTCTGTGGGTGCGAACCTGATGCTGCTCCTGCTGGAAGCGCAGGAGGAGAACTGGGAAGAGATTGACATGATCATACGCGCTTTCCAGAACGCCACGATGAGCCTGCGTTATTCCGCAAAGCCAGTGGTGGTCGCCCCCTTTCAGATGACCTTCGGCGGCGGGTGCGAGATGGCCCTGCACGGCGACCGCGTGCGCGCGGCTGCCGAAACTTACATCGGCCTGGTCGAGGTCGGCGTCGGATTGATCCCCGCCGGTGGCGGGACCAAAGAGATGCTGGTCCGCGCGCTCGATGCTATTCCTAAGGGCGCGACAGACGCGGACCCGTTCCCCTTCGTCAAGCGAGCGTTTGAGACAATCGCGATGGCGAAAGTCGCCACAAGCGCCGAAGAGGCGCGCTCGTTCGGATTCCTCGGCGCGGACGACTCCGTCTCCATGAACAGCGACCGCTTGATCGCGGACGCCAAGCAGGAGGTCCTCTCGTTGGCCGCAACAGGCTACGTTCAGCCGCAGCAGCGCACGGATGTCCTGGCGCTCGGCCTTCCGGCTCTTGCAACTCTGAAGCTCGGCATACATCAAATGAAGCGCGGCGGATTCATCTCAGACTACGACGCGCTCATCGGTGAGAAGCTCGCGCGCATCCTGACGGGCGGCGACCTGAACCACCCGACAAGAGTCTCGGAGCAATATCTTTTGGATTTAGAGCGTGAAGCATTCCTGAGCCTGTGCGGTGAACGGAAGACGCAGGAACGCATCGGCCACATGCTCAAGAGCGGCAAACCGCTCAGGAATTAGTCTGGAGTCTGGAGTCCAGAGTCTGGAGTCGGTTTCGACTTCGGCTTTTGACTCCAGACTCTAGACTCCAGACTGGAGACTTTATCTATGCGAGATGCAGTGATCGTATCAGCCGTCAGAACGGCGGTCGGCAAAGCGCCGAAGGGGACTTTAAAAGACACGCGGCCGGATGAGATGGGCGCGGCCGTCATCAAGGAAGCCATCGCGCGCGTCGAGGGCCTGGAGGCCAGGGAGATCGAGGACGTGATTATGGGCTGCGCGATGCCAGAGGCCGAGCAGGGAATGAACGTGACGCGCGCGGCGGCCATTCGCGCGGGCCTGCCCGTGGAAACTAGCGCGATGACGATCAATCGCTTCTGCTCTTCCGGATTGCAATCCATCGCGCTCGCCGCCGACAAGATTCGCACGGGCGGAGCCGAAGTGATCGTCGCCGGCGGGCTTGAGACGATGTCCATGGTCCCGATGGGCGGGCACGTCATCCGGCCCAACCCTTACCTGGTCGAACACTACCCGGACTTTTACCTCAACATGGGGCTGGCGACGGAGAACGTGGCGCGCAAGTACGAAGTCTCGCGCGAAGAGCAGGACGCTTTCGCCTTCCAGTCTCATGAGCGCGCGGCGCGTGCCCTGGATGAAGAGAAGTTCAAGGACGAGGTCGTGCCTTTGACCGTCACGTTCGAAGAGCTGGACGAGAAGGGACGGAAAAAGCGGCGCGAGGTCACGTTTGAAAAGGACGAGGGCGTGCGCCGTGATACTTCGCTGGAAGGCTTAGCGAAGTTGAAGCCCGCGTTTCACCTCAAGGGCACGATTACAGCGGGCAATGCCTCGCAGATGTCTGACGGCGCTGCCGCCGCGGTCGTCATGTCGGACGCACGCGCCCGAGAGCTGGGCTTGCGCCCGATGGCGCGCTTCGTAGCCTATGCGACCGCCGGGTGCCCGCCCGAAGAGATGGGCATCGGTCCCGTCTTCGCCATCCCGAAAGCTCTCAAGCTGGCGGGACTCACGCTCGACCAGATTGATCTTATCGAGCTGAACGAAGCCTTCGCAGCCCAATCGCTCGCCGTCATCAAAGAACTCGGACTGGATCAATCGAAGGTCAACGTCAACGGCGGCGCAATCGCCCTCGGCCACCCCTTAGGCTGTACGGGCGCGAAGCTCACCGCGACCATCCTCCGCGAGCTTGAGCGCCGCAACGGCCGCTACGGGATGGTCACAATGTGCGTCGGCGGCGGCATGGGCGCAGCCGGAATTTTTGAACTACAGTGATGAGTGACAAGTGACGAGTGGCGAGTTAAAGACAAGTTCTTGCTCGTCACTTGTTACTCGTCACTCGTCACTGCGACTGAAAGGAGCAAATATGTCAGCCGTAGCCGAAGAGAAACAGGTTATCAAGGGTGGAGCCTTCCTGATTGAAGAGCGCACGCCCGAAGAGATTTTCACGCCGGAAGATTTTACCGAAGAGCAGCGCATGATCGCAGAGACGACGCGCGAGTTTATTGACGGTGAAGTGCGCCCGCGCATCCCCGAGCTGGAGAAGCACGACTGGACCCTGGCGCGCGAACTGATACACAAGTCCGCCGAGCTTGGTCTTGTCGGCGCGGTCATCCCGGAAGAGTACGGTGGCCTCGGTCTGGATCAGACGAGCGGAACACTGGTCGCCGAGAACCTGGGCCGTGCAGCCTCCTTCGCAGTCACCTTCGGCGCGCAGACCGGCATCGGCACGCTCCCCATAGTTTATTTCGGCAACGAAGAGACGAAGAAAAAGTACCTGCCGAAGATCGTGACGGGCGAAGTGGTCCCGGCTTACGCTTTGACCGAAGCGGGTTCCGGCTCCGACGCGCTCGCGGCGAAAGCCACTGCGCGTTTGAGCGAGGACGGAAAGCACTACATCCTGAATGGCGAGAAGATGTGGATCAGTAACGCGGGCTTTGCGGACCTCTTCATAGTCTTCGCGAAAGTTGACGGCGACAAGTTCAGCGGCTTCGTGGTCGAGACGGGCGAAGGCGTCAAGACGGGCGCGGAAGAGCACAAGATGGGAATCAAGGGCTCTTCGACGCGCGCGGTCATTTTGCAGGACGCGAAAGTTCCGGTCGAGAATCTCCTGGGAGAAGTCGGCAAGGGCGCGAAGATCGCTTTCAACATTCTCAACATCGGGCGCTTCAAACTGGGCGCGGCCTGCTGCGGCGGAATGAAGCTGATGATTACCGAATCCGTCCGCTACGCTAACGAGCGTCACCAGTTCAGCAAACCCATCTCCAGCTTCGGAGCCATCAAGGCCAAGCTCGCGGAGATGGCGATTCGCACCTGGGTCGGCGAGGCGATGACCTACCGCACGGTCGGCCTGATCGAATCGGCCATCGGCAACACGAAGGACCCGGACGCCAAACTCCGCTCGATTGAGGAGTACGCCGTCGAGTGCTCGATCATCAAGGTCGCTCTTTCGGAATACTGTGATTTCGTCGCCGATGAGATGGTTCAGATTTACGGCGGCTACGGTTACTCCGCGGACTACCCCGCGGAGAAGGCTTACAGGGATTCGCGCATCAACCGCATCTTCGAAGGGACCAACGAGATCAACCGGATGCTCATTCCGGGCATGTTGATGAAGCGCGCGATGACCGGCAAGCTGGCGCTCTTGCCAGCGGCGCAAAGCCTGATGGACGAAGTCCTCTCGCCTTCGATGCCCAGTTTTGACGAGGACGAGGCGGTGCTCGCGGCTGAGATGAAACTGGCGCAGAACGCCAAGAAGGTCGCGCTGATGACTTTGGGGACGGCGGCGCAGAAGTACATGATGACGCTCGCGGACCAGCAGGAGATTCTGATGGGCGTGGCCGACATCTGCATTGACGCTTACGCGATGGAGTCATCCATCCTGCGTGCGCAAAAACTGGCCGCCGCCGAGGGTGAAGAGGCTGCCGCGCGCTATATAGACATGACGCGCGTCTTCTGTAACGATGCGGTCGAGCGCATCGAGGCGCACGCCAAGAACACGCTCGCGGGCATGAGCGAGGGCGACGAGCTTCGCACGCTGCTCGCGGCCCTGCGGCGCTTCACGAAGCTGACGCCGATGAACACCATCGCCGCGCGCCAACGCGTTGCGGACGTACTCATCAAGGCTAACAAGTACGTCTACTGAAGTCAGGCGTAAAGGACAACCAGGAGCTGCTTCAGAATCCCTATGAGAAAGAGAGGGATTATTTGCGGCGCGCTGGCGCTCTTTTTCTGCTGCGGCATCCGTGCCGGCGCGCAACAGCTCGCGCCGGAAGAAGAGATGATCAGGGCCGTGGAGTTCTGTGCCTTCGGGAAGGTCAGGACTCTAGGCCTGCGGCGGCCCGAATTGTTGCGCGCCAGGGATCGTGTTGGCAGGACCTTGCTGCACCTCGCGGCACGCTGCCAGGACGTGGCCCTGGCGCGATTCCTGATTGAGCGTCAAGCGGACATCAACGCGTTGGACTCTGACGGGCGGACGCCGCTCCACCACGCAGCCGCAGCCGACAACTTGGCCTTAGCGAAGCTCTTGGTGGCCTCCCACGCCCAGGTCAACATGACGGACAAGCTCGGGCTCACGCCGCTCTTCCAGAGCAAGGCCGGAATCGCCAGAGTTCTACTGGAGAATGGGGCCGACCCTTACGTCGAAGATAAAGAAGGGCAAACGGTCCTCCACTACCGGGCCGAAAAAGAACAGATCAGGTTGTTGATGGTCCGTGGCCTGGACGTCAACGTCAAAGACTACAAAGGAAGAACGCCGCTGCACAGCGCCGTGAGAAGGGGCACCAGAGCGTGCCAGGAGAATCCGCTTTTCGTGAACTCTGCTTCGGGTCTGGAAGATGTCCGGGCGCTCCTGGCCTCTGGCGCGGACCTCAACGCGCGGGACGCGGAGGGAGCGTTGCCCCAGATGATGTTGGGCGACCAATACGAGCAGATGCTCAGGCTCCTGTTAAGCAAAGGCGCTGACATCAACGCACAGGACTCGCGCGGTAACGGCGTGATTCACCTTGTGACGCGAGAATACTTCGCCCCACCCGTCCCCCAAACGGACGACCGCCCGGCAAGCACGCCCCCCTGTGTTCCCGGTACAGACGCGCTCAGGAAGCTCGAATTTTTGTTGTCCCGGGGAGCCGATCCGAATCTCAGAAACCACGAAGGACTGACAGCCCTCGGATTGGTCTCGAAAACCGTTGACGGCGAGCGCTCCGTGAGGGCCGCCAGACTGTTGCTCTCTCACAAAGCGGACCAGGGGACCACTGACGAACTCGGCAACACACTGCTCCACCTGGCGGCAGCCGCGGGTAATTCCGAGCTGGTCGAATTTCTGTTGAAGGAGCGAGGTGTCGAGCCGAGCCCGAAGAACGCTTTCGGCGAGACGCCGCTGCACCTGGTGGCGGACGTCGAGACGGCGGCCCTCCTGCTCAGGTATAAGGCCGATCTGCAGCACAGGGACCACCAGTATGAGGCGCCGATGTATAAGGCCGTCGCGGCGGGCCGCGTCGAGATAGTGCGACTCTTGTTGAAGGCCGGGGCGGGGACATTCTTCGGCAATCTCGCAGGCGAAACGCTGCTGCACGTCGCCGCGCGCAACGGCGACGTCCCCGTCATGGAGCTTCTGGTAAAAGCCGGGATGAAGATTGACCTCGGCAGCCCGCGCCTCAGGAGGCCGCTGCACGAGGCCGCAAGCAGCACGAGGCCGGGTGCGCTCGAAGCCATCAAGTTCCTGCTGGCGCGTGGGGCCGAAGTTAATCTGCGGGATAAAACCAACAGCACCGCCTTGCACGAAGTGGTCTCGAAAGAGCCGTCCGCGACGATCGTCGAACAGGTCAGGATTCTGTTAGAGCACGGCGCCGACGCGAACCTCAAGAACGCATACGGGCACACGGCGCTGGAGCTCGCCAGAGAACAGAGACGACGGCGCGCAAACTGGTACAGCCCGGATAAGGACGAGAAAGAAAAGGTCGAAGCCCAGGTCAAAAGACTGGAAGTGGTCGTGGCCGTGCTGGAGAAGATTCCAGTCGTGATTGTGCCGGAGAGAAGAATTTTCGGAAAGGTGATGATGCCCGACGGCACGCCCATCGAAGCGTTCATCGTGGTGGGCGATGCCGACGAGCCAGCCACTAAAATCTGGGTGAAGGCCGAAAAGGGAAAGTTCGAGTTCAAGCTCGGCGAAGGCCACCGTTTCCATTATCTGGCCTACTTCGACACCGAAAAAGACGGCGCGCCGGTCCGCATCTACGCGCTGGGCATGACACAGACCGTGAAGGGCGACATGGGACCGATAGAGATTATCCTCAACAAGGTTGCGCGGAGGCAGTAGGGGGCTGGCACGGACGAGATGAGAAAAAAGCGTAGATCGTTCCTCTTCCTGATTTGCCTGAGCGTGTTCGCGGCTGCGGCTGGCGCGCAGCCTGCGGGCGGGCGGAAGAAGCCTGCCGCTCGGTCCGCTCGTCTCTATCAGGTTTACAGGTACGACAGGCCGTATCACCGTCAATTCGGTTTTATAGATAACACGGGAAAGCTCTTGATTGATTTCGACCGCCTGCCCTCGGCGACAGACGAGGTCGGCAAGTTTCATGACGGGCGCGCTCTGATTCGTTTGAGAAAGAGTGAGGACCAGAAGAACGTTACTTACACGATGGGTTACATAGACGAGACCGGGCGGATCATCATCGCGCCGCGCTTCGACTACGCGCGCGACTTCTCCGAAGGTCTGGCCTACGTCGAGAAGCAGGGTTTTCACGGCTACATAGACCGCCAGGGCAGGCCCGTCATCAGGATTGACGGCCTTGCGGCGGACTTTCAGATGGAAGAGGGCAGCCCGCGCGGCAGGGAGTTTCAAGAGGGGCTGGCGGCCATCGGCGTCGGCGAGTGGGGAGGGCGCTGGGGATACATTGATCGCTCTGGCAGGCTCGTAGTTAAGCCGGAGTTCCGCTACGCAGATGATTTCTCCGAAGGGCTGGCGGGCGTGGTGACTAATTCGGACAGAAGGTACGGGTTCATAGATAAGCAGGGACGGATGGTCGTCAAGCCTCGATTCGCGCCGCGAAGAGGCGGGCCGCACGGGTTCGGAATCGGCGGGACCAGCCGTTTCTCTGAAGGGCTGGCGTGCGTCAGCGAAGGCGAGGGCCTTTTCGGCTACATCAACAAGAAAGGCGATTTCGTCATCCCGCCGCAGTTCGCACGCTGCATGGAGTTCTCCGAAGGCCTGGCCTGGGTCGCCAAAAGAGAACCGGAAAATGGAAATAAGGAGATGTTCGGGTGGATAAATGCGTCCGGCCAGTGGGTCCTCTCAAGCAGAGAGGAAAAAGGCGCGGTGGCCTACAGTCCTGGGAAATTTTCTGAAGGGCTCGTGCGCTTCTCCATCTACACAGGCGCCGCGTCCGTCTTCGGGTACATGGACAGGAGCGGCAAGGAGATCATCAAGCCTCAATTCGAGGGGGCTTTGGACTTTATGGGCGGCGTCGCGCAGGTGTACCTCGACAAGAAGACCTATGTTGAGGGAGTTGATCCCGTAGATAGAGAGGGGAAGACGGTGCGGCACTGGGTGGATGTTTACGGGTACATTGACCGGCAGGGGCGATTCATCTGGAGGTCGAAATAAACTTCCCGGTCCTCGCGCTTTACTTTTATCTTCTATCTTTCTACTTTTAACTTATGAAAATCGTTTCCATCTCAGTCCCGACACCCTTCTACGTCGGTCCTGTCAACTGCTATCTCATTGCTGAAGACCCTGTGACGTTGATTGACACGGGCCCGAAGACGAAAGAGGCTGTCGAGGCCCTGCGCGAGGGGGTTCGCCGCGCGGGGTTTCGCGTCGCAGACATTCGCCGCATCGTCCTGACGCACGCGCACGAGGACCACTGCGGGCTGGCTCATTCTCTACGCGACGAGGCCAAAGATGCTGAAGTGCTCGTGCACGGGTGGGAGACCGGGCACCGCGTCGGGCGGCTCGAATACGAAGAGCACCGCCAACTGCTCGTGCGCGCCGGCGTCCCCTCAGAAGAGATAGAGCAGATGCGGCGTATGTATGAAAAGCTGCGGACCTACGCCGACGCGCTGGAAGACCATGAGTACAGCGAGTTGGAGGATGAGATGGAGCTGGAGTTTACCACGGGAGCGTTGCGGGTCGTGCATACGCCAGGGCACACGCCAGGGTCCTGCTCGTTCCTGCGCGAAGCAGACCGGACCCTCATCGCTGGCGACTGCGTGCTGAAGCGCATCACGCCGAACCCGGTGCTTTCGCCGGACCCGGTTGATCCGGCGCGCCGCTTCCACTCGCTCGCGGAATACCTGGTGAGCCTGGCGCGCATCCGCAGCCTCTCGCCAACGCTCGTCTACGGCGGGCACGGCGAGCCCGTGAACGACTTCGAGGAGCTGTTCAACCGTTACCTCAGGGCGGTGCGCGAGCGGCAGGCGGAGGTCATCCGGCTGGTCCCGAAACAGGGGGCCACCGCCTGGGACGTGGCGCGCGAGCTATTTCCGGGCGCAGACGATGTGCACCGCTTCCTGGCGGTCTCCGAATCGGTCGCCCATCTGGACCTGGCGCACCTGGAGGGCAGGCTCGCCGTGGAGCTGAGCGATGGCCGAGAAGTTTATCGCCGGGATTAAAGCCTGGCGACCTTCCAGCCGTCTTCCTCTTTGACGAAGACCGCGTTTTCCCATTTCTCTCCCATTTTGTATTCGAGCGTGGCGCGGTCGCCTTCAATCTTCACGTTGCGCGTTTCCGGCACGCTGTCCGGCATCGGCGGCCCCTTGCTCAGGTCTTCTTTGAGCATCTCGTCAAAATTCTTCTTATCGGCTTCGGCGCGCTTCTGCATGACCTCCAGCCTCGATTTCTGTATCACTTTCTTTAAAGCTGCGACATCCTTTTTCTTTATCGCATAATAGACTGTCTGAAAAGCTTCTATAGGGGTGGAGTTTTTGTAGCTGCTGCATGCTGCGGCCAGTATCAGGAGCGTGCACGAGACGGCCAGGGCGAGCAGGCGTTGGGTCCTCATTTTTTATTTCTTCTCCTTCGGAAATTGTTAGCGGCCGGGCGCGGTGAACAGAAACGACGCCTTAACCATCGCCCATTGCTTCGTGCATCCTGGAGATTGAACGAAGGACGAAGGGACGGGTCAACGTAGCGTTAACAAAGCGAGGGCCGCAAGTTTTTCAAGAGCGGGTTAAAAGCGAATCAAAGACTAACGAGCTTGGGAAAGTTCGGTTCGGCTGACTTTCTGAAGCGGCGAAAAGATATAACAAAGCGAAATGTAAATCAAGATTGATGTCTCAGAGGCCCAGGGTCTCTTCATGCTACGAAGTTGGGAAAGGATTATTTAACCGCAGAGGAAAGATAAATTTTGAATTTTGAATGTTGAGTTTTGAATTGAATGCCTTAATTCATAATTCATAATTCAAAACTCATAATTATTTTGTCCTCTGCGGTTAATCCTACTTCGCCTCAGGTTGAAGTACGAAGAGACTCTGTTGAGGGGCCAGTTTCGCCGGGAAACACGCCCGCCCGGCCCTGCTTTCTGGCGCGGCTGGCGATTTTGGAACTTTCGTGCGGCGGCGGCGTGAAACCGGAAAACCTTTCTGGAGGATTCTCTGTCCATGAAAAAAAGAAATCTGTTTCCGCTTTTAGCAATTCTTCTATTTGTGAGCGCATCCACAGCTCTGGCGCAAATTGCCCCGCCGCCGCCGCCTTCTCAGCCGGCGCCGCCCACTATCGCCACCCCAGCGCCGCCCCCCGCTCCGATGGCCTTCTCCTTCTCCTTCGAAGGCGGCAGCTATCTGGGCATCGTGCCCGAAGACATCACTCGGGAGAACATGAGCCGGTACGGGTTGAGCGCGCCGCGCGGCGTCGGCGTCAGCAGCGTGTCTGAAGACAGTCCGGCGGCGAAGGCCGGATTGAAGAAGGGTGATGTGATCTTACAGTTCGACGGCGAGGCGGTGACCAGCAATCGCAAGCTGCTGCGCCTGATCGGCGAATCCGCCCCCGAACAGACGGTCCGGCTGACCATCAGCCGCAACGGGTCGGAACAACAGCTGACCGTCACGCTCGGCCAGCGTGCGGACGCCACGCGACTTTATAGAGACAGAGTGCTGACGCCCGCGCCGCGCGGCAGCTTCCCGCAAGTCCCGGGCACGCCGCGCGTGTGGGGCAACGGTGACGGGCTCGGAACTTTTTACCTGTTCGGAAGCAATCGTCGCGTCGGCATCACTTCGACCACGCTGACCAAACAACTCGCGGAATTCTTCGGCGTCTCGGGCGGTCGCGGGTTGCTCATTACTTCGGTAAGCGAGAACAGCCCGGCGTCCAAAGCCGGACTCAGGGCGGGCGATGTGATTACGGAGGTGAACGGTGAGCGCGTGGAGGACACGGATGACTTCCTGCGTGCGCTCAATCGCAAAGAAGAGGGCGAAGTCACGTTGACGATCATCCGCGACAAGTCTCAGCGCACGATCAAGGTGACGCCCGAGCGCAGAACCTCCCCGAGCTTCAACATGTCCGAGATCGCCCCGGCGGCGATGCTCGGCCGCATCACGTTGCCGGAGATCAAGGTGGAGATTCCGGCGGTGAATATTCAGGCGATGCCGGCGATCAACATCCCTGTGATGCCGAAGATCGAAATCCCCGTCATGCCCAGGATCGAGATTCCCATCAGGACCAAGATGAACCTGAAGCTTCCGCGTCTGAAGAATCTGCCGCGCATAGAGAAGCTGGAAACCATCTCACCCGTAATCTAACGTAATACCAAGTTGCAATAAGAAAAGAGGTGATACGATCCACGAAATCACACGAAACAACACAAAAGTGCTTGTTGTTTCGTGTCGTTTCGTGTGATTTCGTGGATAATCTCTTCCTCTCTTTCGATTGCATTTCGGTATAAGTTAGACCTAAGGGCTGTCTGCGTCGCCGAAGCCCCGTCAGGGGCGGCATAAACTATGCCGCCCCTGACGGGGCTCAAATTATCTCTCTGGCTCTGAACCCGGGGCTCATGCCATTAGTATCTACACAAGTATTGATAGATGTTTGGGAATCATTGAACTATCTCGAAAACCTGCAAAAATCTTAGGAAAAACGGATCGAACAAATTCAGGTCTGATCTTTGCTGCGCTCTGGTCACTTTCCCAAGTAGTCAGAAATCCTAAGAA
>DASVXV010000017.1:0-44546 GCA_036392495.1 Pyrinomonadaceae bacterium | reverse complement strand
GAATCATTGAACTATCTCGAAAACCTGCAAAAATCTTAGGAAAAACGGATCGAACAAATTCAGGTCTGATCTTTGCTGCGCTCTGGTCACTTTCCCAAGTAGTCAGAAATCCTAAGAAAAATGGAGGTTTCTGACTTGTGTAGATACTAATGGCTCATGCCCCGGGCTACTGATATATCGCCGCTGCCGGGGCTCACTATTGCGGCTGCGACAGCTTTCTTTTCCCCTCGACCGCTTTACTGTAGGCCTCGCACGACGGGACGTTAATCCGGATCGCGGCCTCGAACTCCTTCAACGCCTCGTCCCTCTGCTCCTGAAACTCCAGAATGCGTCCCATCGCCTCGTGCGCTCGTAAGACGAGGCAGCGGTCCGTCTCAGGAGTCGCCGAATGGACGGCCCTGCGATAGTTGGCGAGCGCCTTGTTCAACCTCTGGCTCTGGACATCCTCGTCCGTCGCGTCGCTGGCGGAACGACTCGCTATTTCGGCGAGCCCGAAGAAGATTCGCGGCTCGTTCGGGAATTCACCGGAGAGCGCGAGCAGGCGCTCCTCGGCTGCGTCGTAATTTTTCAACCGGACGAGATTATCAACCTCCAGAAGTTTATCAACAAGCGGCGCGTTGGGAATCGCGCCCGCGCGCGCCGCCTCGTTCCCGCGCGCCGCACGCGCCTTACGCGCTTCGAGCGCCCGCTTCCGGGCCGCGTCGTTCTCTTCAAGGCGACGCGTCTCGCGCGCCACGTCAAAGGACGCGATCATGTCCGTCAGCGAGTTGGCGACGTCAAAGCCTGACGACTCGACCCCGCGCAACTGCTCCGCGAAGAAGAAGTCCAGGACCGCCCCGTTCTCGTAGCTTTCGGCGAGCTGCGCAATCGCTTCGTCCGTGACTTCCGCGCGCGCCGTCTCCAACTCCTTGATGATCTCCGCGCGCCGTTGTGCGTCAGCCGTTTGATCCAGGCGGGCGCGCGCCTCGCGCGTCATCCGGTCGAGGCGCGATGCCTCTTCCAGGCGGGCGTCGGCTGCCGCGGTCAGCGAGCGTGCGATCATCAGAACCATGTCCGGCGAGACGCTGGCCCCCGCTTTCGTTCGCGCGTCGAGCAGGAGCTTGATCTGTTCCCGGCGCGCGGTGATGTCGCGGTTGAAGCGTACGGCGAGAGGGTCAACGACGTACTGGATGTAGGCGCGCCGCAGCTCCGGCGAAGCTGGGTTGTTGCCGCGCCCGGCGCAGTAACGACGAGTCTCGTCGCAATAAGGCACGGTGACGAAATAGTCGTCGGCGATGACGCGGAAGTTGATCGTGCCGGGGGCGGCCAGCAGGTCCGGGACGATGATGAAACGCCGCTCGTGCTCGCGCGTCTGGTAGGTCGTCTGTGCCTCTTTCTTCTTGGCTGTCGGGGTTTTGACGGGAATGCGCTCTATCGTCGTCGTGATGGGGCGCGTGTTGAGATAGGAGAGCACGCTGCGAATCATCTCCGTGGTCGAGCGGCGCAGACCGTCTCCTTCCGCCTGGTAGGCCCTGAGGTAAAGAGGCATCCGTTCGTCAATCCCGGACTTACGGTAGAACTCGCGCACGAGCGGCGCAAAATCCAGGACTTCGAGCAAGCCGCCCGGAAGATCGTCCGAGCGCGCAGGTTCTTCAAAAGTGGGCGCCGGTCCGATGGCGTAAGCGAGCGAGACGTAGCGCGCGGCCTGCTCTGCGGCCGACGGCTCACGGCCCTGCGCGCCGCGCGGCAGCTTATTGCGCTCGTAGAAACCTTTGAGGCGCGCGCGCAGGTCCGGGTCTAAATTCGCCAGGTCTTTGCGCAGTTGAGCGCGGAAGGCGTTAGGCTCTTCACCCTTCGGCGTCGGGTCGAAACCCGCCGCGTCCAGGGCCGCCATCATGACGATCAGGCGCGGCTCGGGCCTGATCGTGACGCCTGCTTCCGAAAGGTCTAAGACCGATTGGCGGGGGGGTTGCGCCTGCTGCGCGCCTGAAGCTGGCGGTCCGGGGCGCGGTGTCGGGGCCGGGGCCGTCTGGTTCTGCGCTTGTGCGGCTGTGATTGAGGCCGCGAGCGCGAGGATAATTAATTTAATGTTCTTCATAAAACTGGAGTAACTTACAAAGGGATTTCGCGGGCACAATCTTTCTTGACGGCTGTCGGGGGAGACCGAATAGAGATGCCGCGCACACTCTAACAGATGCCACCCGAGCAGAGGCGGAGTTCGGAAAGCCTGGCCGCTTTGCGGACCACAGAAATTCATCTATTCCGGATTCCGAATTTCGGATGCCGGAGGCTTCTCCTTCTTCCTACGCC
The DNA here is from genome assembly GCA_036392495.1 of Pyrinomonadaceae bacterium. Lineage (GTDB taxonomy): Bacteria > Acidobacteriota > Blastocatellia > Pyrinomonadales > Pyrinomonadaceae > QHXM01. The sequence continues at coordinate 42,257 of DASVXV010000017.1, read as the reverse complement.
TCGCTCGCAGAAAGCGTAATGTTAATGGATAGGAGGCCAGCGAACAAATGACGGAGAGCACCATGCCTCCGATGAAGAAGGGCAGGAGAAGTTCGCCGCTGTTCATAAAAAGTTTGCCCCACCACTCGGCCGTGAGCAGGTGCGGGTGCTTGAACAGCTCCAGAGTGTCCGGAGGCAGAGCGAGCGGTCTCCCCATCAGCAGCGCGCCCGTGGCGTAAGAGGCCAAAACTATCGGGACGAGCGTCAGGAAAGGGTTATTGACGAAGGTCCCTGCATAGATGGCGATCTTATTGAAGCGGAACGCGAAGGCGATGGCAGTCGCGGCCAGCGTGTGGAGTCCGAGAAAAGGGGAGAAAGCGATGAAGACGCCGATGGAAAAGGCGAGCGCCGTCCGCTCCGGCGGATCATCAATCGCGAGCAGACGGCGAACTGTGGCGCGAAACATGAGCAGGGGTCAGGGGTCAGGGGTCAGGGGTCGGCAAAAGCTTTCACTGGCCCCTGGCCCCCGACACCCGGCCCCCTATTTAAAGCTGCCGAGCGCGTCGGACTCGTTGTCGTAGACGTCGAAGACGGTCAGAAGCTTGGTGATGCCCAGCAGGTCTTGCAGCTTTTGCGTCAGGTTGAGCAGCTTCAGCTGGCCGCCCTCTTTATTGATCGCCGTGTAGCTGGAAACGAGCTCGCCGATGCCGCTCGAATCAATGTAGCCGACGCCGCCGAGGTTCAGGAGAATCTTCTTCTTCCCCTCTTCGAGCAGGCGTCGAATCGCAACGCGCAACGCGACCGAGCCCTCGCCGATAGTGATCTTGCCGTCCATGTCTAGGACGGTGATGTCTCCGGCCTGACGCTCTCTGATATTAAGTTCAGCCATTACAGAATCTCCTTAGGTAATTATGAATTTTGAATGTTGAATTATGAATTGAGGCCAAAAGCATTTAATTCAAAATTCAAAACTCAAAATTCATAATTATTCTTTTACTCTCTTCTTAACCATTCGCACCACCGTGCCGCCCTCGGGGTGGCGCGACCATTCGACTTCGTCCATGAAAGTGCGCATGAACAGGATGCCGCGCCCCGAAGTCTTCATAATGTTCTGCGGGTCGGTCGGGTCCGGGACGCTTCCCGGGTCGAATCCTTCGCCCATGTCGCGAATCGTGATTTCAATGGCCGACGGCGAATCCTTAAACTCGACCTCGACCGTTTTCGTCTCATCCTGGCGGTTGCCGTGCAGCACCGCGTTGGTCACGGCCTCGCGGACGGCCATGTCAACTCCGTACGCCGCGTCATCGCCCAGGCCCGAACGCTTAACGAAATCTGCGGCGGCTGAGGCGGCATCGTTGATGGCCTCTATGCTGCTCGGCAGTTTGAGTTCAGTCGTCTCCTCGGTCAATGAGGCGTGGCCTTTCCAAAAGCCGCCCGGGTACGGCTGCTGATACAAGATACACTAAAGCTTGCCGGAAGACTTGACGGTGTAACACGCCCCTTGCCCGCATGTCAAGAAAGCAGTGGTCGGTGGTCGGTGGTCGGTGGTCAGTGGTCAGTGTGCGAGCCAAAGATAGTTTGGTTTTTAACTGACCACTGACCACCGACCACTGACAACTTTGATATGATTCCCCGTATGAGAATTGTGCCCGCACGAAGAGTCCGCGGCGAGTTGCAGATGCCCGGAGACAAATCCATCTCGCACCGGGCCGCCATCCTCAACGCCCTGGCGCGCGGGCGGGCGCGAATCCGGAACTTCTCGACCAGCGAGGATTGCGCCGCGACGCTCCGCTGCCTGGGCCAGCTCGGCGTCCGCGTCGAGCACACGGGATCGGACGTGACCATTGAGGGCGTCGGCCTACAGGGTCTGCGCGCCCCCTCGGCTGCGCTCGACTGCGGCAACAGCGGCACGACGATGCGTCTGCTGGCGGGCGTTCTGGCCGGGCAGGCTTTCGTTTCGACACTCGCGGGCGACCGTTCCCTGCACTCGCGCCCGATGAAGAGAATCATCGAGCCGCTTGAGCTGATGGGCGCGCGCCTCTCATCCGAAAACGGCCATGCGCCGCTCGTGGTCGAAGGCCGCTCTCCGCTCGAAGTGATTAACTACGAGATGCCGCTCGCGAGCGCTCAGGTCAAATCCTGCATCCTGCTCGCGGGCCTGAATGCGGAGGGGAGCACCGTCGTCCTCGAAAAGCAGGGCTCGACGCGCGACCACACGGAGCGCATGTTGCGCTGGCTCGGAGTCTCTGTCGGTAATCGTGCTTTTGAGAACGAGGGCGCACAGATGGAAGCGGTCTCGGTCGAAGGCCGCACAGAGTTCAACGCACGCGATGGGATCATTCCGGGCGACATCTCTGCGGCGGCCTTCTTCATCGCGGCCGCGGCGCTGCTGCCGGGGTCGAAGTTGAAGCTGGATCAGGTCGGTCTGAACCCGACGCGCAGGCAGTTGATCAAGGTTCTGCGCTCGCTGGGCGTCGAAGCGCACCTTAAATTCACGGAGCGCGACGGCGACTGGTGGCAGGAGGATTTCAACGAACCGTTCGGAGAAGTGAGCGTCAGGGGCGGGGCCGGCCTGGCGCCTTTCGTTCCGGGGCGGTCCAATCTCTTGCGCGGGCCGCTCGTCTCGCAGTTGATTGACGAGTTGCCGGTGCTCGCCGTCCTCGGCTCGCAGGTCCTGGGCGGCATCTCGATTCGTGACGCCTCGGAGCTGCGCGTCAAAGAATCTGACCGGATCAGCGCCGTAGTGGAGAACCTGCGAGCGATGGGGGCGGAGGTCATAGAGCACGAGGACGGGTTGACCATCCCTGAGCGCGAACAGCTGCGCGGCGCGAAGCTGGACGCGCGCGGGGACCACCGCATCGCCATGGCTTTCACCATAGCGGCGCTGATCGCCGAAGGCGACTCAGAGATCGTCGGCGCGGAGGAGTGCGTCGGCGTCTCCTTCCCGGAATTTTTCCGGCTGCTGGATTCAGTGGTTGAAAGATGAGCGCACCGAAGCAGCCCATCATCATCACGGGCTTTATGGCGGCAGGCAAGACTGCGGTCGCGCAGGCGCTCGCCGAACGGCTCGGATGCCTCATGATTGATCTGGACCAGCTAATCGCAGAGCGCGAGGGTCGCACCGCGCAGGCGATAATTGACGAAGAGGGCGAGCAGCGCTTTCGTGAGCTTGAGAGCCAGGCCCTCAGCGAGGCTCTGGAGAGAACTGCTGCGTGCGTTATCGCGCTCGGCGGCGGCACCTGGACAATCGAGCGTAACCGCGCGCTGATAGCTGAGCATACACGCCACACCATATGGCTCGACGCGCCTTTTGAGTTATGCTGGGAGAGAATCGAAAGCGAGAACAATGTGCGACCGCTGGCGCGTGAGAGAGAACGAGCGCGCCAGCTTTACGAGGAACGGCGTCGGACCTACAGCCAGGCAGGTCTGCGCGTCAAAGTTGACGAGAGCGCAAGCGCACGAACAGTTGCCGAAACGATAGTCCGCGCGCTGGCGCTCCAGACAGGGGGACATGATGAATAATCACTCGGAAGATGCAAAAGGGTTAAAAGTAGCAAAGACGCTGAAGAATGCAGATAATTGGAAACACTTAGCTCGCTGGCACGGGGACGGCTACTACAATCTTCAGACAGATGATACAGGAAACATCCCCGTGCGCCTGTTTCTCACGCCGTCACTTCTTAACAATACTGAGGACATACTTTACCGCCAGATCGTCAACGCCACGCGCTTTCCGGGCGTGAAGCTGGTTGTCATCACTCCAGACGCGCATTACGGCTACGGCGTGCCCGTCGGTTGTGTGATAGTCACAGATGCGGAATCAGGCGCAGTAGCGATGGGTCCCGTTGGATATGACATATCCTGTGGGATGGTTAGCGCGAAGTCGGATATACCCGTTGATGCGGCAACGCCGGAGAAGCGTCTGGAGTTCAACCGTGCTGTGATGAAGCGCGTCAATATGGGCGCGGGCGGAAAGAGTATCAAGCTCGGTAATGTGGGCGAAGGTGAGTTCAACAACCTTATCCGCGGCGGTGCTGAATATTATGTCGAAAAGTACGGGGCCGCTTTTGATCGCAGCCGCGCCGAACGTCATCGGATGCCCGTTGATGACGACTGGCAGATTCCCTGGGGAGGTAAAGGCAAACCCGAGCGCGGTTTGTATCAATTGGGTTCGCTCGGTGGAGGTGAAAACGATTGCCTCCCAGCTATAGCAATATAGCTGCAAAAAACTCGTGCATATCGGGGGACGCCTGAGATGGTCACCCCGAGGGAAGGTTTTAATACCCCCGTAGAGAGCGTAGGCACTTGGGCATCCCACAGGGATGAAGATGCGCTCCGAACTACGCCGAATCAGGAAGGCGTAGAGCCAGGCGGAAACGACTTGGCCGCTATGCAAAATGAAGAAGAGATTGTGGAGACTGCATAGTAGTAACAAATAGAATCACTTTATCGAACTGCAAAAATCGGAAGAGACCGAGACTCTTTTCGTGCAGGCGCACACGGGCAGTCGCGGGTTCGGGCACGGGCTTGCCACGAACTACTTCGAGATGGCGAAGGCCGAAAAGCCGGACGTGATTACGGACATTGACCTGGGCTATTTCACGCCGGACTCGAAGCACTATCGCGATTACCTGAACGCCGTCGCCGCCGGAGGAAACTACGCGATCATCAACCGCCTGATTATCTTCGAGCAGGTCGCGGAGGCTTTTCGCCAGACCTTCGGCGCGGAGCTGGAGTTGATCTACGAGATCAGCCATAACCTTGTGCAGCGCGAGTGGCATCCCGAATACAAAGAGGTCTGGGTCCATCGCAAGGGGGCGACGCGCGCTTTTCCAGCGGGCCATCCGGGCTTGAAGGGCACGTTCTGGGAAGAGACAGGGCATCCGGTCCTGATTCCGGGCTCGAATAAAGACTGGAGCTACATCCTCAGGCCCGCCGCGGGCGCGGTCAACAGCGGCTTCTCGGTCAATCACGGCGCGGGCCGTCGCATCTCTCGCGGCGAAGCGACGCGCAGTCTCAATCAGCGACAGATTGACGACGAGTACAAAGCTGCTGGCATTCTGGTTAATGTTGACGGGCGAGTGCCGCTGGACGAAGCAGCGCCCTGCTACAAATCCTCGGCAGAGGTGATTGCGGCCGTGGTCGGGGCAGGACTCGCGACCGTGGAATATAAACTGTGGCCGCTCGCTTCATTGAAAGGAACAGAGGAGCGCAGGTCGAAGAGAAAGAGGAAGGGCAAGAAGCCTGAGAAGACGCGCGCCCACTTTTAGAGAGGCGGAAGTGGAGTTTGGCGCGGACTCTTCGCCGATTAATCAAGGGACTGACGACCAGAGTCAGCGCTCCTGCCTTTGAGGAGATGATTTTCCGGGTTTCCGTCTATCAGGATGTTATGCGGAATTTTTTCCGCTCGTACTACAGTAGTTAGGCTGTCGAAACCTATGCCGGTTTATTCTTCTGGAGAGAGGTTGAAGGATATGAAGCTATACAGCTACTGCTTACGTTGGGATGATGGAGCCGCGCCTAATCCTTTTTGGGGCATTTGTACTCTGGCTATCTGCAAACCTGCTATCCGAAGAACTGCCAAAGTTGAAGATTGGGTTGTGGGACTTGGTTCCGCTAATTCTCCAATCGGAAATATTTCCGACTGTGTCGTGTACGCGATGCGAATTACTGACATAAGAAGCTTGTGGGGATACGATATTCTGTGTCAGTCGAAGTATCTGGGTAAAATCCCTGATTGGAGTAGCACTGATTTCAGAAAGCGCATGGGCGATTGTATCTACGATTACAGTCAGGGTTCTCCGCCTAAATTGCGGGATAGCGTTCACAGTGAGCGTAATCGTGAGACTGACTTGGGGGGAGTAAATGCGTTAATTTCAAATCACTTCTATTACTTCGGCGATAGTCCCATCCAGCTACCTGAAAACCTAAAGTCCTTGGCCCACAAGCAGCAAGGTCATAAGGTGAAAGCAAATCAATCTTATGCAGGGCAGTTCGTGCAGTGGATTGAGGATTCATCGTATGAACCTAATAAGTTATACGGCGAGCCTCAACTAAAGTCCGAGTTTGAACTGAGCACCGATATACGTGGTAAATGCGCCGAGCGGGACTTGGAAGATGATGACCACGAAATTTGTTAGAGGTACGACGACAGCCTAATAATGGCATGCGCCCGACGCCCCGTCACGTTGCCTTTCATGTAAATTGAATAGGGGCGCGGGTGATGCCGGGCGTTATCCCGTCGCGAATCTTGTCAGTGTTTGAGGAAAACACTAATATTGCTTGCCGAAAGAATTTATTGAAAGAAGGCTTATGACCATGGCTAAAAAGGTATCTGGTAAGCGAGTTTCCAGGAACGCAACAACCGGAAGATTTGTTAAGAGTCCTGCTAAAGCTGGCAGCGTTAAATATCGCCAGGTTGATAGAGCGGTGAAAACAGTTGCCCGTCGTAGAAATGGCACAACAAATTCCCGTTCCGCTCATCAGGTTAAAACACGAGCATAGGATGAGGAATGAGCACCTCAAGATACAATGAAAATGTCTTCATCAATTGCCCGTTTGACGCCACCTACAAACTGTTATTTGATGCCATCGTCTTCGCCGTCTTCGATTGTGGTTTTGTCGCCCGCTGTGCTTTAGAAGAAGACGATGGCAGTCAAATCAGGGTACAGAAAATCTTTGATATCATCTCTCAATGCCGTCTAAGTATTCACGACTTATCTCGCGTTGAAATTGATAGAAGCACAAAGCTTCCGAGATTCAACATGCCCCTCGAACTCGGAGCGTTTTTAGGAGCCAAACATTTTGGAGGAGGAACACAGAAGAAAAAGGCTTGCCTCATCCTCGATAGTGAAAAGTACCGCTACCAGAAATTCATCTCCGATATTGCCGGTCAAGATATAAAAGCGCATGAAAGCAATCCCAGGATTGTAATCAGAGTTGTGCGCGACTGGCTCAGAACCTATTCTCAAGTCTCAATCCCCAGTGGAAGCGTGATCTGGTCTCGGTACCAAGTCTTTGAAAGTGACTTGCCGTTATTGTGCAAAGAACTGAATTTGAATCTCAAGGAACTCATCTTTAACGATTATGTTCTCCTCGTATCAAGATGGCTGAAAATCAATGCCTAAAGGTTCTATAAAACCCGCGGCAGAACACTTAAGAATATTACGCGGGATTAATCCCGCATAACATGCCAAATCCGGGTGTTATGCGGAATTTTTCCGCTCATACAAATTTGGGCGTTCGGCGCTCACTTTGACAAAATATGAAGAGCCAATTCCCATCATCATTTAAAGACCGCCGAAGACACCCGCGCGTTAAGTATTCTCTTGAGGTGGATTGGGGGCCGACGCCCGCATGCGTTCATAAGGGGCAGGTGACGACGCTCAGCGTTGGTGGGTGCTTCCTCCAGACTTTGGAAGTGATCGCTAAAGAAGGTTTGATCTTCATCCGCCTTTTATTGGCGCCGAAGAGCGAGACCGTAATGGAAGGGATAGTATGGGGGCGGGTTGCGTATCATTTGCCAGGGGAAGGGTTGGGAGTCGAGTTTAAGAAGTTGCCGCCGGGTTACGCTGAGCACATCAAAGACATAGTAGAGTTTCAATTAGAGATCGATGGGGACAGCTAAAGGCGCACCTTACAACTCATTGAACTGGAGCGCGAGTCAGCGAGCTTCTCATACTAGACCTGCTCATATTCACGGCTCATCGCGCCCGGTTAATGCGGGCGTCGCTCGGCCATTATTCGACGCTCCATCATGGAACCAAGCATCATGGGGAGAGTCCTGTCGCGACCCTCGATTGCCCGCGCGGGTTCGGCGGTCACTCGTTTCATCCTGTCGAAGGGAGAGCCGACGCCCGCGCGAAGTCGTTCCATTTAGTTAAGCCCCAAGCGCCCACAAAGGAGATATGAGTAGAAAAATCAGAAGACGCGACTTCCTGCGCGGAAGCGCCGCAGCCGGCGCGCTCCTCGCCTCGGCGAAAGCCTTTCAGGGCGAAGCGCCCGCCGTAATCATTCAGGGCGTCAGGCCCGTGATCGTCTCTTCTTCCAACGGCAACCGTTTCAAGAACGGCGGCGACGAGACGTGCGTCGAGCGCGCCTTCCGCCTGATGACCGCTGGCACAGACGTGCTCGACGCTTGTATCGCGGGCGTCAACATAGTCGAATTGGACCCAAAGGACGACAGCGTCGGCTATGGCGGCCTCCCGAACGCTGACGGAGTCGTGCAGCTCGACTCCTCCTGCATGCACGGCCCACGCAGGCGCGCGGGCGCGGTCGCCGCGCTCGAAGGCGTGCGCACGCCCTCGCTCGTAGCCCGCGCCGTGATGGAGAACACGGACCATCTCCTCATCGTCGGCCACGGCGCGCAAACGTTTGCGCGCAATATGGGCTTTAAGATCGAGGATGACCTGAACACGGAGCATTCGCGCCGACTCTGGCTCGAATGGAAACGGCGCACGGACCCGTCGCGCTACCCGGACCCTAAGTCCCGCGCCGAGGCCGGGCGGCGCGAGACGCTGAAGATGGTGCGCGAAGGTCTTCTCAGCGAGGACCACTTCTACGGCACGATCAACTGCGAAGGCGTCAACGCGAAGGGCGAAGTCTGCGGCGTGACGACGACGAGCGGGCTCGCGTGGAAGATACCGGGGCGCGTCGGCGACTCGCCTATCCTGGGCGCGGGCCTCTATGTTGACGGCGCGGTCGGCGCGGCTGGCTCGACCGGAAGAGGCGAGGCGAACCTCTACAACCTTTGCTCGTTCCTCATCGTAGAGGAGATGCGCCGCGGCAAGAGCCCGAAGGACGCGGGCCTTGAGGCCCTGCGCCGCATCAAGGCCAACACGGTCGAGAAGCGGCTGCTCAACAAGGATGGCAACCCTGACTTCGGCATTGACTTCTACATCCTCAACGCGCGCGGCGAGCACGCGGGCGTCACGATGTATGAGGGCGCGAAGTACGCCGTCTGCACGGAGAAGGGGCCGCAGACGTTCAACTGCGAGCCGCTATTGCCGAAGGCGAAAGCGTAGTTCTCAGACACGAGATGACGGTCTCTCTTTTGAATAACGATGCTGCTTGCCTTTTATAGTAGCTCAAGTTGCCAGTTATCAATTGCCACTAGCTTCAGCTAGTGGACACAGATGGTTAAAAAGAGTTGGCTTTAGCCGAACCGTTAGGCTAAAGCAATAAGGAACCGGATTTTATTTGTCATTCGGCTCAAGCCGAAAGAACTAGAGCATCCTGAACCACTAGCTGAAGCTAGTGGCAATTGAAATGTTTCCCAAACAGCTATAACTAGCCATTTGAATTAGCAGGTGAATCATGGAATCAAAGGTCCGTCCGAGGCCGATCTTCGGGAAAGAGACGAGCGAGTTGGAGCTTGCCGACTTCAGGTTGGTCGAGAGCCTGTACAATGCAAGCTCTACGATGCCTCGCCACACGCACGACCTGGCGCACATCAGCATCATCCTCCAGGGCGCTTACACGGAACATTACGGTCGCAAGCAGAGGTCGGGCGAGCCTAATGTCCTGGTGCTCCACCCGCCCGGCGAAGACCACCTGGTGAGGTTTCATCAAGCGGGCGCGCGCGTCTTCAGCATCCACATCAAGTCGCGCTGGCTGGAGCGCGTGCGCGATTACTCGAAGGTGTTGGACCGACCCGGGGATTTCCGTGGCGGCGTTCCCGCGTGGCTCGCCGTCCGTCTTTATCGTGAATTTCGGCAGACGGATGAGGTCTCGCCTTTGATTTTCGAGAGCCTGGTCCTCGAAATAATCGCGACGACCTCGCGGGCCGCGCGCCTGTCGGAACGCAAAGTCCCGCGCTGGCTCGAACAGGTCAGGGAGATGCTTCACGCACGGCTTTCCGAGGACGCCACTTTCGCCCGCATTGCCGACGCGGTCGGCGTCCACCCGGTCTATCTCGCACGCCAGTTTCGCAAACATTATCGCTGCACGATGGGGGAATATGTCCGCAGGCTTAGCGTCGAGGCCGCCTGTCGTGAAATCCTCGCGTCGGACGCTCCGCTCTGCGAGATCGCTTCTCAGACGGGCTTTTACGACCAGAGCCATTTGACGAACACCTTCAAACGACTGACGGGCATGACTCCGGGAGAGTACCGCCGGGCCTTCAGGCAGAGTTAATTTGATCCAAAAGTTTTCTTCCGTCCAAGACCGGGAAATAGCGAGCCGATATAATCCAGGTAGTCAGTGGCAGTCGGAGGCTTTGGATGTTATGAATTCATTTAGACTATACGGGCGGCGAAACAGTTTCGCGCGGCGGCTCAGCTCCGCGTTAATCGCCATTCTGTTTCTCACAGGATTCGGGCACATGCGACTTTCACATGCGTCGCCTCAAAAGCAGAACGATTCTCTTCAAAACCTCGATCAATACGTCGCGGAGCTGATGAAGAGAATTCCAGTAACGCCGGGCCTGGCGGTCGCGGTCGTACGCGGAGACAAAATCATTTACGCGCGAGGCTTCGGTTACCGCAACGTCAAAGGAAAGTTGCCGGTCACGCCTCAGACGCAGTTTTATATCGCCTCGACCACCAAGTCTTTCACGGCCACGGCAGCCAGACTGCTCGCCGACGAGGGGAAGGTGGACCTTGACGCGCCTCTTAAAAAATACTTTCCCGATCTCGTCCTGAAAGCCCCCCTGTCGGCGGAGCAGATCAGCCTGCGCGATCTTTTGACTCACCGCTCGGGTATCAGTAACGAGCCGATAAACTTTCGCACGGCTTACACAGGACAATACGACGCCGGAGTCATCCTCAACCTGCTGAGCAACTACAGCAAACCCGTCTCGCCGGAATTCAGGTACTCGAACATAGGCTACATCATCACCTCTTACGCGATGCAGAAGGCTACGGGCGAGACCTGGCAGCAGATTATCGAGCGCAAGATTCTCGCGCCGATGGGACTGAAGAACACGTCCACTTTCGCGTCGAAGGCCAAGGCGAGCGGGGATTTCGCCCTTCCATACCTTTCGGAGAACGGCCAGTTCGTCGAGCTTCCTTACAAACAGGACAACACGATGCACGCGGCGGGCGGGATGGTTTCGAGCGCGGAGGACTTGGCGAAGTGGCTGATCGTGAACATGAACCAGGGCCGCCTTGAGGGCAAGCAGATCATCCCCGCCGCCTCTCTGGAGGAGATTCTCTCCCCGCAGATCAATCAGAAGCGGACCTTTTACAAGTTCAAGAGGTACGCCTACAGCCTGGGCTGGAACATCGCCACCTTCAACGGGAAAAAGCTGATTCACTGCTTCGGGGAGTTCTTCGGCTTCCGACCCCACGTCTCGTTCATGCCCGAACATAACGTCGGCGTCGTCGTTCTCGCCAACGAGAGTGCGGAGAGCATTTACCTGCCTGATTTAATCGCCTGCGACATCTACGACTATCTGGTAAATCAGAAGCCGCTGCGGGCGGACCCGAGCGTGAGGGTTGACGAGTACCTCGCCAACATGAAAAAGCAGAGGGAAGAGAGAGCTAAGAAGGCTGTTGAAGGAAGGAACGCGAAAGAAAAAGAGACTAATCCGACGCTCGCTTTAGGAGCTTATGCAGGGGTTTACGAAAATCCCGAAGGGGGAAGAATCGTTATCACTTCGGACGGGAAGTCACTCTCCTTTGCGTTCGGCAACATCTCTTCGCCGCTCGTGCATCTGGCGGGGGACGCCTTTCAGGTCACGCTCCTGCCCGGTAATACGCCCCGGCTGACCTTCAAGATCGAGTCGAATACGGTCACCGGGCTGTCCATTCTGGGTCTGACCTTTGCGAAAGTCCAACCCGGCGACATAGCGAGAGAATGAATCATCCACTAAACCACACGAAACGACACGAAGAGAACTGGATGTTTCGTGTCGTTTCGTGAGATTTCGTGGATCGCCTGCGCGCTTTTACTGCGACGCCTGCTGACGCCCGGACTGTATGAGGCGCTGGCGGGCGGTGTTGCCGGGTACGGCGACGTGAGTCGCCGGGTCATATTCCTTGCCGACCGATGGGCTGCCCTGCGGCACCCAGATCTCCACGCGTGTGGAACTGTAGCCGCTCGGGATGTAGCGCACGTAGTAGCCGTCAGGGTGAAGCGACCAGCGACCGGAGGGCACGTCGCGGCTGCCCTCGCCGAGCGGGGCCGCGCCCGAAAGGACGGCCACGCGCTCCATCTCTGCGAAGGACGTCCCCGGCGTGATCAGCATCTGCCGGAGCTGCGCCTCGGCCTGTGCGATCTGCCGGAGCGGTTCGGGGACGCCGCCGAGTGCGTCAGTCAGCGCGTTGCCCTGGAGCACGTCTAAGGCGCTGCGGTTGAGTGAAGCGAGCTGGCGCGGCGTGAGCAACTGCGAGGCCGTAGCCTTCAGCTCCGGCGACAAGTCCTCGAACTTCGCGCGCGCGATGATGGCCCAGAGCAGCTGCTGTATGCTGTGCTGGTGAATCTCCGGGCGGTTGACGGAGTTGCGCACGATGGTCATGACCGCATCCTCCGCAGGGCCTTTGGGCGGCGCGTACAGGTAGCCGTCGCCCCCGCCGGGCCCATGCGTGCCCGCCTTGAGACAATAGCTCTGCGTCTGCATAGAGTAGTAGCCGGGCTGGAGTACGAACCCGCCGTTGGGGGTCCGTTGCAGCGTCATGAGTGACCGCTCGGCCTCGCGCGGCGTGAAGCCGTCCTTTGAGGCGTCGCCCCACTTTGCGTCGGGCAGGCTGGTGGTAATCGGTGGCTTCCCGCCGAGAAGGTTGGGCGTCTTCTTCTTCAGCTTGTCGCCGAGGCCGCCCAAGCCGCCCAGCTGCGCCAACGAGGTGGAGGCGCTGGCTGCGGCCAACAGAAAGGCGCAAACCGCCATAAAGACATAACGTTTAAAATTCGAATTGTGCATTGAATCTCCCTGGTGGTTGTAAAAATCGAAGGTTCATAGATGTCCGCGCGCCTTAAAAGGTTGGCAAGCATCCGGCGGGAGAATCGTGTCCGCGCAAGCCTGCTGGATGATGGGTGCTCGACGGACTTCTTTTCACGATATGCCTTCGCCCGGACGCGCCGCCCCGTGTTTAAGATTTCCCGTTCGGCTGTGAGCGCAGCATCTTCAGCAGCGCTGCCTCTTCGGCCTCATATTCCGGCTGGATGCGCCTAATCGAGCGCTCGACCCGCCGCCGAAACTCTTCGAGCGTGACGCCGGCCAGATAACTCTCAAGCACTTTCGGGTGAATGTAGCAGCCGCGGCAGACGGTCGGCGTGTTGCCTAGGTGCTCGGCCACGCGCTTGACGGCCCTGGTCAGATTCTTCTTAGCTTGCTTCTCGTCCTCCGCCTTGCCTATCTCGGCCAATTCGACGGCAGCGCGCAGTGTCCCGCCCCAGGTGCGAAAGTCTTTCGCGGAAAACTCCGGCGCGGTCGCCGCTTTGATGTACTCGTTAACGTCGCGCGGGGTGACGGCGCGCACGCGCCCCTCCACGTCCGTATATTCGAAGAGTTTTGCGCCACCGATCTTCTTGATGTCGTTGATGAGCGCGGCGAGTTCTTCGTCAACGTGTATCATGCGATGGCGAATGTGATGCTTGCCGACGAAGTTGAACGAGAGGCGACCCCCGCGCTTGATCTCCAGGTGACGGTTCCGCAGGGTCGTCACGCCGTAGGTGCGATAACGCCTGACGCTCTTCTCAGAGCCGATGCGGAAATAGAGATCGTTGATGAGGCGCACGACGACTGCCAGAACTTTCTCGCGCGGGAGACCTTCGAGGTTGATGTCTTCGTTCGTACGTCGCCTGAGCTGCGGCAAGTATTCGCCGAAGCGCTCGATCTTCTCGTACTTCTTGCGCTGCTGGCGCGCCGCGAATTGCGGGTGATAGATGTACTGCACGCGCCCGCCCGTATCAATCCCTATGGCCTGCAAGCGGCTGCGCGGCGAAGGCGAGATGCGAACGTGTGTCCACGCGGGGGGAATCGCGAGCGAGCGGATACGCTCTAATTCCGCTTCATCCGTGACGGGTCGGTCGTCGGTCGTCTGATAGAGGAATCCCCTGCGCTTCGAGCCGCGCCGCAGCCACCAGCGTGCGCGCGCCCCGCGCTCCACCATTTCGATTGCGCTCCGCTCAGTTTTCGGGAGGACTGTCTCTTCCGTGCTCGCCATTTACTGCCCCTGCTTGGTCGTCTTAAAGTGCGCGCATGTTAAGCCTTAGTTTTGAAGAAACTGTTACAGGCTGATTCCGGGACTACTCCCAATGGACGAGATAACGCTTAAGCGTCTGGTACATCTCCTCAAACGAATCCGCGCAGAAAAGAATCGGCTGAAAGGCGGTCGGATCGAAATCCAGACGTGACGCCGCTTCTAAATCCAGAGGTCTCAGTTCCGCTTTGTGCATGGCCTCCAGTTCTCCCGCTGACGACAGGAGACCCGTGCCGTAGGCTTTCACTCGTCCTTCTTCGCGTAAAACGCCGAACTCGATGGTAAACCAATAGACCCGGGCGAGGCGTTCGAGGGCTTCCGCTGACACAGTGCGTTTGACAGCCAGGCCGACCAGGCGATTGAGTTCCGCCAAGCGCTCGCTCGCCAGGGTCACGGCGTGCCCGATGATCTCGTGCGCGACGTCTGGCTCGGGCGTGTAGAGCGGGGTCGAGTGGTGGCGTATGTACTGCGTGGAGAGAAAGACGCCGCCCGAGAGGGATTCCAAAAAGACGCGCGGCTCGACCAGTCCGGCGACGGGCTCAAGACGAAAGCCGCTGATGCTCGCGACCTTCCGGGAGACTTCGCGCAGTTGCGGAATGCGCTCCTGCGGTAGCTTCAAACGCCCGACGCATTCCAGATACTCCGCGCAGGCGTGCTCACGGTGTGCCTGCGCGAGCGCCTCACAGATCGTGCGCCAGACCGAGTGCTCTTCCGGCGTGTAAGGCGCGTCCGGCACAATCGTGCCCGGCCGGTATTCGAGAGCGATCTGAGCGATCCGGTTGCGCCGCGCGCGGTATTCTGCGTCCCGAAAGCCCGGATGATCCGGGTCCAGTTGAACGATTGAGTTACGATCCGCCGCTGCATCGTTCGCATCCGTTGCCAGGATGCGCGCGTCAACGTGGTCGCGCAATAACGTGCCTTCTGTTTGCATTGTCATGATGAAAAACCTCACACAAGCTTTCGCTTGAAAATCTCGAACATAAAAAGAACCGGCCACCCCGCTTCTCCCAGTGCTGGAAGGAAAAGGTGGCCGGTTCTCTTGAACCTTGTCTTCTGTGTGCTGCTAGACGATCATCGCACTCAGACAACCCCTCGCCGCCTCGTCCCTCCATTCAGGGTTCGAGCCGTAATAGTAGTAATAGCGATAAAGGCTGTAAGTTTGCTTACTCATCTCAGTCCTAACGGGCAATCCGCCCCACACCGTACTTTCGGTGTGCCTTTCTAAAATAGAAGAATCCCGGCCGGTTAGTCAACGGGATCAGGCCCGCAACGATTCCTCTGAAGCTGGGCGGAGGGTTTTAGAATCACCCTGCCTTAACTTTTCCGGGGAAGCCTTTTGTAACCGTCTGGTCCGGGGAAGCGTCTTGCATGTTGAAGCCGGAACAAGCGGGGTTAGGTAACGAGCAAGGGGAGGCTTCGAATCATTCCTCCTGTTTGGTGGACGCTTTCGCGTCCACCTTTTTTTATCGGCACGCGATCTTTCGCTGACGGGCGCGCCGAAAACAGACGCGACAAACAGGCTCTAAGCTCGGGCTTCAATGTATAATGGTCCGAGCATGAAATCCCCGACGAACAGGGCGGCTAACCGCCGCCGCTCTCCGCGCTTCAAAGCGCAATTGAGAGCACGACTTCTTTTCAGCGTCGTGCTCTCCGGCGCATCTTTTTCGAGACGCGCTTCCGGTAGACTCCATCTTGTGGGTTACACCAAAGACATCAGTGAGATCGGCCTGGCCTTAGTCGTTCCCATCGCCGAGATTGACGAGCGCTATCTGGCCGGCGAGGGCAGCAAGATGCAGATCGAGCTCTATCTGCCGAAGGGCGCGATCAAGATAACGGCCCGCCCCGTACACTACAAGCCGATTGACGAGGGCTCAAGCGAAACGGTCTTCAACGAAGGCTACCTGATCGGCGCTGAGATCACGAAAGTGAGCGACCGCGCTCTCTTTAGAGGATACCTCAGCACCCTGGAAGAAATTGATTAGGTTCAGTTGACATTTGGGTTTTCGTTTCAATTGCCACTAGCTTGAGCTAGTGGGGTGGAGCGCACAAGAAAAGGCGGCTTGAGCCGAACTCTATGTTTTCAACTCTCCTTTCGGCTTCAGCCAAAATTAGGCTGAAGCCGAAAGGAAGGTAGTTTGTCCTCAAATTCGGCTCAAGCCTGCGCCCTCCCATTAAACCCATCCACTAGCTAAAGCTAGTGGCAATTGACAAACCAAATGTCAACACAACCTAGCGATGCGAGCGGTCTTATCGCTAGTCTTCGTCAATGGCGTTCAGATCGCGATTGGCTGGCCCTTGAAAGACCTTGCCGTAGGCGTCGTAGCGCGAGCCGTGACAGGGACAGTCCCAGGTCTTCTCCTTCGAGTTCCAGTCCACAACGCAGCCCAGGTGGACGCAGATCGCAGAGCGCTCGTGCAGCGCGCCCGCCTCGTCCCTGTAAACCGCCACTTTCTTCAAGCCGTGGCGGATGATTGCGCCCTCGCCCGCCTTTATCTCGTCCGCGGAATCAACGTCGCCCGGCGTCACCAGGTCCACGTACTGCGCTGCGACGTTCAGGTTTTCGCTCGCAAACTCCGGCAGGGCCTTCAAGGTCTTACGCGTCGGCTCGTACAGCTCAGCCCACTCGTTATCGCGCCCCATGATGAGGTCGGTCAGCAGGATTCCGGCGATGGTGCCGTGCGTCATGCCGTTGCCGGAATCCCCTGTGGCGATAAAGACGTTCTCCTCGTCCAGAGGGTTTCGCCCGATAAAGGCCAGGCCGTCAACCGGCTCCATCACCTGCCCTGACCATTGAAACTCTATCTCCTCGATCATAGGGAAACGCGTTCGCGTCCACCTTTCGAGCGCTGCATAACGGCGTCCGGCATCATCCTTCTGCCCTGTCTTGTGGTCCTCGCCCCCGACAATCAGGAGGTCATACTCTTCCGTCTCGCCAGTCTCTTTGTACCTCGCTCTGATGTTCTCGACCCTGACGTAGTGATAAGGGTCGGGCGTGTCCCAGAAGAGCGCCTTCTCGACGGAGCCGGAGGGCACACGCGCGCCTATGACGTAGGTGATGTACGGGCCCTGTTTGGTGTGAATCGCCACGCGGTCGTTGACAGGGGTGTTGGTGGCGACGACTACAACGCGGGCTTTGACGACGTGGCCATCGCTCGTCTCAACGCGCGCGCCCTCGCCGCCTTCGATCTTGCCGGCGTGCGTTTCGGTGAAAATACGCCCTCGGTCGCGGCGGATGGCGGAGGCGAGTCCGGCCAGATATTTCAGAGGGTGAAACTGCGCCTGACGCGGGAAGCGCAAGGCTTTGCCCGTGTCGAAATCTTTGATCGGCGCTCTCTCGACCATCTCGATCTGTGTGAGGCCCGCTCGATGCGCCGCTTCCAGCTCATCATGTAGCTGCTCTTTTGATTCATCGGGCGGGGTGAAAAGATAGCCGTCGAGCCGCTCGAACTCGCAATCAATGCCTTCTTCCCTGACGATCGCTTCCACGCGGTCAATAGCCGCCGAATGGCTCTCGGCGGCGAGGCGCGAGCCGCGCTCTCCGTGAAGGCGCTCAAGCTCGTAGAAGCGGTCGTCGAGCGCGTTGACCAGATGCGCTGTGGTGCGCGCGGTCATCCCGCCGCCGATTGGCCCGTCATCGAGCACGATCACCTTCTGGCCTTCGCGCGCGAGCAGGTACGCGGTGGTCATCCCGGCTATTCCAGCGCCGACGATGCAGACATCCGCCTGCGCGTCCTCTCTTAGTTTCCCGTCAGACGGAATCTCCTCGGCGGTCGCCATCCAAATAGAGGTCGTCTGTCCTGAATCACTCTCCATAACCCTTTGCCCTCTCTTCCTTGATTCCGCGCCAGACTCCGCCGCGACAAAGATCAAAGCTCTTTACATTTCAACTCTTCGGGAGTAGTTTGGCGCTGTTTAGGTGAAATCCTAATACTGTTTTCCAAAGTAGTCCAACCTCGACAACATTGTCCGCTCGCGGGCGATAATGAGGAGGCAGCTATGTCGAGTCCTGCAAGCATCGCCGGGCACCCCATTCATCCGATGCTCATCCCCTTTCCGATAGCTCTCTGGGTCTTTTCCCTTGTGGCTGACCTTATCTACCTCTGGCGCGGCAATGAAGGCTGGTTATGGATGGCCCGCTGGACGCTTCTGGCCGGATGCATCGGCGCGATTGCCGCAGCCATCTTCGGCCTCATTGATTACTTTTCAATCAAGGACAAAGAGGTGGTGAAAGTCGCCAACTGGCACGCGCGCCTGAACATTCTGGCGCTGCTCCTTTTTGCCGCGAGCTGGTACTTGAGAACAGACAGAGGCTCCGATCTGGTCAACGATAGCTTGATCATTCCGATTGCCCTCTCGGTCACAGGCGTCATCGCGATAACGGTCTCGGGCTGGCTCGGGGGCGAGCTGGTCTTCAAGCATGGCGTGGCCGTCAACCCTCAGCGCGACACGAGCGCTGAGGAGGAGGCAAAGGCGCGCATCTCTTGATGATCGTTCAGCGAGGGTAAAGCTCAGGGTTGATTTATGAACGAAAGCTTGCGCGCTCTGTTTCCGTTAACAGAGCGCGTTGTCTATTTGAATCACGCCGCGGCTTCGCCCCCGCCCACCCCGACCATAGAAGCCGTCACGGCCCAACTCGAAGACGTGGCCGCAAGCGGCGTCCTTCATTACCGCAAGTGGGTGGCGGTCCGTGAGCGTGCGCGCAAACTCGCGGCGGAAATGCTCGGAGCGCGCCCAGAACAGCTCGCCTTCATGCGCAATACTTCCGATGGGCTCTCCGCGATTGCCAACGGCTTGCGCTGGCGCGAGGGCGATAACGTCGTCACTTTCAGTCGTGAGTTTCCGTCAAACATCTACCCGTGGCTTCGCCTGCGTGATGCTCACAACGTGGAGGTGCGCTTCTGCGAAGAGCGCGACGGGCGCATTGATTTAGAAGAACTGATCGGGCTGATTGATGATAGAACGCGCGTCGTCGCCATTAGCCAGGTGCAGTACGGCTCAGGCTTTCGCGCGGACCTGGAGCGCATCGGGCGGGCGGCACGCGCTCATGACGCGCTCTTTGTCGTTGACGTGATTCAGGGCATGGGCGTCGTGCCGATTGACGTCGAAGCGGAGCTGATAGATGCCGCCGCCGGAGGGTGTCACAAGTGGCTGCTGACGCCCGAAGGCGTCGGACTGCTCTATCTGTCGGACCGAGCGCGCCAGCGAATCGAGCCCACGCTTGTCGGATGGATGAGCGTGCCGGACCCTGACGACTACAGTAACTTCGAACAGGGATGGGCGCGGGGCACGCTGGCCTGGGAGACCGGCACTCTTCCGACCGCTTTAATACACGGGCTTGATGTAAGCCTCGGTCTGCTGAAAGAGGTCGGCGTTGGACGCATCCACGATTACCTGTCTGAATTGACCGATTACCTGTGCGAGCGTGCCCTGAGTCGCGATTACAGGGTCGTCAGCTCAAGACGTGCCGGGGAGAAATCACAGATCGTCTGCCTGGAGCCCAAAGAGGGGTGGACGCCCCTTGCCCTCTATGCTCATCTTAAACGGCAGGAGATTCTGGCCGCGCCGCGCGGGAGCCGCCTGCGTATTTCCCCACATTTTTACAACACAATCGAAGATATAGACGGTTTAATCGAGGCTTTACCCTGAGACGAGGGCAATATAGAGGCCCGAATTCATGACCGATTATCGGTCATACGTACACTGCGTTTGTATTGAACAGAGACAATTCTCCCCCGCCTAGCGCATTGGGATTCTGCCGCGCCTTTTGTTTGCAAGGGGTTCTAGTCCCTGTTTTAAAAGGGCGAAATGCTTATTTCAAAAAACGTGCAGCACTGAAAACCGCGTTGGCACGGTCATTGCTGAATATGGTGACGTTAAAATAGGAAGGGTACAATAAGGGTAAATCGGGTCAGGCTCGGAGACGGCAGTGAGTGAAGGCTTTGGGGGAGGCGTTCTCTCACTTTGAAAAGCAGGCGGCGGCTCTTTCGGGGGAACGGGGTTGTCGTTAAGCTTTAGCGGTCAAAGGGCACAATTGCTGGGCTGCTGGTCGGCGTCCTGCACGGGGCTTGGGGGAGCCTCACAGGAAGACCAGCAGCCCGCAACTTCTTTAGGGATTTCGAGGTCGAACAAGGGGTAAAATTTTAGCGGCGGGACGAAAATCCCGCCGCTAAAATTTTTTACCCCCCTCTTAAGCTTTCCTTAAACCGCCGATTTTCCGTCACCGCTACTGAGCAGTCTGGCGGGGTCCGTCTGCGGAGTCATCTCATCCAGATTCAGCCGCAACATGCCTCCGGCGTCGGAATAGATGTCTGCCGCCGCGCGCCGCTGCTGCGCCCGCCTGCGCAGGAAAGCGATGCCGCCAACGACGCCGCCCGCTCCCAGGCAGAGCGCGACAAAGAAGCCTATGGTTTTGGCAATGCCCAGAATGAGGCTGACAGCCTTCTGCGTGTTCTGCGTGTGCTGCTGCGCGGCGTACTGTAAGGCGAACGGGTTCTCCCCGAGCCATTGAACCTGCTGTTCGTATTTAACCTGATCAATTAACTGCCTGGCAGCAGCCTCGTCCGGCGCGTTATAGACAAAGACCGAATAGTTACCGACGCGGCGGTAAGCTGTGGGGACCGGCTGATTCCCCTCATGAAGCTGCTTGATGCGCTCCATGATACGCGCATCATTGCGCGCGGTGAGCTGCGGCGTCGTGTATTCAACGATGATTAGCCTTGAGGCGTCGTAAGTGGCCGTGACGGCCTCCGTCCCTTCGGCAAAACTGATCACATCAAGCGCGGCCTGATTTCCGACAGCGCGTTGCAAGGCATTCAGACTCAGGGCGTAGGTCGCGCGGTCCTGCGCTGTTCCCCAGTCAGGAAGGTGCTTGACGAGCACTGGAATGTCATTCTGGTAATCTTCAAGTGTCTGCGCGAAAGCGCGCGCGAACTCGATCAGGCGATCCCCACCGCCAAGTCTACCGTTGATGCTGACTAAGGTCGTTCCTTTATAGAAGACGACCCGTTCGGAGGTCGCAATCGCCGTGACTCCAATCTCACTCGGCTTTAACACTTCCTCGCGGGCCGTGCTTCTCACCTCGGCCGACAGCTCACTGAGAAGCGCATACGCGCCCGCCTGCGTGTAGGTCCTGACGACGGTCACCGTCAGCTTCTCGCCTTTCCTGGAAAGGTATGCCCTTTCACCCGCGTCCTGGACGCCATAATCTTCGGGCCGAAACTCTTTCGAAAGGGTGGAGGCGGGTCTGACAGCCTGAGCGCGAAAAGCGCCCACGGCTTTCGGGAATAGTTTGGAGATTTCCGACGGCTCAGCAGTCTGCGCCGTCGCCGTCACCAGCAGAGCGAGAAGAAGGGAAGAAACAGTAATAAGCTTTAATGAAACGAAACGCAAAACAAAACCCTCTTAAATCAAATAATCCAACAACTATACGTTTAGAAACCGCAAACGGTTGGATGTTCCCTGCAAACTGGCGGTTGCGCTCCCCGTTCGATCCTCAAAGACTCGGCCTCCCCGTGGCTCAATGGAAACGGCGCAACTCGCGCAAGAGCATGTCGGCGTACTGGCGCGGGTTGTGTATGTTGCGCAGGACGGTTTCGCCGCCGAACTCGCTCGCGTTGTCTATAACGACGTTGCCGTAGCCCAGGAGCCTTTGCGCGATGGTTGACGACACCGTCACGTCCTGGATATTACGGAGCGGGAAATTGCGCGTCGTGCGCGCGATAAAGCCTTCGTCAATCTCCAGCTTGTGATTCGTCAAAGTGTACTGAACCATGTTGCGCTTGACGTGATAATAGGCCGGAATGAGCAGGACCGCGAGCGCCAACGGGAGAGCAATCCACCAGGGGGCGGCAATATAATAGGCCAGGAGCACGATCAGGATGATTGCGCCGAGCGCCGCCAGGCCGTATCCGATTTTAATGAAGAAGAACGTCGGGCGGGTCTTGAAGATTTGACGCTCCTCGTCGCTCGTCCTCTCCTGGCGCGCCGAGTTAGACGCCGGAGGAGGCGTCGGCTGTGTCGGAGGCTGAAACGGCGGCGCAAACGGGCGCGCCTGTGTGCCCGCATACCGCGTCGCCTCCGGGTCAACGGCCGGGGCGCCGCATCCGGCGCAGAATCGCGTGCCCGGGGCGAGATAAGTTCCACAGTTAGTGCAATGCATTTTCTTCCAACCTCATTCATGACTTCCGGCCGTGCGAAGATTTTCGAGCAGCTCTGCCGGATCATAAGGGGCCACCAGGACGCTGCGCGCGCCAAGCTCAAGCGCCTCGCGCTCGGCACGTTCGTTATTCGATGACAGGAGCATGACGACCGGCAGGGAGAGCTGGCCGCCGCCCTGTTTACGCAGCCGGCGAATCGTTTCCACCCCGTCTATACCCTGTAGGTCGTAATCGAGCAAGAGCAGGTCTGGCCGCTCGATTCGGAGCAGATGAAGGGCCTGCTGCCCGTCAAAAGCCGCGCGCGCCTCGTAGCCTGCGGAGCGAATCAAAGAGTTGATCTGCGTCATCCGCCCGGCGTCGGAGATGGTCAGTAGCAACCGCCGCGGCATGACCGCTCCTTCGGCCCTCCGCTCAAGCTCGCGAGACGCAGCCTCCGTGGCGCGCGCATTAAGGTCCTCCGCGGTGGGCCTAGCGACCGCGCTCGCCCTGCCTTCGGCGCTCTCCGCAGCAACATCGGCCGTCGCTGTCGCGTACGGGGCGGTTACTATTTCCGCCTTCGCCTCACGCGCCGCGCTCTCGCTTATTGTCGGAACAGGCGTCGCCGGACCCTCTGGGACTTTAGTATCTTTCGGCGATGAAAGCCCAGGCCCTGTTCCGGCTGGAACAGCCGGGACGGGCGGCTTCGCTTTCGGCTCGTACGCGACGATCTGCTTCAAGCTTTTTCCCGAACGGGCTTCCCGGACCGATTCCTCTGCCTTTTCGATGAGGCCCTCGACGTCGCTGGTGTGGGCCGGGAAGGAGGCCAGGCCGGCAATAAAGTCATGCCTCGGGTGCTCTTCCAGAAATTCCCTGTGCAACCTTGAGAGCGCGGCGACGGCCGCACGCGCCTCCATGCGCGGCAGATAGACGAGCAGCATCGTCGGACCGTAGAAGGCCACGGCGTCAACCCGGCGCAGGTTGAGCTTCAGGAAATTGTGAGCTTCCGAAAGGGTCCGGTCGCGCGCGAGTTTGTCGAAGGACGCCTCCTTTCCGCGAGGGGCGATGGCATAGACGAGAGCCAGAGTCCCGCTCACCTTTGCGCGCACGTCCTCGCGCACGGCATCGAGCATGAACATGAAATTATCTATTTCGAGGCGACGGTCGCTCAGCACCATCGCCGAGCGGCGGTCCGCTTCGGCGCGCCAGAAGAGCGAATCAAGGCGCGCGAGGATTTCCGCCGCCGGGGTCGCCAGCGAGAAATAGTCGTCCGCCCCGATGTATTGAGCGGCGGCGCGCAGCGAATGCTCGTCAAAGTTCCAGACAAAAACCACTGGCAAAGAATAGGTCGCGGTCTCCGAGCGTAATTTGCGCGCGAGCGCGACCGTTTCGTTCTCGGCGGCGTTGGGCTCGTGGGCGACCACCATCATGACGACGTCCGGCGCGAAATCAGTGATGGCACTCAACGCCTCCGCGTTTGTCACGGTTCGCGTGACGTAGCCGTGGGCCGTCAACTGCTGTTGCAGACTCAAGCCCCCGGCGGAGGCTACGATCAAGGCGCGACGCTGGCGCGACTGAGCGCTCGCGCCTCGGGCTGAATTCATGAAAGCGTCATTTGACAAAAGCCATCTCCTCGCCTGGCGGACACTCTTCAGAGCGTCGTCAATGATACATAAAAAAGCTCGTAAATCGTAAATCGTGAATCGTGAATAGACAGAGCGTTCGTCTATTCACGATTCACGATTTACGATTTACGAGCCTTTGTTCTCTTTATTACTGGCTGACGAGTTGGAGGCGGCCGTCCGGCAGTCTCACAGCGAAAACTGCGCGCTCGTAGGTCGGGGCGGGCGCAGGCGGTTCTGCCTGTAGAGTTGCCACCTGGGCGGGCGTCAACGCGCGGGCTGCGCGGGCCATTTCACCGTCTCTTAACTTCGCGTAGCGTTGCGAGATGCGGCGGACGTACTCCTGCGTCTCGCGGTAGGGCGGGATGCGTCGGCCATATTTCATGACGGCGCCTTCACCAGCGTTGTACCCGGCCAGAGCCAGCGCCACGTCTCCGTCGAAAGCGTCGAGCAGAAAGCGCATATAACGTGCGCCGCCTTCGATGTTCTGCTTCGGATCAAAAATATTCTTGACGCCGAAACGCACCGCCGTGAAGGGCATCAACTGCATCAGGCCGCGCGCCCCCTTCGGCGAAATCGCCCCGCGCTTGAAAGAGGACTCCGTGTGCATCTGCGCATAGAGCAGCACTGGATCAACTCCGTTTCTGACGCCGGACTCGACGATGAACCCATCAACCTGCGCGTCCCCAGTCGTAAAGCCGTTAAGCGAGTTGCTCATACTCATCGTGCGCGACAATGAGGGCGACTGCGTCGGCGCGGGATTAAAGCTCGTGTTCCTGATGGTCAATCCCTTCCTGGCCGCCGGGCGCGCGGTTTTGGACTCGGGCAGCGTCGAGGTTGTCTCGACCGTCTCTATGCGGACGCCGTTGTGGACATCGAAATTATCGTAGCGATACCCGGAACTGCTCTGAGCCAGAGCGGGGACGAGACTTGCAAGCGCGATAAGACAGGCAAAGGGGAACTTTTTCATGTAACTCAACCTTGATAATGAATCGGCACGCGCCCAAACAGGTAGGGAATTTGAGCCGGGCGAGAGAAAAGGTCTGGGGAAAGAGCTTTAAAGGATGGCGACCCGAATGAAGCGCTCGCGCCACCCCTCAAACACACCGAAATAATAGCACGCTGTTGGCCGATTGCCAAACTGTTTTTACACTTCGGATTAGGAGCGCGTGTGAAACGAGGGATTGACAGAGGATGTATGATGTTCGGGCTTTTCCTTGGTACCACCCGCCATTAACTCATGCGCGCTCTTTGCCGCGCCTCACAATAAGGAGAAAAAAAGATGAGAAGATTCCTCGTGGCGGTGTTGCCGCTTCTGCTAGCGCTCTCGTTTACGGCGACAGCGCATAATACAGATTCAACCCTTTCTTTGAGCACCCAGAACGCGAATTCAACCAGGAAGCGCGGACCCGTATTCCGCGCGAACAAGGATCAGATCAAACAGGCGCAGGCGATTCTCAAGCAGCGCAATTTTTACGCAGGCGACCAGACGGGCAAGCTTGACGATGCCACGCGCGCAGGCCTGCGGCAATACCAGCAGGCCGAAGGGCTCAAGGTGACCGGCACGCTCAACAAAGGCACCCTCGAAAAGATGAACATCACGCTGACAGACAAACAGAAAGCAATGTAAGGCAAAGCTCTGGAACTACACACAGAAAGGGGGCAAGTCCGACTTCCCAAACCTGAGAGGTGAATTCGCTTCATCTCTCAGGTTTGAGAAGGAAGGCTTGCCCCCTCTCTTTGGCTATTAACTTAAAAGTTTCGCGACGACGCCGTAGCTGGCTTCCAGGGCTTCGGCCAATTTCTCAGGCTGTGTGCCGCCGCCTTCGGCCAGATCAGGCTTTCCGCCGCCTCGCCCTCCGACGATTGTTACCAACTCCTTAATCACCTGGCCCGCGGGAACGCGCTTCAAGAGATCGGGTGAAGTGCGCACGATGAGCGAGACTTTGCCGTCGCTACTGCGCCCGAGGACGACGACGCCGGACTTGATCCTGGAGAGCAACGTGTCGGAGAGTTGGCGCATACCCCCTGCGTCGAGGCCGCTCGCCTCGCGCGCCAGAACTTTGACGCCCCCGGCGACCTCGCGCGCCTCATCCCCATTTGATGAAGAAGAGCCTCCGGTCGCGAGTTTCAGACGAAGCTCATCAGCTTCGCGTCTTACTTTCTTGAGCTCCTCCTGAAGGCGTCCGACCGTCGCCGGAATGTCGTTGCGTGAAGCGCGAAGCTCCATGGCGACCTGATCCACGAGGGCCTCCGTCTCCTGAAAGCGCGTGAAAGCGTCCGCGCCCGTCACGGCGCGTATGCGGCGCGTGCCCGAAGCAATGGACTCATCTGACGTAATCTTAAAGAGTCCGATGTCGCCTGTGGCGCGCACGTGCGTGCCGCCGCAAAGCTCTTTTGAGAAGGCGTCGCCAGTGATGCCCGGCACCGTCAGCACACGGACCTTCTCGGCATACTTTTCGCCGAAGAGCGCCATCGCGCCCGTCTGCATCGCCTCGTCGAGCGAGAGGATGTCCGTCTGCACGCGCTCGTTACGCAGGATGTGATAGTTGACCAGCCGCTCCAGCTCCGCGATCTCCTCGCGCGTGAGCGGTTGATAGTGCATGAAGTCGAAGCGCAGGTAGTTCGGCGCGACAACCGAGCCCGCCTGCTTAACGTGCGAGCCCAGGACTTCGCGCAAAGCCGCGTGAAGCAGATGCGTCGCCGTGTGGTTACGGCGCGTCGCGTCGCGCTTTTCGACGTCAACCTGCGCGGACACTTCATCGCCAACGCGCAGCGAGCCTCTTTCAACCGTCACGCGATGAACAATCATTCCCCCGGCAGGCGAGACCGTGTCGTTGACAGTAACGTGCGCATTGCCGTTGACGAATGTGCCCGTGTCGCCGACCTGTCCGCCGGATTCCGCGTAGAAAGGTGTGCGTTCGAGAGCGACCTCGCCATCTTCGCCTTCGCGCAGCTCTTCCGTCACCTCTTCGCCGTTGATGAGCGCAAGAACGCGCGCGCCGTCCGTACGCGTACTCTCATAACCTGTAAACTCGCTGCGCCCCACGCGCTCCGCTACGCTTGCATAGACGGGCTTCACTTTCGTGCCCGCCGGTCCCTGCTCGCGCTCGCCCGCGTGCTGAATCTCTCTGAGCGCGGCATCAAAGGAGGAGTTGAACGTTTCCTCGTCCAGAAGAAATCCGCGCTCCTCCATGCTGACGCGAATCAGGTCGCGCGGCGTGCCGAAGGTGTCGTAGAGGCGCGCCAGCTCCTTGTAGTCCGGAAGCGCTCCGTCGTGTGTGACTGAGAAAAGCGCGTCCAGTTTTTGCAGGCCGACGGTCAGAGTCGAGCCAAAGCGTTCCTCTTCGAGCTTGACCATGCGCTCGATGAATTCACGCGCGGCTTCAAGCTCCGGATAGGCTTCCTTCATCAGCCCGACGACGAAATCCGTGACCTTGTAGAAGAAAGCATCTTCAAAACGGAGCGTGTGGCGTCCCTGGTAGATGGCCCGGCGCATGATCTTGCGTAGAACGTAGTTGCGTCCTTCGTTGCCGGGCAGGATGTTGTCCGCAATCGAAAAGGCTGTGGCCCGCGCGTGGTCCGCGATGACGCGCATCGCGAAGCCTTCCTGGCTGTCAGGCTCGTAATTTCTGTCCGCGAGCTGCGCCGTGAACTCTATGATGGGACGGATCAGGTCCGTGTCGTAGTTCGAGAGCACTCCTTGCAGGACGACCGCGAGGCGTTCGAGTCCCGCCCCGGTGTCAACCGAAGGCGCGGGCAGAGGCTCAAGCTTATACTTGCCCGGCTCAACCTCCACGCGGTTGTACTGCATGAAGACCAGGTTCCAGATCTCCATCGTCGTGTCGCCCGGTCCGTTGACCAGCTCGGCGCGATTGAAGCTTGGGTCCGACGGGTGTTCGCCCAGGTAATAGTTAATCTCTGAGTTGGGCCCGCACGGCCCCGTCTCCGCCATCTGCCAGAAGTTGTCTTTGCGCCCGAAGCGCAGCACACGCTCTGGTCGCCCACTGACCTCCACCCAGAGGCGCGCGGCCTCTTCATCCGCGGGGACTTCGTCGTCGCCCTCAAAGACCGTGAACCACAGCCTTTCTGGGTCGAGCTTCAACTCGTTGACGAGCAGGTCCCAGGCATACTCAATCGCCTCGCGCTTGAAGTAGTCGCCGAAGGAGAAGTTGCCGAGCATCTCGAAAAATGTGTGGTGGCGGGCGGTCTTGCCGACCTCGTCCAGGTCGTTGTGCTTGCCCCCGGCGCGCACGCATTTCTGCGAAGAGGCGGCGCGCATGTAATCGCGCTTCTCCAACCCCAGGAAGACATCCTTGAACTGATTCATCCCTGCGTTCGTAAAGAGCAGAGTGGGATCATTGGCAGGCAGCAAAGGGCTCGAATGCACGGGCCTGTGCCCGCGGCGCTCGAAGTACTCTAAAAATTTTTGGCGAATCTCGTTTCCAGTCATAATCAGTAGTCAGTGGCCGGTGGTCAGTGGTCAGTGAGATCAGCTTTTCAACTGATCACTGACCACCGGCCACTGACCACTTTTATGAAAGTGTAACACGCCGGGCGCGGGCGCGTCGAAGTGGCCCTGGTCTGAAATCAGGCGGGATTTGCCAGAAAAAGCGGGTTCGCGGTGTTATGTTTATGAAGGATGAGCATTGCGTACGGCGCGTCGTCGGCGTGAATCTACGGCAGAAGTCGGAGGAGCTATCTCAATGAAAACTTCACTCAAGCGAGCTTTAATCACAGGTCTGTTGATCGCCACCTTGTGCGGCGGGCAAGGGACTCTTGCGCAAGATAAATCCGCGGCGGTCCAATCCTTCGCGCCCCTGAAAATCAAGGCCAAGAAAGAGGAGCTGGCGGCTCGTCTTGAGAGAGCTATCCCGCAGCTCATGCAGGACGGTTACGTGCCCGGCCTCGCCGCCGCTCTGATACGTGACGGGCGGGTCTTCTGGCAGCGCAGCTTTGGCGTGAAGAACTCGGAGACGAAAGAGCCCGTTGACGAGAGCACAGTCTTTGAAGCCGCCTCTCTGAGCAAGCCCGTCTTCGCCTACCTCGTGCTGAAACTCGTTGACGAAGGCCGCCTCGATCTGGACACGCCGCTCACGAAGTATCTTCCGGGCGCGTACATCGAAGGCGACGAACGGCTCAAACAGATTACCGCACGCAGAGTCTTGAGCCACACGACGGGCTTCCCGAACTGGCGCCCGCGCGGCGGAGAGCTCAAGATATTTTTCGAGCCCGGCGAAAAGTTCAGCTATTCTGGCGAGGGCTTTGTCTATCTGCAAAAGGTTGTCGAGCACCTGCTGGGCGAGCGGCTGGATGCTTCGATGAAAAGATTGGTCTTCGATCCCCTGGGCATGACGAGCAGCAGCTACGTCTGGCAGTCGCGCTACAAATCCCTGAAAGCTTTCGGCCACAATCTGACGGGCGACGTCACACAGAGACGGGAGCCTGATGAGGCCAACGCCGCCGCCAGCCTGAACACCACGGCCACAGACTACGCGCGCTTTGTGATCGCCGTCATGAACGGGACCGGATTGAAGCGCGAGACGGCGCGACTCATGCTCACGCCGCAGATCAAAGTGGACGACTCGTGCACCAACTGTGCGGAGCGCGAGCCGGGGCGTCTGTCTCCTTACATCTCCTGGGGACTCGGCTGGGGCCTGCAACACACGGACGAAGGCGATTCCTTCTGGCACTGGGGCGACAGCAACAACGACGTGCAGTGCTACATCGTCGCTTTTCCGAAACAGAAGCTGGGCCTGATCGTCTTCACCAACTCGGGCAATGGTCACGCAATCATCCCGGAGATCATCAAGGAGGCAATCGGGGGGCGTCACCCGGCAATCGCGTGGCTCAAATATGAGCCTTACAACTCGCCGACACGCCTCCTGTTCAAAGAGATCATGGCGCGTGGGCTGGACGCCATAAAAGAGTACCGCGAGCGCAAGACGCGTCCTGGTTCGGCCGTCTTGAATGAGCTTCAGATGAACAGGCTCGGTTACGCGCTCTTGCAAAAGCGTAAGGTCCAGGAGGCGATTGAGATTTTCAAACTAAACGTCGAAGATTTTCCGCAGTCCTCGAATGTTTACGACAGCCTCGCGGAAGCCTACATGATCAACGGCGAGCGGGAACTCGCCATCAAGAACTACCGGAAGTCCATTGAGCTAAATCCGAAGAACCAGAACGGGATCGAGATGCTGAAGAAGCTTGAGCAACAGTAGGCGAAAGTTTTCGGCCTCTCTGTGCGGAGACAATTCATTCTCATCAGTTAAAGAGCACAATCCAAGAAGCCACACTAAGCGACACGAAACAGATTTGAGCCATTTCATGTCGTTTAGTGTGGAGCACGTAGCTCATTCGGAGGGAGCGATCTCCTCGTCAATCTCCGCGGCGGCTGCTGCGCGCACTTTCGGCGCGACCTGCTCATAGGAAAAACCCTGCCGGAGCAGATGATCGAAGAGGCTTTTGACCTCAGCGCGCGTGCTCGGCCGCCCTTTCAGGCGCAAGCGTTTCTCTATCGCACGGTCAATCAACTCTTCTTCCGGCGTCTCTTCGAAAACAAGCTTGATGGCTTCGTCTGCGGTCTCGCGGTCAACTTTCTTGAGCTGTAGGTCTCGTCTGAGGCGTCCTCGTCCGACAGGTTTCTGCCGGACCTTGTAAGAGGCGTAGCCGAAGGCGAAACGCTCGTCGTTGAGGTAGCCGTACTCGCCTAGCTTCGCGAGCACTGCCTCGACAGTCTCCGCGTTCGTCCATTGCTTTTCGAGCAGCCGCTCGCGCAGTTCGGCCACAGAGCGCGGCTTCGCGGCCAAAAGCTTGACGGCGCGCTGAAACGTGCGCGCCCGCGCTTTATCCGGATCGAGCGGACGTTGTGGACGCTCCTCGTCTCCCTGACGCTTTGCTTTTGAATCCCAACTCTTCTTTCTCACTACCGGATTAATCTAACGTAACGTGAAGATGCATGGCAAACAGTCGCAAGCATTAGGGCTAGACGCCGCTGGGAATGTCTCCGGGCGCTGCGGAAAAACGTTCGTCACGGCTGACGGAAGCGAGTCATCCCGAATGGACATGTCATCTCACTATCACAGAAAGATGAAAATCACAGACTGGATTACGGCCTCCTTTGTAATCTCCCACTCTGCCAATAATTCAGAGGGCCGATATGACTCACTATCAAACCACTACCTCCCGTGGAAAAGACATATTTCCCCAGCTCTTTGTGATCGGTGCGCTCCTACTGCTATTAAATGGCAGTGCAAATGCTCAGAATGCGCTTCAAGGGCAGACGCCGTTGGGAATGCCGCCGGGCGCTCCCGCAGGTTCATATCCGCTGAGCGGCTTCGATAACGTCAACCTCTTTAACGGCAATCTCAACTTTCGATTGCCCTTGCTCGGGGTGGCGGGACGCGGCGGCGCGCAAGCACTTTTATGCTGCCAATCGAGAAGAAGTGGAGCGTTGACTCTGTCTTTGACCCTGCATTGGGAGCCAATCGTTATTTCGCCGACGGCAATTGGTGGACGGGCCTCAAGCTCGAATATGCGACCGGCACTCTGGAAGGACGCTGGGCGGGATTTCAGACTCAGGATTGCTACTCTTACAATCCAGTATGAAGCTATTATGTTAAGACTTTAACGCGCCTGACCTTCACGACCTCCGATGGGACGGAATATGAGCTGCGCGATCAGCAAACCAATGGGCAGCCCTTGACGGCTCCGACCTGCCCTGCCTCAACTTACGGGCTGCGCGGAAAAGTATTCGTCACGGCGGACGGGACGGCGGCAATGTTCATCTCCGACACGGATATTTATGACAATCCTTTCGCCGGCGATGGCCCGCAGATATTTTACCCGTCGGGGTACTTAATGCTGCGCGACGGAACGCGCTATCGAATTGACGGCGGACAGGTCTCCTGGGTCGTTGACCGTAACGGTAACAAGCTGACTTACGCTTACAGCAGCCAGGGCGTAACCATCACGGACTCTCTCAACAGGCAGGTAACTATCGCTAACGATGTTAATGATCCGACCTATGGTTTATCGGATCGAATCACTTACAACGGCGTCGGCGCTCAGCCACGCAACATCTACGTCTCGAAGACCAGCCTGGGCAATGCCCTTCGTTCAGGTTATTCGCTGCAAACCACCCAACAACTGTTCCCGGAGCTGAACGGCAGCAACTACACGCAATATAACCCGAGCGTCATCGGCTCCGTCTGGCTGCCGGACGGGAGGCGCTACAGATTCTATTACAACAGCTACGGAGAGTTGGCGCGGGTTGAACTACCAACAGGGGGAGCTGTCGAATATGACTATGCAGCAGGTGTTGATAACGGTGCTTCCAATGACAGCGGAGTAATCGGCGGCTCATACAGTCCTTATTCCATCTACCGCAGAGTAATCGAACGGCGTCTCTACAAGGATGGCGTGACGCTGGAAAGCAGGATGACTTACAGCCGGCCTGAAAGCACGAGCGGCAATCTCGGCTACGTGGTGCTGGATCAGCGTAACTCCGGCGGGACGCTTCTCACGCGCGAGAAGCACTACTTTTACGGCAGTGCGAGCGCCTCTTTCGATCAGAAGGCTATTGACTACGCGGCGTGGAAGGACGGACGCGAGTATCAGACCGAAGCCTTTGATAGTAACGGCACGACCGTCTTGCGCAGAGTCGCTAATACGTGGGAACAGCGTGCAGCCGTCAGTTGGTGGACAGGAGCAGCCGATGCAGCGCCATCGAATGATCCGCGCCTGACTGAGACGGTGACGACACTCGTAGATACGAATCAGGTAACGCAACAAACATTCTCTTACGATCAATACAATAATCAAACAGACGTTTATGAATACAACTATGGAACGGGCGTCGTCGGCAGCCTGGCGCGGCGCACGCACACGGATTACTTGGCGACCAATCCGATTAATGGCATAAGCTACACTTCAGCCAACATACATCTGCTCAGCCTCCCCACCCAGCAGCAGGTATTCGATGCCGGGGGAGTTGAAAAGGCGCGCACCACTTATGAGTATGACAACTACGCAGACGATACATACCATAAGCCGCTCCTAGATCGTTCAGGCATTACGGGGAAGGATGCCACCTTTACTACTTTGTACCAGACACGAGGCAACGCGACGCGCGTGTCCCGCTGGCTTCTATCAAGCATGACACCTGTCCTTATTTATGCTCAATACGACGTTGCGGGCAATGCGATGAAAACCATTGACGCGCGAGGTATTATTTCGCAGGTCGCCTATTCCAGCACCTATCAGTATGCCTACCCGACCAGCACGACCTCGGCGATTCCAGACCCTACGGGGACTTACGCGACGAACACCGCCCTGACGACTTCAACCGTCTATGACTTCTCCACCGGATTAGTGACCTCAGCGACGGACGCCAACGGGAAGACCACTACCGTTCAGTATAATGATATGCTTGATAGGCCGGCTCTCGTAACGCGGCCTTCGGGCGGAGGCACAACCGCCTACACTTACAACGACGTGGCCGGGAATCTCTACGTGCGAACGCTCACCTCGCTGGACGCTACTCGATCCATTGAAGCCTACCAGTTCTTCGACAATCTGGGACGCCCCGTGCGCTCGTTCCTGAACGAAGGCGGAAGCCCCGTCAAATTTATCACGTCGGACACACAGTATGATGCTCTGGGGAGGATGTGGCGCGTCTCGAACCCGTATCGCACTAATGGCTCAAATGATCCGGTCAACCCTTCGGGCAACTGGACGACGACCCTCTATGATGCGCTCGGAAGAGTCAAGATGGTGACCACACCTGACAGCGCAGTGGTGACGACCACGTACAGCGGCAATCAAGTGACCGTTCAAGATCAGGCCGGGGAGACCAGAAGGAGCGTGACGGACGCTCTGGGCAGGCTGACGAATGTGATTGAAGACCCCATAAACGGCCTTGCTTATCAAACCAGCTATTCATATGACGTGCTGGGCAATCTCGTCGCGGTCACGCAGGACACGCAGCATCGTTATTTCATGTACGACTCCCTCTCCAGGTTGATCCGTGCGAAGAACCCTGAGCAGGATACCAATGCGAGCCTCGCCCTCTCCGACCCCGTCAGCGGCAACGGCCAGTGGTCTGTTGGATACAGTTACGATGCCAACGGTAATCTCTCGACGAAAACGGATGCGAGAGGGGTAACGGCTACCTATGCTTACGATCAGATCAACCGTAACACCACGATCACTTATTCGGATAGCACGCCCGCCGTATCGCGCTACTACGACACCGCGACGAATGGCAAAGGGCATCTGCGCACAGCTTATGCAGGCTCAGTCTCACTGACCGCAATAGACAGCTACGACGCGATGGGACGGCCATTGACTCAGCGCCAGCAGTTCTACGCCAATGGAAGCTGGGGGACAGTTTATACAACTGAGCGCACCTATAATCTGGCGGGGCAGGTGACGGGACAGACCTATCCGTCTGGTAGGACGGTCAGCTACGCATACGACGCTGCCGGGAGAACGAGCAGCTTCACGGGCAATCTCGGCGACGGAGTCAGCCGCACCTATTCGACCAATGTTCAATACGACGAATGGAGCGGCATCAGCCGTGAGCGATTCGGCACTGATACGCCGCTTTATCACAAAGAACACCGCAACGTTCGCGGGCAGCTATACGACATCCGGTTGAGCACGGTTAATGATGATCTGAACTGGAATCGCGGGGCGATTGTGAACTACTACAGTCTCGCCAACTATGGCTTCGGGACGAGCGGGACGGACAACAACGGCAACCTCTATGTCCAGCAGCATTGGGTGCCGACGGACGATGCCATCACAGGTTCCAGCTTCATGCAGCAGAACTATGGTTATGATGCGTTGAATCGTCTGAACTGGATGGGCGAGTATCAGAACGGGGCGACTAACACGGGCAGCCAGAGCTACGGCTATGATCGTTATGGAAATAGGACGATCAGCTCCGCCTCGGGCACAGGGATCAACAACAAGCAGTTCGCCGTGGATACGAACACGAACAGGCTCGGTGTGCCCACAGGACAGTCGGGAGCGATGCAATATGATGCCAACGGGAACCTGACGAACGACACCTACAGCGGGATGGGCAGCCGCGCGTATGACGCGGAGAACCGGATGGTCTCTGCCATCAACAACGCCAGCCTGCAAAGCACCTATACCTACGACGCGGACGGAAAGAGAGTCCGAAGGAGCAGCTACAATCAGGAGACATGGCAAGTCTATGGGATGGACGGAGAGCTACTGGCTGAATACGCAGCCAACTCTGCACCTTCAGCTCCACAGAAAGAGTATGGCTATCGTAACGGCGAACTGCTGGTGACGGTCGCCTCCAAGCAGAGAGCCAACGTCGCGCTCGCTTCAAACGGAGGCGCTGCCACAGCCTCTTCGACATGTTTCACGGCTTACCCAACCAGCGCCGTCAATAACGGCGACCCCAAGGGAGTGAATTGGGGCACAGGCGGCGGATGGAACGACGCTACGGTGGACGCTTACCCTGATTGGTTACAGGTGGATTTCAACGGCAGCAAGACGATTGACGAGATCGCTGTCTTCACCATTCAGGACAACCCGGCCAGCCCGGCAGAGCCTACGGAGGCTATGACCTTCTTTTTGTACGGGATTACAGCCTTCGACGTGCAGTACTGGAATGGCACAGCCTGGGTGACGGTTCAGAACGGCAGTGTGACGGGCAACAATCTGGTCTGGAGAAGGTTCACTTTCCAGAGCATTACGACCAGCAAGGTGAGGGTGCGGGTGACGGACGCGCTCTCCAACTACTGTGCGGATGTCAGGTAGGTGGTGATGGATCAATTAGATACTCCGTGCATGGTGGCGGTTCAGATTGATGATTAGCGGACATCAGCAGGCATGACTACTTGCCGTTCGGTGAAGAATTGTATGCAGGGAGTGACGGGAGAGCGACCACTCAAGGCTACAATAATAGTGAGGGGGTTAGGCAGCAGTTCATTTCTGAAGAGAGAGACAGTGAGACGGGTTTGGATTTCTTCAAGGCGCGATATTATGCGAATTCGCAAGGAAGATTTACGAGTGCTGATCCCATTAAGATAAGTGAAAAACATGTGATAAATCCCCAGAGATGGAACCTCTACATCTACGTAAACAACAATCCCTTGTCATTAATTGACCCCGACGGGCAAGAGGATCAGGGACAAGGCGGGAGCAAAGTGATAGATGTCTTCATTGCTCTTCCGTCAGTTGATGGAAGAAAAATGGAAAAAGAAGCAGAGGTGAAGCTTTGTCGTGTTGGCGACAACCAGACGAGAAGAATACATTTGAGGCAGACCGCATCCAAAGGGACAAGTATTATTCGACTTTGCTTGGTCCGCGACGCTTGCCCTCGCCCTTTTAACCTGAACGCGGTGTAGGATAGGTTATGGTTTCCTGCCAGACCCGTTTTATGGATCACGCGCGGCTTAATACAGCGCATGGCTGGAATGTAAGAAGTGAGAGTGCATTATGAAAGAAGTCCAGCGTATACCACCAGATAAGACCCCTGAATTAAAATTCGGTGGCGCACCGCCGGGGAGTTTATATGCTCAAGAGTCGGGGTCTAACAGAGAAATCTTCCGCGACTGGGCGCGGCGGGAGTCTCGCAGGGAGGGAGTGAAGTTCTACTATGAGCTTGTACTTATTTTACTCCTCTGCGCTTTCTTCGTGATCGCAATCTTCGGAAACTTCCCTCGGGAAGTGAAGATATCAGCGGCCATCGTCCTGGCAAGTGTTCTAAGCGCGCTCACTCACCACATGTTCAGCAAGAAATAGCTCATGGATGGTCTTCTAATCATAGACAAATCGGCCGGATTGACCTCGCACGACGTAGTGGCGCGTGTTCGCCGGACCTTGCGGACGAGGAGGGTCGGGCACACCGGCACGCTCGATCCGTTCGCGACGGGCGTGCTTGTCGTCGTGGTCGAGCGCGCCACGAGGCTCGCGCAGTTTTTGACGACTGCCGTCAAGGAGTACGAAGCGACGGTGCGCTTTGGCTACGCCACTGACACGGGCGACTGTACGGGCAGGAGGCTCGACGCCCCGTCCGCGCAAGACCGGGTCGGAGAGAGCGTTCTCGCCCTGCCGGAGAGCGAGATCGAATCGGCGCTTTCCAGCTTGAGAGGGGAGATAGAGCAAGTGCCCCCGATGTATTCGGCCAAAAAAGTTCAGGGGAAAAAGCTTTACGAACTGGCGCGGCGCGGGGTGGAGGTCGTGCGTGCGGCTGCCCGCGTCACAATTTATGAGTTGGAAGCAGTCCAGCGCGGCGACCACCTCTTACAATCCAACGAGGACGGGACTCAAGACCTTTCGATCCGCGTCAAGTGTTCCGCCGGGACATATGTTCGCACGCTCGCCGAATCAATCGGCGAGCGCCTGGGCGCGAGCGCGCACCTGGCGTCACTCAGGCGCACGCGCGCCGGGGATTTTGGAATCGAGGAGGCGATAGGTCTAGACGAGTTGCAGGAGCTGGCGGACGCGGGACGCGTCGAGGAACGGATTCTCTCTCCGGACGCGGCGCTCTCCGGTCTCCCTTTTCTGCATCTAACGGCCGACGAGGCGCGCAGGGCGCTTCACGGCGTCGCTCTCGGCGTGAGGGACGGGACCAATTGGCCGAAGGACCGGCCCATCAGAATGCTGGACGCAAACGGGAGCTTGATAGCCGTCGGTGTTTATGACTCGGCGAGTCACGCTTTGCGTCCGCGCATCGTCTTCTCCCCTGAAAAATAAGAGTTGACTTGCGGGCAGAGTGGCTGTGTTATACTGAGCCCCAAGAGGGAAGCGCGTTTGAGCGGGTCGCTTCCGAAAAGAGCGCCCCGTCCTACCGCTCAAATTGAAACCTCAGATCATTGAATGCAAGAAAGGTCGGAGAAAGCTCGACGATGCGCCGCACGCTTTGTCGCGCGCGTCGCGCCGCGCATATCGAGACCCTTGTCTCCCACCCCCAGAGTGGCAGCTTCTCAAATCGAGGCTGTCGCCGGAAGAACCATAGGGCGTGCTTTTCCCACACGCTGTCCACGCGCGCTTAAAGCCCGATGAGGTACTAAGAGAAGGCTATGCAAGAGCAGGATGGCAACAAATTTAATATCAGCGAACGGCTGGAAGACTTGCGCCGCGAACGCGAGGCGCTACGCTGGGAAGGTTCTTTCCGCGATTACTTCGAACTGGTCACACAGAACCCGCGCATCGCTCAACTCTCGCACGCACGTATCAACGACATGATTCATGCCGGGGGCGTCGAGAAGCTGAATGAGGGCACGCGCGACGAACTCACACGCTACAACTTTTTCGCCAACGAGCTCTTCGGCATCGAAGAGCCAATCGCACGCATCGTCGAGTACTTCAAGAGCGCCGCGCAGCGCCTCGAAGTCCGCAAGCGGATCCTCCTTTTGATGGGACCCGTCGGCGGCGGCAAGTCCACAATCGTCACGATGCTCAAGCGCGGCCTCGAAGGATGGACGCGCAGCGACGGAGGCGCGGTCTTCGCCATCAAAGACTGCCCGATGCATGAGGAGCCGCTGCATCTCATCCCGCACGAACTCCGGCTCGAAATCGAGAAGCACTACGGCATCTACATCGAAGGCGATCTCTGTCCACAGTGCCGCTACGCGCTCGAACACGAATACAACGGGCGGCACGAAGACGTGAAGGTCCACCGCGTGGTCTTCTCCGAGAAGAATCGTATCGGCATCGGCACATTTTCTCCTTCGGACCCGAAGTGCGTGACAGGAGACACACTTCTCCTGACTAATCGCGGGATGCTGCGCTTTGATGAATTGCAGCGGGAGATCGGCGCAGCTCGTGACGAATTTGCTCCCTTTAGCATTGCCATCAGCGGCTTGAACGGAGCGGAGTGGACCTCGCAATTTTATAACGGCGGCGTTCGTCCCACGCGCCGCATCCGAACGCGCCTCGGCTATGAGCTTGAAGGCTCGATGGTGCATCCCGTCCTGGTGCTCAAAGAGGGTTGTGCCCGTTGGGTTAAGCTCAGCGAGTTGAAGATCGGCGATCACGTCGCGCTGCAACGCGGCCAAAATCTATTTGGCGATGAGACACGATTGTTGCCATTCAACTACGATGGACCGCGGAGTCGCGGGCAGAACAAGTCCTTGACGCTGCCACGCGAGATGACGCCTGATTTGGCACGCCTGCTTGGTTATGTCGTCGCTGAAGGCTCGCTGACTGATACCGCGCTCTGGGTAACCAACGGCGACCCGCGCGTGGTTGATGACATCCTGAACACCTGCGAGCGCTTGTTCGACGTGCGCCCCAAAGTTTATACGAAGCAGGGCACTCACGCGCTGTCGCTTTCGATCTCATCCGTCAAGCTTGTGCGCTGGCTTGAACAGGTTTGCGGCATCACACGCGGTGCGGCACATAAGCGTATTCCACGCGTGATAGCGACAGCACCTCGTCAGATCTTCTTAAGTTTTCTCGAAGGCTGGTTCTGGGGCGATGGGACACTCGGCGCACGCAAGAGCCTGAGAAGCAACCGCTTCAAAGTCGCCACAGCATCTAGGGAATTAGCCAGGCAGGCGCAAGTCGCACTGCTCAATCTGGGTATCGTCTCGGCGCTTTATCAAGAGACTATCAAAGATCGCTTCACCGCTTATTCCGTGGTTGTGACTGGCGACGCGGTTGTTGACCTGCTCGATCTGATTCCATCGTTGCGCGACAAATGTACGGACGCGCCCGAGCATCTCGCCGCCAAGCGTGGGTGGACAAACTTCGACATTATCCCAGAGATGCAAACGGCAGTGCAGTACGCATTGCATCAGGTCGCGACCACGAGCGGCAAGGCATTACCGGGCTTTCATCGTTATGCGACGGATGCTGCCTGGGGGCGTAATTTGACGCAGGCCCGTCTGCGTTCACTTATCGAAGCCTGCGAGCGCTCGTTGCCGCACGACTCACCTGTGCTCGCCCCTTTGCGTGCGCGGCTTGACGACAAACTCCTGTGGCTTGAAGTTCAGGAAATCGCAGAGGGTCAGGCGCAGGTCTATGACCTGACCGTACCCGGCACGCACTCCTTCTGCGCCAACGGCTTTATCAATCACAACAGCCAGGACGTAACCGAGTTGACCGGATCAATTGACCTTTCGACTATCGGAGAGGTTGGCGTCGAATCAGATCCGCGCGCCTACCGTTTCGACGGCGAGCTTAACATCGCCAATCGCGGGGTCATGGAGTTCATAGAAATTTTAAAGTCAGACGAGAAGTTTCTCTATAATCTTTTGACGCTCTCTCAGGAGCAGAGCATCAAGACGGGGCGCTTCGCCATGATCTACGCGGACGAGGTGATTCTCTCGCACACGAACGAGAACGAGTACATCTCGTTCGCTGGCAACCGCAAGTCCGAGGCCCTCCAGGATCGCATCATCCTGGTGCGCGTGCCCTACAACCTGAGGGTTTCGCAGGAGGAGCGCATCTACGGCAAGCTGCTGAATCAGTCCGAAGTCTTGCGCAACGTCCACCTCGCCCCGAACACTCTGCGGGTCGCCGCGATGTTCGCCGTGATGACTCGGCTTGAAGAGCCGAAGCGCCAGAACGTTGACATCGTCAAGAAGATGAAGCTCTATGACGGCGAGGACGTCGAGGGTTACAAGTCGAAGGACGTCCGCGAACTCAAAGACGAGACGGTCCGCGAGGGCATGGACGGAATCTCCCCGCGCTACATCATCAACCGCCTTTCGAGCGCGCTCGTGCGCGACGGCGTCACCTGCATCAACCCGATTGACGCGCTGCGCGCCATCAAGGATGGGTTCGAGCAGCACACGGGCATCAGCTCGGACCAGCGCGACCGTTACCTGAATCTGATCTCGGCCGCGCGCAAAGAGTACGACGAGCTCGCCAAGATAGAGGTGCAGCGCGCTTTCGTCTACTCCTTCGAAGAGATGGCGCGCACGATGTGCAACAACTACCTGGACAACGTCGAGGCCTACTGCAACAAGGAGCGCATCAAGGACCCGATCACGGAAGAGGAGATGGACCCGGACGAGCAGCTGATGCGCTCTATCGAAGAGCAGATCGGAATCACCGAGAACGCCAAGAACACTTTCCGCCAGGAGATTCTGATACGCATCTCCTCCTACGCGCGCAAGGGCCGCTCTTTCGAGTACAACTCGCACGAGCGCCTCAAGGAGGCCATCGAGAAGAAGATTTTCGCCGACCTGAAGGACGTGGTGAAGATCACGACCTCGGCCAAGACGCCCGACCCCGACCAGCTCCGCCGCATCAACGAGGTCGTCGACCGGCTGGTGAAGGAGCACGGCTACTGCCCCGTCTGCGCCAACGAGCTGCTGACCTACGTCGGCACTTTGCTTTCCCGCTAACCGGCGCGGGCAGTCAAGTCAGTCAGCGAAACGCCCGCGCCTCAGTCGGAAGCGCGGGCATTTCGTCTTACAGGTAGTGAAGTAAATTAGATGACGAACGACACGCAAATCTCGGGGACTGTGCAGCGCAACGACTGGTCTTTGCAGCGCAAGGGCATCATCGACCAGGAGCGGCACAAGGAGCGCGTGAAGGAGGCCGTGCGCAAGAACCTCGGCTCCATCGTCTCGAACGAGGCCATCATCCTCTCCGACGGCAGGCGCACCGTCAAAGTCCCCATC
This sequence comes from Pyrinomonadaceae bacterium, assembly GCA_036392495.1. Taxonomy (GTDB): domain Bacteria; phylum Acidobacteriota; class Blastocatellia; order Pyrinomonadales; family Pyrinomonadaceae; genus QHXM01. Next base: position 765 of record DASVXV010000017.1, on the reverse strand, counting down.
CGCTCGCTCGACGAGTACAAGTTCCGCTTCGACCACCGCAAGAAGAAGCACGTCGGGCAGGGCGACGGCAAGACCAAGGTCGGCGACGTCATCGCGCGCGAGGGGCAGCCCGGAGGGCAGGGGCCGGGCCGGGGCGCGGGGCCGGCCGGGCAGGAGGCCGGCGCAGACTACTACGAGGCCGAGGTGGACATAGACGAGCTGGCCGCGCTCATCTTCGAGGACTTGCAGCTGCCCTTCCTCGAAGACAAGGCGAAGAAGGCCGTCCCGGCGAAGACCACACGCTTCAACGAAATCCGCCGCACCGGCGTCTTCTCGAACCTCGACAAGCGCCGGATGATTCTCGAAAACATCAAGCGCAACGCGCGCGAGTCGAACGCGCCGCGCTTCGGCAACGTCCGCAAGGAAGACCTCCGCTTCAAGACCTGGGAGGAGGACTACCGCTACGAGTCGAACGCGGTCGTCCTCGCGCTGATGGACGTTTCCGGCTCGATGGGCGAGTTCAAGAAGTACATCGCGCGGAGCTTCTTCTTCTGGATGGTGCGGTTCCTGCGCACGAAGTACGACAACGTGGAGATAGTCTTCATCTCGCACCACACCGAGGCGAAGGAGGTGTCGGAGGAGCAGTTCTTCACGCAGGGCGAGTCGGGGGGGACGGTCGTCTCAAGCGCCTACCAGCTCGCGCTCGACATCATCGCCTCGCGCTACCGCCCGCAGGACTGGAACATCTACCCCTTCCACTTCTCCGACGGCGACAACTACTACTCG
>DASVXV010000016.1:0-32122 GCA_036392495.1 Pyrinomonadaceae bacterium | reverse complement strand
CCTTTGTCGGGCGCGCCGGACAGCTTCTCAACAAGATCATCGAGGCCATTGGCCTGAAGCGCGAGGACGTGATGATCGGCAACGTCAACCGCTGCCGCCCGCCGCAGAACCGCACGCCGACGCTCGACGAGGCCAAGACCTGCAAGCCTTTCCTCCTGCGCGAAATCGCCGTCGTCCGCCCGGACGTCATAGTCGTTCTCGGCAACACCGCGATGAAGAATCTGCTCGACACGAAAGAGGGCATCACGAAATTGCGCGGCAAGTTTCAGGACTACAAAGGCATCAAGGTTATGCCAACATTCCACCCCGCTTACCTCCTGCGCGACCCATCCAAGAAACGCGAGGCGTGGGAAGATATGAAGAAGGTGCGGGACTATTTGAACACCGTGACAGGTGACAGGTGACAAGAGGAATGCGGATTTCGGATTTCGGATTGCGGAATGAAAAACAGAAAGCAGAAGGCACAAGGCAGAAGGCAGTCAAGGCAAAACGCTCCTGGCTTTTACTGCCTACTGCTTTCTGCTTTCTGCCTTCTGCTTTTCTAAATCCGCAATCGTCTCGTCACGGTCTTTAGGGGTTAAAACGATGATGCGAAGAATTAGCAGTTGCCTGCTGGCTGTTTTCATGTTCGGGGCTGGGAGCGTCGCTGTGGCGGTTGCCCAGAGCCCACAGGCGGAATCTCCCGCCGCGCTCTATAAGGCTGTCGAGGACTACCCACGCGAGCGGCGTGCGGAGATGCGCGCCGAGGGCAAGATGCCCGACCGGGACGACTTTGAGAAGATCGAGCGCGAGCAGCGCGAACTGGCGGCGAAAAGCGCTGCCAAACTCGCCGCGCGCACGGACCTCACCGGAATAGACCTCTTCTACCTGGGCGTGATCTACAGCCGCGCCGATAAGAAGAAAGAGGCGCTCAATGCTTTGCAACGGTTCCTGGCCGACAAGGCTGCCGCTACGGGGCAGGCCGCGCAGGCTGCGCGCACTTTGGTCGTCGTCTATGGAGCCCAGAACAAGATGCTCGAAGAGGCAGAGGCGGCCCGCGCCGAGTACCTGCGCAACGAGCCGCAGACGCCCATACATCTTTTTCAGAACGAGTACGAAATGGGCCTGGCCTACCTGAAGGCCAAGCAGTATGACCGCGCCATCGAGCGCGCGTCCGAAGCGCTCCGGCTGGCGAAGGCGTTGGACGCGAAGTCCATGCCGCCCTCGCAACGGGAAAAGTTTCTCTTCAGCACGGGGGAGACTTTGGCCGAAGCCTACTCCGGGGCGAAGAGAAAAGAGGATGCGCTGACGGCCGTCATAGACCTCTTCCAACTGGCGTTTGACCTCCCGTCGGCGAACCTGTACCGCATGATCGCGGGCCGCTTTCCTGATAAGGTGGACGACGCCCAGCGCGCTCTGATAGCGCGAGCGTCAGAGCGGCGCGCCACGCCGCCCGAACTGACCGTCAGCGAGTGGATCGAGCAGGAACCTCTAAGGCTCGCGGACCTGCGCGGCCAGGTCGTGCTGATTGACTTCTGGTACGAGTGGTGCGGCCCGTGCCTGAGGGCCTTCCCCTCTCTGCGTGACTGGCAGAAGAAATACAGGGACCGCGGCTTCGTGGTCATCGGGCTGACCGACCTGCAGCGCACCCTGGACGGCGAGAAGAGCCGCGAGCAGAAGCTGGACTTCCTGCGCCGTTTTAAGAAGGGTAATAACCTGTCCTACGCTGTCGCCGTCGCCGAAAAGGCTGGCGACAACCTGGGGAAATACGGGGTCAGCGCCTTCCCGACCGCCGTGCTCATAGACCGCCGCGGCGCTGTCCGCTTCATCAGCATCGGCGTGAGCCCCACGGAGATGGCGCGCCTGGGCGAGATGGTCGAAAAACTCGTCAAGGAACCCGGCCCTGATGGCATCGGCGAGCCATTACCTTAGAGGCGTGCGCTTTATGCCGCCGGCATCGCAGGTAAAGCTTTCTATGCAGTCTTCACTCTTCGACGAAGCCCCGCAGGGCGCGTTCGAAACGCTTGACGAGATAAACACGGAGCTTCTGCGGCGCGCCAAAGCTCAGCCGCAGTTTGCGGACCGCATCTTTATTTTCGGCGAGGGGCGGAAGGGCGCGCGCGTGGCCGTCGTAGGGGAGTCGCCCGGCCCGCCCGACATTGATTCGGGCAAGCCTTTCATGGGGCCTGCCGGGCAGATGCTCAACCGCATCCTCGAAGCCATCGGCCTCAAACGTGAAGATTGCTATCTGACAAATACCGTGAAGATGATTTCGAGCGGCGATGAGCTGACGCCCGACGTGCTCTCTTTCTTCACGCCTTATCTGCACCGCGAACTCGCAGTCGTCCGCCCGCAGGTCGTCATCGCGTTCGGCAACACGCCGACGCGTGCCCTGCTGCGTACGAAGAAACCTATTTCGCAGATGCGCGGCGAGTTTCATGATTATCAGGGGATGCAGTTGATGCCCACATTCAACCCTGCATATCTCCTGCGCGACCCGTCGAAGAAGCGCGAAGTCTGGGAAGATATGAAGAAGGTGCGAGCATTTCTCGCAGGAAAGTCAGTACCGCCTGCGGTAGCGGGCGGGTCGTAACGTCGCCACACCCGCCCGCTATCGCAGGCGGTACTGACAGAGGCATCCAGTCGAACTTTCTCTTCACAAAACTCGTTCATGACTGCAACTGCTAACGCGACAATGAAAGGCTTCCCTACTCATCCCGTATGGGATTTTGAAGTTGCTTTGGTCAACAATCTCTAGGAGGTTCACCTGATGCCAAGCTTTATCAAACGTTCGAGGTGGCTGCTCGGCGCCCTGCTTCTGGTCCTGATGCTCCCTAATCCAGCTGCGGCCAAGCCCCTGAACATTCCAGTCGTTTACTACAAGCTTCCGAACGGCCTGAAGGTCGTCATCTCGGAAGATCACCTCGCTCCGGTCGTGACCGTGGCCGTTTATTACAACGTCGGCTTTCGCGTCGAGCCGAAAGGGCGCACAGGGTTCGCGCATCTCTTCGAGCACATGATGTTTCAAGGCTCCGCCAACGTGAAGAAGTTCGAGCACGCCAAGTTCGTCGAAGCCAACGGCGGGAGCCTCAACGGCCACACAGATTTCGATTACACAAACTACTTCGAGACGCTCCCCTCGGACCGCGTCGAGACAGCCCTCTGGCTCGAATCCGACCGGATGCGCTCGCTGGACGTGAGCGCCGAGAATTTGAAGAACCAGCAGAACGTGGTCAGCGAAGAGATTCGCGTCAACGTGCTCAACCAGCCTTACGCGCTCTTCGAGTGGATTGACCTCTGGCAGAACGCTTTTACCAACTGGGCTAACTCGCACAACGGCTACGGCGACCTGGTGGACGTCAACGCCGCGACGCTCGAAGACGTGCGCTCGTTTTTCAAGACCTACTACGCGCCGAACAACGCCGTGCTGACCATCGTGGGCGACGTGGACACGGAGGCTGTCAAGAAGATGGTCGAAAAGCATTTCGGCAGCATCCCGGCGCAGCCGGCCCCGAAAATGCCGGACCTGACGGAGCCCCCGCAGACCAAAGAGAAGAAACTCTCGCAGACAGACAAGCTGGCTAACCTGCCCGCGCTGGCTATCGGCTATCACGTCCCCGAACAGAATTCGCCCGACTTTGTCCCGATGGCGCTGCTCGCCCAAATCCTACAGGGCGACGAAAGCTCCAGGCTCTACCAGCGGCTCGTCAAGGAGAAGGAGCTGAGCATTGACCTTTACGGCGGGATGAACTACTTCGGCAACGAGTTCGATTACAGCGGGCCGATGGTTATGACGATTCGCACGACCTACAAAGTCGGGCACACGGGCGAAGAGGTCTTAAAAGAGGTGGACGCGGTGGCCGCGGACCTCGCGCAGAAAGGCGTCACCGAAAAAGAGCTCGCCGACGCGAAGGTCCGTTACCGCTCGAACATCTACAACCAGCTCGAATCGAGTTTCGGCAAGGCGCACCTGCTCTCTGTGCTGGCGCTCTTCCGCGACGACCCGAAGCAGGTCAACGCGCTGCTTGAGCCTTTCGAGAAGGTCACGGCCGCGCAGGTTAAGGCCGCCGCGCAAAAATACCTCGTGGCGTCGAACCGCACAGTCATTGACCGCGTCCCCGCGCCGAAAGGAGAGAAATAAGATGCATAAGAATCATTCACGGAATCCGCTCGGCGTCTTCCTCGTCCTACTTCTGATTTCGGCCCACGCCGTCCTGGCGCAGCAGAAAACGCCGCCACCGCCGGGACCGCCGCGCCCGCTCAATCTTCCGAAGATTACGGAGAAGAAGCTGCCCAACGGCCTCACGGTCGTGCTGGCCCCGCTTCCGAACGTACCGAAGATTACGACGCAACTCCTCTTCCTCGTCGGACAGGCCGCCGACAGCGACAAGCATTCCGGCATCGCGCAGGTTGCCGCCACGGTCGCCAACGAGGGCACGGAGACGCGTACCAGCAAGCAGATCAAAGAAGAGCTGCGCTCGATGGGCGCCAATCTGGACCTCTTTACAGACACGGACGCGTCGTCAATGTTCGGCTCGACGCTCTCGGAATTTGCCCCGAGATACTTTGAATTGATGTCGGACGTGGCGCAGCACGCGTCTTTCCCTGAGACGGAGGTCGCGCTCGCCAAAGACAATCTGATTCAGAGCATTCGCGCCCAACGCTCGCAGCCATCATTTCTCGCGGGCGAGCGCTTGCAGAAGGCCATCTTCGGCAAGCACCCTTACGGCTTCGTCGTCCCGGACGAAAAATCAATCACAGCCCTGACGCGCGCAGACTTGAAAGATTTCGTGTCGAGGTATTACGTCCCAAACAATGCTGTCTTGATCGTTGTCGGGGACTTTCAACCTGACGCGGCCTTCGCGCAGATCGAGAAGGCTTTCGGCTCCTGGAAGAGCCGCGAGTTGCCGAAAGCGGAGATGCCGCAGCCGCCCACACGCGACCGCAGGCAAATCTATTTCGTCAACCGGCCCGGCTCCATTCAGTCCGAGATTTACATCGGGAACCTCTCGATCCCGCGCAAAGACCCTGACTATTTCGCCATCCGCACGGCCAACACGATCTTCGGCGGCTCGTTCTACTCGCGCCTGACGCGCAACATACGCGAGGAGAAGGGCTACACCTATTCGCCCTTCAGCTCGTCGAACACGATTGCCAGGGCCGGGTTCTTCATGACCGGCGCGGCCGTGCGCAACGAAGTCACGGGTCCGACCCTGCTTGAGATGTTCTACGAGCTCGACCGCATGAGAGTGCTTCCAGTCACGGATGAAGAGTTGAATGCCGCGAAGATTTTCAGCACGGGCAACTATTCGGTCGAGCTGGCGAGCCAGGCCGGGCTGGCGGGTCGCATTGCGACCATCTACATGTACGGGCTGCCGCACGATTTTATAGAGAACTTCCGACCCAAGATCGAAGCGCTCACGCCCGCTGACATCCAGCGCGTCGCCGCCAAGTATTTCGACACCTACCGCGCCGCGGTCGTCGTCGTCGGCGACTACGAGAAGGTGAAGGACCAGGTCGCGCCTTTCGGCGACATCACGCTCTTTGACGCCGAAGGCAACATCGTCTCACAGCCGCGTGGTGGCGGCGGCTCTTCCAATTGAGAGGGATAACAAAGTAAGTTGATTAGCTGTCCACGAAGCCACACGAAACGACACGAACCATCTCTTATACTTCGTGTCGTTTCGTGTGGCTTCGTGGATAGTTTCTTCTCCTTGTAATTCGGCATTATTTCTTTCATCAAATCGCCTCATGGTGCGGGGCGCGTTTCACTTTTGCGCGCCCCGCGCTTATCTTATCTCGCGTGAGCGCCCAAGCTGCCCCGCACAACTCGCCTGCGCCCGAGCCGCTCTTTGCGGAGGTGGCCGTGCCCGTGCACGTCACGCAGACTTTCACCTACAGGCTGCCGCTCGCTTTGCGGCAGGACGCGCGGCTGGGATCGCGTCTGCTCGTTCCCTTCGGGCGCAAACGCCTCACAGGCTACATCGTCGCCCTTCATCAAACCCTGGACCCGGCGGTTGACCTCACGGACCGAGAGATCAAGGATGCGGAGGAGCTTTTAGACGCCGAGCCGCTCCTGACGCCAGAGGTGCTGGAGATTACGCGCTGGGTCGCCGAATACTACGCCGCACCCTGGGGCGAAGTCTTAAAGGCCGCGCTTCCAGCCGGATTGAATGCGACCGTCGAACAGATTCTCGCGATCACACCTGAAGGCCGGGACGAACTGGCGCGCCTGCCGATTAATCGCACACAGACGGCTCGCGCCCGCGCCCTGCGCCTCATCGCCGAAAACGACGAACTGCCGCTACGCATTATTGCCAGGCACATCGGTGAGGCGCGCGCCGGGGCGGTCGCGCGCGACCTTGAGCGCGCGGGCTGGGTCAAGCTCTCGCATCGCGCTCGCTCTGTCCTTGCCAAGGCGAAAAGGCGCAAGGCCGTGCGCCTTCTTCCCCCCGAAGAGCATTTCGCGCCGGAATCCGCACGCGCCCTCTCCAGGGCCCAGCAGAGAATTATTGAGACGCTGATTGACGAAGGCGGCGAGATGGGCTTTGCGGACTTACTGGAGACGGCGGACGCGAGCGCCTCGACTATTCAGACGCTGGAAAAACGACGTCTCGTCGAAATCTTCGTACGCAACGTGCGCCGCGATCCACTGGGAGGCGCGCGGCTCCCTGACATCGAAGAGCTTGAGCTGACGAAGGCGCAGGCCGCCGCGCTTGCGAAGATAGAGAACCCGCTCGCCGAAGGGCGCTACGGCGCATTCCTCCTGCACGGCGTCACCGGCAGCGGCAAGACCGAAATCTACATCCGCGCCATGCGCGCGGCCCTGCAACAGGGGCGCACGGCCATGATGCTCGTGCCCGAAATCGCGCTGACGCCGGTCTTCTCTCGTCGCCTGCGCGCGCATTTCGGCGACCAGGTCGCAATTTTTCATTCGTCGCTGACGACCGGCGAGCGATTCGACGAGTGGACCCGCTTGAAACGCGGTGAGGCGCGCGTCGTCATCGGGACTCGCTCCGCAGTTTTCGCGCCCGTCTCTAACCTCGGCCTCGTCGTGATTGACGAAGAGCACGAGACCTCTTATCGCCAGCAGGAGTCGCCCTACTACAACGGTAGAGACACGGCGATTGTCCGCGCCAGCCGCGAGCGCGCCGTCGTCGTGCTCGGCTCGGCCACGCCCTCGCTCGAATCCTTTCACAATGCGCGCAGAGGCAAGTACGCCTACCTGCAACTGGCGGAGCGAATCGCCAACCGCGCCCTGGCCCGCGCGGAGATCATAGACATGCGCGAAGTCTTCGCTCTCCACGGTCGGCCCGAAGTCTTCTCCGAAGAACTGCTCAAAGCTGTCGAAGAGACGCACGCGCGCGGCGAGCAATCCATCATCCTGCTCAACCGCCGTGGCTATTCGAGCTTCGTGCTGTGCCGCTCCTGCGGCGAGTCAATCCACTGCCCTAACTGCGACGTCACGCTCACCTACCACCGTAGCGAGATGAGCATCATCTGCCACTACTGCAATCACCGCCGCGCCGCGCCGTCGCGCTGCCCTTCCTGCCAGGGCAAGTACATCTACTATGTCGGCGAAGGGACGGAGCAGATAGAAGAGATGTTGCAGAAGCGCTTTCCGAATCTTCGCATCGCGCGGCTGGACCGCGACACGACGTCGCGCCGCAAACTGTTCGAGCGGGCCATACTGGAATTCGGGGCGGGCGATCTGGACATGCTCGTCGGCACGCAGATGCTCGCCAAGGGGCACGATTTCCCGAATGTGACGCTCGTCGGGGTCGTCTCGGTTGACGCCGGGCTGGCGCTGCCGGACTTTCGTTCGGCCGAGAGGACTTTTCAATTAATCACGCAGGTCGCCGGGCGCGCGGGGCGCGGGGATCGTGCGGGGCGTGTGTTGATTCAGACGTATCACCCGAAGCATTACGCTTTGAAACACGCTTGCGCGCAGGATTACGCGGGCTTCTACGAAGAAGAGATTCGCTACCGCAAGAGCCTCAACTACCCGCCGTTCGTCGCGCTCGCCTCGCTCCTCGTCCACGGCGAAGATTTCACGCGAACGCAGGCGACCGCCGCCGGATTGAAGAAGGCGCTCGACGATGCGAATACGGATCGCTCGTGCCGCATCCTGGGTCCTGCCCCAGCGCCTCTGGCGCGGCTCAGGGGCGAGCATCGCATTCAGCTTCTCATCAAATCGCGCAGCCGCCCGCGCCTCCGAGAAGTGATTGACATGGCATTCTCCGAAGCGACGACGCGCGGTCTCGATTCGCGCTCAGTTAATCTTGAGATTGATCCGATTAACTTGATGTGAAATCGCGTGTCAGTACCGCCTGCGGTAGCGGGCGGGTGATGGCGACGTCACGACCCGCCCGCTACCGCAGGCGGTACTGACTTTGTGCGTGCGTCTGGTTCCCGTCCTGCGCTAAACTCTCGCGCATGAAACTCTCAGAACTTGCAGCACAAACCGGGGCGCAGCTTGAAGGCGGCGCGACGGACGCGGAGATTAGCGGCGCGGCTGGCCTGGACGAGGCCACGGCGGGTCATGTCACCTTTCTTGCCAACCCGCGTTACACGCCGCGCCTACAGACGACGCGCGCGACGGCCGTTTACGTGGGCGAAGGCGTCGAGGTCGGGAGAGAGATTGCTGTCCTGCGCGCGCGGGACCCTTACCTGGCCTATACGCGCGCCCTCAGGCTTTTTCATCCGGAGCCCTTGATTGAGCCTCACATACACCCGACGGCTGTTATTGATCCTTCGGCGCAGATAGGCGAAGGCGTCTCCATAGGGGCGCACGCGAGTATCGGGAGCAAGGCGGTAATCGGTTCAGAGGTCCGCATTCATCCGAACGCGACCATCTATGACCATGTCTGGATAGGCGCAGGGTCCGTCATTCATGCGAACGTCAGTATTCGCGAGGGCTCACAGATCGGCGAGCGCGTCACCATTCACAACAATGCGGTTATCGGCTCGGACGGTTTCGGCTACGCGAAAGATGAAGAGGGGCGCTGGCTGAAGATTCCGCAGACAGGCATCGTCCGCATAGAGGACGACGTGGAGATTGGCGCGGGCACTACGATTGACCGCGCTTCTGTCGGGGAGACGCGCATCCTGCGCGGGGCCAAGATTGATAATCTGGTTCAAATCGGCCACTCCTGCACGGTTGGCGAAGATGCGCTCGTCTGCGCGCAGGTCGGTCTTGCCGGAAGTTCTCACATAGGGCGGCGTGTGATTCTGGCCGGGCAGGTCGGCATCGCGGGCCATCTGACAGTCGGCGACGACGCGGTCGTCACGGCCAAGAGCGCCACGAGCCACAACGTCGAGCCAGGCAAGATGATCTCAGGCATCCCTGCCTTCGATAATCGAGAATGGCTGCGCTCAATCGCTGCGTTCCGTAGGCTCGGAGAGATGCAGCGCACCCTCCGCGCTCTCGAAGCGCGCCTCGCAGCCTTAGAAAAATCCCAGGCCCCAAAACCTTTTGAACCCTCTTGACATGAAGGGCGGCAGGCAGGCATAATCCTAATTGAAATTGGTTTTCAATTTCGCCCCTTCCCCGAGGGACGGAATGAGAGCCGAGACTTTAAGGAAGTTCCCCGAGGATTAAAGTAGTGCCTGCAAAGATTCAACCTCTTCAGTCCCCTTTCGAAGATCAGAAGATAGATGTCGCCATAGAGTCTGTCGGCGGCGGCGCGGAGCAGGTCGTGCTTCGCTATTCGACCTGGACGGACGGACTCGGCTGGTGTAGCCAGAAGACGATTCGGCTGGAGGCCGATTTACTGGACGACCTCCAACGCGCCCTGACGGTCGCGCGCCATCGCATCAACCGCCACCGCGCAGAGGCCGGTGAGGTCAGAGAACCAGCGCGCATCATACACTTGCCTTCCCTGGCGTGAAACCGGTAGAGCGTCAATCCGGCGTAAGCAGAGACGATCCACGAATCCACACGAAACCACACAAAAGGCAGTCTTTGTTAGTGTGGTTTCGTGTGGATTCGTGGATTGAGTTTTTGCCCCGTCTCGAATCGGCGTTAAATCAAAAGGCAGCGAGTAGAGTGCTTCAATGACTCTACTCGCTGCCTACAGCTTTCTGCTCTCTTCCCTCTTCAGCCTATCTGCCGCAGCGTAATCTTCTCTTTAGTAACGTTCGCCTTACGCTCCGAAGTCAGCTTCTCCAACTCTTCGATATGGATCTGCTCGCGCGCGATCCGTTCTTCGAGCATGAAGCGCGTCGGCCTGTCCGTCTCTTTACAGGATTCCCAGGCGGCCATGTAGGCTGCAATCGCTTCGCGTTCGAGCGCCAAATCCTGACGCAGCATCTCCATCAAATCCGTTGACTGCCGGATCATGCCTGGCTCAACCGTCGGCACACCGCCGAGCGCGACGATCTTGTCGCCGAGAGTTTTGGCGTGATCGTGCGACTCCTCGCTCTGGTCCCGGAAGTAAGAGCGATAGACTTCGCGCTCCGCCCCCGTCACCAGAAAGCTGTGCTGCATGTACTGTATGACCGACGCCAGTTCCAGGCCCAAAGCGCGGTTCAGATTATCAATCAACTCTTGACCAGCCATTATCGCCTCCTAGCGGAACTTCTGTGCCCTGCTCGTGAGCGGATAATACGCTGGCTCCATTTCGGAGTCAATTTTATGTTTCCAGAGTTGGCGCGTAAGAATCAAGCGCCCCTCATGTTTGATCTTCAAGGTTTGTCGGAGCTGTTGCGAAGTTTGCGATGCCAAAGTTCGTAGTTGAGCTCCCTATTTGTAGGTCTCAATCATCTCTCTGAAATCCCAGGTCGGTTGGTAGGGTATATTGGTCCCGGCGATCACGTTGTGGGTCGGGTCTATCCAGTAATAAGTGCTGCCGCTTTGCACCTTGTAGGCGGTGCCCGTTTCCGGGTCAACCACACGTGTCTGGCCGAGCAGGACGTCGCCCCGCTGCTCGTTGATGCGATCCATAGAGGCCCAACGGTCGGCTGTCGTTTGCTGCTGGAGTTGGGAGACGTAGTTGAAATATTCCTGGTAATCCCTGGCCATCTGTTGGGTCATTTTACGATTTATGGCCAGCCACTGTTGGTCCCATCTAATGGTGGCGAGTGTTCGCTGAAGTATGGCATCTGCCTGCGCTTCGCGACCGCTGGGAGCCAGAAAGCCATGCAGCTGGTCGATGTTCCAGAGCGTCGCCAACCTCTCGTAGCTCCTGACTGATGTTTTCGCGAACTGGTAGCCCACATAGGTCTGCCCGCCGTTCTCACAGGTATAAATCACCTCGCCCGCGTCGTGCTGGGCCGAATTGTCTAAAAGCCCCCGCTGGGCTAGGGACTGGATATAATCGGGGAGTTCTCTGCGGCTCAACAACTGCAGGTTGCTACAGTTTTGCCCCGCGGTCTCAAGGACGTAATTTTCGGCGAACTGGACACCCGGCGTATAGCTCTGGACCTTCGTCCCGTCCGAGAGGATATCGCCTTCCCTTGCGCCGTTGGTCGCCAGGACCTCGCTCAGCTCGCTGTACATGTGAGGAAGTTTGACGTCGTTGATTCGTACTATAAATTGTCCATCCGGCGAACGGGACGAGATATCGAAAAGCGAAACGACGCCTTTGTAAACCAACCCTCCCTGTGTCTGCCAGCCCTTGGGGACTTCACAGGAAAACGCACCCACATTCGGGTCTTTCCACTGCGCGAACTCCACTCCGGCCTCAGCACCGGCTCCGCCCGCGGCTCCGGGCGGCGTGACGCGAAAGCTTTTGAGAATGTTCGCGAAGGTCGGCTGGAGCTTCTGATATTGTTCGGGCCGCGCCCCAACTCCATAGAAGAAGACGACCGCGCCTTTATCCGTATTCGTCCACCAGAGCGCCGTCATCTCACGCAGCGTGCTTTCATCGGCCCCGACCGCACGCACGCCATTGCTGCCGAACTCCCAGCCGCTCTTTGGCATCTCCCATTTCTGCTGCGGCCATAAGGCACTTGACAGCTCGACCAGTAGATTTTGAGCCATCTGCGCGTTCAACCGACCATCAACCTGGAACGGATAGATGGTCACGCGCTCTTTATCCGTCCCTGCGACGGTAATGAGCCCCCCTTGTTTTGTGACCGTCCACGTTTTCGGGATTTGGATCGAAAATCCAGCGGGGTTGTTATGAGTCGTCCAGGAACTGCAACCGGTCAGCATCAGGGCTGCAATTACTAAAGCCCACTTCGCACCTTTATGCACGTTTCGCCTCCTCAAGCTTCAGATTGAATACGGGGGACGCCGGAAAGCTTTAACCTTAGAGGTAACGCCGGGACTGCGTCTTGGTAAGGGTAAACTGTCCCGCCCGCTTCTGTCACGGCTCGCCCGGCCTCTGATTGGTGTCGGCGCGAGCCGTTTTGGCGACCTTCAATTCATAAGGCGTAAATGATCGCTGAATCAGCCAGCTTGAAGAGAAACTTGTCGAATTGCGGATTTCGGATTGCGGAATGCGGATTGAGAAGAGCGGACGCCTTGCTTTAATTGATTTGATTCTCGATAGGCGGGCGCACTTCAGTGCCGTCTGTGCGCTGGCAGTCGTCTCGGGCAGGATTTCCGGCATCAGGTGATGGCGCCGCCGTCAACGATGACAACCTCGCCGTTCATGTAGCTGTTGCGGTCCGAGACCATGAAGGCCGCGAATTCCGCCAGCTCTTCGGGCCGCCCCAAACGCCCGTGCGGAACCCATGAATCATGCATCGCCAGCAGATGAGGGGGCAACGTGTGCGCCAAATCCGTGTCGAAGATTCCGGCGGCGATGGCATTGACGGAGACGCCGAAGTTGCTCGCCTCGCGCGAAAGACATTTGGTGAAGCCGATCATCGCGGCCTTGGACGTGGCGTAGTGGACCGAGGTCGGCAGAGCGCGAATCGCCCCGATGGAAGTGATGTTGAGGATGGTCCCCTTCTGCTGGCGGATCATCTGCTTGTAGATCGGCTTTGTGACCGCGAAGAGGCTGTTGACGTTCGTGCCGATGACTTCGTCCCAGGCGCGGTCGGTCGTCGTGGCGAAGTTGTCGCCGCGGTTGATCGCGGCGTTGTTGACCAGAATATCAATGCCGCCCCAGGCCTCTACGAGTTCACGCGTCAACTTTTTCAAGCCGACGCGGTCGGTCACGGAAATCTTATAGGCGACGGCTCGCCGGTTGTGCCCTTTAATTTTGCCGAGTGTGGTTTCGGCGAGGTCATCACGCGCGTTGTAGTTGAAAGCCACGTCCGCGCCTTCGCGCGCAAAAATTTCGCAGAGCGCGGCCCCGATGCCGCGCGTGCCGCCCGTGATGAAGGCACGTTTTCCTTCGAGAAGAAGAGCCACCTGTAAGGGTCTCCAAAAAAATTCCGCTTCAACAAAAGGAAGCGGGCGAAACTTTAAATCTTCATTGTTTCGGTAGGTAGATTAAACCCGAATCAGAGATTGGCGTCAACCTTAGTGGTGGAAAAGAAGCAGGGTCAAATCAATCTTCAATCAGATGGGAAGCCGGATTAACCGCAGAGGACGCACAGGAAATTTTGAATGATGAGTTTTGAGTTTTGAATTGAAAGCCTTAATTCAACATTCAACATTCAAAACTCAAAATTATTCTGTCCTCTGCGGTTAAATAATCTTTCACCGACCTCGTAGCTTGAATTGATCCTGAAGGCAGAAGAGCGGTGGTTCACCCCTCGACGAGAACCGGCTCCTCGCGCGCGAAGACCGGGCGCGGAATCAGGGAGGTAATCTCTTCGACAATCTGGCGGGTCGAGTTCGGGATAGCGAGGCTGAGTGTTGCGGCGCGCAGGGCCGCGAAATGTTTTTTATCGGCGATCATCCGCCGGACCACCGGGACGATCTCGTTGGCGCGGTTGAGGAGGATCCCTGCCCCGCGCTGCTCAATCAATCGTGCTGCCCCAGCCTCCTGAGGCATCGGCTGCGTCGTCGTATCAGCGATAATTGGCACGCGGCAGGCGAAAGCCTCGAACGTAGTCAGGCCGCCGAGTTTCGAGACCATCACGTGTGCGGCGCTCATCAGTTGCTCGATATGTTCCGAATAGCCGATGACCTTGACCGGGAATTTCGCCTTCGCAGCCATCGCCTCCGCTTTAACCCGAAGCTCCTCGTTCTTACCAGCCAGGAAGATCGCCTGAACGTCCAGCTCGCCCTGCGAAAACTGGTCGAAGATGTGTGGGATATTTCCGCCCCCGGCCCAGCCTGCGTTGACGAAGACCGTGAACTTGTGCGGGTCCAGGCTGAGCGCAGAGCGCGCTGCTCGGGCCGCCTCTTCGTCCGGGAGCTGAAACTTCGGGTGCACTGGCATCCCTGAAATCTTGATGCGTTCCGGCGCGACGCCGTAATCAATCAACTGCTCACGCGCTTCGTCGCTCGCCACCAGGTAGAGCCGTACGTCGTCGCACGCCCAGCCTTTCCAGAAGCCGTAGCAGGGGTCCGTGACGACCGTGACGAGCGGGATTCTCTCCGCAAGGCCGAGTTCTTTGAGGACACGCCCGATGAAGTGCTGCGTCAGCGGGTGGACGCTGACGACCACGTGCGGGCACCAGCGCTCGAAGAGGTCGCGCGCGTAGCCGACCGTGCGGTTATAGAAGAATTCCCTGGTCTCCGGGCGAAAGCGGTTGACGGCCCAGTAGAGATATTTCATCCAGTGCTGCTTGTGGCGGAGCAGCCAGTTATAAGTGCCGACGAGTTTCTCTGTGATCCCGTGCGCCTCTTCGATGGCGCGCACCACGCGGACCGCATAAGAGTCGCTGTAAAAAAATTTCTGCACGCCCGCGGCGATGGCCGTAGCCGCCGAACGGTGGCCGCCCCCCGTGTCGGATGAGATGATCAGGATTTTCGGGACTCTTGCTCGAAACATAATTGCGGATTTACCAAGTACTGATGCCAGCCACGAGCATCGGTTTTACGGCGTCTTTTCAAATGTCGGGGGCTGTCGTTTTGGAAGCACCAGCTTATCCGAGGCCTCTGGCAAAAGCGTTTTGACCTTCGCTTCGTCCAGGTCAGAGCCGTCTATCAGCGACCACTTTTTCCCGCCGTCGCTTGAAATCCCAAGCATGTAGCTTGATGAAGTTATCGTGCCGCCGGGGGCTTTCAACTTCAGCAGCGTAGGAACTACCGCGAACGTCTGACCGTTAACCACCTGGACATCCTTCGGCGACTCGACAGAGTAAGAGATAATTTCAAAGCCCCGCGCTTTTATTTGCTTCATGGTGCTCTCAATAGTTGAAAGTGTTTTATCTCTCCCACCTGATAGCTCCACCAGCTTTGGATAAGTCGAATCTACAACCTTGCCGTAGTCCCCGTTCCTCGTAGCGCTCGCGACTTCTTCGACCTGCCGCTTCAGCCCGTCGAGGTCTGGCGGGCCGCCAGAGCTTGTCCGCGCGCATGAACTCAGAGAAAGCAGGGCGGCGAAAGCAAGGCCGATTAATTGTGTTTTGCTGAATGATTTTCTCACGTACCCTCAGTGCATCCTTCAGGCTTTAACCGCAATGCTGCTCGTCCGGTCTTCCTCGCGCCCTGAGTGACTGCGCGCCTTCTTCATCTCGCGCTCAAGCTTCTTAATCTGAATCAGGTGCTTCGGATTGAAAGGGAGACTCGGGTAATAGCAGTTCGACTCATGCGTGCAGAAGCACCCATCGGCAGCCTTTCTGCGGCGCTCTTTCATAGCCTGGGAGAGCCAGAGCTTCTGAAAGTTCCAATCGTAATCGCGCAGGTTCCCCACCGGCGCCAGGTTCTCGCAGGACGAGACAGTGCCCTCGTCATAAATGACTGCGCCCGCCGTGCCCGCGTAACAGGTCAGTTGAGCTTTCTGTTCTTCCTTCGTCTTTGCGATCAGCCCGTGCATGTAGATATCTATCGCGGCTTTGAAGAAGCCCGCGTCGCCCGCATAGCTGTTCTTAATCGCGGCATGGCGTGAGTCATCGTCAATCGTCGCGGCGAGGCGTGCGTAGCGCGTGTGGTCTATATCCAGCTCGACCGGGTCTGCTGAAGGGGGGCGGATATAGTTGAAGTTGACCTTGTCTGGTTTCAGCTCGTATTTGAGGAAATCGTACCACTCAAAGATCGTATCCTGATTCGAGTGCATGAAGCAGGTGCAGGTCTGGACATCCAGGCGCGGGTACTCTTTCTTGATCTCCTGAAGCCGGCGCGCCGTATCAACGGCAATGTCCCAGGAGCCAGGCTTCTGCCTGATCTTTTCGTGCTGCTCTTTCAATCCGTCAATGCCGAGCGCGACCGTGACGTTCAACTCCGGGCACTCTTCCAGAATGCGCCGGACGTCAGGCATGATGCGCTTCTGAATCTGACCGTTCGACATCAGGTAGATGGATTCCAGCCTGTTGTTTTCGTAGAAGGCGCGCGCGATTTCCGGCAGGTCTTTGCGCGTGAAGGGTTCCCCGCCCGCCAGAATCAGGACGCCCAGATTGCCTCCCAGAGTCTTCGAGATTCTTTCGATCTCGCCTGTCTTCATCTGAAGTTTTTTGCGCGGGCGGTCGTCCAGCTCGTCCGTGAAGAAACAGTGCGTGCAGCGCATGTCGCAGACGGACGTAACCAGGATATTGAGAAGAACGGGAGCGAAAGGCTGGCCGAGGGCAAGGCGTGCGTAACGTTTAAGAAGCTCTCTTGTCGTGTAATCCATCTCGATTCCGAATGCCGAACTAAACTTACAGGCGCACAGTTACGATTTTCTCACGAAAACCAAACTTAACAGATACGCTATTCATCCCCTTCTGTCAAACGCACCGCAATTCTCGCCCGGCACCGCCTTTTTGTTGATTTCAGATTGTCCACCATCAGAAAAGAATCTATCGAGATAGCATTACAAACCGTTTCGGACTCCTTTCCACCCTTTCGCCCTACACCTGCGTCGGAGATCACAGCCGCAGAACCCGCTCTGCGTTCTTGTAGCAGAGCTTGTCGCGCTGTGCCTGATCGGTCAATACCGGAGTGTTTTCGATCCAATTGGCGGCCTGCGTAGCATCCTCGTAAGGGTAGTCTACCGAAAACAGCACGCGGTCGTCGCCCATCTCCGCAATCGCGCACTGTAGGGATGAATCCTGGCAGACGCCTGTCGTCGTGATGATGAGGTTCGAGTGGAAGTAATCGGAGGGCTTCTCCTTCTTCAGGCCGGACATGTTGTTCGTCGTGGCATAGCGAGAGTCAATACGCCACAAGAAGTAGGGGAGCGTCTCGCCCATGTGCCCGAGGATGATCGTAAGATCGGGGAAGCGGTCGAAGAGGCCGCTGAAGAGCAGACGCATGAAGTGCGAGGCGGTGTCCGTCATCCACCCCAATACCGTGCCTTGCAGCACGGGATAGTCCCTGATGACCCACGGCTGGATGTGGGGGTCGGCCGGGTGGATGTAGATTGGCACGTTGAGTTCGACGACGCGCTCCCAGAAGGGGTCGTAGCATTTGTCGTCGAGGTAGACGCCGTTCGTTTGGCCGTTGATCAACGCGCCGAGGAAGCCAAGCTCCTCCACGCACCGCTTCAACTCGTCGCCAGCCGCCTGCACGTTCTGCATTGCGAGGTGCGCGAACCCGCGGTAACGATCCGGGTGCTTCTTAATCAGCGCCTGCATGTAGTCGTTCGACTCGTGCGCCCGCTGCACGGCGACGCTTGCGTCCTTCTCGGCCTGCACGCCGGGGCTCGTCTCTGACAGCACGAAGATATCTATGCCGGCGTCGTCCATCGCTTTAATTCTCTGGTCATCGTCTTCGAGCCCTTTAGTTAAGGCGTCGGCGGACGCCGTCGTGGCACCCGTCAGCGTGATAGCCAGGTAGTCTTTGGTTGAAGGCGTGCTGATCGCCTCTTCCAGCGCGATTTTTTTCGTCGTCATGATTTTATCCTCACCTTATATTCTCTGTTGCCTGTCGAGCTATACCGGAGCGGCGATGGTACAGCCGGACGCGACCGCCACGGTTTCGGCGGATCCTATAGGCGGACTTGAACTCCTTTCGCACATGGTACGGACTGACGATATACGCCCGCGCCACAGGTGAGTCAATAATTTTTCTGCAAAGGGATTAGCCCTTCTCATTTTATGCCCGACAAATATCACTTTATGTCCGAACCCACACCTTCCACTACAATCCCCGTTCGCCCCGGCTCTGGATCCCGAGCGCACGCATGCGCCTGTAGAGGTGGCTGCGGTCCACGCCCATGAGTTCTGCGGCGCGCGAGACGTTGCCTTCGGCCTCGGCGAGCTTTCGTTGAATGAACTCGCGGTGATAGGCGTCCGTCGCCTCCTTAAATGAGGGGAAACGGAAGGAGGCCGCGGGCGGTTCTTCCGCCCCGACGGGCGGCAAATCCGCCAATCCCACCTTGATCTTCGAGTTCATGATTACGACGCGCTCTATCGTGTTCCTCAACTCGCGCACATTGCCGGGCCAGGAGTAGGTCTGTAAGACTTCTATCGCCTCCGGCTCGAAACGCTTGGGCTTCTTCCCGTAAGCCACGGAAAATTTCTGGTTGAAATGCTCGACCAGGAGCGGCACGTCTTCAAGCCGCTCGCGCAGAGGGGGCAGCTCGAACGGAATGACGTTGAGGCGATAGAAGAGGTCCGCGCGGAAATTTCCCTGCTCGATTTCAAGGTCGAGCCTTTTGTTAGTCGCCGCAATCACGCGCACGTCAACCCTGACGCTCGTTCCGCTTCCCACAGGCTCGAATCTCTGCTCTTCGAGCACGCGCAGGACCTTCGCCTGCAGGCCGGAGCTCATGTCCCCGATCTCGTCCAAAAAGAGTGTCGCCCCATCTGCCAGCTCGAACTTTCCCTTCTTCGCAACGGTCGCGCCCGTGAAAGCGCCCTTCGTATGCCCGAAGAGCTCGGACTCGATCAACTCTTCAGGAATCGCCGCCGAATTGACTTCGACGAAAGGCGCATTGGAGCGCCTCGACTGGGCATGAATCGCGCGGGCGACAATCTCTTTGCCGGTCCCGGACTCGCCGTAGATGAGGATGCGCCCGTCCGTCGGGGCGACCACGGCGATCTGCTTCCTGAGAGCACGCATGGCGACGGACTCGCCGACCATCACGTACTCTTCGCTGAGATCGGCGCGGAGTTGCGCGTTGACGCGTTCGAGTTCTCGCTGGCGGAGCGCGTTGCGCACGGTCAGGACGGTCTTTTCGATGGACAGAGGCTTTTCGATGAAGTCGAACGCGCCGAGCTTTGTCGCGCGCACGGCCGTCTCGATGTTGCCGTGGCCTGAGATCATCACCACGGCCGCGTCAACCCCGCCGTCGCGCAACTGCTTTAAGGTCTCCATGCCGTCAATGCCGGGCAGCCACACGTCCAGCAGCACGCACCCGTAGCCACGCTTCTCAAAGGCCTTCAAACAGTCCTCGCCGGACGCGACCGCATCGGCGGTCAGCCCCTCATCCTCAAGCACCGCGCGCAGCGTCTCGCGGATTCCTCGCTCGTCATCAACTATCAGAATCGCCTCGGACATAAGAGTCTGGAGTCTGGAGTCTGGAGTCTGGAGTCAAAAGACAAAAGCTCTTTGGCCTCTGACTCGCGACTCCAGACTCCAGACTCCAGACTTATTCAAGCATTGGTAACAGGTAGCTCAATCGTAAACTTCGCCCCGCGCGGGCTGTTCGCGGAGGCGCGGATGCGCCCGCTGTGCTCCGTGATGATGCGCTGAACGATTGCCAGGCCGAGCCCCGTGCCGCGTTCGCGCGTCGAGAAGTTCGGCTGGAAAAGGCGTCCCAAATCGGAGCGCGGGATGCCATGCCCTGTATCCGTCACTTCGACCAGAACAACGCCGCGCGCAGGGTCGTGGGCCGTGGCCACAGTGATGCGACGTTCGCCGTCGAGCCCCGCCAGAGCCTCCAGCGCGTTGTCAATCAGGTTGACGAAAACGCGGCGCATCTGCTCGCTGTCGAGCATCGTGGAGGGAAGGCGCTGCGCCAGCCGCACGTCAACGCGCACGCCGTCCAGACGGTCTTCATAAAGCGTCACGGCCTGCAAGACGACTTCGTTTAAATCTGCTGATTCGAGCCGCGCGTGCGGCAGGCGCGCGAACCGCGAGAATTCGTCAACCATCGCCTTGAGCCCGGCGACCTCTCGCGCAATCGTCGCCGTACACTCGTCAACGACGCTCGCCACGCGCTCGCGCTCTTTGGCTGGGTTGCCGTTCGGGCCGCCCGCGCCATTCTCCCCTCGATGAAAATTTTTGGCGATGCGCTCGGCGGAGAGCTGTATGGGCGTCAGCGGGTTCTTGATCTCGTGCGCCATGCGGCGCGCGACTTCGCTCCAGGCGGCGGCGCGCTGCGCGGAAAGGAGTTCCGACAAGTCTTCGATGACCAGCACGACCCCGCGCCCTTTGCTCGGGGACGCTTTGAGGGCCGTCGCCGTCAACGCGACCGGAAGGTTCGCGCCCTCAGTTAACGGACCGCGACCGAGCTCCGTCTGTTCCGCGGCATTGCCGGCCCTGCGCGCGCGGCGCAACAGGCGTTCGAGCGTCGCGCGGTCTTCCGTTGAGACAATCTCAGCGAGCGGAGTCTTCGCCGCCGGAATCTTTTCCAGTTTCAGGATTTCTACGGCGGCTGCGTTGATCGTCGTCACACAATCATTTTCGTCGAGCGAGATGACGCCCGTCGAGAGGGATTCGAGCACCGTCTCGATGTAATCGCGACGCTCTTCCAGGGCCAGGTTCTTGTCGCGCAGCTCTCCGGCCCCCGCCTCGATCTTCCGGCGATTCTCTTCCAGTTGCGCCGTCATCTTGTTGAACGAATCGGCGAGCATCGCTAACTCGTCGTCGGCGATTGTCTCCACGCGATGTTCCAGGTTTCCGCGCGCCACCTCCTTTGAGGCTTCCGCCAGCGCCTGAATAGGTTTCGCGATGCCGCGCGCCAGGTGAATCGCAATCCAGGTTGCCGCGAAAAGCAGCAGGAGCGTCAGCAAGCCGAGCGTCGAGAGTCCAAGAAGGCGGACCCTGCGCTGTTTCGTGACGAGCTCGTTGTACTGGCTCTGCGAGCTCGTGATGACGTCGCGCAAACCTGAGCTGCCGAAGCGCATCGGCGCGACGATCAATTTTCGGTTGCCGCTCAAAGGGACCGAGACGACGTCGAAGCCTTTGCCGTCCGTCAAACTTTCGTCCGCACCATTTGTCGTATGCGCGGTCTCCAGAATCTGTGCGAGTTCCGCACGCTCGTCCATGGATAGCTCCGCCTCTGTGCGGGCGATGACCTGGCCGCTCGCGTCCAGAATCTCTATGGCCGCGAGGTTTCCGCTTCGGACGAGACGCCCGAGCGTCTGTTCGTATTTGGCTTCCGGCTGCTCGTCAATGAGCGCCGCGAGCATCAATGCCGTTTCGCGCAGGCTGCGTGCCTGCTTGGCGGCATCTTCGCGCGCGACCTCCGTCGCTTTCCTGATAACTTCCTCCGGTCCGCTGTAGAACCATTTTTCGAGCGTGCGATTGAAGAAGAGATAGGAGAAGAGCGCCATCGCCGTAATCGGAAGGAGACTCAGCGAGATGAAAGAGACGACCAGGCGCGTCTTGATCTTCGATCCCAGCTGGCGCTCTTTGCGCTCGCGGCGGAGTTTCAGAAGGTTGCGGATGAAGATAAAGCTGAAGACGACGAAGGCCGCGAAATTGAGCGACGAGAGCGCGTAAAGAACGAGCGTATCGGAAGCCGTATCGGGCGGGACGACGGTCCACAACCCGAACGCCTGAAGCGCGACGAGTGTAAAGAGCAGAAGCAGGACGAGCCCGCCGAGTAGCCAGGGCGCGGTCCGCCTGCGCCCCGCGCCGTCTTTGGCCCTCGCCTGATCGTCTGTCCGCGATTGGTCTTTCATAGGAATGCGCCCGTTGAGTTTACCATACAGTTGAATTAGATATTAGAATGCGTTTGATATTCCGATTCCGGCTGCTGCCATTATCCAATGACTCTCGAATATATCCTTTTCAACCGGGCCGGGCGGCTCCGCAGCGGCTGGCGGCTCCTCATCTACGGGCTCCTCACCTATCTTGGCATCCAAATGGCATTTGTGCTGGTGGGGATTCTGCTGGCCCTGTCGTTAGGCCCTGACGCACACCTGGTGCTGAACGGCCGCTGGGGTTTCGTCATACAGGGTTTGACCATCCTGGTGCCTGCGACTCTGATCGGGTGGGCGTGCTGTAAACTTTTAGAAGATCTTCCGCCGCGCGCACTCGGCTGGGCATTTCACAAAGGGTGGCTCAGGGACCTGCTTCTGGGCTCGCTGGTCGGCGCGCTCTCCTTACTGCTGGCCGCGGGGATTGCGGCTCTTTTCGGCGGGCTCAAGTTCACGCTCAACACCCCGCTGATGTTTCAGTCGGTCGGCGAGACCTTGCTCGCTTCAATCCCCGTCCTCATCCTCGCCGCCGCCTGGGAAGAGGTTATCTTTCGCGGCTATCCGCTTCAGACGATGGCGCGCTCCCATCTGGCCTGGGTGGCGATCATCATCACCGCCATCATCTTCTCGGCGGGGCACCTGAACAATCCGAACGTCGCCAAAGGCTTCACCTTCGTCAACACGGCGCTCGCGGGCGTGTGGCTCGCAATCGCATATCTCAGAACGCGCAATCTATGGTTCCCGCTCGGCATCCACTGGGCCTGGAACTGGACGATGGGCGCAGTGCTGGGCATTCCGGTGAGCGGCATCAGAAGATTGACGCCTAATGCTTTGCTACATGCGACAGACTTCGGTCCGGCGTGGCTCACGGGCGGCGATTACGGACTCGAAGGCGGAGCGGCCTGCACCATCGCGCTGCTCATCTCAACTATTTTCGTCTGGCGCACGCCCCTCTTCAGGGCGGATGAAGAGATGCTGCGGCTGACGGACCGGGAGAATCCGAGGCCAGAAGCCGGGAGTCAGAAGCCAGAATTCAGAATCGAGAATAGATAATACCGAATTGCAGACAAAAAGAAGGCCGGAAGACTATCCACGAAGTCACACGAAAGAGCACGAATAAAGCAGCTATTTCGTGCTCTTTCGTGTGACTTCGTGGATAGTTTTTTACATCTCTTTCGAGCGCACCTTGGTATAAGGTGGTAACCCGCTTCTCTCTTTTCTTCTGGATTCTGGCTCCTGACTCCTGGCTCCTGCTTTACGGTGCCATCACGTCGCCAAAGGCTATGGCTTCCTCTTCCGTGTCCGTGCCGATCTTGACGAAGACTCTGCCGATTTTGGCGTCCACTTTGGTCACGGTGGCCTCCGCAAAGTTTATCCCGTACTTCGGCACCTGCACTTTATCGCCGGCCTTGACGTTTGGCTTCAGCGGTAGAGGCGTGCAGGCGGACTTGTCATAGACTTGCAGCTTGCCCACGCTGCCGAGAGCCAGAACTTTCTCGCCCGCGACGCGAATCACCTGCATCTTCTTCCTGCTCGCCCCGTCGTTGACCGCGATGGTCGTGCCAGGCTCCCAGGGGCTGTTGATTTTGACGAAGCTGTTGGGCTTCAGCTTCTCATCCATCTGCCCTATGGTGGTCTTACCGTCACGGCTCTTGGCCGGATTGTCATATCCTATGTCCAGGTATCTGACCGTCGGCTCCGAAGGGTTGCTCGCCTCGACCACTATGGCGCGATTCATGCCGGAACCAGATTGCCACCAGGTCAGCACGATGTCGCCGACAGACGCCGTCTGCCCCGCAGGGATCGGAATGATGTAGGCGTTAGGAACCTTCTGCTTGCCTGGTCCGAGAAACTCGACTTCGGATTCGACCTCGCCGGGCGCGATCATTTTCTGGTGATAAAAGATAAAGGTGACCTGATCCGGTCCTTTGGTCACGGCGTCCTGAATCCAGTTGTAAGAGGGGCAGAGCACGACCTCGTCTGTTTTGGCGGTCGTATTCACTGTCGGAAAGCCTTTGAAGGGAATCTCGCCCGGTTTCAAAGCGGACTTCGCGGAAGCATCGGGAGTCGCGTTGGCGTTGGCCGCAGGCTGGGCTGTATTCTCGGTTGCGCCGGTTGTAGCGTTGCCCGCCTCTTTAGTCTGACACGCGAGGGCAGCCAGGAGCAGGCACGGGGCTAATAGCAGGGGGAGTTTGGTTTTCATCAGGTTTCTCTTCGATTGAACAGATTAGGAAGAACTTGGGCGCGAAAGCTATCACATCTTGCCTTGCCGCTCAAACGAGTAAGACCCATTTACCTCGCTTCCGGCCAGCTGTTAACATTTCCCGACGCAACGCGTCTTATAGGTTGAACGCAAGGATTTCCAGCTCTTCGCGCTTCAACCCACAGTAAAAAGCGTATTTTAAAATTCTACAGACGAGGCGCGAGAGGAATGGCTGACGAGGGAAAGGCATGGGCGAGATAGGGACGGCCGGCAATCTGCTCCTGATGACGGGAGCCAGCCGCACGACTGCGGCTGCGGCGCAGCCTGCCATGGAGCGCTCTCCCGAAGCCCTGCTCGTCGAAGAAGTCCTTCGCGGCGACCGCGACGCTTTCGGGCGTCTCTACGATCTTTACGGACCGATGGTGCACGGCATCCTGCTGGCGCGGGTGCCCTTCGACGAGGTTGACGATCTGGTGCAGGACGTGTTTCTAACCGCCTTCAAAAGGATTCAGACACTGCGCGAGGCAGGGGCTTTCGGCGGCTGGCTGGCGATGATTGCGCGCAACCGCGCCGTTGATTTCCATCGCCGCAAGAAAGAGACGGAAGAGTTGCCGGAAGACCTCGCGCGCCCACACTCGGTTGATCCGGAAGCGGCAGAGGCGCTCGCGCTGATACGCACACTGCCCGAGGCTTACCGCGAAACTCTTGTCCTGCGTCTGGTCGAAGGCATGACGGGGCCAGAGATTGCGGAGCGCACAGGGCTGACCCCTGCGTCTGTGCGCGTCAACCTGCACCGCGGCATGAAACAGCTTCGCGAGAAGCTGGGGATGGAGAGTGGCTTATGAACGAAGATTACCTGTGGGACAAAACAGGCGAAGCGGACCCGGAGGTCGAGCGACTCGAACGCGCGCTTTCGAACCTGCGCTATCGGCGTCCCGTGACGCCCCTTCCCTTGCCTGCGAGCTTGCCGCGCCCGTTTCGGCGAAACTTTTCGCCCGCGCTCGCGATAGCCGCCACGCTCGTCATTCTACTGCTGGCCGGGGGGCTGTGGTTTGCGCTTCAGCGCACGAAAGACAGTCAATGGAATCCAATCGCTTCAGGTCCGCCCCCGACGACCGGGCCGGTTGATACGACCGGAGGCAGTGTAGTGAAGAACGTGGATGAGCAGTTAATTCCGTCGCCAACTCCGCAATCGAGTCCGACGACAACGACATCAACGACATCGCCACACAGAATCAATCGCAGCTCGCCCAATCAACAACAGAGGCTTGCGTTAGCCTCCGCCACCAGTAATGCGAAGCGGCGTCAACGCGAGCAGCAGATTCGCGGCGAGGAAGCCAAAGCGCAGCTCATCATGGCGCTGCACATCGCGAGCGACAAGCTCAACACGGTGCAGAAGAAGATTCAGGGCAATCAGGGACGCGGCCCGATCTCCTAAACGAATTAATAAGAATGGAGTAGTCAATGAAATCAGTCATCACCACATCAATGAGGCTCACCTGCCTCCTCTTTCTCATCGCAAGCCCTGCGACACTGACGGCGCACGCGCAGAATGTGAAGTTGCAGCTTAATAGCCTTGACAGGCTCGAAGCCAGGGCGAGCGAATCCGTGGATGTCACGCTCGACGGGGCGATACTGGAGATCGCCATAAAATTCCTCAAAGACTCTGATCCTGAAGAAAAAGCTATCAAGGAGATGATCTCAGGTCTCAAAGGCGTTTACGTTAAGGTCTTCGAGTTTGAAAAGGAAGGCGAGTATTCCGCGGCAGACCTTGACGCCATCCGCGCGCAGTTGCGCGCACCCGGCTGGTCTCGGATGGTCGGTATCAAGAGCAAGAAAGAGAGCGAGAACGTCGAAGTCTATATGATGACGACCACGGGATCGCAAATCGGTGGGTTGACCGTCATCACGACGGAGCCGAAGGAGTTTGCCGTCATCAACATCGCAGGCTCAATTGATATAGAGAAGCTCGTCCAACTGGGCGGGAAACTCGGAATCCCATCCATCAAAATCACGCACGACAAAAAAGCACCGAAGGAGTGATGCCCCAATGACGAAGCCCCGAAAACTCTTCATCCACACGCTCGTCGCACTCGTCATCACGGCTTCGGCGCTCACGCTCGCCCCGCAGGTGGCGCGCGCCGACGACCCGGAGTTCGACGCCATCACCAAACATATCAAGCTCCGTTACAACGCAAAACGCATCAGCATCCCTTTTCTGGGTCTCGCCAACTTCTTCGTCAAAATCGTCCGCCCCGCCGGGGTCAAAAGCTTCAAAGTTGCGGTTTTCGAGAATTTGGAATTAGCCTCTGGCGGCGCCGACACGGGGCTCAGCCAGGTGATGCGAAACGCACTCAGCCAGGAATGGCAGCCGCTCGTTCGCGCGCGCTCTCGCGACGGCGAGCAGCTCTACGTCTATGCCAGAGAGGCGGGCGAGAACATCAAGCTGATGGTCGTCACGATAGACCGCACGGACGCCGTCGTGGCCCGCGTCAAAATCAGCCCGAAGAAGCTCCGCGAGTTTTTAGACAATCCGAAGATACTTGGGATTTCTATTAACAGATAAAACTTGCGTTCAGCATTTAGCATTCAGCCGTCAGCTTATAAATCTGTCAAAGCTGACGGCTGAATGCTGAATGCTTATTTATCTTTCATCAATCGGCACGTAAGGCACATTGCGCGGCCCGACATATTCGGCGCGCGGGCGAATCAGTTTGTTGTTGGCGTACTGTTCGAGGATGTGCCCGGTCCAGCCGCTGATTCGGCTAACTGCGAAAATCGGCGTGTAGAGGTCCAGCGGAATCCCCATCATGTAGAAGGTCGAGGCCGAGAAGAAGTCCACGTTCGGATACAGGCCCTTCTCGCGCTTGATCGTCTCTTCGACCTTGCGCGACATCTCGTACCACTTCATGTCGCCCCCGCGCTCCGCCATCTCCTTCGAGAAGCGGCGGAAGTTGGTCGCGCGCGGGTCCTCCGTCTTATAGACGGCGTGGCCGAAGCCCATAATCTTCCGCTTCGCGGCAAGCGCATCCTTAACCCACTGCTCGACCCGGTCAACCTCGCCGATCTCAAGCAGCGTCTTCATCACGTTCGTATTCGCCCCACCGTGCAAGGGGCCTGAAAGGGCTGCGATGGCGGCCGTGACCGCGCCGTACATGTCAGCGAGCGTACCGGCGACGACGCGCGACGTGAATGTCGAAGCGTTCAACTCGTGGTCGGCCTGTAGAATCAGCGCGACGTCCAGAATGTGCGCGTCCCTCTCATCGGGCAGCTCGCCCCTGAGCATGTAAAGGAAGTTGGTCGCGATGTTCAGGTCCGGCCTGGGCTTAATCGGTTCCTGCCCTTTACGCAATCGCTCCGAGGTGGCGACGATGGTCGGGAAGAGCGCCAGGAGTCTGGTGGCGATGCGGATGCTGTTTTCGCGAGAAGTATCACGCGAACGCTGGTCGTAGAAAGAGAGCGCGGAGACGCTCGTTCGGAGCGTGTCCATCGGCTCCGCGTCGCGCGGGAACTGCCGCATCATTGTCAGAAGCTCTTCTGGGAGCTCCTGGTTCGCGGCGATGTTTTGTCTTAATTCGTCAAGCTCCGCACGCTTCGGCAGACGCCCGTTCCAGAGCAGGAAGACCGTCTCTTCGAATGTCGAATAGCGGGCGAGGTCGTGAATGTTGAGGCCCTGGTAGATGAGTTCGCCCTTCTCACCGTTCACATCGCCGATGGAAGAACTCGCGGCAACGACGCCCCGCAGTCCCGCGGTGGCAGCACCGGCGACCGCGCTCGCGCCAGCTTCTTTGGCTTTGTCCATGATCCGGTTCCTTCGATTTTTGTGATGCTGCGAAGATAACAAAGAGCAGTGACAGGTGACAAGTGACGGGTGACGAGAAAATCAACTTGTCACCCGTCACTTGTCACTTGTCACTGTAATTATCTGTCCGCGCCGCGCGTTGAGCAGTTGGGCCGCGGAAGCGCGGAAGGCAGCGATCTCCAGGTAGCCCGCGCTGCCGAAGATGGCGAACAACTCGGCGTCCTTTTCACCGCCTTCGGCGAAGTAGCGGCGGAAGGATGTGATTTCCCGTCCGTTGATCTTCAGACGCAGGCCGCGCGCTAAATGCTCTTCGGGGAGATGCTCACTGGTGAGGTTGGTAATGCAGTTGCCGAAGCGGTCTATGTGAAGGACGGATGCTTCAAAGCTCCCCTTCCCTGTCGGCCGCGGCTTGAGATTATCCAGACGCACGTAATCTTTGATTTCGGTCCCGAGTTGTTCAGGACGCGTGCCTTTTGAGAGCGCGGCGGCAACGGGCGCGAACACGTCGCGCCCGTGAAATGTCGTGCTCACGGGCTGCCGAAAATATTCCTCGCTCGTCAGGTGAAAGACACGCGCGTCCGCCTCATTCTCGTAGATGAAGCTGAACAGCCCGTTGTCAGGACCGATGAAGAATTGTCCGCCCGCCGAAACCAGCAGGGGGCGGCGCGCAGACCCGACGCCCGGGTCAACCACCGCTACGTGAATTGTCTCCGTGGGAAATGTCTGGCGGGCGGCTGAGAGCGTGAATGCGCCACTCAGGATATCCTGCGGCGGAATCTCGTGCGTGATGTCAACGATTCGGGCCTCGGGGTTGACAGACAGAATCACGCCCTTCATCGCTGCCACGAAATAGTCAGCCGCGCCGAAATCTGTCAGAAGAGTGATGAGCATAAAAGCAGAATCCAGAATCCAGAAGTCAGAATTCAGAATGAAATGCTGAAGCCACTTCTGCTTTTATTCTGGATTCTGGATTCTGACTTCTGGATTCTGCTTTTTCAGAACCTTGTTTCGCTCGAAGTGCGGATTCTGAGATGTTGGCCGTGTTCGAGGCGTATGTCTTTGCCGCGTGAGGTCAGGACGCCGCCCGTGCCGATAGCGCCGCCGATAGCCGCGCCGATGGCAGCCCCTTTGCCCCCGCCGAAGATCGCCCCGATGATCGCGCCCACGCCCGTACTGGCCCCGATCTTGGCGACGTCGTCCTTCGTCTTATCTTTACCGCGAACTCCGCCCTCTTCGTCCACCTCGCCGACGCCCTCGCTCGGCCCGTTATCCACAACCTCAATCACCTGCGCTCTAAATCCGGTCCAGCGATTGTTAAGGCTGATCTTGTCGAAGGTGAGCTGCAATTCGGCGTTGCCTTTGATTTTGCCCGGACGCTTGACGCGCGAGACGTGGCCTTCGATCATCGCGTCGCGATACTCCGCGGGCTCGATCACGCGTGCCTGAAAACGATCATTGCGCTGGGTCGCTTCGGTCGAGAGGTTTGTCAGAAGTTCTACGCGAAGCACTGTGTCCGCCGGAATGAAAGTGACGTTGGATGAATTGATTGATCCGCTGCTGCTGCTGGTGCCGCTCGTGTTGACGCCGCCGCTCGTCGAGACTGAAACTCCGGCGTTTGAGGAATCCGTCGTGCCGCGGCGCGAAAGATTCGCGGGGATGGTCGAATCGAACGTGCGGCGCTCGTAGCCTGCGTCGTACCCTGCCTCAAAACCCTGCTGGTATCCATCGCGATAATCTTCCAGCGCGCCGTAGGAGTCTGAATAAGCGCGGTCGGCCCGCTGGTATTCGGCCTTGTTCCTGTAATCGCGCTGGGCGCGCGAGACCGTATCGCTGTACCCCGCCTGGTAGCCGTCCGAGTAGCCCGTGCGGTAGCCGCGCTCCAGGGCTCCGATTGCCTGCTGGGTGTTTTCATCCGCGCCCCCAAAACCGTGCGCGACTCCAGATGCTGGCACAGGCATGATTGCAAGAGCGAGGGCGACGGAGGCTGCCAGGATGCGTATCGTTTTCTTCATTCTTCGTTCCTTTCTGAGAACCGGCGTAGACTGGAACTGTTTGATGCCGCTTTTCATCAACGCGTTCTCGGGCGCGGGCGCTAAGATGGTATCACTTCGGCGACAAACTGCAACAAACTTTCAACCCGCTTGACGCTCGCGCTCGGGGCGACCTAGACTCCTTCAGGGAGCGACAACAAGGCTTCTGATGCGCCCCGCCCGAAAATTGGTTGGCGCGGGAAGGAAGGAAAGCAATTATGAGTTTTGAGTTTTGAATTTTGAATTAAAAGCTTTTGTCCTTAATTCATAACTCAACATTCAAAATTCATAATTATTAAGGCCATTGCCACGCAGAGTCTATCTGGATCACAGCGCGACGACGCCCGTTGATGCGCGGGTCGTGGAGGCGATGCTGCCCTTTCTGACCGAAAAGTTTGGCAACGCTTCGAGCGTCCACTTCTTCGGGCAGGAGGCGCGCGCCGCCGTGGACCGTGCGCGGCGCGATGTCGCCGCCCTGATTCAGGCGCGCCCCAACGAGACCGTCTTTCTTTCGGGCGGGACCGAAGCCAACAACCTCGCCATACGCGGCGTGGCCGAAGCCTCTGAAACTTACGGCCGCCACATCATCACTTCTCAGATTGAGCATTCGAGCGTGCGCGGCATCTGCGATGCGCTGGAGAAGAAGGGCTTCGAGATTACGCGCCTGCCCGTTTACGAAGATGGCATCGTTCGCACACACGATGTGCGCGAGGCGCTGAGACCGGACACGATTCTCATCACCGTCATGCTCGCCAACAACGAGATCGGGACCATTCAACCCGTAGCGGAGATCGGCGCCATCGTGCGCGAGGAGCGCGAGCGCGGCAACCGTCATTTGCGCTTTCACACAGACGCCGTGCAGGCCGCCGGAAGAATACCCCTCAACGTGGAGGAACTGGGCTGTGACCTGCTCTCGCTCTCGGCGCACAAGCTTTATGCGCCGAAGGGTGTCGGCGCGCTCTTTGTCCGCAGGGGCGTGCGGCTCACGGCGCAGAACGTAGGGGGTCACCAGGAGCGCGAGCGCCGCGCCGGCACGGAATCGGTCGCCGGCATCGTGGCCTTCGGCGCCGCGTCGCGCTTCGCGCTGGAAGAGTTGGAAGAGCGCGCCTCGCACGTGTGCCTGCTGCGCGACAGATTCGAGGCAGGTGTTGCCGCGCGCGTCCTGGAGATTGTTTTCAACGGTAATCGCGAGAAGCGTCTCCCGCACTTGTCGAACATCTCTTTCCGCTATATCGAAGGCGAAGGGCTTCTCATCAACCTGGATTTGCAGGGAGTCGCCGTCTCGACGGGTTCCGCATGTTCGTCAGGCTCGCTTGAGCCTTCGCCCGTGATTCGCGCCATCGGGCGTGATGAAGAGCTGGCACGCGGCTCGATCCGCTTCAGCTTCGGCAAAGACAACTCTACGGAAGACGTGGACTATGTCCTGGAAGCGCTGCCACGCGCCGTCGAAAACCTGCGACGCCTCTCGCCGCTCTATCAGAAGGCACAGGCGGAGCGCGCCTGCGAAACTCTCCGAGCATGAGTTTCAAGTTTCAAGCTTCAGGTTTAAAGTTAAAAGCCTGAAACTTGAAACCTGAAACCTGAAACCTGAAACTTGTCTTACTCCGCCACCTTAAAAGATCACTTATCCAACCCGCGCAATGCAGGCGAGCTGGAGGGCGCGAACGCCGTCGCGGAAGAGTCGAATCCCGTTTGCGGGGATCGCTTGCGTCTCAGCCTGCGCCTGAATGTAGGGCGGATCGAAGCCGCGCGCTTTCTAGCCTACGGCTGCGCGCCGACCATCGCTTGCGGCTCGGTCTTAACGGAGATGATTGAAGGGATGCCGGTCCAAGATGCCCTGCGATTGACAAGGCAGGAGATCGCGCGCGCCCTCGGCGGCCTGCCCGCGCGAAAACAGCATGCCGCAGCCCTCGCCATCGAAACCCTGCGCGCCGCGCTCGAAGCGAACTAGGCCGACAGGCCGTTTCCAATTTAGCCACAGAGGCACAGAGACACGGAGGAAAGAAGGCAGTAGGCAGTAGGCAATAGGCAGTCAGCCCCGTTAGGGGCGACAGCATAAAGCCCAGGGCGTGCGTCCCTGGGTCACAGCGCCGATTTGAAACGCAAGCCCGCGCGAGCGGGCGACAGTCCTTGAATTACATGCGGGCGTGCACGGGCTGTCGCCCATTTCATGGGCTTTTCTTTTTCTTCCTGCTGGTGACCCAGGGCTCACGCCATTAGTATCTACACAAGTATTGATAGATGTTTGGGAATCATTGAACTATCTCGAAAACCTGCAAAAATCTTAGGAAAAACGGATCGAACAAATTC
>DASVXV010000015.1:0-46200 GCA_036392495.1 Pyrinomonadaceae bacterium | reverse complement strand
CGGGTGATCCCAAGAAGGGGGCTTATACACAGATGCGCAAGGTTCCGGCAGGCACTGACAACCCGCTGCACGCGCACAGCAGCGAGCTCAAGAACGTGATCATCAGCGGCGTCTGGTACACGGGTGCGGACGCTGCGTCGGCCAAAGATTTCGGCCCCGGATCGGTCGTGATGATGCCCGCCGACTGGGTACACGTGAGCGGCTGCCGCCCCGGAAGCGATTGCGTGTTCTACCAGGAGGGCCAGGGCAAATTCGACTTCAAGCCGGTTGCGGCCAAAGCTTCCGACATGAAGCCCAGCAATTAGGAGAGGCTCGTCATAAGCGAGACGCTCGGTCAACCAACGGGCGCAATCTAACAAGCTAACTGAGGGTGACGTGTCAAGCGATTTCTTCATTTCAAGCCGTCGCCGGGACTAACGCCGACCCTTTCTTGCGCAAGCATTCCACATACCTCGCCTCGTTGTAGCTTGTTCTCGTCTGCCAACATTTCCAGATGATCCTGATCCACTTGTAGGCGAGCGCACGCACCGCCGCCTGATGACTCTTGCCCTTCGCCTTCTGCGACACGTAAAAAGCCTGTGCCCACTCGGAGTGTCGGATACTCTCGCCCGCGTACTCGATGAACGCCTGACGGACGAACTTCGGGCAGAAGTAGCGCCACCTTGTCCACGACGACTTGCCGCTGCGCTCGACCACGGGCGCAACCCCACTGAAGCGCAGCAACTCGTCGGCGCTCGCCCACCGCGCACGGTTCGCGCCCATCGCCGTCAGCAACCGCGAAGCATAGACACGACCTGCGCCGGGCAAGGAAGCGAATAACTCGAAGTCTGCGTGCGCCTGACACAACTCTTCGATCTGCTGGTCGAACTCTTTGACCGCCAAGAGCGTCGTCTTCATCTGCGAGGCCAGCGCGCGAGCCATCATCACTGAAGAGTTGATGACCGCCACATCGGTGGTCAGCGGCGCGGCTGCTTTGATCGCGTCGAGCCGCGCGTCGAGTGTCTGCTTGCGATGCGAGTTGTGTGAGCGCATGAACTTCAGGAGCGTCGCCCGCCGCACGCCGCGCAGCGCGTCGAGGCTCGGCCACCGCCAGAGGAACTCACACACCAGATTGGTGCGGATGTCGGGGAACCATTGCAAGACTTGAGGAAAGTAGCCTTTGAGGAGCGCCGTCAGCCGGTTGCTGATCCTCGTCTGATCGCCCACCAACCGCCTGCGATGTTCGACGAGGAGTTGCAAAGTGCGAGTCTGGTCATCATCAGGCAGCCACGCCTTCAACCGCTCTCGATGATGGATGAGCAACTCGACCAGATACTCGGCATCCTGCGGGTCGTCCTTAGCTCGTGACGGGGTGAACGCTTCGCGGAATCTGGCGAGCGTCTTCGGGTTGATCGGGTACAAGATGAGGAAGTCGTACTTGAGCAAGGCGTAGATGAGCGGCCCGCGCGACTGCTCTAAGCAGACCGCGACCTTCGCGCCACCAAAGCGTGTGCGTAAAGTCTGTGCCCATTCGTTGAGAGCTTCGGGTGTCTGCTTGATGATGGAGAGTTCTTGCGTGCCGGTCGCCGTGTCAACCAGACAGATGTCGTGCTTTTTGTCAGCCCAATCAATGCCGATCAGCGCGGCAAACGGGAGAGGCTGTTCCATGATGTTCTCCTTGCCTGAAAGTAAGCTCAGGGTCACGAACAGGATGGAACATGCTGGCTTTTGCTCAGGCGAAGAACTTATAGTAGAGCCGTTCACCAAGCGACGGTAACTGAGCATTCGTTAGGTGAGCGAAAGCGCCGGGCGCGATGTGCGGCACGCTTGTTACAGGCATCGCAACTGCCGTTCATTCGAGAGTCGTCACACCCGCCCGGCATGTTCCATCTCCGCTGCTCATTGTGCAGCAGAAATGACCCACGTACACCTATAAGGCATTCAATCGGACGCTCGATTTACGAGCCTTTTACAATTCATTTTTGCAGTGAAGATTGAATGCCTGCTCCCGTGCCGATTAATTCAGTCGTTAGGCTGAGAACCTGAGAACAGAACGAGTGCTGTACTTCCCGGTAGCGAGGATGATTATATGAAATGCCTATACTGTGCGGAAGAGATACAGGATGAGGCTGTAGTGTGCCGGTATTGCGGGCGTGACTTCATCTTTCTGAAGCCTCTTCAGGTGCGGCTTCAAAGCCTCGAAGACAGAATCTCGAAGCTGGAGGATTGCTATTCAACTCTTCATGAGGCTTCTAATCATGCTGTCCCGGATACTGAAGCGCGACGGACGCAGAACAGCTCATTGATTGTTTTGGCCGCGCTGCTTTTATATCTCATCTTGTCCGGCTTGATGACACTTGTGTGGCTTTCGTCAGAGCTGCCCTTTTACGTAAGCTTAATAGCATACTTCTCGCTCCCTCTTGTGTTCGGCCTATTCTTCGGTTACCGGTGGGGTAGCAGAGGGCTAATCGTGCTCGGCCTGTCAATTGTGATCGTTGATATATTGCTGACCGGCATCACAAAAGTTGGCGTAGGAGAGAGAGCCTCGTTCGGGTATGACCTGAGATACGCTTTCATGCTTTCTAACCTTGCCTATTCACTGGGTATCGGTCTCTTATTAATTTCAACTGGTTTCGTTGGGAGCTGGCTGTACCGGAAAGCTCATCCTCAGGCGAGGAGACCTGGCCTGGGCCTTAGAATGGCACAAAGGATAGTCGGGAGAGCTAACATACCGGAAGAGGAGAGGGAGAGAAGAATCAAGGCCATCGCTGCTTACATAGCGGCCCTTGCGCCCATCCTAACCTTCATCGGAACTATCGTCGGCGCTATTCTGACGTACCTCGGCGTAGTTAATAAAGCAAGGTAACGCTCAAGCGGCAGTTAGCGTGGAAATTCGAGCGTTAGGCGGCTGGATAATCGAGACCGTGATATAAAGATAAACGTCTATGTTTTGAGAGACGCTACTTAATCAAGGAGGAATACGCTCGTGCCTAATAGAGGAAGAATTTGCCCGGAGTGCCAGACCGATCTGAAATTAGTCCTTCTCTCAGACCTGGTGGGCGGCGCGAAAGCCGGCGGGCTTGAGTGGACGCTTCCGGCAGCGGGGGCCGTCTTTGACTTCTTCGATTTCTGGGTCTGTCCTCAATGTGGGCGAACATTGATTTATGCTGATGATAGAGCGAGGGCCAAGGCCGGCGGGAAAGAAGTTGATAACAGGGGCAGTATTTTTGGTCTCTCTTAGGTGCGGTTAATCCAGGATTCTCTAGCGCAAGCTGCTCGGCAGCGGCAGCCTGACCACTCATTCAACCGGACTAGCAAATAACAGACCTTTCATCTTTAAAATAAGTGCTCGTCTGTTAATTCGAGCGTTAGACGTGATCTTAGCGTTGAGAAAGTTTCCACGACGACGGGGAGATAAATTGCACAGGGTCAAACTCTCAACTCTAGTCGTCTTACTATGTTTCCTTGTCGAAGCCGTTGCCGCGCCGCAAGCCAGCTTCACACGCCAGCAATATGAGGAGGATTTTGACTACCTCTGGCGGAGCATCTCGAACGAGTACGCTTACTTCGATCAAAAACAGACTGACTGGAACAGGGTACGGGAGATTTATCGCCCCCGGCTGAATGCGGTTAAAACGCGTGGCGATTTCGTGGCGCTGCTGGAATCGGTGCTCGAAGAGCTCTACGACTTTCACACACATCTGAATACGAATACGGCATCCTCGCCGCGCCTCGTACCGTCAGGCACAGACCTGTGGGCTGAATGGATAAAGGGAAGGGCTATTATCACAGAGGTCAGACCCGGATCGGGCGCTGAAAAAGCAGGGATCAGAATAGGAATGCAGGTCGCCTCCATCAACGGTATTGCCGTGGACGAAGCTGTCAGCCGCCGCTTGGGCAAATCCCTGCGTTCGAGCGATGAGGCGGCGAGGAACTGGGCGCTCAGAATCCTGCTTGCGGGGCGGCGCAACGAGAAAAGAAGCGTAGAGGTTATCAGTAACGGGGAGCGCAAAGTTCTCTCTATTGAGAATCAGCAGGAATCGGCTGAGACGAAGCCGTTGCTGGAATACCGCCGTGTAGAAAAGGATGTCGGATACATCCGTGTCAACAACTCTCTCGGCGACGCCGATTTAATCAAGCAGTTTGACCTTGCGCTGGCCGCGCTCAAGGATACGCGCGGATTGATTCTAGATCTGCGTGACACGCCGAGCGGCGGCAACACGACCGTGGCCCGCGGGATTATGGGCCGGTTCATACGTCGTGAGACGCCCTATCAGAAGCACAGCCTTCCAGCGGAAGAGCGCCGGTATGGAACGAAGCGCAGTTGGATAGAGCTGGTGTCGCCGCGTGGAGAGTTCACTTATACGGCGCCGGTGGTGATTCTGGTGAACCATTGGACCGGAAGCATGGGAGAAGGAATCACCATCGGCATGGATGGGATGAGGCGGGCGACCGTCGTCGGAACCGAAATGGCCCGTCTGGTTGGCGCGACATCCGGGATCAGGCTGCCGCACACAGGGATCGGCGTGACCTTTCCCACAGAGAAGCTATTTCATATTAACGGAAGCCCGCGCGAGAACTTCGTCCCACCCATCTATGTCAATTTGTTACTAAAGGTCAATCGGGATGACGAAGATATTATATTGCGCAGGGGGCTGAGCGTGTTGAAGAGAAAGGGCATGAAATGAATAGGCGCTCGGCGAATTTGAACCGCGGATAAAATAAATGATGCCGGCCAAAGCCGATAGAATCTGATTTCAATGTTTTACTCTATCACAATAAATATTGACACCCGCCAAGAAAGCCGCTATCTAATCGATGGAAATCTACTTGATCCTGATAGCATCAGGCATCCTTATCTTTTGAGTAAGTCTTTCTCAGTACAGGGAAGCTAAATCTCATCTTACTCACCAAAAGCGTTAGTGTTTCAGGCTACTACAGAAGGGGTGGAAATCTTCAGTGAGGTCTTTCACGCTGACCTGAACCGCAAATAAGGTGAGAAACGCACAATGGAGCAAATGGTAATGGATCAAACGCTTGTCAGAGGCGAACAGGCCAAGCTTGTGCCAGCGCTGACCACAGACGTTCGCGACTCCCGTCCGGCATTGCGCGTCAGGATCTCTACGCGCTTCCTGCTCGGAATTTACTCGATTCTACCCATTTGTCTCCTGGCAATGGTCGTAGATTACCTGTTCTGGGGCGGATCCCTGCTCCGCACTCTATCCACGAGTCCCGCTCAGATCTTTGCCTTTCAACTGCTGTTCGGGACACCGCACATCATCGCAAGTTCAGTCATTCTCGTCACCAATAGCGACTATTGGCGCGCCTACCGTGTGCGCCTGGCTTTGCTAACACTCTTTATTATGGTCTTTTTCGGCGTCGGTAGTCTGTTCATCTCCTATGAAGTGTTCGTGGCGGTGGTCGGCACGGTGACGATCCTGCACGTCATCAAGCAACAGGTCGGCATCGGAAAAGGTCTGTGCAGGCTCTCGGGTCGAGTCTACGACGTATGGGGCTGGACGCTAATAGTGACGGGATCACTCCTCTATTACCCGCTCTACACGGGTAATAATTTCGCGCCCGTGACTGCAAACCTGGTACACGGCGCTCTCTGTGCGCTCTCGGCAATAGCGATTACGCTGACGCTCGCCTGCCACCGGCGCATCAAGAGCGTGACGGGACGTCTCTACCTGTGGGCCAACACGCTGATGATCCTCCAGAGCGTCCTGTTCTACGCGCTGGGGTACCCTTTTCTGTCCGTCCTCGGGCCACGTCTCATACATGACATAACCGCTTTCACCTTCTACGTGGCGCACGATGTGAACCGCCACGGCACCAAGCCGCAGAATCTGCTCTACCGCCTGGCAAGCAAGCTCGGACTTAATATCTACTGGGTTTGCCCCGTCATGGCTGTGCTGCTGACCTATCTTATAGGCCGCTTCGCTGATCCAGTGGTTCAGTTCCTCGTGGTGCAGGTGCTGGGTTACAGCCTGCCTTATGGCGCGGGCTTCCTTATATTTGGTTACCTGGGTCTGCTTCACTACTACACGGAGGCCTTCACCTGGCGGCATGGTTCTCCTTACCGTCGGTACGTCGCATTCGCCTGACTTCCCATGAGCGCAAAACATGAAGAGGAAATGTTGACGCTCCCGCGCTCTTAAAGGGCGGGGATTCTTGGGTCATTTGCCAAAGTAACCCTTGACATCACCAAGCGGTCTGCCCGACCGCCGCTACTGGTTGTTAGAATCAGATGACACATCGCAAGGAACTCATCATGAGTAAGGTCAGTTTTCATTCTATTGATTCTTTCACTTACCCATTGAAGGTTTTCAGGGGCATCTTTAACTCCGCCCCGCGATACAGGTGTTTTGTGGTCAAGACTGGCATTAACGCCGGGAATCAAAACCTCACCTGTATAAGCGCACCGCTGCTCCTGTGCAGTAAGTATCTGTTCTAGCACTCCAGCATTTTTTGTGCTGCCCGTTCTAAGTTTGGCGATGTTGTTAAGCCAGCACTTTCTACATTGAGATTTGCCATCAGTGCTTTGCGGAACGCCGCCGCATCTGCACAATCCCTTTGCGCGATTCCTTTGATGAAATGCCCTTTGTGCAAGTCTAGCTTTAACGAGACAATCATGGCATCTACCAAAGTCGCTGGTGACAACAACTCCGCAAACGTGGCAGGTTTTTCGTGGTATAGTCTGGTTATTCATGTCGCTCGCGCCTCTATCGCGGGAGATGTGATTAGGCTCGTTCAAGTGTTAGCCGCACTTGTTCGAGCCGTTTCATTATACCACAAATCGAATGCCCGACCGCGTATGTTTTTCGCCGCGTTGTGGTCTCGATGCAGCATCAGTCCACACTCAATGCACTGATGCTCTCGCGTGGCGAGACTCTTACGAACCCTCGCGCCACACGCGCTGCACTCCTGGGAGGTGAATGCCGCCGGGACTTTCCACACTCGCCGTCCAGCCTCTTCCGCTTTGGCAGCGAGTATCAATAGGAATTTGCCCCATGCTGCGTCACTGATGCTCTTGGCGAGATGATGATTCTTGACCATCCCGCGAATGTTCAAGTCTTCAACCGCAAGATCGTCAAACTCCCGGATCAGTTGCAGGCTCTCTTGGTGCAGGAAGTCGAGCCGTTGCCGTTTGATTTTCAGATGTTGGCGTGCCAACCGAATCGCAGCTTTACGACGGTTGTGGCTCCCACGCTTCTTCCGGCTGACGGAGCGTTGCGCCGTCTTCAATCTTCTTTCAGCTTGTCGCAGGTATCGAGGGTTAGTAATAACTTGACCCATCGAAAGCGTCGCGAAGTTTTCAATCCCAACGTCTATGCCGACGCTTGCACCCGTCTTGGGAATGTAGCGGCATTGATGGCATTCGACGCTGAAGGTAACGTACCAACCCTCGACCTCTCGTTTGAGCGTGACGGTCTTAACCGTGCCCTCAACGGGACGCGAGAAGCGCACTCGGCAACTGCCGATTTTCGAGAGCGTCAGCTTGTCCCCCTCAAGCTTCCAGCCTGTTTGCGGGTAGGTCAATGAATCATAGCGATACTTATTTCTGAAACGTGGATAGCCTGCTTTCTCTCCCCGTTTGATTCTACGGAAAAAACTGTCGAAAGCTCTTTGGACTCGCTTCAAAGTGTCCTGCCGGACTTGGCTATGAACGGTAGCCACCTCAGAGCATTCGGCTTTGATGGCGGGCAGTTGGTTGGCTTGAGTCTCGTAGTTGAGTGAGACGCCCGCCACTTGATAAGCATCTCGTCTCTCCTGCACGGCGGCGTTGTACAACTGGCGGCAGACATTCAGCGTGACAGTCAACTTGTGGTCAACCGCCGACGAGACACGCAACTTGTACTTGAACGCCTTGCGCATCAGCAGCGTATAGCGCAATCTTCTCGATGGCGGCTTGAATGCGCCACCTCAATTGCTGCGGATTCATCCCTGACATAAATGTGCGGGGTCTTCTCCGACTATTCAGATAAAAGTTAGAAAGGGGTTAAATAGTCATGGCGCGCACCCAAACCTGGACGCGAAACCTCAGTAAAAAAGTGAAGAAAACAGGCAAGCCTTCGCGCGCAATCGTGGACGATAAATCGTTGGAAAGTTTTAAGCGACAGGCCGAAGATTTGGGACTGATTATCCATGGGCGACCTCAGAAGCGAGAGAATAGGAAGGGCGGTGTGAAGAGATGAGTCAAGCGCATGATTTCGAAGCCCCCGCCTCTCCACCGGCTGAAATAAGAGCGGCGAGTCGCTGATCAGCAGATAGCTTCGTTTCCGATTCTCATTTCTGTCTCCGCCCGGTCGCCACCTGGATCTGTTAACTGCACGCTCGCGGGAGGGCCCGTCACATCAACAACAGAGTCCGCCCCAGACCGATCAGTCCCCCTGTGAGCACAACCCACAGGACATCAGCCTTGAAACGGTAGAGGGCTATGAAAGCCGCCGCGCTCATCACGGCGGCGAACCAGTCCGCGCCCCCGCCCAGGCCGTGCGGCCAGATCACCGTCGCGCCGAAGACGAGCGCCAAGTTCAGGATCACACCGACGACCGCCGCCGTTACTCCTGTGAGCGCACCCACCAGATTTTTATTCCCCCTCAATTTTTCGATGTACGGTGCGCCCAGGAAGATGAAGATGAAGCAGGGGAGGAAGGTCACATAGGTGGTCACGAGCGCGCCCGTGATGGCGCTCGCCGTTCTAGTCATCCCCTGCGGGTTGTTCCACGCGGCCATGAAGCCGACGAATTGCAGGACCATGATGAGGGGGCCGGGCGTGGTCTCGGCGAGGGCGAGGCCATCCACACCCTGCGCGCGCGTCATCCACCCGTAACTTCCGGCCGCCGCCTGTGTCACATAAGCGAGAACAGCATAAGCCCCGCCGAAGGTGACGAGCGCGGCTTGCGTGAAGAACCTGTACTCCTCCGCGTGCAGGCTCCCCCAGCCGCGCCAGGTCACAATTCCGAACAGCGGCACTGTCCAGAGCGTCAATCCCAGCGCGAGTATCTTCACGGCGCGCGCTCGCGAAGGGAGGGTGTGCTCGGGCGGCGGGCTATTATCATCTATCAAGGGCGGGACGGCATTGGTGACAGCCGCGACGCCTTCCGTCTTACTATCGGCCTCTTTGGTCGCTGGTTTCGCGAAGGCCCATACGCCGGGCCACAGATACGCGCCGGCCAGGCCCGTCAGCCCCGCGGCGAGCACGATGAGCGGGAACGGAACGTGCAGGAAGTAGATAGAGATGAAGGCAGCGGCGGCGAGGAGAAAATGGGCGCGCCGCTTCAGGGCGCGGCCTCCAATCTTCAAGACGGCTTCGACGACGATGGCGACGACGACGGGCTTGAAGCCGTAGAGCACGCCCGCGACGCCTGGAACGTTGCCATAGGCGGCGTAGATGTAAGAGAGGCCGAGCAGGACGAAGATGGAAGGGATGACGAAGAACGCCCCGGCGACTATACCTCCCCAGGTCTTGTGCATCAGCCAGCCGATGTAGATGGCTAGTTGCTGAGCTTCAGGGCCGGGCAGCAGCATGCAGTAGTTCAGGGCGTGCAGGAACCTCTCTTCGCTCAGCCAGCGCCGGCGCTCGACCAGTTCGCGGTGCATAATCGCAATCTGCCCGGCTGGGCCGCCGAAACTGATGAAGCCGAGTTTTAACCAGAAGCGAAAAGCTTCCGCGAATGAAACCTGGCGGCGCACTGGTAGAGTCTCGTTTTTGGGCACAAAAGCGGCGACCCGTAGAGCTTTTGCGCTCCTGTCCTGTCTAAATCCGTTATCGCAAGCTTGCGGCTTCCGACGCCGCCGCAGAAATAGTACATAACAGACTTCGGGTCATACAGTATAAAGTCGAATGTGTCTGCCGTTCTTTCGTGATGACAAACAGAGGAGCGCCGCTGCATATATGCTCATGCCTGAAACCAAGCATCTGACCAAGCTCGTGTCTAAGAATGCCAGCTTAGCTGGCGCGCCAAGTACATCGTGCTTAGAAATAAAGATAATCCCTGAAAGCCATTCATTTGTAATTTGTCTGTGGGTTTAGCTCGTTTTCCGGCTCTTTCGCGGTCATCTCTGTGTAGCATAATCTAACCACTCTCTGAAGTGAGCTTGTTCCAGGCCACTGTATATATGAAAAACTCATGTCAGCCCGTGAAGGGCGAGTCTTTGACTCGGCACGGGCAATCCGTAAAGCAGCGAAGTTTGCAACTGACTATGGGCGGAGCGAGTTTCGATGTCTCGCTCTGCCTTTTCAACCTTAGTTTTCTGAGAAGGGACATAATTCAAGAATTGCAGAGAGAGAGTGTTGGACGAAATCAACCCGCACCTCGCTCCGATTAATGCTTTGACGAAGCCCGCCAACTGCCAGCGCCGGGTTCGGGAGCAAACAGGCGTCGCGTGGTTGGATGATTAGTCGGTCAAGGAAACGATAGCCGTGCCCGACCGCATTGAGGTATCTACGATGCCGCTCAGCATCATTAAGAGAGCGCGCGAGTTTGAGGGCGGAAGCTATTCCTTCGAGATACAGAGCAGTAGTATAGCCGGGCGCATCCGGCTGATGATCGTTGATGAAGCCGCCTGTCTTCTCCTGTTGGTAACCTAAAATCCAGTCACCGATTTCAAAGACGAATTCTGCCATCGAAGAATCTTTTGTGACGCGCCACCACTGCGCGAAGGCTTGCATCAGCCAGGAGACCTGACCGAAGTGGCGTTGGTAGCGGAAGCGGTGACGATAATAGCGGAATGCTCGTCGTAGCTTGTCTTCATCCATCTC
This sequence comes from Pyrinomonadaceae bacterium, assembly GCA_036392495.1. Lineage (GTDB taxonomy): Bacteria > Acidobacteriota > Blastocatellia > Pyrinomonadales > Pyrinomonadaceae > QHXM01. The sequence goes on along the minus strand of DASVXV010000015.1, from coordinate 35,453 downwards.
GGTCTCGACAGCTATTGCGGCTCTGCCCAGGGCAAGGAGTACCTGACCCGGGGAGTAGTCCTGAAAGGCTTCGGGCGAAGCGGCAGGCGGACGGTGTGTGTTGATATGCCCGTGCGAATCAATGCTCGACCAGAGTGTGGACGCAAGCTTGGGAATGGTCGAACGGCGTGAGTCATCGGGCGGTAGTTCGAGCAACGCGAGAAGCAAGAACGAAACTTCGGCGACGGAAGGTTCGCCCTTATTCGTCTCAAGCCAGCAGCCTTGTTCGTTCGAGACTAGATCACTTAAGAGACGATTAATGATTTTATCTGAAGCGGTGGAAAGGTCTCTCCCACCGAAAGCCTTGCGAGCGCGTGCGAGAACCCAGGCCCCGTGAGCTGTTCTTGGCGTGTCCGCTCCTTCGTACAAACTGTTCTGGAATGGCTCGTAACGCAGATAAAGCGTTCCGTCATTTGTCTGGTGACGAACGAGATATTGGCAGTGCAGTGTTGCGAAACGTGTGAGCAAGCCTTCCATTGTGCGTGACTCTGGTTCGCTTAACGGAAAGCCTCCGACAAGAAGGCGCGTCTGCTCTGCATCGGCGAGCCATGTCGCGCAGTCGAAGCGACACCAGTTGAAGTCAGACCCTTCTATTCTGGCCTTTTGAAGCACGGCCTGTGCGAAGCTGACGCGGTTGAGATTCTGTGTTGAGGCCACGAAAGGAAGTAGCAGTCCGACGCGCTCGCCCTTGTATGCCATCAGAGTTTGCTCGCCCTGGCGGACGCGCGTCACGACCTCTTCCGGTGAAAAATAGCCCAGCACCAGGGGGGCGAAGAGGAACGAAAGGCTGACGGCGACGTGTGACGGATCGTCCTCTGCGACATTCGAGAATCTTTGGTCGGCAAGAGCGGCCTGAGCCAACTTTTTGACGTCCGCCTCAATGTCGCGCACGACCGAACCCATACAGCCGCGTAGACGCCCGTTAATGTAGACCGTTAAATAAACAGAATCGAGTTCTTTGGGGACGGCGTCATTTGGAAGCGGTCCAGACATCTCTTCGCGCCCGCAAAGGTGCGCAATAACCACGTCGCGCGCTCGCTCAACGACCGCGCCGCAGATGTTCTGGTTTTTATACCAGGGTGTATCTTCCCCTTTCGGCACACCCGTCGGCTGCCAGTCAGTCTCCGGCTCGATTGTCTTCACTACATCGTGCCGGAAAATTTCGTATGGCTCGAACGATACCAGTTGACCGTTCTTTCTACGCGCGTGCTGAAACTGCTCCCACTCGTTGCTGATGCCCGGCATCCGCGGCAGCGCGCCACCCATCCACGAGGGACGCTCGCTGCTTCGCACGACGATGCCGTAGCGGTCGTTGTCAAGCTGGCCCACGTCACACTTCTCAAGTGTAGGGAAGAAGGTGACGGCAATGCCGCTCTCGGCCAAGGCTCTCTTTCCTTCCTCCCCTTTAGGTAGGTGAGTGAGCGTTCGCAACGATGCCATCACGATGTCTTCAGGCGTCGTTCCAACGGTTTCTCCCGGAAAGTGCCAGAAGCCGTCGCGTGCGTGACGCAGATGTATGTCCTGGCGCGAGCGCACGCTGATCCAGAGGCCGCCCGACGAATCGTAGTCTTTATCGAGCCGTAGAGGCGCGCGGAGCAGTTGCTCTGTCGTCAAATATTCATCCATCACAATGCGCGCAAGGCGCGCCGGGTGAAGCCCTTCGGGAGCGCACCTCGAACTCTGTTGAAATTCCGGGAACCATTTCGACGGGTTGCGCAAGGGCTTTTCCTCGTCCTCCATCTGCGAGATGAAATCTTCCCAGATGTCATAGACGGCTTCGACGTGATAGCCGCGCTCCTGCATGAGCGCATATCCGCCATACCATCCGAAGCGGACCAGCGAGATGCTGCCTTCTACGCGCAGTCCCGCTTCTTCCAAATGCTCGCAGGCTTCGGTCATGGACGTGCCGGAACTGATAGAATCGTCAACGAGAATGATCGGCTCCGACGGGTCTATTACTCCTTCTATGAGTTTCAGCGAGCCGTGCTTCTTACGCTCCTTGCGAACCAGCAGCCCGCGATAACGCTCGCCCGATTGAAGGATGCACGATTGTAAGATGGGTATGGCGGTCAGCCCGTAGGTGGCGATTTGCTGACCATCGAAACGTTTGAGAAGTTCCAGGATGCAGCGCCCCGCCAGTTCCGCGCCGCGTGGGGCAAGTGTGACGGAGAGTGAATCAAGCATCCACCGCGCGCTTGTTCCGTCGCGCGAAAGCACGGGTTGAGTTGGCGAGCGGTAAAGGATGCCGTTTTGCCGCAGGAGTTGTAGCAACTCCGCGCGCTCCGCATGAAAGCTCTCTGAGAGCGTGGAGAACGTGGATGACATTGATTCGCGTAACATGCCTTCTTCGTTTGACAGAGTTCGTTAAAGATAAGGATTTTCCGGCAGGGCCAGACTGAGATAGCGATTGTCCAGATGTATCATCAACTCGCAATCTGTGAACTCGCCTAAAACTTCATCTATCCAGGGAGCGTCATTAAAGTGAGCGACAATCTCTTTGCGTGTGTGTGCGTCGGCACAGTATTCATAAACTGCCGCTCGCTCGTCCGAGCAAGTTAGCGTGGTGGCCTGGGCCTTGCGCCTGTCTTCGATACGGATGGTCGCCCACGATTTCCTGTAGGTAAGAGAGGGGCGAGGCGAGGCGTGCCAGCGACTCTGCCAGACGGCGACTTTCTCGAAAATCTCCTCATAGCCGTCGTCCCCAACTGTCTCATCCATGTCGTGATCGAAGTAGTAGGAGACGCGCCGCAGATCGAAGCGATCCTTCGGGAAGAGGAAGTCGTAGCATGCGGACGGGCGCAGCCGGGTGATAGCCTGCGTCTCTGGTTCTGTGAACATCGGCGAGCCGCGATCTGCGCGAGCCTTGGCGATGGCCCAGGGCGGCTGCCAGTGGTGTATCTTCGGGATGATCTCGCATTGCGACTGATAGTCTTCCGCAGTCTCGCCCGGAAATCTCAACAGAATGTTATAGAGATTGTTAATGTCGTAGTACGTGCACCATTTAATCAGCTCAAGGTTGCGCATCCCCGTCGTATGTTTCCTCATGAGCTTGAGGATGTGCGTTGAAAGGCTCTCCACGCCGGGCTGAATCGAGAAGAGACCGCCAGCGCGCATGTGCTTGAGTTGGGCGCGCGTCAGATTCGGACGGACTTCATAATGAAGTCGAATGTCAGTCCTGGCCTCCCCCAGCCGCCCGAACAGTTTATCTATGTATTCTGGAGAGATGATGTTGTCTATGGCGTTGAAATCGAAGATGCCGTAACGACGCGACAAAGTCTCTAACTGATTGATGACGTTATCAACATCCTTCGCACGGAAATCCATGCCCGAGCGGTTGAGGCCGCAGAACGTGCAATGGTTTTTCACGCCCCACCAGCAACCCCTGGCGGTCTCGATGGGAATCAAGACCCCCTGAGCATTGTCGTAGCTGCCGTACCCGCCTTCGCGCCGCGCGTAAAAGTATTCGTCAAAATCAGGGGCGGGCGTCTTGTTCATGTCCGACAGGTTGGGCGCACGCCCTGCGTACTCGACATGACTGTTGCTGCGCCACATGACACCCTTCAAACCCTGCATCGTCTCACCCTTGTAAAGGCGGCGAACCAGTTGCGGGAAACTCTCTTCGGCGTCGCCGCAGTGAACGTAATCCACCTGCGGGCAGCCGCGCATGATCTCTTCGGCGATGTCGTCCTCGAAACTTGCGCCGCCCATGATGATAGGGATAGAGGGATATCGCTCTTTGAGAGCGCGCGCCAAGGCGATGCTGGCAAGTGTTTGTTGGAAGACTACGGAAAGCCCTATCAGGCCGAAGCGACTCCAATCAACGCTCTCGACGCAGAAGTCTATAAAGGCTGGCGCTGCTCGTTCGCGAATCCGACGCAGGTCATCCAGAGTGCAACCTGCGCGGCGGCAGATACCGCGCAAACTCTCTTCGTAGATTCTGAAATACTCTTCATCGTCAGCGAAATCACCGAAAGCCGCCTTAGTCCAAATCCACTCGCCCACCATGCAAGGGTAAACGTCCGAGATGGTCTCGTTAATGCGCCAGCCGATGTGCGTGCCGAAGTACATAAAAAGTGAGAACGTCTGAACCGGGATGCCGCGCCTTTCGAGCGTAGGTTTAAGCAAGCCGAGTTGAAACGAGGGGAAACGCGCCGAGAGCGTGGGCATGCTGATCAGCGCGACGGGCTTGGACACACTGGTTTCCATGTTGAATACTCGACGAAAGGTTCAGGCACACTGTTTTTCACAGCAGCCTGATTGCTGTGCGCCTGTCATAACAAGCGGCACGGCTATCTGCTTCGTGGGCGGCGAACCTGCACTGACGCACTCTGGTCCGCCGCCTGCGAAGTCTTGTTCAGGTCGAGACGAGCCGCTCCGCTAGGACATCAAACGCTCCGAGCCTAGTATCACTTCTTATCTTTGGGATGCTCTGGGGCGACCTCTGGAATCACCTGCTCACGTTTCGGAGATGAAGGCGCAACCTCAGAGATTACCTTCCCCGGTTTTTGAGGCGCGATCTCCGGGTGTATCTCCGGACGTATCTTCCTCTCCGGCGCGATTTCCGGCGCGACCTCTGTAATTACCTCGGGTCGCGTCTTCGACGGGCCTCCGGGTGCAACTTCAGTAATCACCTCCGGCGAGATTTCGGGCCTGATTTCCGGAGCCACTTCTGTGATCACTTCGGGTCTGACTTCAGGACGAACCTCAGGCGCAACCTCGGTGACGACTTCGGGCTTGATTTCGGGCCTGATCTCCGGTGCTACTTCCGTAATCACTTCGGGATAAACTTCAGGCCGGACTTCAGGTGCGACTTCGGTTATTACTTCCGGTTTGATTTCGGGCCTAATCTCTGGCGCTACTTCCGGGACGATTTCAGGCCGAATACTTTTTTCCTTATCTTTCTCTTTATCATCCATAGCAGTTCTCCTGGAGAGGGGCACGTTTTTGTCGTGCCGTACTGGTCGAGTCTAACGAAGTTTCGAATTCGGTGAGTCACCTTGCAGCATCAACGAAGGTCCGACCGCCATTAACTGAGATGTTAATCCGGCGTGAGGCAAGCGAAGATAAAACTTCCGATTGAAACGAAGTTTGCTTATCTTGCGAGGTGTTTAAAATAGTTCGAACGCACGGAGAGTAAACCCGCCGCGCCGGAAGTGTCAATGAGAAAGTTGTGTATCTCAATCCGGCTTGAGTCAAGCCAGACCAGCTTTACTTATACCAGCAGACGATTGAATAACGCTCGCCATGTGTCACGGGGGGCACTTCGTGCACCGTCTCGGAGCGGAAGGCGACGAGCAGCCCCGTCGCGCCGGTTAAATGGTAGCCGAGTTCTTTTCGATTCGTGTCAGAGCCTGATTCGAAAAACACCAGCGAGCCGCCGCAATAAGTATTAGGCCCAGGCTCCAACGATTGTTGGCTCAGGAAGACCACAACCGAAACCCGACGAACACGCAGGTGGTCAAACTCTAATTGTTCCGAGTTGCCGTCCTGATGCGGGACGAAAAAGTCGCCCTCTTTGTAGAAGAGAAACTGCGGCTCTTCACAATCGCTCAAACTGATTTGGAAATGGCGTTCGACCGCCCCCTTCTGCTCCAGCAACTGTTGCCTGACGAACGCAGTCGTTGACGGGGAAAGCATGCGGCGCGTCGTCTTGCGTAACTTCTCGTTCACAGGGCTTGATGCGCCTTCACTATAGACGGTCGCCGGGCCGCCCCAGGCGGAGCGCATTTCGGCAATGATTTCCTCGCACGTCTGCGCGTCGAAGAAATCTCTAACCATGAATAACTCGAAGCGTGTGGCTAATTCCGAATTCTCGTTCACTTGATTTTTAACCGTCCGCATCGCCGCCGGATTTCATTATAATTTCGATCATCGAAGACGCAGCAATCATGCCCGCCATTGAAGAAATATGTGATCGGGCCTTCAGGCGTTTCCGCTATAGGCTCGCCCATTACGTTGAATCAAGGGTAGTGGTTTAGTTTGAATTACTGAACGGATATTTATCAGCGCTCGAATTCATAACTGAATCATTACCGATTTTATATTGTCCTTGACATGTTAGCAGTAATCAACTATTAAACAGACATTCAAGGCTTACCCAGGGCTTACTCAGTCTCACTCGTGCTGACTCGTTTGACAATCAGTAGCTTCTTTTCTAATGCCTAAAACAATTCTCAAATGAATGGAGGCTGTCATGCCAATTCGGAAAAGTAGTTCGCAATCAAGCAGTAAATCATCCGGCAAATCGCGACAAGGCCCGAAAGGCGGAGCCACCAAAGCCACTTCGATTGGCGGAGCGATACCTCCCTATGGGGTGCCTATCCGGGAAGCGATTGCTCGCGGAGATAAGCAGGAGATGCGCAAGGTCGCCGCAGCCGCGCGCAAGTGGCTCAAAGATGTTCAAGCCGCATTAGACCGATTGGATAAGGCCAGCAAGTAGACGGGTGACTCTCGGCTCGTCGAAGAGATTCTCAACCGAAAGCTCAACAACTCGGTTTTCCGTTAAGAGGCAAATCCGACAACGAAGGAGAAATCTATGGTAACAAAAAAAGTTGCGAAGAAAGCCACGGCCAGGGTAAAGGCTACCCCGGCTTTTGATCTCTCAAAACTCAAACCGGGCGGGCGTGTAATGTATGGCCAACCCATCTGGGACGTGATCGCCAGTGGAAACGCGGCGGAGATGCGGAAACTCGCTACGGCTGCGCGCAGCTACGTCAAAGAAGTGCAAACGGCGCTTGATAAATTAGAGCGGGAGATCGGCAACTGAGAGGCTGGATGCTGTCTTACCAGAGCGAGTACAGGCAGTCCTCCCTCAAGTGCCGGTCTTCCATCAATCAATAAACCGAACAGCTAAGGAGAAACCTATGGCGACTAAAAAAGGAGCGAAGAAAGCCACGAGTAAGAAAGCGGCCAAGAGTTACGCTAAAGGTGGGAAGCCTCCGGGCGGGATCATCCGTCCTCTCTACGGGATAGTAATCCGTGATTGTATCGCTCGTGGAAACAAACAGGAGATGCGGAAACTCAGCACGGCTGCGCGTAAGCATCTCAAGGATGTCCAGGCTGCACTGGCTAAACTGGAAGCGCAGATTGGCAAGGCCGGATAAGCTTGCGGCGATTTATTTATGGACCAACAACCAACGCGCTATCTCTCCTCCGATGATCGCGCCGCGCTGACGCCGGTGCATGCCGTCTGGGAGATCACCCTAGCCTGCGATCTCAAATGCCAGCACTGCGGCTCGCGCGCAGGCAAACGTCGTCCCGAAGAACTCTCCACCGAGGAATGTCTGGACCTCGTTCGTCAACTGGCACGATTAGGCACGCGCGAAGTGACGTTAATTGGGGGTGAAGCTTATCTGCGTAGGGACTGGGTGGACATCATTCGTGAGATTCGCACTCAGGGTATGGACTGCACACTCCAGACCGGGGGGCTTCACCTAACCGAAGAAAAAATAGGCCAGGCGGCGGAGGCCGGACTCCAGGCCGCTGGAGTCTCGATAGACGGATTGGCCGATACCCATGACCGCCTGCGAGGAGTCAAAGGCTCTTTCGATGCCGCCTTCAAAGCCTTAAAGCTCCTCCGCCATTATGGCATTACGCCAAGCGTCAACACACAGATCACCTCACTGGTAATTCCACAATTACGCGAATTGATGGACTGCTTCATCGAGGCCGGGGCCAAAAACTGGCAGGTTCAATTAACGGTCGCGATGGGTCGTGCCGCAGATCATCCCGAACTCCTGCTGCAACCATATCAACTGCTTGAGCTGATGCCACTGCTCGCCGAACTCTACGAAGAAGGAATTGATAGAGGTCTGCTCATGCAGCCTGGTAATAACATCGGCTACTTCGGTCCCTACGAGTCATTGTGGCGTGGCAGCGGCGATGATCGGGTTCACTGGATTAGTTGCAATGCGGGCCAGAACACGATGGGAATTGAGGCTGACGGGACAATTAAGGGCTGCCCTTCACTGCCGACAACGAACTACGCCGGTGGGAATGTGCGCGACCTGACCATCGAAGATATCTGGCGCTCAACCCCCGAATTGAATTTCACACGCACCCGCACGATTGATGACCTCTGGGGTTATTGCCGCAGTTGTTACTATGCGGATGTCTGCCGGGCGGGCTGCACATGGACTACACATGTCCTCTTCGGCAGAGCCGGTAACAATCCATACTGCCACCACCGCGCTCTGGACTTATCGAAACAGGGCCTGCGCGAACGCATTGCACAGGTGGGGGCAGCCCCCGGAGAACCTTTCGATTATGGTAGCTTCGAACTGGTTCTGGAATCCATTGACGGCAAGGCTCTCCAGGTGCAGCAAGATGCGACAAAGGATCACACATCTTCGGCGAAAGATAGCATGTCCGGCAATCTTCCCTTAAGTTCCATGCCGCTCAAAGGGAATATGCTGGTGCAGATTCGTTCGACTAAGAAGCGTCAGGCACAGAAATCTTTGGATCAACGGCGCGCCGAAACGCAGACGTATTTAAGCTTATGTCGTGGTTGTAATCGTCACGTCTTGATGGATACGGTTACCTGTCCTCACTGTGAAGGGAATGTGAAGGCTTTAGCACTGGACTACGAAAAGAAACAGCGTGCTCTGCGAAGGTCTGCGCTTCGTTTACGTAAACTTCTTGGGCAACTCTAAAACAGAAGACGCACCCGTGGTCATATATGTATCTCAAGAAGAGTCATTGGTGGACTGGTTCCGTAACATTCACTCCAACGGCAAGCAATTTGCCGTCGAGCGATAACAGAACTTTAGCGCGGCATAAGGTCTCGACCGCCTGTTCGACCTCCTGCATTGAAACCGGCGTTCTATGTGACGTGAAACGCCGCTTAATTAGCGACGGGAGTGTTTGCGCGGAGTCGCAGAGACGATAGACCTCGGCCTCCAATTCTCCCGCCGTCCAGCTTCTTTGATTGGCGCAAGGACGCGTGTCTACGAACCGTAGCCGCTGGCCTTCATCGTAGACCTGCAGGACGGGCCGCGACGTACGCCAGATATAGTTCCATTGTAGAATCACTTCCTGCAATTCCCGCTGGCCGGGCTCGTCGTGCAATCCACGATGGATATGCCCTGGCTTTCCGTTATCCTCAAACGAGTATGCAAGTCGCATCAACGATTCTTTTGGCAAAGGATAAACGTACGCGTAGGCTCGGCTCGGCTCAAGATTGAGGCCGAAGTCCTGCGGGCGCATGTGATAAGGGCTGAAGCGGTCGTATCGGACTCGAATCACTCCTGTCGGCGGCTGTAGATGGAAGATCGCGGGTAACCATTTTGCCATCTCTGAGTACCAACTGTCCGACTCGCCAGGGAGTCCGCAAAGCATATTCCATGACACATCAATGCCGAACTCGCTCGACCACTTCAAGAGCTGTAGGTTCATGAGCGCAGAGTTTCCCTTGCCTATAAGTGCGAGCACGTTGTCATCAAGACTCTCGATCCCAGGCTGAATCCAGCGGACGCCTGCTTCGGCCAGAAGTTTGACTTGCTCGCGCTTGAGATTCGACTTGGTCTCATAGAATAGGGAATACTTGTCCTGGGCGGTCGCCAGTTTCGGCAACACCGTTTTGAAAAACGACATATCAAGGATGTTGTCCACGAATTGAATGTTACGGATTCCATAGCGTTGGGAGAGATCACTCAATTCAGCGACAACCCGGTCAGGGGACTTCGAGCGGTACTTCATCCCGTTGCCATTCAGACCACAGAAGGTGCAATGAGACTTTTCCCCCCACCAGCAGCCGCGAGAGCTTTCTGCCAGTAGCTCCGGCTTAATCAGGTTTGAGAGCGTCGAAGCCCGAAGCCGCTCAAAGTAGTGATCATAATTCGGCGTCGGCAGCGCATCCATATCAGGGATCAGAGCGCGTGGCACCTCCTGTGTGCAGGTGGGTGAAAAGATCGGAAGCGCGCGCTTCAAATGGGCTTGCGAGATTGCGCCATTGGAGAGTGCGCTCGGGTCCACTGCGCGACCGTGCTCAAGTAGGAGCCTGCACAGATCTGCGAACATCGCGTCTGCTTCGCCCGAGACGATACAATCCACCCACGGAAACGCCCGCAAAGTCTCCATCCCCATATCGCTTTCACAATTAGCGCCGCCCATTATCAAGACGGTGTCGGGGCTCAACTCGCGAATTCGCTTCAGCAGCGCCAAAGAAGCACAGTGTTGTTGGAACACGGAGCTGCATCCAACGATGCGTGGCCCGCGTGCGACAATGTCTTCAGCCAGTCGGTCTGCGTAACCGGCACTTTTGGCGCGCATCCAGCGCATCAGGTCTTTTCTCTGTCCGAGGTCTGCGGGGAAGCCGTGACATCGCACTTCGAGCATGAGGTTCAGATACTCTTCGTCCTTCTCCCCAATGTCTGGAAATATACTGTTGGCGAAGCACCATTCACCGAGCAAATGGTCGGTTGGGGCCGATTGCATTGCCTGGTAGGCCACCAAGCCAACAGTCTCGGCCAGACCGAAATTTCCGTAGACGACTTCGCTTTGGATGTCGGTATCAGCCAGGGATGCGTGCAGCAGGCCCAATGCGATGGAAGGCCGCTGAACATCAGCGAAAGGCATGGAGACGAGAACGACGTCCATTGGGATTACACCTTGTCACCTAATATTTAAACCGATGTGAGACGGTAAGGGCCGCGTACCTCAAGCCGCGCCAATGCCCGCGGCCTCGCGATCACCCTCATGGAACGTCCATGATTTGTCGAAACCGCCTACAGGGCCCGGTATCGGGCTGTGATCTTGATGAACCCATTCGTAATACTGCGACACTTCATTAACCAGCCGTGCCTCTTCACTCTTTTCGTGCTCCGTCAGACGGTCCAGATAGCCCGTATCCGCTTCGAGCCTTGACAGCGATGTTGACTCAATATGATTCGCGGCACAACGAAGCGTGTAGCAGGCGACACGGTTGCAGATAGCCGTGAGGTAGCGAAGATACGTCTTTTGGCCGTCCGAGACCCGGTTGCGCTGGCCCAATCTCAAGTGTGCCTCGAACAATAGACCACGCAGTATGTGACACAGCCCCTGGTTGGTGAAATTCCTTTCATAGAATGTCGTCACCATCCAGTCGTAGAAGAGATCCAATTTTGGATCGAGAAACTTATAGTCCGGCTCGAAGGGCGTACCCAGCAGGCGGCCTTCCGCTTCGAGTCTGCGCTTAATGGGAGTGCCCGCGTAAGGTAACATCCGGCAGAACGGCGCGACCGTCCAGCCATCGCCTATGAACTCTTCCAGGAAACTGATGTTCTGCCGGATACTGCGAAACGTCGAATAAGGATCGACCAACATGAAGCCGAAATCGAAGGAGAGTCCGAACCGCTTCAGGATCCGTCCGGCCCTCAAATGCGCTTCTGGCTTCAGCCGTTTGCTCATGTTTATGAGCCCCTCTTCATCTCCCGATTCGACCCCCATGTAGACGTGCGTTAGCCCACCGGCAATCAACCGCTCCAAGACATCTTCGTGAATCTCATCAGAGCGGCAACTGATCTTGAACGCAATTTTTCCAGCGAAGCCCGATTCCGCAATGAGATCTGCAATCTCCATTGCCCATTGTTTCGCCTTTTTCCCGCCCGCCAGGAAGTCGTCGTCTTGAAATAGAAAGATTGGGACTCCCCGGTTGCAGTGCAGATCAAGCATCTCGTCAACGATAGCGCGCGGCGCACGCAGCCGCCGCAGTGAGCCGCCCTGCTCTTCATAAAAGGGTCGAATGCTACAGAAGGAGCAATCCCAAGGGCATCCGCGGCTACCGAGAATCGAAGCGGTAGGCATAGGATGTCCCTCATAGTCAATCGACTCCCGATCAGGCCAGGGGAGAGTGTCCAGGTTCTCCACGACTCGTGCCAGCGGCGCGATCTTGATTTCACCGTCATCCTCACGGAACGCGATGCCGGGAAGCGTGCGCCACTCTGAGCCGGTGCCGAGACAGTGTAAGAGTTTAACCAACGTCATTTCACCGTCGAACCGCACCACTGAATCCAGACCGGGCGTGCGCGCGAGAATCTCCATTGGCTCGAAGCTGGCGTAGTGGCCGCCCATGGTGAAATGCGCAGTTACGCCGGCATCCCGCAGGGCCGCGATGACCCGACCAAAGTCCGGGGCCATGTACTGAAAGATTAACGAGAATCCGATGACATCCGGTCTATCTCGCTCTATGTGCTTGAGGATCGAGGCGGGATCGGAACGATAAGTCATGATGAACGCCTGATGACCTGAGGCATTCACAGCCGACATCAGATAGCGCAAGCCCAGGTTGTCCTGATCTTGGAATCCGATGAGCAGAATTTTTTGCGGGCGGCATCCTAGCTCTAATGCCGGTATTTGCAATGGAGCAGATGGTAATATTCGCATATGCACACCTTTCCTGTCCGGGTCGGAATAAAACCTACCCAGCAAATTGGACGAATGGCGACGTTGCCTCCTAACCCTCTTTCTGTTGCTTCAAGTTCTCTAACTGCTGCTTGATCATCGTCTCCATAGAATCAAGACGTGACCTTTCGGCATTAATCGTATGGAGCGTGGATTCGAGTTGTGAAGCTGTGAATCGGCTAACGTCGATTGGCGGAGGATCGACGTTGGGGCCGAACCGTGCAAAGTTTGCGGTAGCGGTCGCGCGCATCCGATCTATCACTGCCGGATCAACAACTGGATTGGGCCACGGGGCCGGATCGGAAACCGTCGGAGGCGGCCACGGCGCGGGATCGACGATTGGATGAGGTGGCCAGTAATGATGTCCCCACCAGGGCCATGGCGCGGGATCGACTACGGGCCTCGGGCGCGGCCAGGGCGCTGGATCCACTACCACTCCGCCTGGACCCGGCCTCGCAGTTGGCTGCTGAGTCATGGCGGCTTCCAGTCGCATCAATCGCTCTTCAAGTATTTTTATTCTCTCGTCTGACATAATGATCTCCGTTGAGGTGTCTCGGGCGAGGATGGATCACCGAAATCTGGACAAAAGTTAGAGCGGGATAGGGCATATTGGCAGTCTCCCTTGAGGTACTACTCCACCGGCGGGTCACGCTTCGATCTCCCTTACCCGCCTGCCCAGTAAGATTATTGTTGCCGCTAAGGGTAGTCTCATCAAATGTAAGAGTCAACATTAATTTACACGGCTCTGGTGCAACCGAAGAGGCGGACCGATAATAATCGGTCAGGCACCAGCGAACCTCTAATTCATCTGATCTCTTTCACGGTCGTCATTTCGGTTTTTCTTGGCGAGTTGATGAAACATCCAAAAAGGTGAAGGGGCGCTGGACTGATCTCTACCGAGCCGTTGATCAGCAAGGTCGAACAGTAGATGTTTTGTTGAGTGTGCATGAGCAAGTACTTAAACAAGCTGCTTGAGCCGGATCACAGCACAATCAAACAGCGTCTCGCCCCGAGGCTGGGGTTGAAGAGCTTCGAGAAGGCAGCCTCACGATCAGCGGCAGTGAGTTAGGGCAGAAGATTAAGAAGGGGCACTTCGGCAGTTCAAGAATGGATAAAGAAGGTCGCGTGCGAGTACCGCAAAGGTGGGAAGCAAGATGGGCAGCATGAATTGATAGGTACCCATCGCTGGTGCTTGTTTGAGAAGAGCTATTGGCACCAGAACCGTTTTAGGCACAAAAATGAATAGGCGCGTGCGGATTTGAACCGCAGACCGCAACCCGTGTCAAGGTGCGCCGGAAGATTTTTTATATCTTCTGCGTTGCCATTTGTTAACAAATTCAGCCCTGAACGGCTAGAGAAGACACTGTAAAGGGTGTAGACGGTATATGGAGTCAGGCAAAATTCTTCCCTGCTGTAGATTGAATGATAGATATTGCACACACAGCCTTTCTCAAAAGTAGCAGTGACCGCTGATTCCAGTCATGTATTCTCACAGTTCTCCGCGACGCGCCAATGTGCTGATGCGGTCAGCCGTGCGGGCTGCAATCGCTTTAATGGTCAGAGAGGGATTAACCGCCAGCGACGCGGAAGCGTAGAGTCTTACGACTGACAGGGGCGTGGGAGCGTTGTGGTCCGCCAGCGCGCCAGGAAATAGGGGCGAGCGGCTTGACCGAGCGGACTTTACGTCAAAGGAATCTTGAATGCGCCGCTCTCGCTTGCGAGCGGCGCATAATAATTTGGCTCCTAAGTGTTTCCGGTCTCGCTTCTCCTAAAGTATAATCCTGATAGATAAGCCCCTAAGTTACATGCGTTATTAAACTCAGAGGAGATTGGTATGCGAAAAGTACAGATATTCGGTTTGATCCTTGCGTTGGCGCTTTTAGCCTTCGGCGTCTCCGTCATAGCTCAACAGGATAAGCACGGAGGACGACCATTCTCCATCACGCTTTCGGGGGCCGCAGAGGTGCCCGGCCCAGGCGATCCTGATGGCAGCGGCACGGCGACCATCACGCTCAACCCCGGCCAGAATCAGGTCTGCTTTGAACTGACCGTCTCTAACATCGCGCCAGCTACGGCTGCGCACATCCACGAAGGGGCTGCCGACAAAGCCGGCCCGGTGGTCGTCGGACTGACAGCGCCGACTAACGGGTCTTCCAAGGACTGCGTGAGCTTGGATCGGGAAAAGATCAAAGAGATCATCAAGAATCCGTCCGCATATTACGTCAACGTCCACAACGCAGATTTTCCTAATGGCGCGGTGCGGGGCCAACTCTCCAAATGATTCCTCTTTGACGTGGCCGAGAGAGATTGGTTCTTTCTTTTGGAAAGGGGCGGAGCTTCAGAAGCTTCGCCCCTTTCCAATGACTGCAAACGTTACTTTGCTCCAAACCCGATTCGTTGAATCTCTTTTTAACTCAAGATACACCGGCATCCCAGAGCGCCCTGCGAGCTGGCTTGCAGCAGTTCATCGCTTCCCTCGCCCACTTTTTCGCGCCAGACACCGATAGCAGTTAAGACATATGCAAAAGTTGCCCTAGTTGGTCAGACACTGCCTCCCCTTTCAACTCATCCATGCCATCTCGCTTACTGCTTTCAAGTCCTAAAACATAGGCTAATGTGTGAAGGTCAGATTGCGTCCACGGAAGCCAGCGCGTAGACCAGCGCCCTGCGCAACGCTCTTTCCTTGAGGGTCTGCGGGCGAGCGAGCATCATCCGCTCAAGAAAGGGCCGGGCACTGTCAGGAACAGCCACGGTTTTGCGAATCTCAGAGAGCCGTGGCAGGTGCAGCTTCTCCCCCTTGACCGTTTGCTTCAGGGCCAGCAATGCTTTCTTTAGTACCAACTCCTCTTCGGTGAGGTCCGTACCGAAGGGGAAAGCCGGGAACAATCCGCGCTCTCGATACCGAGCCAGCCCCCTCTCCAATTGCTCGGGCCGGTTGTTGCGGGCCTGGTCGGGGATGCGATAGTCCTCGCTGATCTTACCGGCGCGCTTTGCCTGCTTGAGTAGCTCGTCCTGAAAACGAGAATCGGCGATCTCCACGAGCGCGGCAATCACCTCCTCGTCGCTACGTCCGCGCAGGTCTGCGATCCCGTACTCGGTCACCACAATGTCCCGCAGGTGGCGTGGGATGGTGACGTGGCCGTAGTTCCACCTAACGTTGGAGCTGAGCTTGCCATCCTCCTCGTTGGTGCTGCGGATCATCAGGATGGAGCGTCCGTCCTCCAGGGCGTGCGCCATTGCCACGAAGTTATACTGCCCGCCGACGCCACTCACGACGCGCCCGTCCTCCAGCCCGTCGGACGCGACGGCGCCAAGGAGCGTGACGACCATTCCGGTGTTCACGAACCTGGCCGCTTTGCGCTGCAAACGCTTGAGACCTTCCTCCCCGTAGAGTTCGTTCACATAGGAGATACTGGTCATGCAGATCTGCTCGCGCTCCGTAGCGTCCATCCGGCGTAAGGTCTCGTAGAACTTTCGGGGCCCCAAAAAGAAGCAGGCGTGTGCGAAGTGTCCGCCCTTCAACTGCGCGCCGAGGCAGCGCCGACCGATCTCGTCCCTCGCCTCTTCCTCCGACAGATTTGCAGGAATGCGTATGCCATCGTCTAAACGGATAGCGCCAGCCTCATACTCCAACTCCGGTCTTAAAATTCCGACCTCTTGGAGGAAGGCAAAGTCCTGCTGAGTCAACCTGGCGGAAATGACTCCGGCTTCCATTAGTGCTTCAAGCGTCGCGGGCGTCACCTCTGCACTGATGCGGCCATCATTCAGTAGCCGTTGCAAGCCCGGATGCTGATAGACTTTCCGCCGGAGAATTCCGCTGCGGTAGAGTTCGAGGAAGCCATCAACAAGCATCTCCGACGAAGCATAAAGCCCCCGCTCGAACTGCCCGGTTCCGCCCAGCCGCTCAATCGCCTGTCCGAACCGCTCAAACGTTCCGGCCTCCGTGAGTATTTCACGATAGAGATCATTCTGCTCGTGCCTGAGCTTCAGCACGTAGGTGACCGCATCCTCAAGCGCGCCGATTCCTATCTGAAGCGTGCCGCCGTCTCGGATGAGGGCGCTGACGTGGAGCGCGATTAGATAATCAGTGGTGCTCACGGCCTCGTTCGGCGTGCCGAAGAGAGTAAAGGCGTATTTCGGCTCGTCAACGACGGCGTCGAAGTAAGCGGGCGCGACGACCGCGTCCCCAAACATAAAAGGTAAATTGGGGTTCACCTGAGCCAGGATTGCGACATTCGCTCCCTGGCGCTCCGCCTCGCGCAGGCGCGGCACTATGTCCAGCGTGAGGTCTGTGTTGCAACTCAGGCTGTAATGGGTTGCGCCGTCCTCCTCCATTTTGCCGACCTGCTGAGCCAGCACGTTGATCCGAGCATCCAGCAGATCGCGCACCACATGAGAGTAGTTGCTGCTGATGTAACTCTGCTGGGCAAGTGGACTGTCGAGGAAGCTCCCTGGCTGGAAATAGAACTCCGTGACCCGTATGTTCTCGGGCAGCTTCCCGCGCTTGAGAGGATCGAGGTACTCCAATTCGGGATAGCCGCCGAAGAGTCGCTCCGCGAGCGGCTCCAAGAAGCGCCGTTCCAAGTCGCCCTTCCAGTGTGGCCGGGCGAGCGAGAGCGCGGTGTAAATGTGCAGGTCAATCTTCGGGTCTTCACGCGCGCGCCGGAAGAACTCATTGACCAAGTGGTTCGCCTTGCCGAGTCCGAGCGGTGTGCCGAGACTGATGCGCCGTCCGACCTTGCGAAGCGTCTCCTCGACGCAAGCTTCCACATCTCTGTAAAGCTTTGGGCGCTCGTTCATCGCTCTCTCTCCTGTTTGGCCTCTTCGTAAAGCGCCAG
Source organism: Pyrinomonadaceae bacterium (assembly GCA_036392495.1). Lineage (GTDB taxonomy): Bacteria > Acidobacteriota > Blastocatellia > Pyrinomonadales > Pyrinomonadaceae > QHXM01. Next base: position 18,198 of record DASVXV010000015.1, on the reverse strand, counting down.
CACACGCTCCCGCAACCACGCCGCACCGGCGTCCTGATCAAGATGCTCCGGGATACGGATGGGCCGTCCGAACTGAGCCACGTAGCGGCGGCGCGGCCACTTTCGTTCGCTCATCCAGACGGCAATCGGCACAACGGGCGCGCCTGATCGCCTGTGTAGGTAGACGACTCCGGGCGCGAATTCCCCGACGGGAGGCTCTTGCTTCCGCCAGATTTCTCCTTCGGGGAAGAGTGCTACCACGTCGCCGTGGTGGAGCGCCACGAGCAGGCCCCGGAGCTTCTCCGGGAGTGATTTATCGTCCGCCTCTTCCGGCGGGAGTTCGATTACGCCCTCCAGCCTGTAGACGATTTTGATCAGGGGCTTAAACCATTGCAGAGGGCCGCGAAAGTCGTGCGCCCCCAGCGTCCGCACCGGGAGCAAGGCGCGCCAGCGGCGGTAGCCCAGCGCGACCGTCAGCAGCAAAGGATCGAGGAAGGTTTGGTGATTAGGTGCGAGGATGAGGCAGTGCTCGGAGTCGCGCTCGAAGAGTCCGGCGGGGCGATGGGCGCGGATGGAGTAGCGCACCCGCAGGAGTTGACCCAAGAGCCATGAGACGTATTGGCTCGCCGCGACAATGGATCGGTAGCTGACGCTCTCCGCCATGCCCGTCCTCTTCCGGTTGGAGTTAAGGGGAATGACCCAGAGTGTACATCATAGAGCACGGCGCGCGCACCTGTCTCCAGCGGCGCTGCCTCGCGCCGTGTTGGTAGTTATCAATTGCCACTAGCTTCAGCTAGTGGAGAAGGAGGGTTAAAAAGAATCGGCTTTAGCCGAATCATTAGGCTAAAGCAATAAGGAAGAGGATTTTATTTAGCATTCGGCTAAAGCCGAAAAGCTTAGAGCATCCTTAATCCACTAGCTAAAGCTAGTGGCAATTGAAATAATTTCAAACCATCTATAATTAGCAACCTGGGTTATTTGATGAAAATGCTCAGCAGATTATCCTGAAAGGTCGGGTTGTTGGGCAGGTCGCCGTGAATCTCGCACCCGAAGATTGTGAAAGAAAGGTTCGACCTGTCACTGATTGAGTCGTCGTGGCTGACGGCCAAAGCTGACCGCCGGGTGATGCGCCCGTCGCCCGGCTCGAACAGCCTGGCCTCGACTTGAGGTTGTGTCAAAGCGTTGCCCTTCGATTTCGCCTGATGGGGGCGGAAAATTGTTTTAGTCTGACCACCCTCTTCGAGAATGAGGGCCGCCCGGAGCGTAGGCTCACAGTCGCCTGCGAAAATAAAGACCTTCAGTGGATTCGCTAAGTCGGCCTTTTTGTCGAGCGCCTCGCTGAAGAGGCATGCGCGGACGAGAACTACTTTCAGGTACGCCTCCCGCTCGGCTAAATGTGCGTCGAAGTGCCGTTGCCAATCGGGGCCGAACGCTTTCTGCACCTTCTTTGCGAGAGAGCGGCGGTAAGCCGGATCGAAGATTGACCAGCGGTAGCGCCGCCACGCCTCGACCTCATATAAATTCACTGATACAGGCTGAAGGTTGCCGTCATAGAACTCCTGGCTCCCTCGATGCGGCAGTAGTTGAAATGCGGCGGGCATCGCAAAGACGGTGTCGGCTTCGACCTCACCGAAGAACCCGAGGCCGCCTTTAGCCACCGGGAAGCCCTCGACCAATGCCTGTAACGATTGCATAGTACCTTCGTTGGGAGAGCCTACGAGAATCAGCTTGTCTATGTCTGCGGCGCCGGCCCAAGTCACTTGCGCCCCCGCCCGGGTGAGCACGTCCGCCCCACCGTACATCAGGTAATAGCGGGCGATCAGCCCGCCCATGCTGTGTGCGATCAGATTGAACCGCAGGTCTGGGCGTCGTAGTTTCTGTTTGAGACGGGCGATCTTTTCGGCGAGCAGTTGAGCCGCCTCGACGTTGTCGCGCCGCCAGTCGTAGGCAAACAGATAGAAGGTGTCGCTGTCGCCGCCAGGTTGCGGGTCATCAATGCTGCCGCGTTTGTAGCCCGCATGATTGGCGAGGGCGTCAGTCAACTCCTCGTAGACTTTTACCTCCGGGATGGGGAAGCCTAGCTTGGCCGCCTCCACGACGTCGGTGGCTACTACGTCGTCCCGATTCCCTTTCAGGTCGGGGGAGACGGGCAGTCTCAGGTCTTCCTCTTTCGGATGCGCGCGCGGCCACACTTTCTCCCCTGTCCTCTTATTCACAAGACGAGAGCCTAGCATGCCGGGGATGACGATAATCGGAGTTTTGCCGGTCCGCCGCGCGGCTGGGCGAAAGATTTGGGCCAGATCGGGTTGCAGTTTCGGCTTGGGCCGCACACAGCCGTTTGCCCAGCCCGCCAACGCGATCATGGCAACCCCAGCGATTCTTCTGATCGTTAATTTGTTCACGCCGCAAAACTATTTGTCCGAGGCTGTGACGACATGGTCTCTATTAACCATCTGAAAGATTCACTGAACGACTTTATACTGCCTTAAAATATGCGCAGAAAGACGTCAGGTCTGCCAGCAAGTCAATTGGTTTTCAAGTCAGTACTTCCTCAAAGACCTCGCCGGGTTAGCAAGGGGAAGGCGCTTAATCTCATGCGAGGGCGCATCACCCCGCCGTTTTAAACCGACAACTCTCCTGGGCCGGTCTCGTCCCGTCGCTCGCGCGCGTCCTGCTCTTGCTCCCACGCCTCAATTGCGCGCGCGCGTTCTATTTGGCGACGCCTAGCTTGCTCGTAGTCCTCACGCGGGTCGCGCCCCGTCACCTCCTCATACCACGCCGGATGATGCGTCCAGGCCCACTCACGGCTTACCGTGCCGCTGGTCATCGCCTGGAAGGTGCCGGGCTGCGCCGCAGTGCCTTCGTAGATGTGTATGATGAACCCCGCTAACATCAGAAGCGCCGCGATGTCATGGACGACGTAGCTGACGGCGACCGACCAGCGTGGCACCACATCGTCAATCCACAGGAATATCCCTGTGATGAGAAAGAGAAGGCTGCTGAAGACGATTGACCAGAAGTAGATTTTCTGCCCGCCGTTGAAGAAGCCTACGTCCTTCGGCTCAAGCTTCTCCTTGTTTGTCGTGTACGCCTTGATGCGCCGCATCCAACGGCTGTCCGCTTTCGTCCAGGACATCGGCACGAACCAGTTGAGAAACTGGAAGAAGAAGGCGATGTCGAAGAGGAGGCCGAACCAGGGATGCAGGAAGCGCGTCATCGCGCCGCCTCCGAAGATCGGCGTGAGCCAGCGGTAGAGCCAGGGCGAGTAGATCGCAAAACCGGAGAGCAGCGAGAGAATGAAGGAGATCGCCACCAGCCAGTGCAACACACGTGTATAGACAGGGTGTCGCAGTAGTTCGCCGCGATGAATGACGGTTTGACTGACACGCCCGAGCTCACGCCTCGCCTTCTCGTCAAAGCGTTCTACCGCATCGCTCATGGTTTCTCCTTCCTCTTCGTCTCCACCTCATCCTGAGGCTCAGTCTCAAAGGCTTCCGGCTCCGGCTGCGGCAATTTAGGCCCGACAGTGATGCGGTGGAAGAAGACTGCCAGGAGGCCGAACGCGGCCATCACAAGCCCTGCGGGTTTGGCGAGCCACTTCCAGATGGTGTAACTCGGCGGGATCATAGGGTTCTTCGGCAATCCGCCATACAACTCAGGCTGCGTGATGTCATGTAGCACGTAGATGACGTGCGTGCCACCTATAGACTGCGGGTCATAGACGCCCGCGTTCTTGAAGCCCGAAATCTGCACCAACTGCTGCGCGCGCGTGTTGGCTAAAGCGAGCATGTCGTCCTTCGTCCCGAAGCGCAGGCAGCCCGTCGGGCAAGCCTTGATGCACGCAGGCTCAAGCCCTTCGCCGACGCGGTCGGAACAAAGAGTGCATTTGAAAACTTTCTTCGTCTTCGGGTTGAACTTCGGAATGTCGAAGGGGCAGCCAGAGATACAGTAGCCGCAGCCGATGCAGTTCTCCTGCTGGAAATCAACGATGCCGTTCGTGTACTGAACGATTGCGCCGTCAGCCGGGCACGCCCGAAGACACCCTGGGTCGGCGCAGTGCATGCACTGATCTTTTCGCATCAGCCACATCAGGTTTCCTTCACGTTCCTGCTCGGCGAATTTGATAAGATTCCAGTAGTTCCACTCGGTCGTGGGCATCGTCTGGTAAGTATTATCAAAGGTCGTCTCACGAAACGGGTGATCGTTCCACTCAACACAGGCCACCTCGCACGCCTTGCAGCCGATGCAGGTCGTCACGTCTATGTACTTGCAGACTTCGACGGCGCGCTGCGTGCCTTGGCCGGGGACGGGTCCGGGGTGGGCCGAGATTTGCTGAATCTGCAACACTCTTTCGTCGCTCATACTCTCTCCATTGCGGAATGCGGAATGCGGATTGCGGATTAAAAACCGAAAACCCTTTCTTGTACGCCCGCCTTTTCAATCCGCAATCCGAAATCCGCATTCCGCAATCGTCAGGCCTTCTCGATCTTGACAAGGAAGCCTTTGTACTCGGGCGTGTAAGCGTTCGGATCAATGGCGGCGGGCGATAATTGATTGGCGGGCGTCAGCGCGGTCAGCCCCTCGTCCTCCTTGATCCCGCGATAGCCCCAGTGAATCGGGATGCCGATCTGGTAGGTCTTCTTGCCGTCAATCATCATCGGCTTGATGCGCTTGGTCACCATGGCCTTCGCCACATAGACGCCGCGCGCGCTCGTCACCTTAACTTTCTCGCCGCCCCTGATTCCCATCTCGTCCGCGAGTTGCGCCGGAATCTCGACGAAAGGCTCCGGCACGAGCTGGACGTTCATAGGGTTGTTCTTCGTCCAGTAGTGATAGTGCTCCGTCAGCCGGTACGTGGTGCAGACGACGTTGAACCCTTCGGCGGGCGTGCCGAACTTGTCCAGGTCCGACTTGTACTTCTTGGCGACGGGGTTGTTCGACTGGCTTGGGTGCAGCGGATTCATGATGGGACTCTCCACCGGCTCATAGTGCTCGGGGAAAGGCCCGTCGGCGAAGGCCGCGAGCGGAGCGAAGATGCGCCCCACACCTTCAGGATTCATGATGAACGGACCCATGTGGTCCTGCGGCGGCGAATCCACGTTGAAGTCAGGCACGTCGTTGCCGACCCACTTCTGTTGCGCTTCGTTCCACCAGACCTGTCGCCGCTCCTTGTCATAAGGCTGGCCTGACGGGTCGCACGAGGCACGGTTATACATCACGCGGCGGTTGGCGGGCCAAGACCAGGCCCAGTTCGGGTAGATACCGAGGCCCGATGGATCATCAGTGCTGCGCCGCTGCATCTGAGCGCCGGCTTCGGTCCACGAACCCGAGTAGAGCCAGTTGCCGCACGTGGTCGTGCCGTCGTCACGCAGCCACGCGAAACCCGGAAGCTGCTGCCCGGCTTTGACGGTGACGCCGGGCTGCTTCTCGTCCGTCAGGTCCGCGAGCGCACGCCCGTTAATCTCCTTCGCCACTTCCGCTAACGAAGGATTCTCCGGCGTCGTGTAGCTCCAGGAGAGGTTCAGAATCGCGTCAGGGAACTTGCCGCCCTCCTTCTGGTAAAGCTCGCGCACTTTGAGAAAGATGCGCGCGAGAATCTCCTGATCCACTTTGGCCTGCCCGGGCGGAGGTAAGGCCACGTACTTCCACTGAAGCCAGCGCGCGGAGTTGACGAACGTGCCGTCCTTTTCGGCGAAACCTGCGCCGGGCAGACGATAAACGGTCGTTCCTATCTTCGCCATCTCTTCTTTCGTAGTTCCCGGCGCTTTCCAGAACTCGCTCGTCTCTTCCGGGTAGATTTCGCACACGACCAGCCAGTCGGCCTTCTTCAATGCCTCGATGTTCTTGCGCGAGTTCGGGCCAATCGCCACGCCGTTCATGCCGAAGGCGAAGAGTCCCTTGACCTGCCCCTGGTACATGAAGTCCCACATCTCAGTCCAGGAATACTTGCGGTCAATTTTGGGCAGGTAGTGGTAAGCGAAATCATTCTCCTTCTTCGCAGAGTCGCCGTACATCGCCTTGAGGAAGGAGACCATGAACTTTGGCGTGTTCGACCAGTAGTTGTACGAATCCCAAGCGTCGGGCTTCGACACCGTTGGCGTCGTCCGTTTAAGAAACGTGGCAAGATCCGTGTCGGTCGGGGCCGGGATTTTCAGGTAGCCGGGGAAGATGTCGAAGACGCCGCCCATGTCCGTCGCGCCCTGTATGTTGGAGTGGCCGCGCAGGGCGTTGACGCCGCCGCCCGCGCGTCCGACGTTGCCGAGCAGGAGTTGCAGTATGGCCGCCGTGCGGATGATCTGCGTCCCAGAGGTGTGCTGCGTCCAGCCGACGGCGTAGATGATCGTCCCGGCCTTCTTCATGTCGCCGTCCTTGCGTATGGAGGTGAAGAGGTCGGCGGCTTTGAGGAATTGATCACGCGGTATGCCCGTGATGCGCTCGACCATCTCGGGCGTGTAGCGCGCGTATTGCTTCTTGAGCAACTGGAAGACTGTGCGTTCGTGTTCGAGCGAGAGATCATAGGCGACGTTTGACGGCAAGTCCGGCGGAGGCTTCGGACCACCCTGCGCCGCTGCTCCCGGCCCGCCTGCGGCCTGGTGCCCGCCGCCTGTTTGTGTGTTCATCTGACCGCCCGCAGCCGACTGCCCCTTGTCCGGCGGCGTCGAAGGCTTCGAGGCGACTTGCGGCGAAGAGGTCTTCGAGCCTGACGAAGGTGCTGCCGCCACGCCAACACTCCCGGTCTTCGGGCCGAGGTTGCCTCCCTCTTCATAGTTCCAGGTCGCCTTGTCGTAAGTTTCCTCTCCGGCGTCGAAGCCGGAAAAGAGTCCGTCCTCGGGCAGCTTGAATCCGTCTTTAACGACGAAGGCCGCGTTGGTGTAGTTGATGAGATAGTCGCGAGCGATGCGGTTGTTCTCGATGGCGTAGTTGACGAGGCCGCCCAGGAAGGCTATGTCCGTGCCCGCGCGAATCTGCAAGAAGAGGTCGGCGGTCGCGGCCGTGCGCGTGAAGCGCGGGTCAACGACGATCATCTTCGCGTTGCGGTGGAGCTTGGCTTCAATCGGCCACTTGAAGCCGCACGGGTGATTCTCGGCAGGGTTTCCCCCCATGATCAACATCATGTCCGTGTTCTTGATGTCGATCCAGCCGTTGGTCATCGCGCCGCGTCCGAATGTGGGTCCCAAACTTGAGACCGTCGGACCGTGTCAAACACGGGCCTGCGTCTCGAAGTAGCAGACCCCCATCCCGCGCATCGCTTTGACCGCCAGATAGTTCAGTTCGTTGGTGTCCGTGCATCCGCCAGTCCAGCCGATGCCTTCGCAGCGATTGACCGTGTTCCCCTGGTCATCTTTTTCGACGAAGGTCGCGTCGCGCGTCTCTTTCACTTTGCGCGCGATCTCGTCGAAAGCCTGGTCCCAGGAGATGTCCTCCCAGCGGTCCGAGCTTGGGCGACGCACCTGCGGTTTTAATAACCGACGCTCGTTCAGGATGTCCTGTTCGAGCGAAGCGCCCTTCGGGCAGAGCGTGCCGCGATTGATCGGGTGGTCGGGGTCGCCCTCAACATGCACCACCTGCGGGATAGCGTTCTTAGCCTTATCGCCAAGCGTATGGATGATGACGCCGCAACTGACGGAACAATATGGGCAGGTCGAGCGCGTCTCGGTCGTGCGCGCGATCTTTAAGCCTCGCGTCTGCGCGCGGACCGGCGCTAACTGAAAACCGAATACCGTTACGGCTGCGCCTCCGACGACTGTAGTCTTGATAAAGGTTCTTCGGTCCATACCGGACGACTCCTTTGGCAGAAAAGGCCGTGGATACGAGGGAAGGTTTGGTGAGCACGCGCTTGAGGAGATATGCCAACGACATCAGAATGGCGGAAATCTCCACTAGCTCGTTGGCCCGCCGGGAATATGATCGTGAGCGATGCGATGCGGCTCACTTTTTCTTCTCCGATTTAAGTGCTATGAGCCTCTATTTTTCTGGTTTGCCGAAAAGATTATGCCTCGTCCGGGTAAATGTCAACGTCTGATTTTAGGGCGCGTCCTAAAACCATTGCTAGCCTTACAGCCCCACCAGATTCAGTTCAATTTTCGTGTAGCCGTGGTCCTGCGCCCACACGTCCAGAGGGGCCGCCGCGATTTCGTCAACGAGCGGAACTGCCAGACCTAGCCGCGTCAGATCAACGCCCTTAATGTAGTGACGGCAGGTATCGCAGGCTTCGATTCGCACGTGGTCATATTCTGGCGAATGAAAATATCCGAGTTTGGCGGGGCGTTCCTCTCCGCAATGCGCGCAGACGACGCGGCGGAAAGGCCATACGGTCAGACAGGTCGAACAGAGCAGATCGCGCCCACCGCTTTCCGAAGAAGCCTCTTTGGTTTGAAGAGAGCTGACCTGAGGTTTGCCGCCGCAGAACGGGCAGCGGCTCTCGTGCTTCTCAAAAATTCTATCCACAGGGTGCCCGCCGGATTCTGCCAGCCAGCGGGCGTATGGTTGAAGAAAAGCCTTCTCGAAAAATTGAAGATCAGAAGGCGCGCGCCACTGCTCCAGTAGCAGATGGTCAACCTCCGTCTCACCCGCTCGCCGTAGCCTTTGCGCCTCTTCGACCAGCGCAGCCGGGCCGCTCGCCTCCATCGTTCGTATCAACTCAGGCAACATCACGCGAGCGGTCGGCAAATCTTCTTCAAGTATTCCCGAAGGGAGCCAGTCTTTACGGCTGCGCAAGAATTCGTAAATCCCCTTCTGCGCACGTAACAGCTCTGTATAAAAGGCCAGCAATTCATGGGTCGCATCACTTTTAGCGACGAGATGCTCGGCCCTTCGGATCATCGAGTCCCAAGAGTTCTTTAACTTTGAGGAAGGTTCCCAGGCCATTGTCTAAACCGGCGAGCCGCTTATGTCAGAAGTGGCGCATGAATTTCACTGATGCGCGCGATCAGTCGCGGAAGCTCTTCGCGCGTGTAAACAGGAAGCGCGGAGAGAAGGTCCCTTTCGGCGGCATTCTGAAGCCATAGCGCAAATCGCTCGCGTGCGTCCCTCTCATCCGCCTCATCGAACAGGTAGAGGGCGGAACAAAACTTCAACGCGCGTCGCGCCGAAGGTTTGATCCGCCCGCCGTCCGCGCGCGCCACCATAAGAGCGAAATCCACGTCAACGAATTTCAGGAAGCTGTTGCCTTCGATCAGCACGCCCGGCGCGCGGACTCGTCCGAGCGCCAGACGAATACCCTGCTCGACCTGTGCGTCCGTCACGATCACCCAATGAACGTTGGAAGCCCCTGCATCCCAGTAACGTCCTGTATCTTTGCTCGGAGCGTATGTCTCTCGACGTCCTGAACGGACGAGCGGCTCATCGCCCAGAAGGTGGCTGACGCAGCAGGCGTGCGGGTCTTTGCCGCACGAACGATAGTGGCCGCGCGTCAGCTTGATCGCCTCCCAGCCGGGAAGGGCGCGGAGCAGTTCACACAGAAGCGTGGTCTTACCAACCTCTGACGAGAATCCGCCGATTGCGATTGTGGTGCGAACCATAGCATCCACGCTAACCTTTAACGGATGGATTAATATCCTACTCCCCGAGAGCGATAGGCATCAAGAATTATTGCCCAGGGTCTATTCATTTTCGAGACTGAGGAAAGTGGAGAAACAGCACTGTCCACGAAACCACACGAAACAAACCACAGCAATTTCGTGTCGTTTCGTGTGGCTTCGTGGATCGTTCTCTTTCCGTCGAGAATGAATAGACCCTGAATTATTGCCAAACAAAATCGGTACGGGCGCGACTCTGTTTTATAATCGCCCTTTGCGTCTGCCGTGATATTATCCTCACCCTACGAAGCTGCCAGCGAATCTCTACGCGGTTTGAGACAGCCGCCATGAACAGCAAGTGCGGTCATAGAATTGAGCGCAGTTGGTTGATTTTCTTCGCGCGTCTCGTTCTGGGGCTAATCTTCTTTATGGCCGGTTTGTGGAAGGAGATGGTTTGATGAAAAGAATCTCGACGCTCGCGCCGTTAATCATAGGGCTGTCCGTTTGCAGTCTATCGTGTCAGACGGCAACTCAACCCAACAGCAACTCAATGAGCGCCAACGCCGCAAATTCCTCAAAAGGGGCGGGCGACGCTCCAGCACCTCAGTTGCCCTCCGCGCCGCAGACGCATTTGAAGGTGGGCGACCCCGCGCCCGATTTCACGCTCACCGACACAGAGGGCCAGCCGGTGAGACTGAGCGATTTTCGCGGCAAGAAGAACGTCGTGCTCGCCTTCTACGTGTTGGCCTTCACCGGCGGTTGAACGAAGGAGTTGAAGGCGTATCAGGCTGATATCGCCAAGTTCGAGAAGAGCAACACGCAGGTTCTGGGAATCAGCGTTGACAGCTACGCGGCCAACAAACGCTTCAAGGAAGACATCGGGGTAACTTTCCCTTTGCTCAGCGATTTCAAGCGCAAGGTGGTTAAAGACTACGGCATCTTTGACGAAGAGAAAGGCTTCGGCACGCGCGCCACTTTCACTGTGGATAAGGACGGGATCATCAGGCACATCGAGCAGGGGGCTTCAGCGATTGACCCCACGGGCGCGTACCAATCATGCAGCGCGCTCCAGGCTGATTGATAAGAGATAACTTCCCCGGTGACTCTTCGAACGAGAACGTTCGCTAAAAAAAGGCCACTGATGTGCCTTGAGGCTCCCCCAAGCCGCCTTGGCAACGACATCAGTGACCCTTAAAACTCCGAGTGTGAAAAGAGCCTACAACCCGCGGGCGGCCCGGTTCTCGCGAAGGGTCGCCCGGCTTCGGCTTATCTATAATCCGCTTATATGGATTGCACACCCCGTACCACTCGCAGGCGAGGGTAATGGGATGCCCCGGCGTAAACTTCTTCTACTTTTGCACGCGCAGGGCGCTGTCCGCGGCGTAACGGTCGTAGAATGAGTAAACGTACTTCTTGAGTGTCCTGGGGTAGAAGATGCTGTCCTCAAAGTCGTACTTCTTCATCTCCAGGTAAGCCTGGTCAGCCGTCCAGCCATCGTGTGTGATGCGGTAGATGGCCGTTATTTCGCCTGTGCGGTGACGCCCGCCCTTGCAGTGGACATAGACGGGCCAGTTGGCAGGGTCATCAACCAACTTGAGGAAATACGCGACCTGCTCTTCAGTCGCCGGCTGCCTGGTCGTCAATGGAATATTGAAATACCGCAAGCCTTCGGCGCGCGCCCAAGCGGGCGCTTCCTCCTCGCTGTCTTTGCGCAGGTCAATGACCGTCCTGATTCCTAGCCTCTTCAGCTTGGCAAAATCTTCCGCGTCCGGCTGCGAGCCGCGATAGTAGTGGTCGTTGACCTTGCCGAAGTTTTTGATGCCGATGGCATCGGATGACTGCGCCGCCAACGCTAAGTTGACGAGCGCGAGGATCGCAAGGACGGCGGCTTGAAGAAGACAGTGGTTGCGTCCGCAGATAATCTTTCTAATCTTCATCGTCGGTTTCTAATCCGTCGCCGGGCGTCAGAATCTTAACACAGACGTGGCTTACCGGACGGAGAGCTGTCTGCCATTTTCTTCCGTGTGAGTATTAATTTCATGCTGGACGCGCAACACCGCGCCTTTTGAGCTTGCAATAGTTATAACTGCGGTTATAGATTACATTCTAACCCTTATTGTTCGACATGAGTGGTCCCCACTGACAAAGCGGTGGAGAGCGGATAATGGCTTATGCCGTATTCACAGGCGATCCACATTATCACCTTGTAACGGTTGCTGGCGGTTACCGCACCATGTGCAACCTGTCAACGAAGGGCAGCGTAAAGAATGTGCGAGAGCCGCGCCTCCCGGCCCGCGTGATGGCAGAGCAGCCGCCCCCTTCCCTTCTGTACAAGCTCTGCCCACTCTGCGCCGTAGCGCGGGCACAAATAAGCAGGTGAAAGACAATGACGTCCGCAGGCAACATCCATCTAATTGATATTTTAATCGGCAGGGCAGTCGTTTCGCGCGCGACTGCAAATAAAATGGGGCAGGTCCATGACCTCATCATAGATCCAGCGAGAGGCGAGCTGGCCGGTCTCGTAGTTCGGATGCCCGACGAGAGTTTACGGTGCGTCGCTTACGGCGAGGTTTACGGGGTAGGCCCGGACGCCGTGATGATCAACTATGACGAGTCAGCCGCCCCCGCACAAGATTCTCCCTTAAAAATATTGCCCCTTGCGAAATATAACCTCATCGGGGTGAATGTGGTGACCGAAGGCGGGAAGCTGCTGGGGCAGATAACGAACGTTTACATACGTTTCGCGGAGACGCTGCTCCTGATCTACGAGGTGCGCTCCTCAATTTTAGACAAGCTACTTGGTCATGCCTTGTTCTTTCCGGCAACAAAGGGGCGAGCGATTTCCGGGGATTTCGCGCGCATCGTGGTGGCGGACGATACCTCCGAGGAGGCGGATAAAAGTCTTGATGCTTTGGCCGCCCGCCTGTTCGGGCCTCCGAAGGGAGAAGACCCGGTGGTCGTAGTTCGTAGTCGTGGCTACTGACTGCCGGGCGATCGAAGGGGCGTATTTATCGTTCAACTCAACGATATTCTCCTCACTGTATCTGCGCCAGTTCCTTGATGCGGGAGCGCACGGTGCTGGTCAGAAGTTCGACTTCCTCCGGCGTGTAGTTGGCCGCGCGGAAGGCGTCTGCGATCTGCCTGATTCTTTTCCGCTTTAATCGAGCGTCTTTAGTGGAACCTATGAGAGACCTGCGCGTTCAGCCGTGCGTACCTGATAGGCCTACGTGCCGCAGCAACTCTGCAAACCGAGCGTCCGAACGCAAGGAGTCGAATAGGGGGCTGACCTTGATCCACACGAGCCACACGTCCCTATGTTGGAAGGCTCTTTCGAGTTGCTCGTAAACCAACTCCTTCTCGCCAAGCCCTAAGTAGACAACCGCCAAATTGTAAGGCGAAACGTACTGCCGCTCCGACAGCCTCAGCAGTTGTTCGAGAATTTGTCGAGCCTCTACGCTGCTTCCGGCTGTCGCCAGGGTGTGTCCCAGCCCCGACAAAGCGAGGGGATTGTTGTCCGAAAGCTCCGCCGCTTTACGGAACATCATAACGGCTTCTTGATACAGACCTCTTTGCTCAGCAGACATGCCGGCGATGATGCGGGCGCGTGCGAAGTTCTGATCCAGTTCCAGCGTCTTTTGAATCTGCTCGTCACAATGGTCGTAGCGACGTGAGAAGAAGAAGGACTGAGCCAAATCCGTGTTGATGGGGAGTGAGAGGGGGTCGAGTTCGAGTGCCCGTTTCATTTCGGCGATTGATTCCTCGAAGCGTCCCTGTGGAAGTAGAGACTCCCCATACCAGTGATGCGCGGTAGGGTAATTCGGCTTCAGCTCAATAGCCCGCCGAAAATTCTCTTCCGCCTCACTCCAGTTCCAGTCGAAACGGTACTGGACGAAACCCAGCGAGGAATAAGCCTCAGCGAGCGTCTCATCAATTTCGAGCGCACGCAACGCCGCTGCTTTGGCTTTCGGAAAGTTTTCCATCGGCGGAAGCCCGCCGTGTCCCGCCAGCAGGTTGTAGCAGTCCGCCAGCCCAACATAAGCGGGCGCGTAGGTCGGGTCAATTTCGATGGCCTGCCGCGCATACTCGATGCCTTTCCTTAGGTCTTTGGCCGTCCGCTTATTCCAGAAATACCTGCCCTTGATGTAAGCCTGAAGGGCTTCGGGGTTGTCAGTGTAGTTTTTTCTGAGCTGTCTTCGCTCCTCGCCGCTCAGTTTCAGTTCGAGCGCCCGCGCGACCTGCTCCGAGATCGAATCCTGAATGGCGAAGATGTTGGTGAAGCTCTCATCGAACTTGGCCGCCCAAAGTGTGGTTGCGTCTTTTACCCTGATGAGTTGAACGGACACTCTGACCTGATCACCGTGGCGCTGGTAAACACCGTCGAGCAACGTGTCCACGTTCAACTCGCTTCCAGCCTGCCACGGGTCCTGATTCGATTCGGCATATTTGAGAACTGCGGTCGTTGGCCGCACCCGCACGAGCTTCAGGCCGCTGAGCCTCATGATCAGCGCGTCTGCAATTCCCAGTCCGAGGAATTCGTCTCCTTCCGTCGCGTCGAGTGGCTTGAAAGGGAGGACGGCCATCGAAGTCGCCGCCTCAATCTTTTCTGTGTGGTCGGTCCGTTCCTGGCTCTGCGGCGTCGGGGTGGAGTTGGGAAGGACTGACTCTCTCACCGGCGCGACGAAGCGGTAGCCGACGCCCGGGGATGTAACGATGTACCGATGCTCGCTCTTCTCCTCGCCCAGCGCTTTCCTGAGCAGGAAGATGTGCTGGGCGAGGTTACTTTCCTCGACGAAAGTGTCAGGCCAGATGGTCTCGACCAGCTCCTTCTTTGTCATGACCCGCCCGCTGTTTAGGATGAGAACGAGCAGCGTCTCGAAAGCCTTCGGAGCCAGCGGGACCAGCACACCGTCGCGCAGCAGGAGTCGTCGCCGGATGTCCATACGGAAAGGTCCGAATTCGTAAAAAGATTTTGGCGGATCGTTCATCGGCGGTCTAAAAATTCGTAAAAATTGAATGAGAACTAAAAACTTTTACGGACACTCCCTCTAAAAGCGGCGCATGCGTGTATCCGCTCAGTATTATAGCAATTCTGCTGACACGTCGGTTCGGGCGCATAAATATCCGCCAGGAGATTTCCGGGAGAATTTTAGGATGAATTTCCGATAAGCCGCGCAGGACAAAAACTCGTAGCATTGGATATTAAAACAGTAAGCGGGCAGATATTCACTGCTTATGAAAGGAGGAGCGATCATGAAAGTCAAAACGAGAGTGAAAGCGGGTGAAGCATCGGCCAGAGACCCGAACGGTTGATCTTCGCCGTAGCAGCAAGAGTCTCGCTCAGGGCCTTGAGCCTGGCCCAAGGCCTTGAGCGTAAAAGACCAGACCGCTTCTCACGCAGAGTAATTTCTGAAAGGAGATTCTGTTATGAAGGTTAAGACCAGAGTAAAGGCCGGTGAAGGAAGTGCAGGATGCCCTCTGGGCGGGCCGAAGCACAAGCACTAAGCAAACCTGTTCTGAGTTTCTTAAACGACGAGAGGAGAAGTTCATGAGAGTGAAGACCAGAGTGAAAGCGGGAGACACATCATCACTGGACCCGCATGGCCGCCCGTGAGCCTCTGGCCGGGCGGCGGGTCCAGTTAAGATTTCTCCGCCTCAGGATTTCTAATGGAAGGAGATTCTGTCATGAAGATCAAGACTAAAGTTAAGGCTGGCGGGACCTGGGCTATAGACCCTAACGGTTAGCCGACGCCACAAGCACAAACCATTTCTGTGATTCCCAATTGATGAAAGGAGAGGGCCCATGAAGGTTAAGACCAGAGTGAAGGCCGGTAATGGATGCGGGATTGACCCGAACGGCTAGCGCAACTAGTTACCATAAGTGAATGGATGCTGGCGTCCGTTCCAGCATCCATCCACTGCTTTGACCTATCTCTCCCAATATCCCGAAGTGGCACCCCTTGAGCACTAAAGAGCAGAGCCTTTCCCACCGATCCAGTTAAATCTTAAGCTTTCGGACCCAATGATTTGCTCAATCACTGGGGGGAGTTGAAATCATGAAAAATCAAAAATTTTTAAGAAAAATCAATTATGCGCGAAAGGGATTGACAGCTATCAGGAGTGGTCTTAGGTTGAAAGGCAACAGTCCAATTCAACATCTTCTTGGAAGGAGGACGCGCCATGAGAGTCAAGACCAAAGTTAAAGCAGGTTCTGGACTGCGTATAGATAGTAACGGCTAGGCCGTTGCCGTCAGGGTGAAAGTTTAGCTCCCCCATCTTCATGAAAGGAGGCCCCCAAGATGAGAGTCAAGACCAGAGTCAAAGCAGGCGAGGGACCCGGTTTCGACCCCAACGGCACACCGAAGCCTTAAAAGGGTCCGGGTTAGTTGTTCCGTCTTTCCTGAAAGGAGGCTCCTGATGAGAGTAAAGACTAGAGTTAAGGCTGGCGAGGGGAGCGGACTTGATCCCCACGGCACGCCGAAGCCGTAATGACAGCGGTTCAGGTCTCCCCATTCTTCTCCAGAGAAGGCCATAAGAATTCGGGGCTCTGATTTTCTGCCCGATCAGCGCGAGTCCGAGCCTCGAACATAACTTAAACGGGAGGTCATGAGATGAAAGTCAAGAGTAGAGTTAAAGCGGGATATGTAGGAACCGGCTCCGGTGGAGACCAGTAAAGGAGACAATATGAAAATCAAGAGCAAGATCAAAGCTGGCGAGGGAAACGGAATCGATCCCAACGGCGCACCCAAGCCGTAGGTAGAAAAGTTTGGCAACAACTCACCTGTTTCACCGTAGATTGCCCGAAGCCATTTACTGTGGAATGCAGCGACCGGGCGCAACCGTGCGAGGGTCTGCATCTAAAGAAGCGATTGCGCCCTCAGTCGCTGGTCAGTGACTCAAGCTATTCTTCAGTCTTGTGCTGTATTCAGGTTTCCGTGTCCCGCCTTGAAGACCAAATGAATTTGCCTTTCCGCATAATATAAGAAGCACCCACAGCCAGCCTCGCTGGAGAAGATTTATGTCAATCGCATTCTCTCGTTCGATGCGCTCCTTATCCGTTTCTGGTCTCCGAGGATCAACCTGGTGGCTCATCATAGCAGCGGTTATGCTCGGACTTTGGGTTGGCTGGGCGCTTGTTGCCCGTGTTTCGCTATACGAAACCTCCAGCGAAGCCCGACTCGAAGCTGCGCACTCAGCTCATCCCATAGAAGCTCCGATAGCAGGACGAGTCATTGCCAATCACCTGGCAGTCGGGCAACGGGTGCAGGCTGGACAAGTGCTGGTTGAACTGGACGCCGGTGCGGAACAACTCAAACTTCAAGAGGAACGGACTCAGCCCATTGCTCTGAGCGCACAGATAACATCGCTGCGCAATGAGATTGAGTCTGAAAAGCGTGCGCTCGAAGAAGCTCGACAGACAGCGAGCAAGGCCGCTGACGAAGCGCGTGCGCAGTTGCGCGAGGCCACAGCAGCGGCGCAGTTTACTCGAACCGAAGCGGAGCGGTTAGAGCCTCTATATAAGGATGGCTTTATCTCCGAGCTGGATTTCTTGCGCGCCAAGTCGAAAGCAGAGGAGCAAGAAGCTGTGGCCGAGAGGATGCGCATTGCCATCGGCAGGTTGGAACAGGAGCACCTCACTGCGGAGCGTGATCGGCAAGCGCGCATTGAGCGGATTAATGGCGAGATCACGCGCATCGAGGGCCAGATGTCAACTGGTAGAGCGACTCTTAAGCGGATGGAACACGAAGTAGGGATGCGGCAGATTCAAGCGCCTATCAGTGGACGAGTTGGCGAGGTCGCGGATTTGCGCGTCGGTGCTGTCGTCAACGAAGGAGCCAAACTCGGCACAATTATTCCAGAGGGCGGGATCCGTGCTGTAGCTTATTTCCCGCCGCAGGCGGCCTTGGGACGCATTCAGCCCGGCCAACCGGCACGCATGCGGCTTGAAGGTTTCCCTTGGAGCCAGTACGGGAGTCTCGCTGCGACCGTGGCGACAGTTGCTAGCGAGACGAATGACGGTCGCGTGCGCGTCGAGCTGGATGTTCACCCCGATCAGGTGTCTGCGATTCCCTTACAGCATGGCCTGCCGGGGACCGTCGAGATTGAAGTGAAAAAAGCTTCGCCGGTGACGTTGGTCATGCAATACCTTGAAAGGTCCCTGACCTCGACGCAGCCAGCCGCCAGATAACCATGAAATTATTTAGAGAAGGCTTCAAGCGCCGCCTG
Organism: Pyrinomonadaceae bacterium; assembly: GCA_036392495.1. Lineage (GTDB taxonomy): Bacteria > Acidobacteriota > Blastocatellia > Pyrinomonadales > Pyrinomonadaceae > QHXM01. The sequence goes on along the minus strand of DASVXV010000015.1, from coordinate 478 downwards.
CTGATACCGGAAGTTGTACAGACTTCCATGATGGACTGTGGGCCAGCGTCGCTTAAGGCAATGCTCGAAGGGTGGGGCATCAACGTCAGTTATGGTCGTCTTCGTGAGGCTTGCCAGACAGATGTTGACGGCACTTCGATAGACACTATGGAAGAGGTCGGCGCGCAATTGGGTCTCGCCACCGAGCAGATCATGTTGCCGTCTGACCACGTCCTGCTCTCTTCGGCTCAGGCTCTGCCAGCGATAGTCGTGGTCCGTCACGCAAGCGGGGTCACACATTTCTTGATCGCCTGGCGGACGCACGGTCCGTTGATACAACTTATGGACCCGGCTGTCGGAAGACGCTGGGTGACGCGCAAGCAGTTTCTCGACGAGCTTTATATCCACCAGCTTCCGGTCCCTGCCGCCGGGTGGTGTGAATGGGCCAGATCAGTTGATTTTTTAGAACCTCTACAGCAAAGGCTCTCCGGGCTGGGGC
>DASVXV010000014.1:0-14803 GCA_036392495.1 Pyrinomonadaceae bacterium | reverse complement strand
ACCTCTGGTTATGCAGGTGAACCCAGACACAAAGGTTGGAGTCTCGCGCCACTCGTCGCAGTACGGTAGCCTTGAGAAAGTTACTAAGATGTTTGGTTAGCAGGGACAAGCCATCGCTCCTTTAGGACGTGGTAGTTGACTGATCTCCCTTTCTGGGAACAAATTTTCCGTAATCCTTGCCAGAGATGCTGATGATTTCATCCGAATTTAATTCTGAGCCTATCTCCGAGTCTGAATCTGAGTCCGAGCTTTCGCTGGAGCCGCCGGCCGGTCCGTACACGCTGTCTCCCCAGCGCCGCCCTTCAAACTTTACGGAGAGGAAGATGACGATAACCGGCCAGATGGAGATCAGACCGAGCGCTATGAAGAGAGGCGTAAAGCGCGGGACGCCCTGCTCTATCTGGATGCTGAGCGGCGGAGGCTTTTGCTGCCACTTCTCCCACTGCGCTTCGAGCCGCAGGGTGTAGGTGCCCGCCGGGACCGCCGAGAGATAAACTTCCTCCTGAGAGCCGCCCTCGCTCCATGACTCTCCATCTTCGACGCCGCTGTACTGCTCAATCGGCAGCGTGAAGGGTTGCACCAACCCCGTCTCCTCGTTAATCAAGTCGCCTTCGACATACAGCCAGGCGTTACTGACAGGAGCATTGCCTGTGACGTGAATATTTTTGTTCCCGCTCAACTGGAAAGGCTCGCTGAAGATAACTTGCGTCCCATCTTCATTCGGCAGCGGCTGCATCTGGTAGGACTGATTGAAAACCTGTTTACGTGAGATTGAGCCGTAGATAGCGAGCGCGATACCGACCAGGAGCGTCAGCGCAAGAATCGCAATCCACGTTTTGGAGATGCCTTTGTAAGGGTTCGGTTGATTGGGCGCGACCATGGAAGGGCGCGGCAATCCGGTGACGCCGAAGATTTTTTCCACCTCCGCGACGCGGAGGTAAGTCCCGAACGAACAGTTGATCTCGCCTGCTTCGGGAGCGGCCTTGCCCTTCTCTTTATAAGACCAATAGATGGGCGTGCTCCCCAGACGGCTGTAAACCTCTTTGGGGAGGGGGTTGGAAATCTCCACGGATAACATCTCTGGCGGGTTGATGTAATCAATGGCGCGCACCTCTTCGCCGACCGAGACCTTCCAGTAGAATTCGCCGATGACATACTCCGTGCGCGCCGTCGTGTCCTGAAAGAGCTGGAAGGTCTTGCCGCGAAATGTGACCGAGTCGCCGTTTTCACGAACTTCGCCGGGAGGGACCGGTTGCACATAGTTCCAGTGGTCGTCGCTGTCAACGAGCCAGCGAAATCCCACCTGCGGGTTATAGAGCAGATATTCCTGCCAGAAATAGGTTACGCCATCGAACTCTACGCTGCGGACGACGAAGCCGAGCACAGTGAGCTTCTGATTCTCAAATTCTCCGACCGCGCCGATGGGGATCAGGGGCTGCCACGCGCCGGGCTTCAAGGCATTGAGGAATTTAAGCTGGCCCTGATTGACGTCCAGGAGCGAGCTGCAATTCGGACAGGTCACGCGCTCGGTCCTGTCTGGCGCGCGCAGCTCCAGAGGTCCGCCGCAATTCGGACAATTCAGGTGCGCGGCAGTCGTCCGACGCGCGACACGCTCAGGCGCGCGCGCCTCCGCCATCCCTAACTCCGCGAGCGTCACCTCCCGGCCGCTGAAGACGAGCGGCGACGACTCGCTGTAATCCAACGTGCCGAAGGCGCGGTCCTGCCCCGAAAGGTCTGCGTAAGCGTAAGTCTCGCCCGGCACGACGCGCCAGGGAATCTCCCCCTGAGCGCCGAGCGTGCGCGCATGCCCCTTCTCGGCGACCACGAACTGTTCGGAACCGGGCAGGGAGTAAAGGGTGTGGCCGACTCCTAAAGCCTCGAATGATGGAATCTTCTTCTGCTCCGGCGCAGATACCTGGAAGGTCAGATAGAAACGGCCCTGCGCCTCCGCCAGCCAGCCCCAGCGCCCGTCATTGAAGGCCGCGTACCACTCGTCCCACATCCCCCCGGCCTGATGGCCCAGTTGCGTGCGCCCCGTCAACTCGAAAGCCGCGCCCTGATACGCGCCCCTGAGTCCGAGCTGAAGCGGCGAAGCGGTCTCGGCTATCTCCGCCACCTTGCCTAAATCTTCGAGGGCGCGGTCAGTGCGTGCGACGACCGAATGACAATATTCGCAGACGACGACCACGGACGAGCCGACCTTGAAAGAGATGGGCGCGCCACACGCAGGGCAATTAGCCTGAAGCGCGGTCATGGTGTCTTCAGCAGAACCAGCGGTGCAGGATCATCTGACGTTAAAGAAGAATTTGATAGAGCTTCGATTTCAGGCGCATTCTCTACAGCATGCACAGTGCGCTCCATCATCCGCACCGTCACGCGCCCGGCAGAAAGCATCTCGGCCAGGCGCTCAGCCCAGGGCCACAATGGGCGCGTTCGGCAGCAATAAAGGTTAAAAGTCGCCACGCCATATTCGGGATAAGTGTGGCAGGCCAGATGCGATTCAGAGAGCAGCACGAGCGCGGTCACGCCGCCCGGCTCTGGAAACTTGTGCAACAGCATCTCGCCGACGGGGCGCAAATCCAGCTCGGCCACGATACGAGTCAACAACCCACGCAGCAGACCATCATCGCGCAAGGCTTCCTCACGGCAACCCGACGCCTCCACGAGCCATTCTGTTCCGACGCTGTACATCAAATTATCGAACTCCATATCTGTCGCATCGCGCCTTGTGATCTCACTTTTCCGTGGGTTGAAACACACGGCTCAACTCAAGACGGTCGCCCATGCGACATTGAGTCACGCTCTTAATCAATCTTAATCACGGCTAGATGCCAGCAGAGATCAGGGACTGAAGCGGAAGATATTAGTAAGAGGTGGAGTTGTCAATAGCTTGCTCGAAGGTCGTCAACAAGGTGAAAAGAAAACGGAAGAATCAGAGTCAGAAACAGCTATCGAACCGGACATTTGATGTGCTACAAAATGCGGACACTTTAATGTGCTAATAACAGGGCGGCGACCGGGAGAAGAGAACCTACACGCAGAGGGTCGCGGCAATTACGGGAGCGTGCTCACTAGCGGCAAGATATAGCCATTCGAACGAACTTGCTCCGACCTCATCAGATGACGGATAGACAAAAGGCATAAGGGCAGTCAGAGATACTTGCCCTTCTGACTCCGCTTCCTTCTTCGGAGCGGGCGTGAAGCGTATCCATCGGATGCGGCGGCGGTCAACACGCTCAACTTTGAAAAGGGCTTCTTCATACTCCACCTCGTCGCCCGGCTTCAGGACTCGCCCGGCACGCGCCATCAGGAACCCGGCAAGCGTCGTGTAGCCGCCGTCTTCGGGCAGTTCCAACTCGAAGCGACGGTTGGCGTCACGCACGGCGAGCATGCCATCCAGCAAGTAAGTCCCGTCCGCTTGCTCAACGCATTGCGAGCGCGTCTCCTCGTCGTACTCGTCGTTGATCTCGCCGACGATCTCTTCCAAGAGGTCTTCGAGAGTGACGATGCCTTCAAGCCCTCCGTGCTCGTCAATCACGAAAGCCAAGTGACTGCGCGCCGCCTGCATCTGCGCCAGCGCCGCGCCGAGCTTGGCCGTCGCGGGGACGAAGATCGGCGGGTGAACCAGCTTCCCGATGTCGAAGCCGTCCGCGTCTCTGGCTTCCAGATATGGCTCGATGTCGCGCCTGAAGAGCACTCCCACCGCGTCGTCAAGCTGCTCGCGGTAGACCGGCAGGCGTGAATAGCCCAAACGACGGAATGCCTCCTTTACTTCATCCAGCGTGGCCGTCACGGGTAAAGCCTCGACGTTGGTGCGCGGCACCATCGCCTCGCGGACTTCGGCGTCGTTGAAGTCGAAGACGCGGTTGATCAGGCGCTGGTCTTCCTCTTCCAAGTGCCCGCTCTTGCGGGAAGCATCCAAGAGGCCGCGCAACTCTTCTTCAGTGTAGACGGAGGCGTGGTCTGCCGACGGGCGCAGGCCGAAGAGTCGGACTGTTCGAGTGCCCGCCCAATCGAGCAGCCTTATCGGCCACTGGAAGACTTTATAGAAAGCATGCATCGGCCAAGCCACGGCGAGCGCCACTCGCTCGGCGCGCTCAAGCGCAAGGGTCTTGGGCGCGAGTTCACCGAATACGATGTGCAGGAAGGTAATGATCGTGAACGCGATGGCGAACGAGATGGTGTGCAGCACGGCCTCGGAGACGTACCCCTTGAGAGGCTCTTCGAGCATGTGCGCGATGACCGGCTCGCCGATCCAACCAAGAGCAAGCGAAGCCATAGTAATGCCGAGTTGTGTGGCCGAGATGTAGGCGTTGAGATTGTTGAGCAGGTCGAGCAGGCGTTTGGCCTTCAAGTCGCCAGAGGCCGCCATCGTCTCTATGCGCGAGCGGCGCACGCCGACGAGCGCGAACTCCGAGGCCACGAAGAACCCGTTCGCCAGTACGAGGAAGATAACCAGCAGGACGTAAAGAACTGTGAACATTATGAAGAGACATTTTACCGGATTCGGGCCGCAATTAAAAACAGCGCGGGAAAGTAGGAATTCGGAGGGGCCGAATTGATTTAATTGAGGGATGATTTTCGGTCGGGGACTATCTTTCTCGATCAATCGGTTGAGCTTTCGGTCAGGCGAAATTTCTCCCTATTTTTCGGGCAATCAGTAAACTTTTCGGGTAGATCCGACTTTTCAGGCAAAGCTGGTTGAAGTCAGAAGTGAAACCAGCATATTGGCCGGGATTTGGCGTGAAGGTTAAAGGACGTATAATTTGAGCAGGGTTGTAGTCCAGGGTGCAGGCCGCTTCAGGAATTTGCCGGGTTGCTTCAGGCGGATGACATCACAAGGGCCTTGCGCGAGCTGAGCGTCGGGGATGAATCTGCGCCCGAAAGGCTGATGCCGGTCGTTTACGATGAGCTTAGAAAGCTGGCGCAAGCGTATCTGGAGGGCGAGCGAATCGGTCACACGCTACAGGCCACGGCGCTCGTGCATGAAGCCTACATCCGGCTGGTGGACTGGAAGAACGTTTCATGGCAGAATCGCGCCCACTTCTTCGCGCTGGCCGCGCGCGTCATGCGCCGCATCCTGGTTGACCATGCCCGCGAAAAACGTGCCCAGAAGCGTGGCGGGGGCTTCAACAAGCTGGCGCTCGAAGAGGCCATCAGCTTCCAGCAGCAAAAGGAAGTTGACCTGCTCTCGCTGGACGAGGCGCTCGAAGCCCTGGCGGAAATGGACCCGGCGCAGAGCCAGATCGTCGAGCTCAGATTTTTCGGCGGGCTGACCATAGAGGAGACTGCCGAAGCCATGCGTATTTCGCCCGCCACCGTGAAACGCGAGTGGGCGCTGGCCAAGTCCTGGCTCCACAAACGGATTATTCGCGGGCTCTGAAGCTCAATAGCTGAATCGGCGCCCTCTTTTCAGAGAGAGTAATTTAAGCGCTCTTCAAATATCTTGCGCCCGCCGTCGGCCAACTCGTCAAGCGCTCCCGGTTTCGTTATGACTCCCAATCAATGGCTCCAGGTTAAAGAGATTTTTAACGCGGCCACAGAGCTTGCGCCCACTGAGCGCCGCAGATTCCTGCGCGAGCGCTGCGGCGACGACGCTCAGCTATTGCGCGAGCTTGAGCTGCTGGTGGAATCGCACGAAGAGGCCGGAGAGTTCATCGAACGGCCCGCGCTCTCCTCGCCTTTCGAGATTCTCTCAAAGGGCGAAGAGAGTCTCTGGGCAGGACGGACAATAGGGCAGTATCGCGTCCTGCGCGAGATTGGGCGCGGCGGGATGGGGCTCGTGCTTTTGGCCGTGCGCGCCGACGACCAGTTCGAAAAGCAGGTCGCCATCAAAATCCTGCGGCGCGGGATGGACTCTGAGGAGATCGTGCGCCGTTTTCGCAACGAGCGGCAAATCCTGGCCTCGCTCGATCACCCCTATATCGCGCGACTGTTTGACGGCGGCATGACAGAGGACGGCCTGCCCTATTTCGTGATGGAGCACATCGAAGGGCAGCCGTTCGACAAGTATGCGGACGAGCAGAGGCTCAACATCAAACAGCGCCTCGAACTGTTCCGCAAAGTCTGCGTGGCCGTGCAATACGCTCACCAGAATCTGGTAGTTCATCGTGATCTGAAACCTTCAAACATTCTCATCACGCGGACGGGCGAGCCGAAACTCCTTGACTTCGGCATCGCCAAAGTCCTCAGTCCGGAACTCTCAGCTTCGGAATGGACGCGCACGGAGGCGCGCATGTTGACGCCGGACTACGCCAGCCCCGAGCAGGTGCGCGGCGAGAAGCTGACGACTCGAAGCGACGTTTACAGTCTGGGAGTGGTGCTCTATGAGCTTTTGACAGGGCATCGCCCGTACCGCGTCGCCGAAACCGCGCCGCACGAGCTGGCGCGCATCATCTGCGAGCAAGAGCCTACGAAGCCGAGCGTAGCCATTAAAACGGTCGAGGTGGTGGAGCGCGTTGGTGGTGGCGACGAGTCATCATCGCAGATTACGCCCGAAGCAATCAGTCGAGCGCGCGACACGCAGCCGGATAGGCTGCGCCATCTGTTGTCGGGCGATTTGGACAACATCGTCCTGATGGCTCTCAGGAAAGAGCAGGCGCGGCGTTACGAGTCTGCGGAGCAACTCTCAGCCGACGTCAAGAGGTATCTGGACGGCCTTCCGGTCATCGCGCACAAAGACACTTTCGCTTACAGGGCGTCGAAGTTCATCGGACGCAACAAGGTTGGCGTGACGGCTGCGGCTTTAGTATTGCTCGCTATCATTGCCGGCCTAATCGGCACCATCTGGCAGGCGCGCCTTGCGCAGCAGCAACGCGACGCGGCACAGGCTGAGAAGCTCAAAGCGGAACGGATCAGCACATTTTTGTCAACGGCGCTTTCTTATTCCGACCCATCAATGTCATTGCCCGGTAACAAAAATCGTCGTGATGCAACTATCAATCAGATGCTGGATGACGTTGCGCCGCGCATCGCAACCGACCTGGCAGACCAACCCGACGCCAGAGTCGCTCTGCAACGCATCGTCGGCCGCGCCTACATCTCCCAATATCGCCTTGACGATGCCGAGCGTTATTTGAGTGCCGCGCTCGATACACAATTGAAAATTCACGGCGAAAACCATTTGGAGACGGCGCGAATTCTTTCCGTCCTGGGGACACTCAAAGTAGGCAAGGGCGAGTGGGCTGAGGCCGAAGAAACACTGCGGCGCGCAACGGCTATCTTTCGCAAGCAGCAACAGGAAGGGCAGCAGGATGTGCAAGCTTTTACCGGGGCGCTATACGATCTCGGTTCGATACACTGGTCGAAAGGAAATCTTGACGCCGCCGAATCAGCCTTCAACGAGGCCCTGACCTTCTCTTCATATTTGCAGGGCGCAAATCGTGAGCTGATCGCTGATGCCAAAGTCGGTCTGGGTTACAGTCGCTATTCGCGGGGTCGCCTTGATGAAGCTGTCTCTTTGTTGCGCGAGGCGATCGCGGAATATCGCGGGCTGTCAAACTCGCGCTGGAAGTTGAGCGAGGCGCTCAACCCGTTGGGACAAGTTTTGACATGGCGCGGGGAGTATCTCGAAGCTTTGTCTGTCTTACGCGAAAGCGCGGAGATCAGCCGGGAATTTTTCGGCGATGATAATGCGTACAGAGCGCGTAGCCTGTATTTGCAGGCGGCCGCCCTCTGTTTCAATGGTGATTATGCCGAAGCTGCCAAAGCTTTGGATAAAGCGGAAGAGTTGTATAGCCGCATTACACCGGACGAGAAAATCAGCGCGGCAAACAACGCTGATATTCGCAACATGATCTTAACGCGCACGGGTCGCGCTCCCGAAGGCGAAATTTTCGGGCGAAAAGCCATCGAGCTTTATCAAAGCTCCATAAATCGCGGATCCCCCAGCATTACACTTGCACGGATTCACCTGGCTGAAAGTCTAACAGCGCAAAAGAAGTACGAAGAGGCTGAGAAGGTTTTATTAGAAGCATACAAGGACGCGAGCGAAGTCCAGGGGGCGTCGCACTGGCGCACAAAAGATGTGGCGCGTGAGCTGGTCAAACTCTACGACACCTGGGGAAAACCGGACAGAGCCGCCGAGTATAGAAACAAATCGTAATCACTTGAGCGGACGCTCCATGCCGTTGATTGTGAGATAGAACATTACCCCCGCCTGAAACCCACCAGCGCTTTCAAATCTTAACTAAACCTTTTAATTTTGCGGAAAGCCGAGTTGGACTCTCCGTCGCTGGCTCGCTGAAATGAATGAGCTGGAAGGCCGCCGGGAGAGCTCCCGGAGTGGAATAAGTAAATAACCCAAGTTGCCAATTATCAATTGCCACTAGTGCTGTGTAATGAAAGTTTTTTGCTTTAATCGATTGCCACTAGCACAAGCCTAGTGGACATCAGTTGACAGGAAACTGTTCGGCTTTAGCCGAAAGCTTTGGCTAAAGCCGGAATCTTTTTATTGCCTTATCCTCCAGCTAAAGCTGGAGGCAATTCAAAGAACTTTCATTACACAGTACTAGCTTATGGTCTTTGACGACTAGAATCGGTAATAACATTGTCAGTACCGCCTGCGGTAGCGGGCGGGTCATGGAGGCCACAGACCCGCCCGCTACCGCAGGCGGTACTGACCAAAGCGAGCGCGATGGCTACCAGAGTTATTACCGGATCTATCATTCAAAGACCATAAGCTAGTGGCAATTGAAATGAAAAACCAAATCTCAACAGAACCTGGTTAATAACTCTGACGGCAGAGCCGCTTATTGATTCCGCCGCCACCTACATCGGATAAACAATCTCTTCAACGTGCCCTCTATCTTCTTCACACTTTAATGCCGAAGACGCGCTTGAGGGCGGAGCGCGCTGCCAGGCTTCCGCACATCCCGTGGACGCCCCCGCCGGGCGGCGTCGAGCTGGAGCAAAGGTAAAGGCGCTCGTTCGGCGTTGAGTAGGGGTCATACCTCAGGATGGGACGCGCCAGAAACTGCCAGAGGTCGTTGGCCCCGCCGCCGATGTCGCCGCCGATCATGTTCGGGTTGTGCTGTTCGAACTCGACCGCGTTGATGGTGTGGCGCGCGCGAATGAGGTCGCGGAAGCCAGGGGCGAAGCGCTCGACCTGCCGCTCTATTCTTTCGGTCATGTCAACACTTGAACCGGAGGGGACGTGGCAGTAGGCCCAGCCTGTATGTTTCCCAACTGGCGCGCGCGTCGAGTCGAAAAGGCTCTGCTGCGCCACCAGCACGAAGGGGCGCTCCTGATGCTCGCCCTTCCACATGGCGGATTCCGACGCCGCGATCTCCTCTATGGTGGCCCCTAAATGAACCGTGGCCGCACGCCTGCACTCCGCTGCCTTCCACGGGATGGGACCGTCCAGAGCCCAGTCAACCTTGAAGACTCCTGGACCGTATCTGAAGCGGGCCAATCTCTTCCTGTAGCGCGTCGGCAGAGCGTCACCTGCAATCTCTACAACCTGGCGCGGAGTCAGATCGAAAAGGACTGCGCGCGATTGGGGCAGGTCTCTCATGGAGTTGACCGGATGAAGTGTGCGAATCTCGCCGCCCAGACTCCGGAGGCAGGCGGCCAGAGCGTCCACAATCTTCTGCGAGCCTCCGCGCACGGACGGCCAGTTGATGGCGTGTGCTGCGAGCGCGAGCACCATGCCGAAAGAGGAGGTCATGATCTTGTCCAGCGGGAGGACGGAATGAGCGCAGCAGCCCGCGAAGAGCGCTCTGGCGCGTTTCTGCCGGAAGCGGCTCGAAGCGAGCCCAAGGCAGGAGCGCATCGCATACAACCCGAAACGGAGCATCAGGAACGGGTGACGCGGGAACCTGATGGGGCGCAGGGTCTCTTCGAAGAAGTCCGCGGCGCGCTCAACGAAGGGGCGCATCAGTTTCTCGTAAGGGCGCTTGTCTTCGCCTAAAGTGTCCCCTGTTTTTTCGAGCGACTGATAGAGCAGCGCCGCGCCGCCGTCGTCGAAAGGATGTGCGAGCGCCACCTCCGGATAGACCCACTCCACGCCCCACTTCTCAAGCTCCATGCTCTTGAAGAAGGGCGAGACGACGCCGATTGGATGAATGGCGGAGCAGATGTCGTGGAAGAAACCGGGCTCTGTGATTTCAGCGGTGCGCGCCCCCCCGCCGATGGTCTCTTTGGCTTCGAGGACGCAGACCGAAAGCCCCTGCCGTGCAAGCTCAATCCCGGCGCTCAGCCCGTTTGGCCCCGCACCGACGACGACGGCATCGTAAGATTTACGGCTCATGCAGATTCTCAGGCCGAATACGAACGACAAGCCCCAGGCCGCCACATACTGTGAATACTCTCTAGCACAAAGATGTCACGAAAGTTGGCGGCTTTAGTGCCTGATAGACATCCGCGCCGGACTAAGCGTATATACTTTCCACGGCGGATGAGAGTAAAGCTATGATAGGGATGCGAGGTGCAAGCAATGTCAAGGACTATAGAAGGTATTTACCGGAACGGTAAAATCGAACTCCTGGAGACGCCTCCAGACGTTGACGAGGCGCGCGTCGTCGTAACTTTCGTCAACCAGGGCGCGGTTGACCTCATGGAGCGAGGAATAGATGAGGGGCAGGCCGCGGACTTACGCGCACGCCTGCAAACATTCGCGGAGGATTGGGAGCGCCCGGAGATGGAGGCTTACGATGCCCTATAAGCGTGGGCAGGTAGTGCTCGTGCTCTTCCCAGACTCAAATCTACGCACAGCGAAGCGCCGCCCCGCCCTCGTCATTCAAGCAGACAATCTTGCCACAGGCATGGCTCAAACAATTGTGGCTATGGTAACGTCAAACATGGCGCGGGCCGGTCATCCAAGCCGAGTAACACTCAAACAGAACTCGACGCAAGGCCAACAGGCCGGAATCCTCATGGACTCCGTGATTATGACGGATAACCTTGCGACGCTCCGCGAAACAGAGATTGATCGCGTCATCGGTTCGCTCCCGGACATGGCCGAAGTCAACGACGCCTTACGGCATACTCTCGGACTCTCACAATTAGCATAAAGAAAAGCAGACTTGCCGATGCCTCATAGCGAGAAGACAAAGGACGTTCAGGGATTCATCTCGCGCTGGAAAGAGTCTGGCGCGGCGGAGCGGGCTAACTATCAACTATTCCTGAGCGAGTTATGCGATCTGCTGGAAGTCGAACGGCCCGCGCCTTCAAAAGGCGGCGACGACGAGCGAAACGCTTACGTCTTCGAGCGGTCGGTGACGTTTCATAACGGAGACGGCAGCACGAGCAACGGTCGGATTGACCTCTATAAACGCGGCTGCTTCGTTCTCGAAGCCAAGCAGGGCAGCGAGCAAACTTTGAATGAGACGCCGCTCTTTGAAGACGAAAAGCTCTCGCCCGCGCGAAGCCGCAAAGGGAGCAGAGGCGCGGCGGTGCGCGGCACGCGCGGGTGGGATGTAAAGATGCGCGCGGCGCGCGGTCAGGCAGAGCAATACGTCAGGGCGCTGCCCGCGTCGGAAGGCAATCCGCCTTTTCTGATCGTCACGGACGTCGGCCATTCCTTCGAGCTTTACTCGGATTTCAGCCGCGCTGGTAAAACTTATGTTCCATTCCCGGATGCGCGCAGTCACCGCATTCTGATTGACGATTTAACGCGGGAAGAGGTCAGGGAGCGTCTGCGCCAAATCTGGACGGACCCGATGGCGCTCGACCCTAGCCGCCGCAGCGCACGCGTGACGCGCGACGTTGCGGCGCAGTTGGCAGCGCTGGCGCGCTCCCTTGAAGAGTCAGGCTACGGGGCCGAGCGCGTCGCCAATTTCCTGATGCGCGCCATCTTCACGATGTTCGCGGAAGACGTGCAGCTTATTCCGCCCGGCAGTTTCACCAACGCGCTTGAGGAAGTGAAACGCGACGGCGTGGAAATCTTCCCCGAAATGATCGGCTCGCTCTGGTCAACGATGAACGCGGGCGGATTTTCGACCGTCATCAAGAAACACGTCATACAGTTCAACGGCGGCCTGTTCGAGGAATGCGAAGCCCTGCCGCTCACTGCGGCTCAATTAGACTTATTGATTGAGGCGAGCCGTGCGGACTGGAAAGATGTCGAGCCCGCCATCTTCGGCACGTTGCTTGAACGCGCGCTCGACCCGCGCGAAAGACATAAGCTGGGCGCGCACTACACGCCGCGCGCTTACGTCGAGCGCCTGGTGATGCCGACGATCATCGAACCGCTCAGGCAGGAGTGGGAGGCTGTGCTGGCGGCAGCCGTGACGCTCGCCAACTCTGGAAAACTCAAGGAAGCTGCGGAAGAGACGAAAGCTTTTCACAGACGCCTGTGTCGTGTGCGCGTGCTGGACCCAGCGTGCGGGAGCGGGAATTTCCTCTACGTGACGCTTGAGCACTTGAAGCGGCTGGAAGGCGAAGTCCTGGACGCGCTGCACGGCTTCGGAGACAGTCAGGGCGTGCTTGAAGACACGGGGCTGACGGTTGACCCGCATCAACTGCTTGGAATCGAAGTGAACCCGCGCGCGGCGGCGATCACGGACCTGGTGCTCTGGATAGGCTATCTGCAATGGCACTTCCGCACGCGCGGCGAAGTCTTGCCGCCGCAACCCGTCATCAAGAAATTCCACAACATCGAGACGCGCGACGCCATTCTGGCTTACGACGGCGTGGAAGAGGTCAGAGACGAGACCGGCCAGATCGTCACGCGCTGGGACGGGCGCACCACGAAGAAGCATCCGGTGACGAATGAGGACGTGCCCGACGAGACGGCGCGCGTGCCGCTCCTGAACTACGTGAATCCAAGAAAAGCCGAATGGCCGGAGGCTGATTATGTAATCGGCAATCCGCCGTTCGTTGGAAACTGGCGAATGCGTTCTGTATTAGGCGACGGCTATGTTGAGGCATTGCGACAGATTTACGACGATGTGCCTGAGACGAGCGATTATGTAATGTATTGGTGGAATCAGGCAGCACATTCAACTCGTAGCGGCAAGACCAAACGATTCGGATTAATCGCAACGAATAGTTTGCGTCAGACCTTTAACCGCAGAGTGATTCAAGCGCACCTCTCGGCCAAGAAGCCGTTATCGCTTGTCTTTGCCATCCCTGATCATCCCTGGGTTGATTCTGAAGCTGGCGCAGCGGTTCGGATTTCCATGACAGTAGGCGCAGCAGGCGAACACGAAGGCATCCTGCAAAAGGTTGTAAATGAAACAGCCGCTGAAACGGATAGTCTCAATGTTGATTTATCCCAAGCGACTGGGAAAATACATTCAGACCTTACGATTGGCGCTGATGTTGTTGGAACGCAGCCGCTTAAGGCCAATAGTGAAATTAGCTCTCCAGGCGTCAAGCTTCATGGAGCAGGTTTCATTGTGACGCAGGAAGAGGCGGCAACTTTAGGACTTGGTAGAATCTCTGGTCTTGAGAATTACATTCGGCTTTATCGAAACGGGCGCGATCTTACAGACACTCCCCGAAACGTGATGGTGATTGATCTCTTCGGATTGAGCATTGACGATGTGCGGATACGTTTTCCAGAGGTCTATCAACGAGTATTAGAGCGAGTGAAACCAGAGCGCGATCAAAACAATCGTGCGACGTATCGAGATAACTGGTGGATTTTCGGAGAGCCGCGCGCCAATTTCCGCCCTGCGCTTGTAGGGCTAGAGAGATATATTGCTACAGTCGAAACATCAAAGCATCGCTTCTTCTTGTTTCTTGATAAATCCATTTTGCCTGATAACAGACTGGTAAACTTTGCCCTTGATGATGCTTATTATCTTGGAGTGTTATCAAGCCGCCTTCACATTGTTTGGGCACTCGCCGCTGGCGGGACTTTAGAAGATCGTCCCGTTTATAACAAAACGCGTTGCTTTGACCCCTTCCCTTTCCCCGACTGCACTGAACAACAGAAAGCACGCATTCGTGAGCTTGGCGAATCTTTGGACGCGCATCGCAAGCGGCAGCAGGAGCAGCATCCACAGCTTACCATCACGGAGATGTACAACGTGCTTGAGAAACTGCGCGCGGGCGAGTCGCTCACAGACCGCGAGCGCACGACGCACGAGCAGGGACTCGTCTCCGTCCTCAAGCAGCTTCACGACGAGCTTGACCTTGCGGTCTTTGACGCTTACGGCTGGCCTCCGACCCTCACGGATGAAGAAATCCTTGAACGGCTCGTCCAATTAAACGCCGAGCGCGCGGCGGAAGAGCGCAAGGGACTTGTGCGCTGGCTGCGCCCGGAATTTCAGAAGCCCGCGGAAGGAGTCGCGGCCACTTTCAGCGAAGAGTTTGCCGCCGCAGCGCCCGCCGTCACGTCCAAACAGGAGAAACAACCCTGGCCCAAGACCATCCCCGAACAGGCACGCGCCGTGCGCCTCGCCCTCGCCTCCGAGCGCGGCGTCGTCACGCCTCAACAACTCGCACGCAATTTCACGCGCGCCCGCGTCGAACGCATCGAGGAACTTCTGCAAACGCTCGTCTCCCTCGGGCAGGCGCGCGAAGTCGGCGAAGGGGGCTACACTTCTTAAGCCTAAGCTATTGTTTCGCAGGGCGGATGAATATAGCGAAGGGCCGAAGCCCCGTCAGGGGCGGCAGAATAAAGCCCAGGGGCGTCAGCCCTGGGGACAGTAACCCCCCCGGAATATATTTCAAGCCCCGGTAGGGGCGACGGTATAAAGCCCAGGGCGTCAGCCTTATCATTACCCACATTTTTCATTTATGGGGCTGTGGGTTGGTTTTGCTGAGCATAAGTCCTTTGTTTGTAACAAAGCATGAGAGACTGCCTCTAAAGATCATGAGCCCCTATGCTCCTTTTAACTCCCACACTTGTTAA
>DASVXV010000013.1:0-27629 GCA_036392495.1 Pyrinomonadaceae bacterium | reverse complement strand
CTGAATTTGTTCGATCCGTTTTTCCTAAGATTTTTGCAGGTTTTCGAGATAGTTCAATGATTCCCAAACATCTATCAATACTTGTGTAGATACTAATGGCTGACGCCCTGGGCTTTATGCTATCGCCCATTTCATGGGCTTTTGTTTTTCTTGCTGGCCGTAACCCAGGGCTGACGCCCTGGGCTAATATCTGCCGCCCCTCGCGGGGCTTTGTCATCTTCAGCCCTTGATGATGTTGTGAATCTCGCCGATGGCGGGTTGGCCCGGATTGATGCCCAGCTCCTGCAAGACGGGCATCAAGGTCTTCCCGAAGCTCTCAAACGACTCTGAGGTCATCGTCTGTGGAGAAAAAGAGACGGCAATCGCCATGAGTGTCTCCTTTCGATAAGCTTGAGTTACGAAGTGAGTTTTTGAATGAGCGCGAAGAGTTCTTCGACGTTGACGGGTTTCGCCAGATGCGCGACGAAGCCCGCGGCGGTGGCGCGCTCGCGGTCCTCGTCCATCGCGTAGCCGGAGATGGCTATGGCAGGCACGTCTTTCATTCCGGGCAGGCGGCGCAACTCCTTCAACAGATCGTAACCGTCCATCTCAGGCATGCCGATGTCCGAGATGATGATGCTCGGCCTTTTTTCAGCGGCCATCCTCAAAGCCTCCGGCGCGCTCGTCGCGGCCATCACCTCGCATCCCTTCTGCTCGAAGAGAGTGCAGAGCAGCGAGAGCGTGTCGGGCGAATCCTCTACGATGAGCACCTGCTGGCTCACCTCCGACTCCGCGGCGCGCTCGGCTGCCTCGCCCTCGTAGTTGGCCTGCGCCGCGCGCGGCAACGCGAAAGTGAAACGCGCCCCCTGGCCGACGCCTTCGGACTCTGCCTCGACGCGCCCCTGGTGCATCTTCGCCAGCGCGTGAACGATGGCGAGCCCCAGGCCCAGGCCTCCGTGACGGCGCGTGGGCGAGCCGTCCGCCTGACGAAAGCGGTCAAAAACGTGCGGCAGGAATTCGGGCGTGATTCCGATCCCTGTGTCTTCGACGACGACGGCCGCTTCTGTGTCCGCGCTTTGGGTCTTGACGCTCACGCGCCCGCCCGCCTCCGTAAACTTGATGGCGTTGGAGAGCAGATTCCAGACGATCTGCTGGAGGCGGACCGGCTCGCCCATCACCACCAGAGGCTCATTCGACAGCTCGACCTTCAGCTCGACGCGCCGCACCCCGGCAGAGGAGCGAACCGTTTCGACAGCGGCCTCGACCACAGCGTTGAAATCCGTCGGCCTGGGCTCGAAACGCAGCTTGCCCGTGGCGATGCGCGAAACGTCCAGGAGGTCGTCAATCAGGCGCGACTGCAAACGCGCGTTGCGCTCGATGGCGTCGAGCGCCTGACCGACCCCGTCGCTGTCCAGATTTCCGTTACGCAGAAGATTGACCCAGCCGAGGACCGGCGTCAGCGGCGTGCGCAGCTCGTGCGAGAGTGTGGCGAGAAAAATGTCTTTGGCCCGGTTGGCTTCGGCCAGCTCTTCGTTCAGGCGCTGGAGCTCTGCCGTCCTCTCCTCGACGCGCCGCTCCAGATCACGGTTCAGTTGTTCGAGCCCCAGCCTCGCCTCCTGTTCGGCCAGCATCAGGCGGCGGTGCTCGACGCCGCGCCTGATCGTGTGCTTCATCTCGTCTATGTCGCAGGGCTTGACCAGGTAGTCGTAAGCACCCTGCTGGAGCGCTGCGATTGCGGACTCGACCGAAGCGAATCCTGTGAGGACGACGGAGATCGTCAGCGGAGCGCGCTGCCGCATCTCCGTGAGGACCGAGAGCCCGTCGCCCCCTTCCATGTGCAGGTCCGTGAGGACGAGATCGAACTCCTCTCTTTCAATGTACTGGACAGCTTCGAGCCCGCTCGAAGCTGTGTCCACGCGGTAGCCTTCCTGTTCGAGAATGGCGGCGGTCGTGATGCGCAGGCTCTCCTCGTCGTCAACCACGAGCACGCGCGCGCCCGCGGGCGAAATCCATTGCCCATCCGCCTGCTGTTCGTCCCCGCGTTCTTGAACGGTTGTGAAATTCATCTGAGCGAAAAGCCCTCACCTCTTCTTCTCTTCTTCTTCCAGGATGGGCGAATCCACCAGGAGCGTAATCGTAAAGGTCGTGCCCTTGCCTTTCTCGCTGGCGACGTCAATGCGCCCGCCGTGCTGCCGCACGATGTCCTGCGTCACCCAGAGCCCGAGTCCGGTCCCCTTCGTCCTCGTCGAGAAGAAGGGCTCGAAGATGCGCGCCACGTCGTCCGAGCTGATGCCGACGCCCGTGTCGCTGATTTGAATCGCGATGGAGGGCTGGATGGACTGTTCGAAGCGCAGTGTCATGATCCTGATCTCGCCCACACCGCTAATGGACTGCTGCGCGTTGAGGAGAAGGTTGAGGAAGACCTGCCGCAACTGGTCCGCGCGCGCGCGCACCTTCGGGAGGTCAGCGTCCAGCTCCCGCTCAACTTTAATGCCCGTCTGTTTCAACTTCTTCTCAAGTAAAACGAGCGTCTCTTCCAGCAACTGGTTGACGTCAACCCAGCCGACCTCGCCGGAGCGGCGCGCGAAGCCGAGCATCTGGCGAATGATGTGCGAGACGCGTTCGGTCTCCTTGCGCGCGATCTCCAGAAAACGCGCGTTCTTCTCGGAATCCTTCCCCGTCTGCATCAGGTAGAGTGAATTCTTGATGGCTTCCAACGGGTTATTGACTTCGTGCGCGATGGACGCCGCGAGGCGGCCGATGGCCGCGAGCTTCTCCGACTCGAAGAGCTGGTGCTCGACGCGTCTGCGCTCCAGCTCGCGTATCTCGCTCAGGTCGTGGAGAATCGAAACCACTGCCGTCACCTGCCCCTTCGCGTCCAGGACTTCCCCGGCGGTGATCTCCATCGGCAGGGCCTCGCCCGTTTCAGGATCGAGCAGCTCGATCTCCGCCTGCCGGTCCGTTTCGGCTGCGGAAGCGAGCGCGGAGATGAAAGAGGTGAGCTTGACGGAGTTGGCGCGGACCGCCGCCGCCGCCGCCGAGATGAAGGCGTCTTCCTGCTGAAAGAGCAGTTCCGCGCGGCGGTTGAAGAGGATGAAATTGCCGCTCGCGTCGCAGACGACCACCGGGTGCCCGACGTTTTCGATGATCAGGTCGAGGCGGTCGCGCTCGCGCCGCGCCTCCGCTTCGGCCTGCTGCAACTTCGTGAAGTTGCGCGCCAACTCTTCGTTGGCCTCGCGCAGGTCCGTCACGTCGCGGAAGATGGAGACCAGGCCGAGGCGCTCGCCGCGCGCGTTGAGAGCGGGCGTGGAGATGACCTCGAAGTGGATGTCCGAGCCTTCGAGCGGGTCCACGAGCGTGATGTCGCGCTGGATGACTTCCGACGACGAGACGGCCGCGCTCGAAAGGTAGGCTGAGAAGAGGAGGTCGTTCATCTTGAGCGCGCGCCGCTTGCCCTCGCCCGCATCCTTCGAGCCGCTGAAGAGGTCTTCGGCCCGCCTGTTCTGTAGCAGAATCTGGTTGTCCAGGTCCGTCAGCACAATCGGGTCCGCCACGGATTTCATGATTGATTCGACCCATTGCCGCTCGCGCTGCAACTTGTTCACGGTCGAGATCAATCTTTCCTGCTGGATGGCCGAGGAGGCGACGACGCCGATACGGTCCGCGAAGCGCGTCAGAAAATCGAGCGCTTCCGAGTCCATCGCGTCCTGCCGCGCGCCGATGTAGAGGACGCCCAGGCAGGAGGCTGGCGACAGCGACCAGTACCTTTCGCCGAGGCGCGGTTTTAGCATCTGGTCGCGCTCTGCGCGCTGCGCCACGTCCGGCACCCCGAAGAGTGGGAGGGCGAGAATATCCTCTTGCCATGCGAGCTTCCCGAAGATGGCGCAGGACTGCTCGTCATCTTTGAGCGAAATCCAGGCGGGGCGGCCTTCGTGGACGACGCGGACGCAGGCGGCGCTCGAATCGAGCGGCATTTCGACCCCGACGACTTCATCATCCTGAAAGCCCAGAGCGGCGCGCACCTGGAGGACCGCGTGACGTTCATTAATCATGGCGATTGCCGCCTGCGGGTGGCCGAGTCCGCCGACGATGGCTTCGAGCGCCAGCAAGAGCCGCTCCTGCAGCTTGGGCGTGGCGAGCATCTGCGTCGTCGTCTCTGTAAAGATGTCGAAGAGACGAAGACGCGGATTAACCGCTTCCGCTTCTGAGATGGACGGATCAATCGGCGGGGACAATTCTGTCGGGACTTGAGCCATAAAAAGTGGTCAGTGGTCAGTGGTCAGTGGTCAGCAGGATCAGCTTTTCAACTGACCACTGACCACTGACCACTGACCACTGCTTTTTCAGCTTCTTTCTACGTCAACCGGGACGCGACGGCGCGTCTCATCTTCGAGAGGTTCGGCTGCGCCTGGCGTCAGGGCCGGACGCGAGACGGCGGGCGTTAAGCCCACAGCCTCTGCATATTTCAGGTATGTGTCAATCGAAGCGACGACGACGCGAGCTTCGATTGTGATGAGATCAATGCCGACCAGCGAGATACGAACCCAGGCGTCAATGACTATGCCTTTATCCAGCACGCGGTCAAGCACGTCAATCAAACTAGTGCCGCCTGGCGCTCTTTCAACAGCCATTTGATTTAGTTCCTCTTTCCAAAAGTTGAAATATCAGCACACCGCGCGAGGTCTCTCTAACGCACATTGAACCGTCAGCCATGCTAGCCGACCGCAGCTCACCGCCGGAGCCGCGCTTATCACCGGCCACGCTCTTTACCCTTCTTCGTCGAGCCGGACCCAGCGCGCGAGCGAGAAGCTGACTTCTTCGTGCTCCCCTTTGTCGCCGGGCCAGGCGCGCTGAGTTGTCTTACTTCACGTTCGAGCTCCGCCAGACGCTCGCGCAGCTCCACGTTCTCCGCTTCGGCGCGTTCGGCGCGTGTCGTCAGGTTGGTATCATAACGCCACCAGTTGAGCCCGATCTGCTCCGCTTTATCTATTGAGCAGATGAGCAGGCGAATCTGCAACGTCAGCAGCTCGACGTTGGCGAGCGAGACCTTGATGTCGCCCGCAATCACCAACCCTTTATCAAGAATCCGGTCGAGCACGTCCACCAGCCCTGGCGGACGCGCCGTAATCAAACTAGATCGCTCGCTCGACAATTTCACCCTCCGCGAATCAGATGTCAGATGTTAGATGTCAGATGCTAGTTAAAAACCGGGGGCCAGCATCCAGCATCCAGCATCCGACCTCTTTGGTAAGAGGGCGGCTTTATGCATCCAAACCACAGCGCAGGCCGCCTCGACATTTCAATCAATGCCCGCCTCAAATCAAGCGCCCCACCGGGCCTAAATCAAGATTGAGGTCTTCTTCAGCCAATCCGAACTGCGCCTTCAGTTCCTGCATCTTCGCTTCCAACTTCATCAAAGCGAGTCCCAGTTCTTCTATTTGCTCCGGCGATAAATCACCGCCCTCCATCCGGCGGATCGCCTGTTTTTCAAGCAGGCGGCGGATGAATTCGATCAAAGTTAGGACGAGTTTCGCTAAGCCCTGCTCGACCGATTGCGCGTCAATGTTGATGCGCGGCGGCAACGTATCGCTCACACGTTGGAGTTCTCGACTGAACTCTTCGACGTGCAGCGTATCTATTTCCGGTTCGACCGGAAGGGGGACTTCAGGGGAAGGCTTCACAAGATTACTCCGAACTGTGCCTTTAACTCAAGAGCTAATTCCGGTAAAACTGTACGGCGGCCACGCGCCGCTCGTCAAGAAATGCAAATCCGCGCGTTGCGCACGCGCCCGGCCGAGCCTGGCACGGTACTCCTTAAGCCGCCCGCGTTCGACCAGATGGGCTGCCGCGAGCACCAGAGACTCTTTCGGCTGAACGGTGACGCGCGTTTCGCGCACAGTCTCCCCGAGACTTTCGGCCAGCCATGAGGCCACCTCCGCGGCGCGCCGCTTGAGCGCCTCGTCTCCCAGAATCTCAAGCCGTTTTGTCTTCAGGAACTCCGTCCCGCTGCCCATTACCGGCCCGGCTGATTCTGTAGCGCCCTCCTGCCGGTTAAGGCCCGCAGCCTCCTCTTTGACGCTTTCGAGATCCCAGATCACTTTGACGCTCATCTCCACACAGCCGCGCACGCGCATAAATTGCGCCAGGAGCGAGTCCTGTTGCGAATCTAGATAATTCCGAAGCCGCTCTTCTGGAACGACAGTGCCGAAGCGGAACGGCAGCGGCGTCGCACGCATGAGCACGCGCCGGACGACGCGCTCGTGCGCCAGCACGTTCTCGCGCGTGACCGTGACGGCCTCCCCTTCAAACTCGCTGACGATTGCGGCAATCTTCCCGCCAACGAGAAGGCGCGGCTTCGCATCGGCCATGCCCGTCAGCGGTTCAAGCATCTCGGCCGTCACCTCGTCGCTTAAGCAATACGCGTATAAATTCATCAGATAGTGGCGACTTGATAAGCGATTACGAGCCCCGCTAGAAGCGAAAGAATTTAGCCCCTGACGGGGCTGATTTCGTGCTGGCTATTTAGACCTGCCATTAAACCCTGCTCAAATACAAACTGACATAATGATGGCTCGCCACTCATCACTCATCACTCATTACTCATCACTGTCTTTACTGTCTTTCCCCGCTTGTCTAACACTTCGTGCGCCGTTTCGACCGAGCTCAGCAGCACATTCAAGCCCATAAAGATGAGGTCTATGTCGGCCACGGAGATGGTGATCTCGCCAGCGATCACCAGCCCGCGATCGAGCACGTGATCGAGCGTCTCCAGGAGCGACAGCTCATCTTCTTCTGCTAGCTCTAATTCCTCATCCGTCATGAGAGTTCTCTTTAGCCGTGGGCGGCGAAGTTGTAAGCGGGCCAGGGACCCGTCAGCTCAAGTCGAAAACCGGCACCAGTGTATTCGTCGGCCAGCCGCTCCGCCGCGGCGCGAAAACTATCGAAGCTGGCGCGCTCCACCAGGAATGCGAATTTGGCGGCCAGCTCCCCGTGCTCCGTCGCTTCGTCCTTGAGCACGCGCAGGCGAACACGCGCGCCGCTCTCGGGTGCGAGCTCCTCTTCGACGCGCTCGGCCACGCGCTTGATTTCGACGCGCGCCTCCGTCTCTTTGAGGGCGTCAATCTTTTTTCGCACGAGATAGGACTGCCCTGGCGAAGAAGCTTCGGCGCGCTCACTCAGCTCGCGCAGCCGCGGGCTGAGCGCAGCGATGCCCTCCAACAATTTCGCCCGATCACAATAAACGTTCAAGCCCCATTCTTCACGCCCGCGCAGGCGCTCGATGACGGCAAAGAGTTCCACACGCCTTTCTGAGAGCATCCCTCTGAGGCGGTCGCGCTCAAGATATATCGTACCGAAGCGGAGCGGGACGACGCTCGCGCGCCGCGCGAAATGCTCCACGACCCTTTCGTGCCTCATGGCCCGGACGGCGGTCCAGGTCGCGTCCGCCAAATGCTCCTGCAACGCGTCCTCGCCATACGCCGTTAGGGGGACGGGGCTGACGACCGCCGCGAGGTCGTCCTGCTCCACCATCTCCAGAGCGGCGTCCGGTTCAATGGCAGCGGGCGGCGCATCTTCGAAAGCCCGCGCCAGGGCGTCGCGTTCGGCGATTGCATAGACATAAAAACCCTGCTCCGCCGGACGACTCTCCGCCTCGCCTCTCTTTTTAGACTCTTGCGCAGTCATCTTTTCCCGATCTTTTGTCCACGCTCACATCTGCGCCCTCAGCGCCGCGCCGCTTTCACTCTCGCCCGGCCCGTGCTGGAACGGATGCGCGGGATTGAATCCAGAGGCCGCCAGTCGTTGAAATGCTCTAACAGCTTTACGGGGCCGCGTATTTCGTGCGCCCGCTCTGGCGCGACCAGCAAAGTAATCTTGCTGCCGAATTTTCGTCGGAAATCTTCGAGCACGCGTCTCTGCACGCAGCGGCGCGCGCTGCAAAAGCCGCAATCATCGGACGCCGCGGGCGGCACGACCGCATTGACGAGCAGGCGTCGCATTGGAACTTTGAGCCGTTCCAGGGCGCTCGTCAACCTCTCCGTCTCTCTTAAACTCATGCGCTCTGGAATGGCGACGCCCACGAATTCGCAGGCCCGCGCGTCCGCGAGGAGCGCGATGATGCGCTTGATGCTCTTCGAGAGCGCAATCAACTCTTCCGCCACGCCGCTCGCACGCACGATCCCCTGATACTTGAGCAAGAGCTTGATGAAGGCGCGCACCCACGAGAGCACGACTTCGGGCAGCTCCAGAAAGCGCACCAGGTGGCCCGTCGGCGCTGTGTCAACCACGATGGTTGCGTAGCGGTTCTGGTCTACGAGCTCGCTGATTGCGCCGAGGGCTGCGATCTCGTCAATGCCCGGAGGGGCCAGCGAGACCAGCTCGCGCATCGCCTCACGGTCAAACTGAATCTCCCAGCGCGAGTCGCCCGTGAGCTTTGCGAACAGGTCATCGGTCCACGCGCGGTAACGGTTCTTCAACTCCTCGAAGCGCGCGACCGGGTTGATCTCCATCGCGTCCAGGTTCTCGCGCCCGGCGACGCCTCGTCGCAACTCGCCGACCTCTTCGCCGAAGCTGTCGGAGAGAGAATGCGCCGGATCAATCGAGAAGACAAGCACGCGCGCGCGCGCGTCGAGTTGCGCCAGCGCCAGACCCGCCGCAGCCGCCGCCGTCGTCTTGCCGACACCCCCCTTGCCCCCGAAAAGCAGTAAACGCAAATCAGTGGGCAGTGGGCAGTGGACAGTTGACAGTTGGGACTGCTCATCGCCCGCTTCAGTTTTCCGCCTACTGCCTTCTGCCTTCTGCCTTCTGCCTTCTACTTTCTGCTTTCTGTTTTCCTCCCAGACGGCGCGCGCGAAGCGACGGAGGGCTTCGTGGCCGCGCACTTCGTCCGACATCAGAGGCACATGATGGATGGTCAGGGATTTGAACTCACGCGCGATCTCTTTGAGCGAGGGGCGCTGTCCGGCTGCGCGCGCGCGGCAGTAAGCGCATTCGCCGTGCTCTTGCTCGACGCGATTGACGATGAGGTCTGTAACGGGGATTTTCTCTTCCTGAAGCAGACGAAAGTAACGCACGGTCTCCTGAACGCTCATCGTCTCCGGGATGGTGACGAGCGTAAAGCTCGTCTGGCCCGGGTCGTAAAGCATCGCGCGCACGCGCTCTATTCTCTCCGCCAGGTCGCTCAGGAAAAGATCAACCTCGTCGGCGCGCGCCCGCCGCCCGCGCGCGAACTGCGCGACGATGTAGCGGTGCTTGTCCGCCATGCGGTCGAGCGCCCTCAACATATGAGAGAAGAGTTCCGGCAGGCGAAGCAGCCGCGAGGTGTGGCCCGACGGGGCCGTGTCAACGACGATGTGCGCGTAGCGGCCGGACCGGTCAAGCTCGCTCAATTCGAAGAGCGCCATCACCTCGTCCATGCCCGGCAGCGAGAGGTTCAGGAACTGGTTGACGTCGCTCTCGTCAAGCAGCGTGCCGCGCGTCGCGATCTCGCCGAGCGTGGCGCGGTGCGCGGCCTTGAACTTCTCAAGCGCGACGCGAGCGTCCATCTCGTAGGCCACCAGGCGTGCGCGCCCCTTGCGCGCCACCGTGACGAGACGGTCGCCGATCTTCACTTCAAGGCTGTCTGAGAGAGAGTGTGCCGGGTCGGTCGAGAAGAGCAGAATCAACGCATCGGGTGCGGCCCCGTCCAGCAGACGGAGCGCGGAGGCCGCCGCGGCAGTGGTCTTACCGACGCCGCCTTTGCCTCCGAAAAAAAGGTAGCGCGAGCGGGGTGGCGACGTCTTTTGAGAAGGGATGGGCGTTTTCTTTGAGCGGCGCGCGGCACGGACTGTCCCCTTCGTCACGCCTTATTTCCTCTCGCCGGGCTCCCAGAATCCGCCCTCTTCGTCCCCGCCCGCTTCGATTACGATGGACGAGGACTCGGCTGTATGGACCTGATGGAGCATCTCCAGCTGGCGCTCGCGGATGACGCGCAGGCGCGCGAACAGTTCCGCCTCGCGTTCGCTGTACTCCTCTTCGGAGATTTCGTCCAGCTCAAGGCGCATTTGCAGCTCCAGCAGTTGCTCCTTGATGACCGTGTCGTCGTTGAGCTCCTTGTCGGCGATCTTCTGAATCTGATTGAGGATGAACTTGAAGCCGTTGACCGGCGCAAGCAACAGATCGTCAATAAAGAACATTTTCCGTTTACCTGGCGATGGCTTCCGTCGTGCCCTCGCCGCGTTCGAGTTTCAGCCGGATGTGGACGAAGTTGTAGGGCGGCCACGGCCCCGTGTATTTGAAAGAGAGCTTGCCCTCGTATTTCACGGCGATCTCTTTGACCTTCTGGTCGAACTCCGCCTCGCGCTCGCGCTCGATCAGGAAGGCCGCGTTCATAATCATCTTGTCGCCGATGGGCTTGTTGGCGCGCGAGGCGACGGCCGTGTCGCGCAGGACCGAATAGACCTCGCGGATGTAGGCGTCCGCCTGGTCCGTGAGCGCCGTTTCCACCAGACGGCCGAGCTGCATTCGTGCGAAATAGGTCGAGCCCGTGGTCCGCGAGGTGATCTGCTCCTTGAGGTGCCGGATCTCTTCGTTCTCCTCTTCGAGCTCGGCGATGACGCGGTCGCGGTCCCAGTTGACCTTGAGGCCGAACTCGACCTTGCCCTCCATCTTCGCCAGCACGTCGCGCAGGGCGTCGTAAGTGCCGCGCATCAACTCGATGATGTCTTCTTCGGTCCGGAAGAGCGCGCCGAAGGCCATCGGCAGGACCGTGAACTCGCGCATCACCGTCTCGTTGACCTGCTCGTGGGCGAAGACGTTTTCGCGCGTCGGGTCGTAGACGACAATCGGCGTGTTGGAGACGACGGCCGCCAGGCCCTTGTGCTGGACCGTGTAAACTTCGTCGCCGCGCCCGCCGATGCCCATCGGCCCGAAGGAGCGCGGCTCCGCCGCCTCGATAATGCAGTAGACATACTTGCCTTCCGCAGAGCTGTCTGCATGGACTTGTTCCGCTTCGGGGGTCACTAGCTTTTCAGACATTTCATCCTCAGTGAGACACTCAAAATAGTAAGGGCTACGAACGGCATCGCCTGATGCGGGAGGGAGCTGGCGGAAAGTCGGGGGGCTTCGGGCTGGCATCCCTTTGCTCAGGCACATCACAATAATATGTTGCCGGGGCGTATTGAGGCAAACGAATTTGTCAGAAACGGGAGGGAATAAGTTTCGCGGCAAGGGGTCCGGCGGGTTTTCGTCCGAGGGAGAATTTTGCGGCGACAAGGAAGGTGGCGAAACTTTCGCGCTCTACCGCTGAGCTACTGCCCCGACTTGATGTTGGAGCAGCCGGGAGTCGAACCCGGACCTCTCCTTCTGGAAGATGTAGTTTCCCACGGCATTCGTCGCCGTGTTTTCAGACTAAGGGTGACAAGATATTTCTGAAGACCCCATGTTCGGATTCGCACCGAACGCTTTCCCGGCTCAATACCGGGCACTCTATCTACTGAGTTAATGTAGTCCTCACAAGCCCAGGGCGTGCTTTGCCGAAAGCTTGTAAGCCGGCGCGCGCTCTTCGTTGAGAGCATCTGTCGCAGGCAGGAGCAGCCCTGCGATTGTCTTGAACAGATTCTTGTTTGCCATTTCGTTCACCTCCCGAGTCTCAGCGCATACATGGCGCGCACGCTTTGGAGAAACCGTCTTGTTTAAATGACAACCGAAGATACCTTGTGTTGATAGATGGGCGTGGCGTTGGGGCGCGGGAGAGCTTATCAGTCGAGCGGCTTCAGATCGGGCGCGACCCAGGTCTTCCTGGCCTCCCATGACATCAGGCGCTCCCGGCTGTAATACTCAAGCGGGAGGCTTTTATCGCCGTACCGCTGTAAGAGATTGTTGAGGAGTTCGACAAGGGGGGCGTCTGCGCCGGCCTCGCGCAGGTATTTGGTGATAATCAGGATGTAAAAGAGCGTGATGGTCTCGTGGTAGCCGCTCGTTTTAGTGGTGATGATGCCACGCGCCCGGTTGAACCTCTGTATGCCCTCGCGTATCAGCTCCACTGCTGCCGCCGCGTCATAACGCGCCAGATACCATAAAGCGACGGTCAGATGCGCGCGATGGGTCCACTTCTCGCGCGGCAAGGCGCACGACTCGAAGGCCGCGACGAGCTCCGCTATCTCTTCGGG
The DNA here is from genome assembly GCA_036392495.1 of Pyrinomonadaceae bacterium. GTDB lineage: Bacteria > Acidobacteriota > Blastocatellia > Pyrinomonadales > Pyrinomonadaceae > QHXM01. The sequence continues at coordinate 15,504 of DASVXV010000013.1, read as the reverse complement.
CTTCGAGTACGGTTTAATTAACTCGATGTCAATTACTGTGCTCATCGTTTTACTCTCCTGAAAATGAATTCGGTTTGTTGATAGGGCTTTCGTCGAGGCCAGACCGGGATTGACCTGGCTGCGGGAGAAGGACTCGAACTTTCAACTCCGGTTTCAAAGACCGGCGCGTTCCCGGTTACGCCATCCCGCAAGAGATTGATCGGGGCGGCAGGACTCGAACCTGCAACCTTGCAGTAATCTGCTGCTAATACCGTTTATAAAACGGCTGCTCTACCCAGTTTGAGCTACGCCCCGTTTTGTTTGGTAGCGGCGGAAGGAATTGAACCTTCGTCGCGCGATTATCGATCGCGTGCTCTGGCCGTTGAGCTACACCGCTACGAGATTTAGTCCGGGTCGGATTTGAATTGGGGACGTAAGGATTGGTAGGGTCGGAGAGACTCGAACTCTCACCTTTTGGATTAAAAGTCCAATGCTCTGCCGCTAGAGCTTCGACCCTTTATACTGATGTTAGATTTACAGTACGCCATGAGTAATAACCTTCTTGGCTGGCGGTTCTTCGACGATGGCAATTCGCGCACCTTACTTCACACTTATCAATCTCAACAGAGACTTTGTTCCAACTACACCCCCTTTGAACCATTGCACAAACATCTCTGAGTTTCTTACCTCTAACATGGTCGAACTCCAGAACCACTAGGTCGCTTTCACCACAATCAACACATGGATGTGTTATCAAATATTCTCGCATTCTATATTGGTTTTCTTTGATGCGGCGTTGCTTAACGGCTAAAACTGCCGTCTTATGTTTGTCCACGTTACTGCGGTAGTAAGCACGCGACTTTTGATTGCTGCAATCTCGGCAATCTGACTGCAATCCGTCAGCTCGCACAGAATTCTTGTTAAAGAACTTCAGATCACGGTTTCTACGGCACATCGTGCATCGCTTTCTCATGTTCACGAGCATAGCATCATGCCTTTTAATTTAAAGATTAAATAAAAGGCGGATGCCTTGAGCCTCTTGGCTACCGGACTGGAGACTAACTGTGGCGGAAGGGCTCGAACCTTCGATCTTCGCATTAACAATGCGACGCCTTACCAACTTGGCTACGCCACATTAAAAATTTCCAAGCGTGAAGGCGGGAAGGCACAGAGCTTTGATTGAGAACTGCTCTGTGCCCCGGTCTTCGTGTAGTGTTGGTGAGGACAGTGGAAATGGAGGCGATGAAGGGAGTCGAACCCTTATCGTTCGGTTTACAAGACCGACGCTCTCTTATCCAATTGAGCTACATCGCCGGTGATTTTTTGATGGACCGGGAGGGATTCAAACCCTCAACTAACAGTTTGCAAGACTGTCGCTTTATCAAATTAAGCTACCAGCCCGAAAGATAATTTTGGTGGCTGCGGGAGGAGTCGAACCTCCAACCTGTCGTTGATGAGACGCCTGCTCTGCCGATTGAGCTACACAGCCACAGAAGAATTTGAAGACCCGCGGAGGAATCGAACCTCGTGCCTTTCCGCCCGGCGCTTTTTGTAGGTTCAATTTAGAAGATTGATGCCGGGAACGCGGGCCAAAGAAATTATGAATTTTGAGTTTTGAATTTTGAATTACTGCCTTCAATTCAAAATTCAAAACTCAAAATTCATAATTCTCTTGCTGTTTCTGGTCGGGGCGTGAGGCCGCGCCTCTTGGAACTCCACGCTCCCTGCGGCAGTCAACGTTCTGCGAGGGATGAGTCACGCCCCGATAAAAGTAGTGGTCGCCGGTGGAGGACTCGAACCTCCGGCATTCTCTTTGTAGGAGAGACGTTCTAGCCGCTGAACTAACCGGCGAATTGATGGTTTGAATTTTTGGTGGTCGGAGTTGGAATCGAACCAACCTCTTCGCGTTTTCAGCGCGACGCTAATCCAATCTCAGCTACCCGACCCTTATGAGTGTTGAAAGACTGTTTGAGGGCGAGGTCTTTAAACTCGCCCTCAAACTCTCATGCGCGTGAGCGCCTTCTCGCCGCGCACCTTCTTCATGATCTCGCGATCATCGTGCGCGTCCATGAAGAGATAGCGACGCCACTCGGGTCGCGCCTCCGCGTAGTGGCAGAGCACCACGCGTTCGAGCCTGACGCGCAGGGCCGTCTGCGTCGTCAGAAGCGTCATCCGCGCCTCTTCCGGCGTGCGGTTGGCCTTGCGGTTATTGCAGGCCACGCAGGCCGCGACGATGTTGACGGGACTGTTCTCTCCGCCGCGCGAGCGCGGGAAGATGTGATCCAGGGTCAGCTCATTAGCCTGCTTCTTCTCGCCGCAGTACTGGCAGCGCCAATGGTCGCGCATGTAAATACGCAGACGCTTCATGCCGGAAGCAGCGCGCCGACGCCGGATGTTGATGTATTCGCGCCGGCGTATGACGGACGGCACCGGGAACACGTCGCGCGCCGAGCGCAGGACTCGGTCGCCGTCCCATTCCTCGACCGATACAGTGTTCTTGAAGACCATGATGATCGCCCGCGCGACAGAGACGGTGCCGAGCGGCTCGTAAGTTTGGTTGAGTAGCAGGACTCTGCCATTGAGTGCCATCTCGGCACCTCCTTTCGTTTTGATTTGCGGGACGAGCAATTTGAAGTTTGGAGCACGCGGTCGGACTTGCACCGACGATTAACGGTTTTGCAGACCGTCGCCTTGGCTACTTGGCTACGCGTGCTTCGAGATTGGTGCGAGAGGAGAGGTTTAAACTCTCGAATCGAGTTTGGAAGACTCGCATGTTGTCGGCTACATCACTCCCGCATTTGGAACCCCCGGCAGGAATTGAACCCGCATCTGTGCGTTCGAAGCGCACCGCTCTTATTCCGTTGAACTACGGGGGCGACTGTGATTGGAGCATCGTGTCGGATTTGAACCGACGTTTCCGACCTGGCAAGCCGGTGTCCTTCTGGCCTGGCTAGACGAACGATGCGCGCAGTTGGTCGGGGCGGATGGAGTTGAACCATCGCCACGGGTTCCCAGGACCCGGATGCTTTTTCGTTACACCACACCCCGATGATTGAAATTTTGGTGCGTCAGCAGGGAATCGAACCCCGACATCCCCTGTTTAAGAGACAGGTGCTTTAGCCAATTTAGCTACTGACGCACGTTCGGAAAGATTGGCGGGACTGGAGGGATTTGAACCCTCGTTCTCTGCATCGACAGTGCAGCGCTTTCGGCCCGGCTAAGCTACAGCCCCATGAATGAAACCTGGGTCGGCTGGCGGGAGTTGAACCCGTCGTCTTCGCGGTCACAGCGCGACGCTCTCTCGTTGAGCTACAGCCAACATGAAAATGAGAGGGCGACAAGGAAAGAGCGCGTGACGTTCACATTTTCCAGGAATGTAGTCACGCACAGAGCATTCGCCCCAATGTTTTAGTAGGGATGACGAGACTTGAACTCGCATTCTCTTGATTGAAGGTCAAGCGGCTTAATCCAATTTGCCTACATCCCCGAAAGTTAAATAATGGTGCGCGCGGAGAGATTTGAACTCTCACCTGAGCCGAGTTTAAGTCGGCCGCCTCTGCCATTGGGCCACACGCGCACGCTCTATGAATCAGGTGCTCGCGGAGGGATTCGAACCCACAAGAACGAAGTTTTGAGCTTCGCATGTCTGCCAGCTTGCATCACGCGAGCAAGCTTTTGGTGCTGCCGGAGAGATTTGAACTCTCATCAACACGTCCCTCAAACGTGCGCGTCTGCCAGTTGCGCCACTGCAGCAGCAGCCCGGAAAAGGTTTGGTGCCGAAGGGGGGATTCGAACCCACATGCTTTCGCGGCAGTTTCTAAGACTGCTGTGTTTACCTATTTCACCACGTCGGCATTCAAATTAGGGCGTCAATATAGTTGGCACACCACGGCGGAGTCTGCCGAACGTCGGGAGGTGCGCCCGATGTTAAATAAGTTCATCCCTAAAGCTGAGAATCAGACTGTCAACAAGGTTGCTAAGGTAATGCAAGCCTTCAAGGAGCGGCTTACCTTTGACAACCTTATGCTCAACGAGCGCTACGTCAAAGGTAGGCTTCACATTATCTTGGAATTCGGGGTCGCAGGTAAGGACTACGTCGCCGTCCTTCAGAGGTGTCCCGAAGTTAGGCAAGGCGAAATTTTTGACGCCAAAACCGCCGCGCCACCAATAAGGGTTGGTAGTGAGGACGCTCGCGTTCGTAACAGAAATGAGTGTGACGAGCAAAGCATGGTGCTTGTCGGCAATGTCGAGGTCGTGGAGTACCCAGAGGCCCGTGCCCTTCCCACCGTTGTACGGTTCGGTAGCGTCAATAGCATCTATAGCACTTTGCTTCATGCCCTGTACTCGTCTATTTCGTTGGGCACGGTATTCTGTGGGGTCCTCCCAGACGGGGAAGCCGGTTTGTATGGTGGGCGTCCCGCCGTTAATGAGAACGAGTTGGCGGGCGAGATGTTCAAGAGCGCTTCTGAGGTTATGAATCGCGTCTCCAGCAATGAGGCCGAGTTCGACGGGAGGGGACGTGAGATTAGTGACGCGAGTGTTGTTATAGCCCGTATGCGGGTCAAAATCGGTAACGAGCGTATATGGCTTGGTTTTGATGAACTCGGTCTTCAGGACTTCAAAATCACGGATATGCTTTTTGGCCCGTTCAACCTTCAAACGGATGAGCGAGAGCCTTTCGTCAGCGGTCATGGTGATTCGCCTTAGAGGTCATTTGTGAGATTTCTTTTTCGCGCGGGCTTTCTCCCGTTCGTACTTGGCAATCTGTTCGTCTAGTTCTTTCTTGGGTACGGCCATTAAGTGCGTTGCCAGCCTCTCGAAATTCTCAAAAGACTGGCATGCTTCGATTTCGTTTGGAGGCGTTTTGACTATTTTCATTCAACGGCCAAATTAGCTTTCCGCCACTTATGCTCTTTGGCCGTTTTCCTTCTATGACAATTCGCACAGCGCACAACACACTTGGCAATCTCTTTCATAAGAGAATCCCAGCCCATCTTTCTCGCAAGCATATTGGCTATAGTAAATTGCTTCTTACCCGTACAATGATCAAACTCCAGCACGATGGGATCGCTCTCACCGCAATCTACACAAGATTTTCCAATCAAGAATTCATGAAACCTGGCAACTTTCTTCTGGTCGTTTACTTTGGCCTTTTTCTTGTAATACTCCTTGTTCTCCTTATAATGTCGCTGCGTATATTCACGATGACACTGTTTGCACATTGACTGCGGCTTTGTAGAGCCATCTTTCTTTTTTCCCTTAATGCCAAATTCACTGAGCGGCTTCTCGCATTTGCACGAAGAGCATATTTTTTTCATAGCACGAGCTAGAATATATCAAATGGATTAGAAGCGCGATTCAATTTCTAAAACTAATGCCTCCTACCAAGTTGGGCTACTTCGGCGTGGCTGCGGAGGTAAGACTCGAACTTACATCGCTCGGTTCAGAGCCGAGTTGCCTGCCATTGGCGACTCCGCAAGATTGTTTGGTGAACCCGGCTGGATTTGAACCAGCGTCCTCGACCTCCGCAAAGTCGCGCTCTAGTTTCCGCTGAGCTACGGGTTCAAAATAATTATGAGTTTTGAGTTTTGAATTGAAAGCCTGAATTCACAATTCAAAATTCAAAACTCATAATTCATAATTCCTTATGTGATCGCCGCTTCGGCCACCCGTGCGAAAATTTGGTATAGTAAAAAACAAGAGGGCAGACGGACGCGCGTGTCGCCTGCGCTGTGTTTTTAGACACACTTCGGCGCACACTTCTGCGGAGGGGTTGCTGACTCAGGGTCTCGCCAAAGTCCATGAGAGTCGGTCAACCCCTTAAGAAGGCATCCGGGATGCCCTCCTGTTTTTTACTGAATACCCATCAATTACAAGGTATTTCAGTTGTCAAACATCAAAAAAGCGGGCTTACCGTACTTCCTCAAATGGGAAGCCTGGTAAGCCCGCTCCGCTTCAATCTCGAACTGAAACTAGTTTCTGGATTTTCGGGAGCGGGAACATCCACGCCCCCGCTAAATCAAATTCTCAAATGACGATCTTTAATCGCCGCCTGTCCTATCATTCCGGTCTGTTGCCCGGGATTACCGCCCGTAAACCCGTAGGGCGATAATGAATTCAGACAATCGAGCAGGCGGACGGACAGGCCGGCACACGGCTGCCACATCATCGTGGCGGCGCTCGTGCCTTCCGGCAAATCGTGTCTCTTTGTCCGTGTCGTCATCATTAAAATCCGTTCACTCTCTATCTTCGCGCACACGAGGCGCGAACGCGTATGTATAAACCAGCTCCTTTATTGTGTCAAGCACTTTTTGAAAAATGGATTAACTCGACACCTGCCGGACTTCGATTACAGGAATTGAAGAAAGGTTGGAAAGGGTGTGGAACTTTCTAAAGGCCTGCCGTTTAGTCGAGCATCACGACCTCGCCGTCAACAATGCGCGCCAGATACTTGCCGTCGCGCATCGCCCAGGCGACTCGATGCCCGCTACGCGCAAGCTCCGCCCACTCGCTTTTCTTCTGCGGATTCTGTTCGATCAGGATAGCCCCGCCAGGCAAGTTGACGTAACGCAGGCCCGAGCGTGCGAACCTTCGCACCCCGCGCCCGTTGCCGAAGAGTTTCTCGAACGCGACCAGAATCACGCCCGCGCTCGGGGCATCGCTTTCGTCTGTCTCTTTGCGGTCGCTATCCCTGCTCAAAACGCTTCTTCCCGCCCCGTCTCCTTCTGCTCGACGTCCTGTGAGAGCAATTGCTGGATCGTCTCGATCAGTTCGAGCCGGCGAAAGGGTTTTGTCAGGTAGGCGTTAAAGCCATGAGCGAGTGCGCGCTCGCGCGCCCCGTCTGCGAAAGCGCTGACGGCTGCGCAGGGGACTCTGCGCGTGCGCTCGTCTGCGCGCAGCCGATCGAAGACGCTCCAGCCGTCCAGCCCCGGCATCGAGAGATCAATCAAAGCGATGTCCGGCGGAGCATCGAGGGCCATCTCGACGCCTTCGCTCCCACCACGCGCCTCGCGGACCCTGAACCCGGCCTGCTCCAGCATCAGGCGCAGGAGCTCACGATTGTCGGCGTAATCGTCTATGATGAGAATATCAGCAGACATATTTGGGTTTGAGAATTTACCTCGCGCTCCGAGTGGTGTCAAATTTCTGAAGCGCCCCGGCAAAACCATTTCTTGACACCCCTCAGCGTGCCCGTCCATAATTCGACTAACGGACGCCCTTGCGCCTTTCGGCGTCATCAGATTTCGGATTTCGGATTGAGAAGAACAGAAGGCAGTAGGCAGTAGGCAGTAGGCAGTAAAAACCGGGAGCGTTTTGCTTTTACTGCCTTCTGCCTTGTGCCTTCTGCTTTCTGCTTTGTTAAATCCGCAATCCGCAATCCCCAATCGGTATAGTGGAGGACGACAACAGTGGTCAGCGGAGAACTGGAAAACAGCCTGCGTGCTCAGGTGGACGAATACATAAACTCGCGCCTGAGCGGGCTGCAGGAGGAGATCGCGCGCCTTCAGAGTCAGGTCAACGAAGCTTTCGCGCGCTTGATGGAGAGTTCGCGCGGCGCGGCGCAGCCGGACACGGAGGTCGCTTCGTCCATCTCCGAGGTCATTCGCGCAGCGCACGAGCGCGGGGTTGAGGAAGCCGTCGCCGAATCGCCGCGGACAAAGGCTTCGAGCGAGATGGCGATTCTCAAAGCCGCTGTTGAAGAGATCGGCGAGCTGCACTCGCAGTCAGAGATCCTCAGCACGCTCGTCAATCGCGCAGCCTCTTTCGCTCCGCGCGTCGCTTTCTTCGTCATCAAAAACGAGCAGGCCATAGGCTGGCGCGCACGCGGTCTCGAAGGCAGCGTCGGGGACGACGCCGTGCGCGAGATCGTGCTCCCGCTTTCGGCCGACACTCCGCTCAGCGATGTTGTCCGCTCACGCGCCACCTGGAGCGGGCAGCCCGGCGGAAACGCCGAAGACTACCTGCTGCTCAACAAGCTCGGCTCTGACCCGCCACAGCGCATGGTTGCGATTCCGCTCGTCGCACGCGGGCGCGCCGCCGCAGTTCTCTACGCGGATTCCGCCGCCCTCGATTCGGATGCCATTAATCTCGAAGCCCTTGAGACGCTGATGCGCGTCGCAGGCATGGCCGTCGAGTTGACCGCGACCGCGCGCCCCGCAGGAGGCGTCGCGCCGGCAACGCAACCGGCTACGACCGCAGAGGCTGCCGGGCAGGCGAAGGCCGCACAAGCCCCCACCGAAACTGCGGAGCCAGAGGCTGAAGCGCCGACCGCCGAAGCGACCGCAGAGGTGGAAGCGCCAGAGGCAAAGCCAGTGCAGGCAGAAGCGCCTGCCGCAGAGGCTGAGAAAGCCCCTCCTGCGCCCTCGTTTACGCCCGAACGCTCCGCGGAAGAGGCTGGCGAAGAGACTGCCATGCTGGAAGCCCCTGCGGAGCGCGTCGAGACTCCAGCGCAAACACCGTCCGCCGCCGAACCGCAGCCGGAATTCTCCGCGCCAGGACAGTACGCAGCCCCGCTTGGCGGCGCGCGCCGCTACGGAAGAGCCGACGCCGAGGAGCTTCCGGTTGAAGTCGCCAGCGATGATGAAAGACGGCTGCACAACGACGCTCGCCGCTTCGCACGGCTGCTCGTCTCCGAGATCAAGCTCTACAACAAGGAGAAGGTCGAGGCGGGACGACTTGAAGGAGACATCTACAGACGCCTGCGCGAAGACATAGACCGCTCGCGCCAGATGTACGACAAGCGGGTCGCGCCGCCCGTCGCCGCGCGCTACGACTACTTTCACCAGGAACTGGTCAAGACGCTCGCCGAAGGCGACTCTTCAAAGTTCGGGGCCGATTACCCCGGCGCGGCCGTGTGAAAAGCCGTATGTAAGGGGATGGGATAAAAGAGAAGCGTTTGAGAAAGCCCCATCGGGGGCGAAAGAAATCAAGCTCTGAATTTCTTTCGCCCCCGATGGGGCTTTGCCCGATTCAATAACGGTATTTCCCACGTCTGAGAAACGTGGGCTACAATCTTTCCAGCCTCCGGCGCTTATGTTAGACGAACGACGCCTAAGGCTCGGCGCATCCAACCGTCGTTTGGCAAACAGGGCGCGAGCGCGCTGTCTATGCTTTCAAAGGAGAGGTCCAAAGTCTTGACATTCAGTTTCCGCAAGCATCGCACGACATTAATCATCATCGGCCTGGTCGTCGTCATCGGGGCGTCCATCGCGCCCTTTATGAGCGCGAGTTGCAGCACGCACACGCGCCAGCTTCCGGGCGAGGCCGAAGCGCTCAAACGCCTGCGCACTCTGACGCGTGGCGGAGTCTTTCCTTCGGAAGACGTCATCGCGCGCATCGAGGCGGATTTCCCGAATACGAAGACGGCGGGCCTGGCGCGCCTGCTCCGCGCCAGAATCCGCATCAACCAGGGCGATTTTGCGGGCGGCATCTCGCTGCTCGATTCCGGCCTGATCCGCAACGGAACAGCGCTCGGCGACTACGCGCTATTGATGCGCGCACGCGCTCTGGAGAAACTGGGCCGCCGTACGGAGGCCCGCGCAGATTACGAGAAGCTGGCGCGCGACTATCCGACGTCCATGCGCGCCGGCCACGCCCTGAGGCGCGACGCAGAGATGCTGCTGGAAGATAACCAGGCTGCCGCCGTCCCCGTCCTTCTCAAGGAGCTTGTGGCGAAGGATGACGCCGCTGCGCTCAGACTCGCGGCCCAGGCTTACGAGCGGACCGGAGACCCGACGCGCGCTCTCGGCGCATATCGCCGCATCTACTTTTACGCGCCGGCCTCGACCGAGAGCATCGAGGCGGAGGCGAAACTGGCGCAGCTCAACTCGACGACCGCGCCCGCGACCGACGGCGAAGCAACGGCCCGCGCCAACAAACTTTTCGAGGCCAGGCGGTACAACGATGCTGTCAACGCTTACACGGACGCCTTCACGCGCTTTTCCTCGACGCAAACCCCGCAGGCGCAACTGAGGCGCGGCATTGCAGCCGCAAACGCCAGGCGAGCGCCCGATGCCATCGCGTCGCTCGGCAACATCGCGACCTCCGCAGAGGAGCGCGCCGAAGCCCTCTTTCAGCTCACGCAGGTTTATGCGACCTCGCGCCAGTGGGAGATGGCGCGCAACACGATTGCGGACTTGCGCCGGTCATTTCCTGACAGCTCATTCGCCCGGCGTGCCATGGTGCGCGCAGGTGAGATCGCGCGCGACGCCAAAGCGGGCGCGGAGGCCGCAAACTTTTTCCGCGACGCGGTCAACGCTTTTCCGGGGGCTGGCGAAGTCGCCCAGGCCCAGTTTGAAATCGCCTGGGCCGCTCATGACGCCAAAAACTACCAGGAATCTTCGCGCCTTCTGACAGAGCACCTCGCGCACTACGCGGACAAGAACACGGACAACCGTGGCCGCGCAGGGTACTGGGCCGCGCGCGACAGCGAGCGCGCCGGAAAGTTTGCAGAAGCTCGCGCGCTCTACGAGGCGATGCAGGCGCGCTACAACGCGAACTGGTACGGCAGCCTTTCGCGCGAGCGACTTGAGACGATGAAGCGTAACGGCACCCTGCCGCAAGCGAACGCCGCCGTGAACCCTTTGATCGCTCGCGCCGTGGCTAATTTGAAGACCGTGACGGTCGCCGAAGAGACCGCAGGCGAGGCGGAGCGCGAGCGTGCCACCAAGGCGGAGCAGCTCTCGAACATAGGCATTGACGACTGGGCGCTCGAAGAATTGAATCTGGCGGCGCAGTCTGCCCCGGCCAGCCCGCGCGTCAACCTGGGGATAGCGCGCATCTACCGCACGCGCGGTCAGAACCTTCTGGCCTTCAACGCTCTCAAGAAGAGTTATCCGGACTATTCACAGATGAAGCCCGAAGAGCTGACGCGCGACGAGTGGGATGTCTTCTACCCCTTAGACTACTGGGACATCATCGCCCAGGAGGCCAGGGCCAAGCGCCTGGACCCGCATCAGGTCGCGGGACTCATCAGGCAGGAATCGGTCTTTGACCCGCGCGCGGCCTCGCCCGCGAAAGCCTACGGGCTGATGCAGCTCCTGGTGCCGACGGGCGCGGCGATGGCCCGAAAGTACGGGATAGACCGCAACATCACGGTCGAAGCGCTCTTCGAGCCGAGCCTCAACGTCAAGCTCGGCACGGGCTACATGCGCGACCAGTTCGACAAATTCGGGCGCATCGAATATGTCGCCGTCGCCTACAACGCCGGACCGGGCCGCGTCCCGCAATGGCGAGCCACCTTGCCGCTTGAAATTGACGAGTTCGCAGAGGCGATTCCCTTCAAGGAGACGCGCGGCTACGTGCAGGGGGTCGTGCGCAACACGCTCCAGTACGAACGACTCTACGACGATAACGGGCAATTTCGTCCCAACGTCGGCGCGCGCCCCATTCATCCTCTCTCCGAAACGGCGCAGGCGAGCGCGCCCACCGTCCAGGCAGCGGACGAGACGGTGATCGAGCGCCGCTTTACGGGTAACGAAAGAGGAGAATAGTTGTGCGATCTTCTCTCCTTCTCAAACCTCTTCTCTTCATCATGGTCTTCGCAGCGCTCTCGTTCGGCGCGACCGAAACCTTCGCGCAGAAGCGTGGGAAGAAGACGACCGCCGCTTCAAGCTCTACGAAATCAATCACCGTTAGGACCGAAGCGAACGCCATCATCTGGCTGGACGAGGTGCGGCGCGGCGTGGCGGATGCCGATGGCAAGCTCACGCTTGAAAAGGTCTCGGCGGGCCGCCACGCCCTGCGCGTGCGCGCGAAAGGTTTTCGGGAAAAAACGCTGACGCTTACGCCTGCGCAGCGCGGGGCGTTGGATGTTCGCCTCGCACGGACGACGGATGAGGCGGAGCTGACGTTCCAGCAGGCTGAAGAGGCGCGCGAGACTGCGAAAGATGAGGAGGCGCGCCGCGCCGCTGCCGAGCTTTATCGCCGCGCCATCAAGTTGCGACCCAATTATCCCGCGGCGCACGTCGGGCTGGCGCGCATCCTGCTCGATTTGAACGACTACAAAAAAGCCCTACAGGAGATCGCGGACGCGCGTGCGGACCGCCCTGTCTACGCGGAAGCCTCTGCCGTCGAAGGTCGCATCTATCGTTACGCGGCCTTCTGGGATGACGCCATCGCCTCTTTCCGCCGCGCCATTCGCGAAGCGCGCGGCTTTCAACCGGAAGCGCACACCGGCCTGGGGCTTCTCCTGGAAGAGAAAGGCATGAATGAGGAGGCCGCAGCGGAATTTCGCACAGCCATCGCGCAACTTTCTGACACGGAACCAATCATCTATCAACTGCTCGGCGCGGCTTATGAGGAGATGGAGAAATATAAAGAGGCGGTCGAGGCTTACGAAAAATATTTGCAGCTCGCGCCCCAGGGTAACCTGGCGGAAGCCGTCCGCTCGGTCATAGATCAATTGCGCAAGCAGGCGTCGGAGCAGGCGGCGCAACCTGAATAAGACGCGCCCGGCTCTCGCCGTGTCAGGACTAACGGCGAAGCGCTCTTGCTTGAGGTGAGCACAATGTTCAGAGCACTGGCGGCGGTGATGGTCGCCGCGACCACCCTGGCTGCATCCTACGCTCAATCCGGCAGCCAGCCGACGGCTCAAAACGAGGCGCGCGACACACGTTACCCGAGCCACTGGTGGACGCCCGTCTCCGAAGCAGGCAAACCTGAGTGGGAGATTCTGCCGCAGGCGGCTGGACCGGGCGAAGTCATCCTCTCCAAGCGCAACGAGCTCGGGCTGCTCTCCAACTTCGCGGCCACTCCCTTTACCTTCCGCGGCAAGCGCTACAGCAGCCTCGAAGGGTTCTGGCAGATGATGCTCTACCCGGAAGGCGCGGACGACCCGCGCGCGAAAGCGCCCGGACTCGTCTGGAAACATACGCGCGACGAGGTTGCGCGGATGACCAGCTTCGAGGCCAAGGCCGCCGGCACGCTCGCCGAAGAGAACATGAAGAAGATGGGCATCACGTGGGTGACCTTTGAAGGAAAGCGGATCGAGTACAAGCCGACTGTGCCCGGAGAGCATTACAGGCTTATAATGGCCGCGACCTGGGAGAAGGTGCGGCAGAACCCTTCTGTGAAAAAAGTTCTGCTGGCGACGGGCGACCTCGTCCTCAAACCTGATCACTATCAGGAACCGAATGCTCCCGCCGCCTGGCGATACTACGAAATCCTCACGGACATCCGCACCCGACTGCGAAGGCAGAAATAAAGCTGCCTGTGGAGGTAAAGCATCATGATTAAGTTCAGACGCCTGCGCTGCTCATTCTGCCGGAAGAATGAACAGGAAGTCTCAAAGCTGGTGGCCGGTCCGCGCGTTTACATCTGCGATCATTGTGTCGCCGTCGCGAGCAGGATGATGGAAGACGACTCGCATGATGACGGCCAGGCGAAGGCTGTTGAGCCGAACGCGCTGCGTAAGCTGTTGTCACGCGCGCGGCGCATCGTGCGCGGCGGCGACGCGCATCGCGTCAGTTCTCCGACTGTGTCCGGCTAAGCTGTAACATTCCGACGCCCCGCACAACAGACCATCTTCCTCGTGCCCGCGCACGTGTGCTTTTCGCACAAGGCGAGCGATACCTGCCGGCTTCGCCACGAGGACTCCTCTCTTTCGACCCTGACTCAGGGGCACTGGACAACCAGACATTAAGAGTGCCCGTCAAACCTCTGCGCTGCAAAAGATGATCCACGAAATCACACGAACCAACACGAATCATGTTCGTGCAGTTTCGTGTGGTTTCGTGGATACATGGTTTTGTCAGGCACTCTAAGTTTGCCGGAACAGCTTTGATGGTCCGCGCGTATAGCTTCTCCAGTTAACGCTCGTCAAATTCCCCTTTGAATGGAAAAGAACGCTGATGCTGAAAGCGCCGCGCAATCACAGGTACATTCTGCTGCCCGCAATCCTTTTACTGCTTCAAACACTAAATGGCGTAAACGCGTGGGCGCGCAACGGCCCGGAAGATTTCGCGGAGCTGGAAAGGGTCGTCACAGAGGAGCTGAAAGAGACAGGCACGCCCGGCGCTGCGGTCGCCATCATCAAAGACGGCCGCGTCATCTTCGCCAAAGGCTTCGGCGTCGCGAGCGTCGAGACGAACACTCCCATTACTCCGGACACGCTCTTTCGGCTCGGCTCGACGACCAAGATGTTCACGGGCGCGGGGATGCTCACACTGGCCGACCAGGGAAAACTCAAGCTGGATGCGCCCATAGGGACTTACAGTAAAGGGCTCTCGCCCAAACTCTCGCAGCTGACGCCGCATCAGTTGATAAGCAACACGGCTGGCGTCGGGGACTTTGCTCCGCCCTTTGTCTCGCACGACGATGCTGCGCTCTCATTGATGGTGCGCGCCTGGAAAGATGATGCGCTTTTTGGCGAGCCCGGCAAAGTTTACTCGTATTCGAGCCCAGGCTTCTGGCTGGCCGGCTACGTGATCGAAGAGGCCGGAGGCAAACCTTACGCCGACATGATGGAGGAGCTTCTTTTCAAACCGCTCGGCATGAACCGCACGACCTTCAGGCCGCTGGCGGCCATGACCTACCCGCTCGCCCTGGGCCACAACGCTCAGGCCGACGGCAAGCCTGCGATCATTCGCCCGGCATTCAACAACGTGGCGATGTGGCCCGCAGGCTCTATCTTCTCCAGCGTTCAGGACCTTTCGCGCTTCGTCACAGCGCTGCTGTCCGAGGGGCGGCTGGAAGGCAAACAGGTCCTGTCGCCCACTCTCTTCAACAGGCTCTCGGGCAAGCACACTTTGATACCCGGCGAACGGGACGCCTATTACGGATACGGGCTGCTCAATTTCGAGGAGCGCGGCGTGCGCCTCATCATGCACGGAGGGTTCAGTCGCGGCTACGGCTCTATGATCCAGATGGCGCCCGAACAAGGCTTTGCCGTCATCGTGCTCACGAACAAAAGCGGGATGACGCTGGGCAAAACGACGGCCAAGGCGAAAGAGCTTTTCCTACAGTTGAAACCCGCCGCGATTGACGCGCCGAAGAAGGCTTTGACGCTCTCCGCATCTGACCTCAAGGATTTTACGGGGAAGTACGTCAACGGACCGCAAACCTGGGAGATACTCGCCAGAGGAGACAAGCTCTTTCTCAAGGACGCGCAAGCGGAATACGCGCTGACCAAGACAGGCGAGCGGCGTCTCTCTTTCGGGGATTCGCTCGAAAACGATGTCGCGCTGGTTCCAGGGAAAGACGGGCGCGTGGAATATATCTTCACAGGGCTCTACTCGGCCCGGAGAATACCTTGAAGATTGCAGGTTTTCATTCGGAGGCGGGTGAATGAAGGTTCGCAGGGGCCGAGGACAAGCCCTCTGACCAGCTTATCTCTAAGGGCCGGCGAAAAAGTAAACATAACGAAGCCCCGTAGGGGCGGCAGAGTTTAGCCCAGGGCGTCAGCCATTAGTATCTACACAAGTATTGATAGATGTTTGGGAATCATTGAACTATCTCGAAAACCTGCAAAAATCTTAGGAAAAACGGATCGAACAAATTCAGGTCTGATCTTTGCTGCGCTCTGGT
>DASVXV010000012.1:0-44669 GCA_036392495.1 Pyrinomonadaceae bacterium | reverse complement strand
CCTACACGCTCGGCCTCGTCGTCTTCACCTATCTGATAGCGCGCCGCGCCGCGCTTGGCGCGGGCGGGTCCAGGCGACCGCAAGCGCAAACGCGCGCACAAATCGGCACGGCCATACAGACCGGATGGCAACTCCCCTTTCTCTCGCCGCAGCTTTCAGCCGTCGTCGAGAAAGAGTTACGCTACGCGATGCGTAACGCGCAGCTGCGTATGATGGCGCTGATGCCGCTGGTTCTGGTAGTCGTCAGGCTGGCGCAGGGCGGTCGGTCCGGCGGAGGGAATTTGGCTGGAGCCGCCGCCACCTCCTCCGTTCACAGCTTCGCGATGTATGCCGAAGGACTTCTGGTCGCGGGCGGCGTGCTCTACGTCTTTCTCATCCTGTCGTCGCTGGCGTGCAACCTCTTCGCTTACGAAGCGGGCGGGATGCGCGCGCTGATCCTGGCGCCCGTGGACCGCCGGACGATTCTGGTAGGTAAAAATCTGGCCGTCGCGTTTCTCGCCTTCACCTTTTGCGCGGCCCTGCTCGCAATCAACCAGCTGGTCTTTCGCGACCTGACTCTGCGGGCGCTCGCTTTCGCCGCGCTCAGCTTCATCTTCTTCGGCGCCTGCTTTGCGATGGTGGGCAACTTCCTCTCGATACGCTTCCCGAAACGGCTTCAGTTCGGCAAGCGTATGAACGCGTCCGGGGTGACGGGCTTCCTGCTGATTCCAATCCTGCTGGTGCTGGCCGCGCCGCCCGTCCTGGCCGTGGTGGCGGGCTATTACGCGCAAAGTTTCGGATTGAAGTATGCTACACTAGCGGCGTTCACGGTTGCCGCAGTCGGCCTCTACTGTCTGCTGATTACGCGACAGGGCCGCTCGCTCGCGCGCCACGAACAGGAGATTTTGGAAGCAGTCGGCGGTAAAGACGGTGATTAGAATAATTATGAATTTTGAGTTTTGAATTTTGAATGAAGGTCGACAGTTTTTAATTCAAAATTCAAAACTCAAAATTCATAATTCAATTGTGGCTAATTAACAACTATTCCAGCGGTGCGATGTTTGTAGTATCGCATCCGGGCGGGAAGAAGCGCAGGCCCCGTCCAGACACAAATGGCTCGCAGAAAATTTCGCAGCAACCAGCGGCACGAACCTTCCACGGAACGTTCTTTCCAGGAGTACCTCTCCACCATCCCCGCGCCGCAGACTTCGCGCACTGAGCTGATGCGCATCGTGCGCGGCGGCGAGGACACTTATCTCGAACTCAAAGTTAAGCTCTCGAATACGGAGAAGATCGCTCAGGGCATCGTCGCGCTCGCCAACACGGGCGGCGGCCTGATGGTCTTCGGCGTTAACGACCAGATGCGCGTCGAGGGCCTGGACGACGCCGAGAGCGTGCAGGAAGAGCTGGTCCGCATCTGCCGCGAAGAGATTCAACCGCCCTTGGTCCCTTTCATTGACCGCGTGGCTTTTGACAACGGCCGCCGTATCGTCGCGCTCGACGTCGTCGGCAAGACGCGCCCCTACAGGACCCGCGACGGGCGTTTCTACATCCGCATCGGCTCCGAGAAACGCGAGGCGTCGCGCGAAGAGTTGTCGGCGCTGATTGATGAATCCCGCCCGCTGCGCTACGAGAACGTGCCGGCAATCGGGGCGACACTCGCCGACATGGACGAAGCGCACCTCTGGAGTTTCGTTAAGGAATTCGAAGGGGACGCTTTTGACGAGGCGAGCGTCGTGGGCTATCCGACGGAGAAGGTCCTGAGTCTGGACCTGCTGCTCGCCGTGGGGAGCGGCAGCGAGACGATTCCGACCGTCGCCGCGCTCCTGCTCTTCGGTCGCGACGCGCGCGTCGCCGAACTCCTGCCGCGCTCCGCAATCGTCGTCGCGCGCTTCGCAGGCGACAACACGCAGTCCCCGATCATCGAACGCGCGCAATTGACCGGCAATCTGCACACGCTCTACGAATCCGCGCTCCACTTCATCAGCCGGTACTGCGACCTCTGGGACGCGCGCCCGCGGCGCTTTCCCGCCGCAGGGGTCGAGGACGCGCCCGTCGCCGCGCGCGCCAACTATCACCGCGGGGCCTTGAGCGAGGGTGTGGCGAACGCCCTGGTGCATCGCGACCTGGCGCTCAAAGATTTCGTCACGCGGATACACATCTTCGACCACTCAATCGAGATCATCAATCCACGCCGCAGCGTCGGCTTCGCACCCTCAGCGCAGAAGGCCATCCGCTACGGCGTGCCGCAGCGCCTGAATCCGCAACTGACAGCAATCTTCTACAACGCGGCTTACGGGTTGGCCCTGGAGCGCGGCGGCTTGCCAGAGCTGCTGCGGAACTCGCGCACCTTCTCGGGCCGCCGCGCCGAAATCTTCGCCCTCAACGACGAGTTTCGCCTGCGCTTCTACGGAATCTAAGAGCAGTGGTCAGTGGCCGGTGGTCAGTGATCAGTTACAAAAAAAGAAAAAAGGCAGCCGAGTTAAATAAACTTGACTGCCTTTTTCTCTGACCACCGACCACTGACCACTGACCACTGACCACTAGCTTTTCGGCGCGTTGTAGAAGAGGCGGCTTTGGACGACGTATTCCTTATCGTCATATTGCCCGTCGCCGTCAACATCCACTTTGACGACGATCTTGTGTTGCTTGCCGTCGCGCTTCTCGCCGGGGTTGTAGCCGAGGCTGTACTGGTTGCGCAAGAGAGCGTTGATTGCTTTGAGCGCATTCGGAACCTCACCTTCAAAGGTGATTGGATAATAGGCTCCGCCAGTATCTTTGGCGAACGTGTTGAGTTGATTCTGCGCCTGTAAAAATGTGAGCCTCCCGGGATTGCCGAGCAGGTCGTCTGTTGCGTCAAGCCGGTCCCCGAATTTTTTGAAGAAGAGATTGCCGGTGCCGATAATGTAGATGGGGACGCCCGCATTCTGTAGCACCTTGCGCGTCTTGTCGAAATTGGTCTTGCTGAAGGTATCTATGCCGGTGCTGATCAGGATCATTGCTTTGCGGCGACCCTGGACGCTCGCCAGCCCTGCGTAATCCGCCTTGCGCTCTTTGGAGTTTTCCAGGACGACCGCATCGCCGCGACCGCCGATGAGCGTGAATTGGAGCGCGTCGAAGAGATTCGAGTCGCTGAAAGCAGGCTGATTCCTGAGCAGCAGGTTGATGACCTCGTTGATGCGGCGCGGGTCGTTCGTAAAGTCCGTGAGCGGCGTCGGGCGTATGTCGTAGGCGATGACGGAGACGAAATCGTCCGGCGGCTTGACGAACTGCGAAAGGAAGATCGCCATCGGGCGGATGGCCTCCATCTGCCCGGCCTCGAAACCGCCGCTGCCGTAGTAGCCCAGTCTCGCGGAGAGCTTGCTGTACTCGACCAGAAGCGTGACGGTAATCGGGGCTTCGGGCGTGGAAAAGTTAGTGATCTCTTTCTGCTGGCCGTCCTCGAAGATTGCGAAGTTCTCTTTCTTAAGGCCCGTAATGATCTGGCCCGACTTCTTGTGATAGACGACGGCGTCCACGTTGACCAGGTTGGTCGTGACCTTGACGGTTTCGACATCCTGCGGCTTGTTGATGATGTCTTTGGGCAGCTCCTCCTGCTGCTCCTCAGTCTTCTTGCTCGGGTCTGGACGCTTGTTCTTCTTCTCGTTACTGGTCGGCGGCGTGCGCCTCGATTGAGCGAAAACGCTTAAATTGCCCCCGGCTGTGAGAGCGAAAATGAGCGCAAGGGCGAGGCCGGAAGAGAAGCGGCGCAACAGTATCTTTCTCATGATAAAAATCCTTCTACTAAAAGAGGGCGGGGAAATTCTCAGTTCTGCAATCTGAATATTAGTGCTCGCCGGAGCACACGGTCAAGAAGCGGATGTTAGATGTCAGAGGCTGGATGCCGGATGCCCACCGGCAACTGCCATAGTAAGTATTCACCACAGAGACACAGAGACACAGAGAAAACAGGAAGTCATAAAACGATTCGCTTGATGCCATCCTTCAACACGGCGCTGCTGAAGTTCAAAAGCAGGCCGGTTTTGAACTCGCCAAGTTTTAGATAGGTCAATAACTGTGCTTGGTGAATAGGCAATAGTTTCTCTACAGTTTTCAGCTCAACTATCACTTTCTCTTCAACGATAAGGTCAATCCGATAGCCACAGTCCAGCTTAATGCCTTTGTAGACTACTGGCAGAGGCACCTGACGACGCACATTTAATTTATCTAGACTCAGCTCATAACAGAGGCATTCCTCATAAGCAGACTCTAAAAGCCCCGGCCCAAGGGCGCGATGAACTTCGATTGCAGCGCCGATGATACGTTCAGTCAATAAATTTCTCTGTGTCTCTGTGTCTCTGTGGTTCACATCGCATCCGATTTATCTATTGCCGCCCATGGCTTCGGCTTCGATGACGACGTCGTAGGAGCCTGTGTTGTCGTTCAGGTTGCCCTCGTTGACCCCCAGGAAGAGCACGCCGTCGCGCTGCGCTATGAACTCGCGCCGCTGGCCTATGAAGATGAAATCGTCGTTGTCGTCGCCGATGACGGCGATGAGCGCGCCCGTCGGGTACGAGCGCATCAGCTTTTCGTTGTCCTGAACCGCAGGGACGCCAGCGGGTGTGGCGACGCGGCCCCCGCCGAGCGTGACACGCCCAGAAGCGTTAATGCGTATCCGCTGGCCGCGACGGACGACCAGGCCGCTGTTCGTCCAGCCGTTGGCCGCGTTGTCGCCGCGCACGCGCGCGTTGATCTGGAAGAAGGTCGCAGAAGTTTGCGAAGAGGGCTGCGTGTTTGTCGGCTGCGAGGCGGTCGTCTCGTCCGTGTCAGGTTGAGGGGTTGGCTGCGGCCTCGGCTGCTGGACGGGAGGGCGCGTGGTCGTCGTCGTAGTCGGAGTCGTCGGGCGTGTGTTCGTCGTGTTGTCGCCCGTGTTGAGGGAGACGCCCCCGGCCGACTCGAATTCGATGGATTCCACGTCTTCCATGTAGATCGTGATCTGGCTGCGGCGACCGCGCGAGCCCGAGCCGACGAGCACTATGAACTGCTGGTCCCTGAAACCTATCACCTGGCCGCGAATCACGCTGCCGTCCTTCAGCCGAAGGATGTCCGCGAACGCGACTGCGCTCGTGCAAAGGACAAGGATGAAAGCGGCGAGCGCGGTTCTGATTATCTTCTTCATGATTCTCCTCCAGGGTGCGAATAGTTCTCAAACGGGGCTCGGGTCTGGCTGCGAGGCCGTCCGACGTTTAGCAAAGACGCGCCTGCTTTGGCAAGCGGGGAAGAGGGGTGCTGCTGGCGATTGATGCGAATTATGGACACAGAGGTTGCTTTTTCGCAGAGATATGTGCACGCTTGGCTTGCCGCGGCCGAGAGATATTAGCGTCTCTTGAATGAGCGGATGGTAATCATAGAAATTCAAGGAGAGAAAATCTTATGAGGCGGTCGGTCTCGATCTTAATGGCGGCGCCACTCTGCCTGGCGCTCTGTTTCGGTGCTGTGGCGCAGAAGGGGGGCCGGAAGCAGAAATCTTCACGGCACAAGGCGAGTTTGACTCAGGAGAGCATGAAAGAGGGCGCGCGTGAGAAGTATGTGCCGGTGCACAAGTACGATCCGAAGAGAAACGCGGAGCGGGACATACGCGACGCCGTGGCCGAAGCCAAAAGGACGAAGAAGCGCGTCCTCTTAGAGGTCGGGGGCGAGTGGTGCATCTGGTGTCACATCATGGACGCATACTTCGAGAAGCACCCGGAGCTTTTGGCTTACAGGGAAAAGAATTTCGTCATGGCGAAGATCAATTTCAGCGAGGAGAACAAGAACGAGCCGGTGCTCTCTAAATACCCGGCGGTCGCCGGCTACCCGCATATCTTCGTGCTCGACGAGAACGGGAAACTCCTGCACTCGCAGAACACGGGCGACCTCGAAGAGGGCAAAAGCTACAACATCGAAAAGTTCATGGCATTTCTAAAACAGTGGGCGCCGCCGGGCGAAAGGCAAAAGTAAAAAGGTAAAAGGCAAAAGGAAGGCGGAAACCAAGTTTATTAAAACGGCTTCCGCCTGACTTTTGCCTTTTTACTTTTGCCTTTTTACTTCCTTTCTACTGAGCGCTCCAGTAACCGCCGTCTTTGAAGATCACGCGCTTGAGAACGACTTCGGCTTTGGTCGCGCCCTCCGGGAGATAATCCTCCACGTCGTAGGTCTTGCCCTGCTCAATCGGCTGCTGTTTGGACTTGACTATGTTCTGCCAGGCGAACGTCGTGTCGTCCAGAACCTTTCCACTCGCGTCCGTGAACTTGATGCCGAGATCAACCTGACTGATGGGCTTCGCCGTATTGACCTTGATGCGGTAGCGTATGTGCTCTTTGTCTGAAGTGATGCCCAAATAGGTGAACTCTATGGGGCGCTCCGTGTCTGCGGTCGTCGCAGGCGTCGGCGTTTGCGTCGCGGTCGGAGTCGGCTGCGGCGTCGCCTCGTTTTTAGCCCCGACGGTCTCTTTGGACTCGGTGCGCGTCTGGGAACTGTTGACGGACATGTTCTCCTGTTTGCTGCCGCAGCCCGTCAGCAGCGCGGCGAGGGAGATCAGAACGGCGATTAGTTTCATACGAAGGGCTCCAGGGTTAATTTAAGAGTGAGCGTAAATGTCGCAGCGTAGCTGCGAGCCTGAATTTAGCCCGGCCTTTCAAGGCCGGGGACAGACGGGCCGCTGACGCGGCCTTTGAGATTTTTTGAATTCTAATTACGCACGCTCTTCCAGTTAATTTACGGGAACGGGCCGAAGCGTCAGGCTCTTTACCTTCAGGGTGCCGTGGCCCGGATAGCGGACTCGAAACTGGAAGAGCGGCTTGAGCGATTGGCTCTCGCGCACTTTGAACCTGCGCTTGAGGACGCCGCCGTTCGTGCCGGATGGCGGCAACTCCGAATCCGCGACGACCATCAACTCCTGACCGTAAACAATATCATAGCGCGGCGGGGGCAAGCCCTCTTCGTCGTCCGATTCGTAGTCGAGCGTCGCCTCGTAGTCGCCCGCAAGGAGCATCACGTAGGGCCCGAAGACGAGCGAACCCGCTTTATCGTTTTCCGTCGCGACCCTGCTCGTCCCCTCCACAGTCCCTACTTCGCTCGGCAGTTCTTTTGCCGCAATCGTCCATGAGCTGACGGCGGGCGGGGCGAACAAAAGGACCGATGCCCCGAGGACCAAAGCGGCCGCCCAGACAGCGCCGCTCACCCGAAACCTGCCGCGCTGCCAGAGCCACCCGGTCACGATCAGAAGAATGCCGCCGAGCAAGAAGACATAGTTTGAGGGGTGTCTCAGGTAAAGGTCGAAATCCTTGAAGGTCGGCAGTTGCAGCAACAGCCCCGTGCTGTCATAAAAAGTTCTCGCCGCCCAGACGGGGAGTCTGTGATTGACTAAGAACTCGTCGTTAAGAAGCCAGTGAGCCGCGAGCCAGGCTTGAAGCGCGATGCTGCCCATGCAGAGCATGAGAACCGCCGCCTCGCTCCTTTTCAAGAGGGACTTGATTGCGTACGCCAGCGGAAATACCCAGAGGGCTGTTGCCGCCCAGCCAAACCGCCCGGCGAAGGAGAAAGCCCCGTACCAGACTGGGTGCATCGAGTTCGGAACAATCAGCGAGAGGTAAAGGATTCCGAGCAGCGCGGCCCCGCGCCAGTTGGCCTTGACCAGCGGCACCAGACCGACCAGGCCCAGGAGCAGCAGCGGCTGCTGCATAAACATACCCTGCGATTGGTCCCAGTGCAGCCCCAGAAAGATCATCGCGATCTTCTTCAGATCATATGTAAAAGTCCCCTCGCCATGAAGACCGAGGAGATTGCCGTAGAAGAGTTGATTGCTGACGATGAGCAGGGTGATCGAGCCCAGGACGATTGCGGCCGGGAGCAGCAGTTGACTGCGCGTCTTTGCGCGGCGGCGTCGCTTCACTGCAAGGGTGTAGCCGATCAGCAGGATGACGGCGGGAGCGAGCATCCGGACGTGCAGCCAGGGGAGAAAGCCTATCGCGGCGCCGAGCGAAAGGTATGAGCGGAGCGAGGGCGCGGGCTCATCCTCGCCCTCTAGAACCCGGAAGATTCTTTCGGCCGCGTAGAGAATCAGCATCCCCGCCGGCAGGTCCGGGTAAATCTGATTACCCGCCGCCACAAAAGGGAGTCCGGCCCCGAGAGCGAAAGCGGCGAGCGCGGACCAGGGCCTGGACCCGGTAATCCTTAATAAGACTCTGTAGAAGAGGAGCGGCCAGAGGCACGCGAGGAGCGCCATGAAGATCTTCGCCCCGGCGACCCCGGCGACTGAATAGGGAAGGGCCAGAACGAGCGGGAGGCCGACGTTGTGTGTGCTGTAGCGGTTGTGCGTGTGCAGATCAACGTGACCGGGGGCCGAAAGGTCAATGGGGCTCGAACGCCGCACAGAGGTGTCTGTAAAGTAGTTGTTCTCGACCAGGAGGTCGCCGTCTCTGACGATGGAATCCGAGATGAGCAGATAGTGCGGCTCGTCGCCGTTGATGTGGTAGAAACCTTTTGATTGCCAGTAGAGGGCGACCGTCAGGTAGAAGAGCGCCGGCAGAATCAGCAGCAGGCGAACTGGGATTCGCTGTAGGAATTGTTCTATGCGAGTCATAGAAAAGCTTCCCCACAGGGTCTTGAGCCCGGACGGCATTGCAGAACTTCCGGGAGCGAGAGATGGCGCGCGCGCATCAGGGAGCGCGCCTGGGTCCGGCTGAAAACAGAGGACCGGCCGCTTAAAGCCAAAGCGGCGAGAGTTAGAGCTCGCCGCTTTGCGGATGGAACGATAAGCGTGTGCCTTTGAGTTTAGAGCCCGGTGGCGGCGTTCGGATGTGATCGGTCATGCCTGAGACCGATCACCGCGATGACGACCACTGCCGCGATGACGCCCACGGCGATCCAGGCGCCGCGAGAACCGCCGCCGCCGCTGTCGCTGTCGTCATCACTTTGCAGAGGAACGGCGCGCAGGGAGGCCTTGAAGGTCCCCGCCGCGTCGGTGTTGGCTTTAAGGAAAGTGTTTCCCGAATCAATACGCGCTGCCATGTTTCCCTTCGAGAAAATACGTCCCAGTGTAGTCTTCGACGAGGCCGGGAGCGGCATCTTCTCTGACGCCGCTTTTGCCGTCAGAAGCTGGCTGTCCGAGGACATAGTCGTCGCCGCGGCAGCTTCGCTGGTCGGCGCTGTAGCGGACGACGTGTCCGTTGTTCTGGGATCGGTAATCGCTTTAATGGGGCCCGCCATGACATAGACTTGCATCATGGAAAAAGCGAGCGCCAGAGCGATCAGTTGAAACGCCTTTGTAAATCTCATTGAGTCTCCTCCTGCATGGTTAGCTCATTTTGTCAAAACGGAGCAACGTACGATTCCGAAGTCGTACATTACTTTTAAGTATTGCGGGAGTTTAACCCTAAGGGCTGGAACGGTCAATATATTGTGACAGCCTATTTTCGTCCGGGCCGTGTTACAGTCTCCCGTTATGAGAACCAGGGGGTCGTCAAACTGATACTCGGAGTGTAAGCTCATGAACACAGAGAGACCCATATTCATTCCGGTCCTGCTGGGGACGACCAGGCAGGGACGCGCCAGCGAACGGGTCGCTGGCTTCGTAGCGGCAGAACTCGGGAAGCGCGAGGGCGTCGAGACTGAGTTGATTGATATTCGCAATCTTCCGCTCCCGGCCGACGACGAGGGCGAAGCGATTAAAGACGCGCAGTTCTCGGCCACGGTCGCGCGGGCCGATGCTATCGTGATCGTCACGCCCGAATACAATCACGGTTACCCTGGGATGCTCAAGCACGCGCTCGACACGAATCTGAAGGAGTACGTACACAAGGCCGTAGGCGTCTGCGGCGTCTCGGCCGGCGGTTTTGGCGGCACACGTGTGATACAGAATCTGCTGCCGGTCCTGAGGGAACTGGGACTTGTGACGATCTTCTGGGACGGAAACTTTTCCGGCGCGCACAAGCTGTTCGACGCCGAAGGCCGGCTGCTCGACCAGGCTTACGTCAGGCGCACAGACCAGTTCCTGAAGGAGCTGATCTGGATGGCAAAAGTTCTTCGCTACGGGCGCGAGAACATCACGCTGGAATAAGAAAATTTTGAATTATGAGTTTTGAATTTTGAATTAAAAGCTTTTGGCCTCAATTCAAAATTCAAAACTCAAAATTCATAATTATAAGGAGCTGGCATGGCGAAAGGAAATAAGATGCTCTGCCCTGATTGCGGCGTGGAGATGAATCAGCACGCTCTGAAGATTGATTACGCGGCGGAAGATGTGGACGGATTCGACCCGGACCTCGGCGGCGTGCCGGAAGAAGTTCATTCCTGTCCGCGGTGTGGAAAGACGCACGCGCGCAGAGGGCCTCTCAAGCCTGAGCTGGCTTGAGGAGCTTTGGCCTGGGGCCGGCGGCGCGGGTGAAGGCTCAACAGTGATTCGATTCGGTCAAGACATCTGTGTTGATCTGGCGGCTGCAAGCTCGCGCGAATGGCTCGAAACCAACGGGCTCGGCGGCTACAGCTCGTCAACTATTACGGGGCTCAATACGCGTCGCTATCACGGACTGCTTGTCGCCGCGACGAAGCCGCCCGTCGGGCGCGTCGTCATGCTCTCGAAATTGGAAGAGAGCTTCACAATCGAGGGGCGCCGCTACGAGCTGTCCACGAACCAGTATCCGGGCGCTCTTCACCCACAAGGGCACAAGTCCCAGACGGGCTTTCGCCTCGACCCGTTCCCGACCTTCACCTACGAGGTCGAAGGGGTAGTCATCGAAAAGACCGTCTTCATGCCACACGGTGAAAACACCAGCATCATTCAATATAAGTTTCAAGTTCCAGGTTCCAGGTTTCAGGAAGAGTGTGACGATACTGCCAACTGCTCTTTCGAACTGCGCCCGCTCGTGGCGTTTCGTGATTATCACAGCTTGATGCATGAGAATGGGGCGCTCGATCCACAGGTCTGGACGGAGGACGGTCTGGCGACGATTCGGCCATACGCGGATTTGCCCGCGCTACATTTCGCGCACGAGGCGGACGAAATCAACCCGGCGGCATTCTGGTATCGCAACTTTGTGTACGCAGAGGAGCAGATGCGCGGGTTTGAGTTCAAAGAGGACCTGTTCAGCCCGTTTGCCCTGAGATTCGATTTGCGTGGGCGCGAGGGAGTGACCCTGATAGCCTCGACCGAGCGGCGCGAGGGCGTGAGCGCGGACCAATACCGTCGGGCCGAGATCGAGCGACGGCGCCAGGTGATAGAACACGCGCATGATGATGAATTCGAGACGGCGCTCGTACGCGCCGCGGACCAGTTCATCGTCGCGCGCGGGGACCGGAAGACGATCATTGCAGGCTACCACTGGTTCAGCGACTGGGGGCGCGACACGATGATCGCTCTGCCGGGGCTGACGCTCAGCACGAATCGTCCCGAAATCGCCCGCAGCATCCTCCACGAATTCGCGCGCCACGCCTCACGCGGGATGCTCCCGAATCGCTTCCCGGACGCGGGCGAGCAGCCCGAATACAACACCGTGGATGCCACGCTCTGGTTTTTCGAAGCGGTGCGGGCTCTTCTCGAACAGGCCGCTGATGAAGCGTTCGTGCGCGACACGCTCTACGACGTGCTCGTAGAGATAATCGGCTGGCACGTGCGCGGCACGCGCTACAACATACACGTGGACGACGACGGGCTGCTCTACGCCGGTGAGGAGGGCGTGCAGCTGACCTGGATGGACGCGAAGGTCGGGGATTGGGTGGTGACGCCACGACGCGGGCTGGCTGTGGAGATTCAGGCGCTGTGGTACAACGCGCTCCGCGTGATGGCGGATCTGGCCGCGACGTTTAAGGACGAAGCGAATCGCAGCCTGTACGCAGAGATGGCCGAAAAGTCTGGCAAGAGTTTCAATAGGCTCTTCTGGAATGAAGAGGCCGGTTGTCTCTACGACGTCATTGACGGCGATACGCGGGACGCTTCCATCCGTCCCAACCAGATTTTCGCAGTCAGTCTAAAGCATTCGATGCTCTCAGAGGAGAAGGCAAAGAGCATCGTCGCAGTGGTTGAGCGGGAGTTGCTGACGCCTTACGGATTGCGCAGCCTCTCGCCTGGGGATTCGCAATATCGCCCGAGCTACCGAGGCGATTCTCTGAGCCGCGACGGGGCCTATCATCAGGGCACAGTCTGGGCCTGGCTGATGGGGCCTTTCATCAACGCATACCTCAAGGTAAACGGGGGCTCTGAAGAGAGCCGCGAGCAGGCCGGACGCTGGCTCTCAGGCTTTCAGGCGCATTTGAGCGAGGCGGGGCTTGGGCAAATCTCGGAAATCTTCGACGCGGAGCCTCCGCACACCCCGCGCGGCTGCATCGCACAAGCCTGGAGCGTCGGGGAAATCCTGCGCGCAGTAAAGGCCATCAGACAGTTTTCATAATCCCAAAATGATCCTCACAGCAATTTGCCAATAGACGCGGCCCTTTTTAAATAACAGCGGCGAGACGATCCACGAAGCCACACGAAATCGCACGAAGCGGCAGCCTTCTGTTTCGTGCCGCTTCGTGTGATTTCGTGGATAGTTCTATTCTTCCATTCAGTTATACTCAATTGCCAGACGCTATAAAAAAAGAGGGCCGGCGAGTCTCACCGCTCGCCGGCCCTCTTTTTTACCTGCCGGAGACTATTTGCCGAATCTCTGGCGGTACTCGTTGGAGTTCATAAAGCCGCTGATCATCCCTCTGTAATCTCCGCCGTTCTGATTCATGATCTTGATCCATTCCAGGTAAAGAATGTCCGGATCACGTCTCAGATAGCCGAAGTACTGCATCACCACAAAGGCATGATTGTAGAACTTATTGTAAACCTCAGAGCTGTCCACCATCCCGCGCAGGACATCCGCGCGCGTCAGCGTCCCCGCAGTCAAGCCGTTGATCCAGAAGCCGCGCGTCGGATGATTCGGCAGCCCCGCTGTTTGCAAGAGCGCGTCCACGTAGGCCGTCGGCGTGGTGTACTGGTCGTACATCTCCTTGAACTCCGTCCTCGACATGAACTCCTGGACGAAGGCCACCTTGTTAGCTTCCAGCTGCTGCGCGTCCAGGAATCCGCTCAGCTTCGCCATGTCTGGAATGAACTCGGCATAGCGCGCGTTACGGTTGAGCATCAGGTAGAAGCGGAAGATGAAGTAGCCGCGCGACTGGAACTCTTCCGAACGGAAGAAGCCCGAGGAGACTTCAATACGGTCGCAACGAGTATCCCCCTGCTGGCAGCTATTGAGGATGTTGAGCCACCCTTGCAACCCGGCAGCATCCGGCTCGCGGCCCAGAAAGTCTATGTACTGCTGGCGCACGAAGAACTGGTTACTGCTCGCACCGTCCAGCGGGTTTGCACCTGTAACTTCCGTGTCGGAGATCGTCACGGTCGTTGTAGAGGTCGAGCCCAGGGTAGCACCCGTGGGGCTGTTCAAGGTGATGGTGAAGCTCTCCGTCCCGTCACCGAAGCTGTCGTCCACGATGGGGATATGAATCGTCTTCGACGTCTCCCCTGCGGCAAAGCGAAGCGTGCCGACCGTAGTCGTATAGTCACAGCGCGATGATGCTATGCCGTTGACCACATCGCAGGCTGTCAGACCCGCCGCATCCGACGTGGCGTAATTGACTGTCGCCGCGCCCGAAGTATCGCCCGTGCGCTGGACGGTGAAGGCCACGTTGCCATCGCCCTCGCTGACGTTGTAAACCGCGTCACTGAATTTCAGGACCGGCACGGCCGGCGCGGGCGCGCCCTCGACTGTCAACTGCACGCTCTCAGTGACGGTCGCGTAATTTGCCGCGTCCGCAGGCGTGAAGGTCACAGACAACTGATGTGTGCCTTCATTCAGCACAGTCCCCGCCGCCGGGCTGTACTGGAACGTGCCCGGCACATTCGCCGTCGCGTTCAGTTGCGCGCTGCCCAGGGCCGTGCCGTAGGTAATCTCGGCCGGGTTGTTCCATGTCACGACCGGAGCCTGCTTATTACTGATGACGAGCACGCCCGAGGCGGTGCCCTCATAGTAGATGTTATTAATCGTTACATTAACGTCGTAGGAACCAATGTTAATGGGCCCGTTGCCGTTGGTGCCGTTAGTGCCAATTGTGGTCGCGACAACCCTGCCGTTCTGGCTGTAAGTTACCGTAGCGTTCAGGTCCGGCGGGTTGGTCGCGACCGTGATCTTTTTGGACGTGCCGTCGTAGGCCTGGTTCAGGTTACCCAGGGTGATGCCAGCGGTGGCTCTCTTCACGAACAGCGTGACGCCCTTGGTCGTTGACCTGTATTTGGTCGTGTCCGTCGGCGTGAACTTGACTGAAAGATAGTTGTAGCCGGTCGTGAGCACAGTGCCTGCCGCGGGCGTGTACTCGAAAGTGCCCGGCACGTTGGCCGTCGCATTCAGCTGCGCCGCGCCGAGCACCGTGCCGTGGGTGACGTCAGCCGGGTTATCCCAGGTGATCATAGGAGTGATCAGCCCTTCACCCAGCGCGACTTTCATCACCAGGAAGTTCGCGCTCTGCGCCGGCACAAACGAGGTGCCTGCGAGATAGAGGTCGCCCGCGCTGTCGAAGGCCATGTCGTTGATAGTGTCGTCACCGGTGGAGTTCGGCCCGCGGAAGATCCTGACCGACTCGGTCCCGTCCGGCGTGTACTTGAGGAGGCCCATAACGTACTTGCCCGCCTCGTCCCGCGTTTCTATCCCGACGTAAGCGTTGCCCGCCGAATCAACGAGCACGTTGCCCGCGGCGTCGTCGGTGTAGGAGCCGTCGGCCCACCTCCCCGTATAGGTGCGGGTCCAGAGGTGGTTGCCGTTGTTGTCGTATTTGAACGCGATCGCGTCGTCGTTCGCGAGCCCGCCGTTGTGGCGGAACTCGGCAGCGCCGACGACAATGATGTTGCCAGCGGAATCCAGCGCCATTTCGCCAATACCCTCCAAATAGGAGATGTCCAGTTTACGGCTCCAGGCGAGCGTGCCGTCGGCGTTGTACTTGAAGGTCAGCAAGTCGGTTCTGTTCAGTCCGCTCAAGTAAACTTTACCCTGCGCATCCACCTTGATGTCTGCGACGTTGTCGAAATCGCTGGGGTCGTTGGGCGTGTCGTAGGCGGACCGCCAAAGGACGTTGCCCGCGGCGTCATACTTGGCCACGTAAACGTCCGAGTCGGTCGTGTCGGTGCTCACCACATAGCCGTTGACCGTTCCCGCGACGTAGATGTGGCCGGAGGAGCCGAGCGTCAGGTGTTTCGCGATGGAGCCGTTCTCGCCCGGGCTGTCGAACGTTTTGGCCCAGACCTGGTTGCCGTTGGTGTCGTACTTGAGCACCACGCTCATGCCGAGGAGTATGCCCCTGGAGGTCCCGCGGTAAGTCATCCCGGCGATGTAAACGTTGCCCTCCGGGTCCACCTCCATGTCGAACGGCGTGTCCTGCGAGGACGTGGCTTGCGTGCCCGTGTAGTAACGGGTCCAGAGGAGCTCGCCCTGCGGGCTATACTTCAGAATGACGATGTCCTGCTCCGTGCCGCCGTCGAAGTTGAACCTGCGCCAGGTCTGGCCGACGACGTAGACGTTGCCCTGCGCGTCCACCCCGACGTCATATGGGAAGTCGTGGCCCGGCCCCGCGTAGCGCACGGCCCAGAGCTGGCGGCCCTGCGAATCAAACTTGACCGTAGCCATGTCAATCTCTGTCCCAATGCCTATGGAATCCCCCAGCACGTAGACGTTGCCCTGCGCGTCCAGGGCCATTTTCGTCGCGCCATCGCCTCTGTTGGACGGCCCGTTGTAACTGCCCGCCCACACGACGCCGGCGGTCGTGCCCGGCGCCGGCGGCTCGGCGTTGATGATAACGTTAGCGGGCGCGGACCTTGTCACGTCGCCGTCGTCGTCAGTGGCGACCGCCGTGAGGGCGTGCGTGCCGACGCTCGCACCCATCCAGGTGAAGCGGTACGGGGCGCTCGTAGAGGTTCCGATAAGGGTGTTCCCGGCGTAGAAATCCACGCGCGCGACCGTGCCGTCCTTATCGCTCGCCTCCGCGGTGAGTGTCACGGGAGAGCCGAAGTTAAACTGCGATTCCGTGCCGGGACTGATAAGCGTGACCGTGGGCCGCGCGTTCTGCGCCGCGCCCGAGGTGCTCAAGGAGCGGTCGGCGCCGGCGGAGCTGCTCTGGAAGCGGCGGTCGAAGGCCGTAACACGCACGCGTATGTCCGCATGGCCTGTGCCGGGCGCGGTTCTGATGTTGTAGCTGTTCGTGGTGGGCGGGAGGTCGCGCGCCACCATCGTCCAACTCACGCCTCCGTCATGCGAAATCTCTATGTTGAAGGAGCGCACTGCCTCGTCGTCAGAAGCAGTCCAGGCGACGGGAATCACGTCGCCGGAGGCGAAGGCGGTCCCTGATTGCGGGCTCGTGACGGTCACGACGGGTGCCTGGTCTCCGACGCGCGAGTCAGGCCGCATTTTGAATTGCGGGGAGTAGAACCAGACCTCGCGATTGCCGCTGCCGGAAAACTTGATGGCGACCTGCACGGCGTCTGAACTGACAAAGTTGCGCGCCCCGACTAATCCTACGCCTCCGATGAGCAGGTACTCCTCTTTAACCGAATATCTCAGGCCTTCGGAGACGGTGTATTCGAGAGGGATTTTGTCTCCGGTCTTAAATGTTTTTCCGGCGACATCGGTCGTGAATGTAATCGTCCCAGTCATGTCGCTCGAAGGAATTACGATCTCCGCATCATCGAAGCGCTCGTGCCCCTTTGAGTCCACGGCGACGATGCGGACGTAAGCGTTCGGGCCGCTGTTCTGGTAGCCGATGTCCGGGACGGTCCACTCGTACGCGCGCTGGTCGCCGGGGAGCTCCGCCACAAGTTTGTAGTTGCCAGCGCCCGCCTCAGAGAAGAGAACGCGGTGGGCCACGACGCCGAAGTCGTCGCTGGACTCCCAGGAGAGCGTGACCTTGCTCCCCGGCATGTAGGTGTGGAACGGCTTGTGAAAACGGATGACGGGCGGCTTGTCACTCGTGTAATCCGGCTGAGTGGTAATGAACGGGACGATGTCCGCGCCAAAGGCCGGGTCGCCCGTGCCGTTAGGATAGTTACTTGGGCCTGTCGGCGAATTCCACCAGTTGTAGCGGGCGGGGATTGCGTCCCTGCTTGTGTTGTTGATCGCCTTGCCGTTTCCTACGAAGGAGTTGGGCGAGGCGGGGCCGCCGTCTAAGACGCCGCGTATGGCCGTAAGCCCTCCTGTGTTGGCGTAGCCGGTGCCGTTATTAATAAACTGCGTGCCGATGGCGTAGATACCGCCGCCGCTGCCCATCTCGTTATTGCGCAGGATGACATCATTGAGATAGACGTAGCTATGCGAGTTACTGGCCGTCTGCACGCCCGACTGGGAGCCTTCAACAATAGTGTGCTCCACAATTGAACCCTGGTCTTGGAAGCCTATGGCGAACCAGTATTGTGCCGGGTCAAGCCGGTCGAAGATGATTGGCTGGTCGGCAGTGCCGCGGATTCCGTTTCCGCCCGCGCCAATAGTCGTCTGCGACGCTACTTTGACGTTTACGCCTGGCTTAATGGTCGTTCCAGTAATGGAAGTGCCCGGGAGGCCGTAAAGGTGATAAGGCACTGCGAGCTTAGCCCAGACGGTGCCGGGGCCGCCGCTGCTCGCGCGGATGGCATTGTTCACGTTGCCAGACGTAGGGATAGTGCTTCCGGGCAGTAGTCCTGCGCCGGCCAGATTGATCGGATAATCGGTCCCCTGGAGCTTGACGTTCGGGCCTAGAAAATAGTTGGACGGGCTGTAGCCCCCGGCCAAATCCAGCCCGGTGGTGGTGTTCATCACCGTGACGTTATCCAGGTAGACCGGGCCGTCAACGACCAGCTGGAGTCCGAACTGATTCGCGCCGTCAGAAGTGATACGGTCCAGATAGACGTAGGAGTAACTAACCCTGGCGTACGCGCCGCCCGTGAAAGAGACATCACGCATGACGAGCGTCGCGTTATCCACCGTCAAGAAGGTATAGATCGGTAACTCGGTGCTAGCGCTCTCGAATTTGCAGCGGTCGAGCTGGATGTAGGAGAGCGACGTGTAGGTGTAGCCGAGGTGGGTCCAGATGTAGCCGAATTTCTTGAACGTGGAGTCGGCAAAGATCAGGGTCGCGTTGCCGGAAGCGGGAGAAATGGTTACGCCGATGTCCGCATGGCCTAGATTCAATGTCCCCGTAACAAAGATACCCGAAGAGTTATTCCCCGATTTTTGAAGCTGAATCCGGCTCGCCGCCGTACCCTGCCCGACCAGTTCACCCTCCACCTGAATGACGCCGTCCGTCTCGAACTGAACGACCACGCCCGGCTCCATCACGACCTTCGTATCGGCGGGGATGACGTAAGTGCCGCTGATGACGTGCGGATTGTCCTGCGCCCGCCAGGTGATGATGTTGGTTGCCGCGGCGGCAGGGGCCGATTCGGCAAACTGTGGCGCTATGGCGCTCAGTGCTGCGTTGATGAACGAACCCTTATCGGGAGCTTTCGCGTCGGGGGCAGCCGCTTCCGCGCGTCCAAAGGGAGTAAGAAAGATTAAGGACAGAGCGACCGTAAAAAGCAGGGCCACGAGTTTCCGCGGTGTGAGGACACACTTCGAGCGTCTGAAAAGTTGCGAGGGTGACATGTACTAAACCTTCTGAAACCTTATGAAATTTGAAACCTTATAATGTCAGCTCAAAATTGCCAGCGTGACAAATCGCAGTAAGATGCCGTTCTCACCTGGTGTGTTGCAGGTAATAATCGCAATAACAGAGATTATTTTAAGGGCCGGGCAAGCCCTAAATGAGCCTTCGAAATCAGCGCTTTTAGCATAAAAGCGACCGTCCGGGCACGTCCCTGCTCCCCTTTATCGGCGATATGACGCCTTCGCCCTAGGGGGCGCCAATCGCGTCACATCGCCACCAATCACAGTTCGGCGAACCTCTTTGAAAATACATCTCGCTGCCGGAATTTCGTAAAAAAGGCGGGGCGCACGTGCGTCCTTTTACCTGGCTTAATGGTCCGCCCTCCTGCCGCTCAAAAAATCACGGACCGTTGTCAACATGCGTCGGAGGCGTCGCACTACCTTTGGCAGAAGCCACGCGAGAATTAAGAGGAAAACAAGGATGACCACCAGTATCGCGATTGGGTGAAGAACAGCGAGGACTATCGAACCAATGGCGAGCACATCCTCTGCCAGGGAAAGGCTCCAATTCGACAGCGGCTCCGGACTCAAGTTTGCCGTTGCGCGAACCGTTGCCTTTGTCCCATGTGTGGAGAGCGCCAGCCCGCCTCCCAACAGTAGCGCAGTGATTTGGATGGCCGGGTTCATCTCGGAGGTCGCTGTCGCAGCGAGCACAGCGCCGGCAGGGACGCGAATAAACGTATGCACCGCATCCCAGATACTATCTACATAGGGAATTTTATCGGCGAAGAATTCAACCACATAGAGAAAAAGCGCGACCACGATAATTAGCCAGTTGTCCAGAACATGGAGACCCCCGGGCAAGTGAACCTGCTGATAGTGCTCTAATAATCCGAGGACACCCACGGTCGCGTACAGGTTAATGCCTGAGGTCCAGGCCGAGCCGAGCGCGAGCGCCAGGATCTGCAAACTAGTCATCGTCTCATAGCCTTCCTCGCCGCGCCTTGGATGCCGCCGCTTAGTGAAATATAAATCCTGGACAGGGGCTTCGAGTCCAAATCCACATTAGTGGAAAGATTGGGCTTTTGGAAAGGCTCAGACCGAGGAAGCGTCTTGAAGGTGCTCGCCGGTGGAGACCTTCACACTTGAATGATTTTGAGTTTCCGACTTTAGAGAGTACCATCTCAAAAAGGCATCATTAAGTCATTCGAATCTGAGGAGGGGAAATATTATGTCTATCGCACGCATCACGGAGATTAGCTCGACGTCGGAGAAAAGTTTTGAGGACGCAATTCAAAGCGGTGTAAACCGCGCTACTCAAACACTGCGCAACGTTCGGAGCGCATGGGTCAAGGAGCAACAGATCAGAATTGAGAACGGCAAAATCGCCGAGTATCAGGTTAATTTAATGATCACTTTCATCCTTGAAGCTGGCGATCAAACGGACGTCGCATAGGTTCCGCGGCTATCCAAGACATTCAGACATCAGGATGATTGTCCGCCACGGAGCGCAATAAACGGACGGCTGTAGAATCCGTGAGGCTAAATATTCAAGCCTCATGGCACAAGGGCCTCGCAAAAGACTTACAGCCAGCCTTGCGGCTGGCTGTAAGTCTTTTGTATAGCAAAGTCTGTTATAAACTGACACTGCCAAAAAAAGATGGTCTATCTATGTAAAACCTGATATAAGACTCGCGCTTCACAATCCTCGCGGATTTTTACTTCTCACCAAGGAGAATCCTCTATGCGGCGAACTATACTTTTGATCAGTCTCATCATTGCAGTGCCGTCTTTGGCCTGGAGTCAAACAAACAGCGGCTACAGCCATAGCGAGAGCATTATCACTTCCCGCTGTATGGGCTCGCAACTTTCAGCCAGTCATGAATCCGATGATGCTGGCGCGGGACAAAGATTTGTTACTTACGCCTTCACTAACAAATCCTCATCGCCCTGTACGCTCTCCGGCTATCCGAAGTTTGTCTTGCTAAACAAGTACGGGCGTCCTATTCCCGGTCAAAGCGTTACCCACAATTCTGACCCGGTGACGGTGGTGACGCTCGCGCCGGGCGGAAAAGCCTTTTTCGTAATCCGCTATAGTGCTTGTTCCACAGTGGGAACCCCGCCATGCCGTTTTTCTTCAAAGGTGCGGATCACAGCTCCCCACACCGGGCGGGCTTTCATTCTTCGTGAGCGGCTTGACCCATTTCAATTATCGGTTAGTCTTTCACCGGTAAACAGCAGCGCACCTTAATCATAGCGGGACATAACAGACCAGCAGCAACGCGCCAGATGTCTACAGTCTTTCGCCCTGCTCTGTATAAGCAAAGCAGGGCGAAAGGCTGTGATGCGGGTGCTGACGAGAAGCAATCAGCGATAGTGCGTATATCGGCTTTTGTACTGTGGCTCTTCTCACTTTGAAGGGCCAGACCAGTCTGAGTCGGACGCTAACAGCGCTCACTGAAAACAGCCCGACATGCATGCGGCTTTTAAGGCTCTGCCCGCAAGCTGTAAATTCCCCCAGATGACGTTGAACTTATCTTTGAAGGTCTCATACGAGCTTTTGAGGTTGGAAAGCTCTGATGAGTAGTCTTCCCCGGTCCTTTTGAGCTTATCTTGGAGACTCTCTAATCTACCACTTAAATCTTTGGTCGCGTCCACAAACGCCTGAGCTTGGCTTCCTAAATCACGTAGGTTCCCGTCATTGAGGCGACCGGGGGCATCTTGGGAAAAGGCAAATATCGCGCCGAGGGCCTTTCGCATATCATTGCTGGCCTGGAGGGCGCTATCGCGGTCTTTCTGTTCAGCGTACTTAACGGTGTCGTTAAAGTACCGGATGAGGTCTGCGAATGGCGCATCCCTCGCCCGGTCTATCTGCGCGGAAGCTACAGTGGCGGTGATTGCGACGAGCAGTAGCAGTTGAAACGATTTTCGTAACATCTGATCCTCCTTAGTTTGGTTGAACACTAATGAGTTGGTGAAACTCCGGACCGTTTGACTGAAACACCCATACCTGGAAGCGGTGAAGTGATTTACGGCGCAAGGAGGGCAATACAGCGCTCCTTTATGTCCGGGCGTTAAAAGGATAGTTGGTGAGAGGCGGGACTCTCGTCAACGTGAGGTGTTGATCTGTCGGGTGCGAGGTTCTCGCAGAGCGAACACATGTAACGAACGCAGCATATACTCCTGCTGCGTGATTATGTCAATACCGATTATCTGCCAGGCTAAGACTTTTACGGGAGTTCGTTGTTTGTTGCCGTTGCCTGCAACTCCTCTGATGATGAGGCGACCATGTTACTAGTCGCCCCATCTGATTCTTCAGCGACGCGGGCAAAGAAAAACGGCAAGCCGAGCAGCCTGCCGTTTCTTGAAATTTCCTCAATGTTTTTGGTGGAGCAGAGGGGGATCGAACCCCTGGCCTCGACATTGCGAACGTCGCGCTCTCCCAGCTGAGCTACTGCCCCATAATCTTATTTTATTCCTATATTACTTTCTCCTAAGACTCTTCTCATCGTCGCCTGCGCCCGCCTGTAATAACGCTGGCTTCTTCCCCGATTAAGATTACCATAACTTGGCGTAAGCGAGTGGCAATTTGGGCACAACAGACGAAGATTTATCTCCGCATTATTCAGGCAATCTCCATCAATATGGTCTATGGTCAGAGGGACTTTACCCGTTACGGGATTGCGCTCCTGCCACCCACATTGTTGGCATTTCTCTCCACACTTCTCGATAAAGTATCGGCGAATGTGCTTCGAAATAGCTGCCGCTC
The DNA here is from genome assembly GCA_036392495.1 of Pyrinomonadaceae bacterium. Classification (GTDB taxonomy): domain Bacteria; phylum Acidobacteriota; class Blastocatellia; order Pyrinomonadales; family Pyrinomonadaceae; genus QHXM01. Next base: position 22,280 of record DASVXV010000012.1, on the reverse strand, counting down.
CTGCCACCCCTGTCTCTAATCCAGCTTTCCAGCGTTCAATATACGCTTTGTACTGCGCTTCCATCTGGCATCTATTACTGCAATAGACAGCGACGTAATCCTTAACAGGATTGGGGCAGATTCGACATGCCCTGGGCTTTCTCGGTCTCGACATGAACGACATTATAACGCAAGTCGTTCTATTCTAGCGCCGCGGCCAAACTGAGCTACTGCCCCACGAGCGAAGTGTGATGATAGGGAGTCAGGCGCGGCGGTGTCAAGCGCATAATCTTCGGTTTAATCCGTGGTCATGCGGCGCGCGGCTGCCTCTATCGCTTCCGCAAGCTTTTCGACTTTGCGCCCGCCGCCCTGCGCCATGTCCCCGCGCCCGCCACCGCGACCGTCCAGAAGCGCGCAGGCTTCGCGCATCAGCGCGTTCATGTCGCCCGCGGCATCCTCCGAGCGTGCGAAGACCAGACGGGCCGCGTCGCGCTCATGTGAGCCGAGCAGCGCGACCGTTTTCGGATTGGCGATCAGCGCGAGCGCCAGCTTTTTCAAAGATTCAGCATCACGGTCATCGAAGACGCCCGCGCAGAGGCGCGCTCCCTCTGCCAAAGGTCTGGCTTCCGCTAATAACTCCTCGGCTTCGACGCGGGCCGCTACATCTTCGAGCACACGGACGCGGCGCGAGAGTCGTTTGTTCTCTTCCATCAGGCGCGCGACAGCCGCCACAGCCTCATCGCGCCCAGCGCTGAAGATTGCGGCTACATTGCGTGCGGTCCGGTTAGCGCGGTCATAATCTGCCAGGGCGCGCCCCCCGGCGACGAATTCGATGCGCGTCATCCCTTTGGCGCGCTCGAAAGAGCGGACCGCAATCAGGCCGACTTCGCCCGCCGCACGCGCGTGCGTGCCGCCGCAAGGCGTCAGGTCGAAGCCTTCAATCTCTATGAGACGCAGCTCGCCCTCGCGGGCAGACTCTTTGCGAAGCGGAAGCGACGCGGCCTCCTCCTTCGTCACCTGCCTGACGCGAACCGCCCGGTCCTCCCAGATGATGCGGTTGGCGAGCTCGACCGCCCGGTCAATCTTCTCTTCGGTGGGAGCGTCGAGCGCGACGTCAATCTCCGAATACTGTTCCAGCATCCGAAAGCCGCGCGTCTCCGCATCGTAAAGCGAGACGAACGCTTGCGAGAGAATGTGCTGGCCAGTGTGCTGCTGTATGTGATCCAGGCGGCGCGGCCAGTCAACAAAGCCTCTGACGGTCGCCCCCACCTCCGGGCCGCGACCCTGTATGACGTGGAGCACCCCTTCGTCCTCCATGTCTATACATTCGACGACGCGCGTCTCGTTGAGCCGCCCGGTGTCGCTCGGCTGTCCGCCACCGGTCGGGTAAAAGGCCGTGCGGTCCAGCGTGACGGCGACCCATCCGCTGACACGCTCCGTCACGTGCGTAACGCACGCCTCGAATTCCGTCAAGTGTGAGTCGTTGTAGTAGAGACGTTCAGTGCCCATCGTTTGAAGAATCCATGGAATCTCAATTGACTTCGCTCTAAAACTAGATGACCACCGGAGAAAGCGTCAAGGAGAAAGGCAGGTGGCAGGTGGCAGTGGGTTAGGGTTGATGAGGTGAATGCTTTATTGATGGCCTCTTGCCTCGTTCGGCTAAAGCTTACTGCCAACTGCCTGCTGCCAACTGCCACCTATTTCTTTGACACGCGAACGTGAAACGCCGATAATCCCGCGCGCCGTTGCCTCCGAACCTGGCTCGTTAGATTCTATCTTTGCCGCCCCGGGAGTCGCCCCTTATGACCCACTGTCTCTTAAGGCTCTTCTCGCGCGCTCTTCTCGCGCTCACCGTCATCGTCTCCTTTCACATCGCTGTGAGCGCCGCCGAGGAAGCGCCGCTGGCTTCGATCAACTACCGCCTCGCGATGTCGCGCCCCGTCTCGCATCTCTTCGAAGTGACCATCGAAGCCAGGCTGCCGGAAGGGTCGTCGAGCGATCATCTCGATTTTCAGATGCCCAGGTGGTCGCCCGGCCGCTACTCCATCTTCGACTTCGCGAAGAACGTTCAGGAGGTGCGGGCCGTCGAGGGCATCTGCCCGCCCGGCGCGAGATGCGTGCCCGCTGCGCGCGACGTCACGCGGCTGGACGATCAGACCTGGCGGGTCCAGCTCATGGGCAGCCGGAGCGTCACCTTTATGTACAAAGTCTTCGGGGACGACCTCTCGGGGACCTTCTCGCAACTGGACGCGCGCCACGCCAACTTCAACGGCGCGTCCGTCTTCATGTACATCGTCGGCCACAAGCAGGACCCGCTGAAGCTCACCATCTACCCGCCGAAAGACTGGCGCGTCATCAACGGAGCCACGGAGCGCGCGGACCAGCGCGAGTTCACTTTCCCGAATTACGACATCCTGATTGATACGCCGACCGAAATCGCGCCCGACTGGACCCTGGACGAGTTCAAGGTGGACGGCAAGACCTACCGTGTCGCAGTGCATTCGTTCGGCGACGAGGGCGGGAAGCGCGCCGCGTTCGTGCGCGATCTTGAAAAGATCGTACGGGCGGAGACGCGCATGTGGGGCGCTCCGGAGTTCGACTCTTACACGTTCCTGGTTCACTTTGCGGCCGACGACCGCTCGATTGACGGCATGGAGCACCTGAACTCCACGAACATGATTGAATCGGGCACGCTGGCCGACGCCAGCACCTACGACCAGGCGCTGGAGATGGCCGCGCACGAGTTCTTTCACGTCTGGAACGTCAAGCGCTTGCGCCCTGTGGAGCTTGGCCCGTGGGACTTTACGCGCCCCACGAGCACGCGCGGGCTCTGGGTCGCCGAAGGCATCACGACCTACTACGGGCCGCTGATGATGCGGCGGGCAGGAATCTGGAACGACGAGAAGCTTTTCAAGACCTTCGGGGCTGTCATCAATGGTATCGAAACGCGCCCGGGCGCGCGTTTGATGAGCGCAGAGGAATCTTCGCTCATCGCCCCGTTCGTAGATGGCGGCGAGGACGTCCAGCGCACGAACCTCAGCAACTCGTCCGTCAACTATTACTACAAGGGCGAAGTGGTCGCCATCGTGCTGGACCTCTGGCTCAGGGGCAAGACGCGCGGGCGCGCCTCGCTCGACGACGTGCTCAGGCGGATGTACGAGGAGCTTTACTTGAAGAGCCCGAAGGCGACCTATTATCTGAAAGGGCGCGGCTTCACGAGCGAGGACGTCGAGCGCATCACCTCGGAGGTCGCGGGCACTGACATGAGCGATTTTTTCAAACGCTACGTGCGCGGCGTAGAGGAGCCGCCTTACGACGAGGCTTTAAAAAGCGTCGGCCTGAAACTCGTGAGGGAGCTTTCGCGCAACCCCACTGTCGGCGTCCTGTCAGATTTCGAAGAGCAGACCAGCATGAAGGTCGGAGTCGTGCGGCCCAACTCTCCGGCGGAGGACGCTGGACTGAAAAAGGGCGACATCATCCTGACGGTAGGCGAAACGAAAGTCACGCGCCAGACGTTTGTGCCGACCATCGCGCTCTTCAAGCCGAACGATGATGTGCCCCTGACCGTCAAACGCGACCGCGACACGCTCAAGCTGACCATCAAGCTCGGCGCGCCTGGTAACTACACTTATCGCCTGGAAGAGATGAAGGACGCGACGCCGGAAATGCGCGCGTTGCGTGCGGCATGGCTCAAATAATTATGAATTTTGAATGTTGAGTTTTGAATTGAAAGCCTTAATTCAACATTCAACATTCAAAATTCATAATTATTTATGGAGCGATAATCTCAATCGGCGATGGCGCGATCTCGAAAGTTATAGGCAGCTCGCCCGTCACTTCACCGTCAATTTGGACGGGGACGTTGCCCGTGACGCGCGCGCGCGTGGCGCGTATGAAATGGACGCCGCGAATTCGTTTGGTGACGCCTTGGGGTCGCATCGCGTGAGAGAGCAGGTGCAGAAAACGCAGCCTGCTTTTTGATTCGACGACGCAGATTTCAAACTCCGGTTTATTCAGGTGGGCGCGCGGCGTGATCGCCAGGTTGCCGCCGTAGTGCGCCGCTTTGCCGACGGCCGCAAAGGTCGCGCGCAAGGTCTGCCCGTCAACTTCGACGTCGAAAGGGGTCGGCTGCCAGTGCGCCAGGTGAGAAAACCCTGAATACCAGAAGGCCGCCTCGCCCACGCGCCGCTTCAGCCGAGGGCGCACGCGCTTGACGATTGCCGCGTCGAGACCGATCCCGGCCATCAGGAAAAAGTAGCGCTCCTCGCCCGTGCGCTCAATCGTGGCGCGCCCAACGTGAACGCTCTCGGAGCGCCCGCGCGCGATCACTTCCGCCGCGCGCTCGGCGTCGAAAGGGAGCTTCAACTCACGCGCCAGCACGTTCGCGGTCCCGCGCGGCCAGACGGCGAGGCGCGCCCCTGTTCCGACCAGGCCTTGCAGCGCCTCGTTGATCGTGCCGTCGCCGCCCGAGACGATCACGTCGCGCACGCCCCTCGCGGCCACGCCCGCGGCCAGTTGCGCCGCGTCATTCGGTCCACTCGTGCTTAAAGCTTCGACCTCTACGCCCTGCTTCTTCAGGCTTTCGCAGAAGCGCGCAATCTCGCGCCCGTGGCTCGCGCGCCCGCGCCCGGCATTCGGATTCGAGATTAAGACTGCATCACGCTTCGTCATGATCGTTCGGGAAAGTGCAAGTTCAGTGCCGCCGGAAGGAAATAATGAATTATGAATTTTGAATGTTGAATTATGAATTGCGGCCAAAAGCTTTTTAATTCAAAATTCAAAACTCAAAATTCATAATTTCTTTTCGTTTTTTTATCCATCTGTCCGGTATTCCATGCGCCCGGGTCGTGGCCTCGAACAATACATCATGCCATAAATCCTGCTATCATCACGAACGCAGAAAAGTTGGCACATCAATCGCTAAAGCTCGGCCGGGGGCGGTAAAGCGTGTGCGAGCGCACGCCTCGCTGTAGAGATTTCGGGCAAGGAGAATTAATCGAAATGCGTCTCAGAATATTCGCGCTCTTTTTGGCGTTACTTTTCGCGTCGCCTGTGCCGGGCCAGAACTCCCAAACTAAGGATGGCAGGGAAGCCGCGCGGCAGCAGTTGTCACAGAAGGGCGTCAAGTTCGACGAGGAAAATTTCATTAAAGCTATTGTTGACGGGGATGCCGCCACGGTCAAACAGTTCCTGGACGCCGGAATGAATCCGAGCGCAAAGGACACAGGCGACGTCCCCGCGATTATCTGGGCCATCAGAAAAGGCAGGCAGGAGATAGCGCTGACTTTAATCGCCGCCGGGGCGGACGTGAACGTGAAATTCGGAAAGGGCGGAGACACGCCCTTAATCGGCGCCGCCGGCTGCGGCCGCTCCGAGATCGTCGAGGCGTTGCTGGCGAAAGGAGCGAAGATCGAGGGGAAAGATAACGGGGGACACACGGCCTTTTTAACAGCGTTCTTCGGCAGCGGATACAAGAGATGGTCGGATAAGCAGAACGTCTTTCTGGCGCAGCTCGCGCCGCCCGGCCTCAAAGAAGCCGCGCAGGATTGCATGGACACGGGCGACGGCCATAGAAAAACCATCGAATTGCTGATCGCCAAAGGGGCGGACATCAACATCCGGGCAACGGACGGAGGCGAGACCCCGCTCTTCATCGCCTCATTATTCGCCGACACGGAGCTGGTCCGAATCCTGCTCGCTCACAAAGTAGATGCCAGCATGAGGACCTGGGACAATAAAACTACACTGCAATGGATGATCGTCCTGGATTCGGACCTGGTGAGAAATGACCCTGCGTTTAAAAGTAACAGGGCGGCCGCCGAGTGGTTGAATTCAACGATGAAAGAGCGCGCCGAGATCGTTCGTCTGCTTAAAGAGGCAGGAGCGCAGTAGGGACTTATCCGCGAAAGCTGATGACGGATGACGTCGGGCGCAAAAAGAGGGTTCCTTCCGGGCGCGAGCTTCTGGCGCTGCTCTTAATCTATCTGGTCGGCTTCACGGTCCTGGCGATTCGCCCCTATGATCGCTGGGATTGGGCGCTGGAAAACTTCTTCCCGGTCTCGATGCTGGCGGCGACCATCATCGTCTATACTCATTTCAAGTTCACGCGACTCGCTTACTACCTGATCTTCTTCTATCTCTTCGTGCAGTCTTACGGTGGACACTACACCTATGCGCTCGCGCCGCCCTTTAACTGGCTCAGGGACGAACTGCATCTCTCTCGCAACCATTACGACCGCGTCGCGCATTTCATGCTCGGCTTTTTAATGGCGATACCCGTCAGAGAGATTCTACTGCGATACGTCCACGCGTCGCGCCGCTGGCTGGCCTTCATCACCAACGTTACCTTGCTCGCCATCGGCGCATTTTACGAATTCATAGAGTGGTGGGTTGCCGTTCTGGTCACTCCGGAATTGGGGGACAAGTTCCTGGGCACGCAGGGCGACATCTGGGATTCGCACTGGGACATGTTCCTGGCGCTCGTCGGGGCCATCCTCGCCCTGCTGATTTTTACGCGCCTGCACGACCGACAGCTCGGGGCTTACAGCCGAACGAACAAAGCTCCGTTTTGATCCGGAAGGGAAGCGGCGCGCGCACACGCTCGCCAGTATTCTATTGCGCGCAGTCTGTGTCTAGCGGCTCGGCCTCGAAGCTGCGGACCTCACTCCAGTCTCCCCAGCGGTCTTCAACTTTAGCCCGCACAGCCCAGTGCCATCCCTTCCGGTTGCGCTCAATGATATGGCTCTTGCGGCTGACGTCGTGATATTCGGAGACCGTCACATTCCTGTCGTTGACAACAGGCTTCAACGGGTTGTGCCAGACCTTGATGTGATACTCGGTCGCGCCCGGCACGTCTTCCCAATCGAAGTCCCAGATGATTGCCTCCGACTGGTCGCGACAACCGTTGTCCATCACAGCGCCTTCGGCGGGTGAGATCAATGTCGGCGGCGGTATAGTAAGCTGTGTGCGCGCCATCCCGGCAAGCGCCAGCAACATTGAAAGCGTCAGCACTATTGTAGTGCGGGAACCGAAAGGCATCTTCATCTCCTCTATTCGAGACGATAGTTAGGAACTTCCTTCGTGATAATGACGTCGTGGACGTGCGATTCCTTGAAGCCAGCCCTTGAGTTATTTAAAGCCTTCCGATTTAAAGTGTAGTACTATTAGTTCCTGAGTAGCAAAACGAAGATAAAACTATGAGTACGATCACCCTAGACCAATCCGTAATCGGCCCCGTTATTCATGGGAGTGCTCCTATTTCTCTACCTTTGCCTGGATCCGATTCTAGCCTTTCTTTGCTTATTAATGCTCCTGGAGTCAATTACAAATTAGAGGCCCCCATTGTAGATAGCCCGATTATCGAAGATAACAAAATTATAGCTCGGTTCTTCATTGATGATAATGTCTATCTTGACTTGAACCTCATAGGCCAAAGCATTGAGCCGGAAAATAAGTTCAAATCCGGTCAGTTTTCACTAAACTATAAAATCCAAGAGCCCCGCCCACGTGCTCATTTCGTTGCTTCTACTCTTATGGCCTTAATTGGATTGATGGGGCAGTTTGACCTTGTAATCTCCAAGCCAGAAGTAAGCACTCAACTAAACTTTGACCTTTCTCTCTTAGAAATAAGCAAACTATTACAGAGACGGCAGGTTGCCTACAGGTTAATGGTCATTGAGGAGACAACGGGTAAGCAGGTCTTGTTACCTTCTGCTATTTCAGAAAAAGAGATTGCGACAATTGCTTTTGTCTATCACGCCATAGTTGACCGTTCCTTTATTTGGCCGGGCGGAAGCTTGAACAGTTTAATCCCTGCCACGCAAGAGAATGCTTCGCAGGTTGAACAAATTGTTCAACCTTTTAGCTGGTCGCTACCGTTAGAATCCTTTAGTGAGACCGTACTCGGTCAGCCTATCAACCTCGGACGCGTCACAGTCACTATGGACGACGCAGTTGTTAAAAACCTCGACGAGGTTCGTGAGCAGCTAAAGACTAGAGATGGCCGTCAAGTAACTTTAGAGATTCGTTCTCTTAGTGGGCAAGACAAATACGAATTTACAGAAATCCGTTGCTCATCAGATTTATTGTGGGAATCACAATTACAAGCTCTAATTGATCTGGAACCATACCTTGACGCGGCCATCATTGAACGTTATCACGCTCTTGCTGGATCTACTTTAGAAGGGCTAACGGAAGAAGAGAAGGTCGCAATCACCGCCCGACCCGAATTGGATGAGCAAGCATTCTCACTCGAAAATTGAGGGCAAAAGACTCACTTATGCCTATTGGCCCAGCTTTGCCTGAAACCCCGCTCGCTCTCGATACCAATATCTTCACTCACTGGAGAAACAGGCAGTCGTATGTCCTGCGAGAAATTGGAGAACATTTCAGAAGATTGAAATTTACTCCAGCTTTAACTTCAATGACAGTCTTTGAAGCGCTAAAGGGGGTTGAGGATGAAGAGAGAAAAAACAAGATACCGAAGGACAAAGCCCAGCGATATAAAGATAGAATCAAAAGTTTAAGTGAATCTTGTACTGTTTTGCCCTTTGATCAAAATGCAGCCGCGGTTGCTGCCTATGTCTATCCACGTCTCACCGGACAGCAACTGCAAAAACATTGGAGGGATTTGTTCATCGCTGCAACGGCGGTAGCGCACGGGTACGGTGTTGCAACGCATAACGAACGAGACTTCAAACTAATAGCAGATATTTTGCCTGATATTTTACGGGTCGCAATTTGGAAGCCCTAAACCTCATGCGAGAGTCGAAAGGCATCTTCATCTACTCTATTCCAAACGATAGTTCGGGGCTTCCTTCGTGATAATGACGTCGTGGACGTGCGACTCGCGCAGGCCTGCGCTTGTGATGCGCAGAAACCGCGTCTTCTCTTGAAACTCGCGTATGTTGCGGCAGCCCGTGTAGCCCATCCCGGCGCGCAAGCCTCCGACCAGTTGCGTCACCATGTCCGCGAGCGTCCCCTTGTATGGCACGCGCCCCTCTATGCCTTCGGGGACGAGCTTCGATTCCGTCTCGGTCCGCTCCTGCGCATAGCGGTCACGCGAGCCCTCGCGCATCGCGCCGATTGAGCCCATGCCTCGGTAAGACTTGAACGAGCGCCCCTGAAAAAGAATCACCTCGCCCGGCGCCTCTTCCGTCCCGGCAAAGAGCGAGCCGATCATCACCACGTCCGCGCCCGACGCAATCGCCTTCGCCACGTCGCCGGAGAATTTCACGCCGCCATCCGAAATCAAAGGTACGCCGCCCTCTCTGGTCGCCCGCGCGCAATTTTGAATCGCAGTGATCTGCGGCACGCCCGCGCCCGTGACAACGCGAGTCGTGCAAATCGAACCAGGGCCTACTCCTGCCTTGACTGCGTCAACGCCTGCGTCAATCAGCTCGCGCGTGCCTTCTGTGGTCCCGACGTTTCCGGCGATGAGCTGGATGTCTGTGTGGCGGCGTTTGATCTCGCGCACGGCTTCGATGACGCGCGAGGAGTGGCCGTGGGCCGTGTCCACGACCAGACAATCAACGCGCGCTTTGACCAGTTCGTCCGCGCGCTCGCGAAAATCTCCGGTCGCGCCGATGGCCGCGGCGCACCGCAGACGGCCGAGGTCATCTTTTGCAGCGTTCGGATACTTGATGGCCTTCTGGATGTCCTTGACCGTAATCAAGCCCTTGATGTGCTTGCCGTCGTCTATGACCAGGAGCTTTTCGATGCGATGTTTCTGGAGGACAGCTTTGGCCTGGTCGAGAGTGGTGCCGACGGGGACTGTGACGAGCGGCTGCTTCGTCATCACCTCGGAGACAGGGATGTCGAAGCGCGTCTCGAATCTGAGGTCGCGGTTGGTGATGATGCCGACCAGGTGGCCGTCCTCGTCAACGACGGGCACACCGCTGATCTTGTAGCGCTCCATCACGGCGAGCGCTTCGGAGACGGGGCGGTCGGGCCGGATCGTCACGGGATCCACGATCATGCCCGATTCCGAGCGCTTCACTTTATCAACTTCTTCGGCCTGCCGCTCTATCGAGAGGTTTTTGTGGATCACGCCGATGCCGCCCTGCTGCGCCAGGGCGATGGCGAGCGCGGCCTCTGTGACCGTGTCCATCGCCGACGAGCAGAGCGGAATCTGGAGGCGTATGCCGCGCGTGAACTGCGTTGACGTGTCCGTCTCGTTGGGCAGCACGTCGGAGCGCGCGGGGACTAAAAGAACGTCGTCGAAAGTCAGTCCTTCCGGGATGTCGGATGTGATCATGGCTGTATCTTACTCCTTCTTGTTCGTGAATCGTGAATCGTGAATCGTGAATCGTAAATCGTCGAACGTTGGTTTCATCTATTTACGATTTACGATTCACGATTCACGAAATAAAAATGCCCGCAGGCTTCATGCGGGCGGATACTTATCTAAGACTCTTCGCGTTGGCGGGCGCAGGGCAGACCTGAATCTCGCGCAGTCTGTGGCGCGCGACACCGGGAAGCCAACTTTTTATTGCACAAGTTTCGCGTAATTGTCCTTTGTAATCTCTATTTGAGTCTTATCGTCCGGCACACTCTCTCTCTTCACCGGATGGCCGTCAATGCTTATCTCAAGCAAGGACACGTCTGATTTACTATTCAGGTAAATCACTAAACGCTCTTGGGGATTGAACGGCCCGGCAGGTTTATCCGTCTTGATGACTGCTCCTGTTTTCCTGGCGTCATCAACCTGCCAGCCGACATACACATTTTTATCGCGCGTGGCGATGCTGATATTTTTGAACGCTGCGGCGGGCGTCTGATTCGTCGTAGAGTTCTGATTCGAGGTCGGGTTGACGGGTTGAGTGCCGGTGGCGTTGTTTTGTTGGTTGCGCGAGGCCTCTTGCTGCCGATACCAGTAGTGATACGCGGCATAGACGCCCAGCGAGAGGATCGCCAGAATCAGGATCGTCAAAAGCAGTGTGACGAGCGGCGAGCGCGTGCCGCCGTCCGTGTAAACGTGCGACTTGTAGGGCGTGGTGGCAACCTCGTCAGATTCGCCCTGCTCGCGCGCCGTTCTGAGGTATCCTTCGAGGGCTTCCTTCTCGTCAAAGCCGATCTGTTTGGCGTAGGCTTTAATAAAGCTGCGATTGAAGATGCCACCGGGCAGGCGCTTGTAATCATCCGCCTCGATGGCTTCGAGATAGCGTATGGAGATGCGCGTCTGGTCCGAGATATGGCGCAGAGTAATACCGCGCGCCTCGCGTGCGAGTCGCAATTGTTCTCCGAAAGAAGCTGCCATCACCAATTACGCGTCCGCCCCAAGAGGTTTGATCGGGCAGAAATGTCGTCCGTTCGGGCTAAATGGGTCAAGAATCCAACTCACAAAGCAGTCCTGCCACAGCTCCCACATGTGCTCGTTTCCCTGTGCCAGGGCCTGCAGCGCCCCGCTCGTCTTGGCGCGCAATATAACGTGCTGTGGAAAACGTTGTCAAACTTTTGTTCTCCAAAAAGTTGCGCGTCTCTTGAACTTTACGCCGCACAGGACTACGATTACAAAGTTCGAAACAATCAGGCAAGTCGCTTTTAACTTCTACAACAGGAAAAGTGAGGAGGAGAGCTATATGCCTCTCGAAGCACTCGGAATGGTCGAGACCAAAGGATTCGTCGGCGCCGTCGAGGCTGCGGACGCGATGGTCAAAGCGGCCAACGTACAACTTTTAGGCAAAGAGTATATCGGCGCAGGCTATGTGACGATCTTTGTGCGCGGCGACGTCGGCGCGGTCAAGGCGGCGACGGACGCCGGCGCGGCAGCCGCGCGCCGCGTCGGAGAACTGATCAGCGTGCACGTCATCCCGCGCCCGCACATTGAAGTCGAACGCGTGCTGCCCACAAACGGTCGCACGGGCTACAGCCCGGACGAACGCGCCATCGGCGGGGGCGCTAAAGGGCAACTGGGCGAAGGCGATCAGGGACGCTCCGCGGCAACTGCGCGCGAGAACAATAGAGAGCGAGCAAAATAGGGGTCAGGGGCCAGGGGTCGGGGGCTGGTAAAAGCGTGATGGCCGACCCCTGACCCCCAGCCCCCAGCCCCCGCTTTTAGGAGGTTGCCATGTCAGTTGATAAGGATCTCGTGTCGGTGCAGCAGGCGCGCGATCTGGTCGAGGCGGCGCACCGCGCCCAGGTTGAATTGGCGCGTTTCGACCAGGCGAAGATTGATCGCATCTGCGAGGCGATGTCGAAAGCGGCTTTGCGTGAAGCGGCGCGCCTCGGCGCGATAGCTGTCGAAGAGACTGGTTTCGGTGTTGCGGCCGACAAGGAAGTGAAAAACCGTTTCGCGGCCGAAGATGTCTGGAACTATTTCAAGAATCTGCGGACCGTCGGCGTCGTCTCGGAGTCGAAAGATGTCGTCGAGATTGCCAGCCCGCGCGGCGTGGTCGCCGGAATCATTCCCTCGACGAACCCGACCTCGACGGCCATCTTCAAATGCCTCATCAGTATCAAGTCGCGCAACGCCATAGTGCTTTCGCCGCACCCCTCGGCCGCTCGCTGCATTAACGAGACGGTCAAGGTCGTGAAAGAGGCTGCGATCAAAGAAGGTTTGCCGGCGGACGCCATCAGTTGCATGACGACGGCGACCATCGAAGGCACGGAAGCTTTAATGAAGCACAAGCAAACGGCCGTCATCCTGGCCACGGGCGGCATCGGACTCGTGCGCGCGGCTTACTCTTCGGGCAAGCCGGCGTTCGGCGTCGGCCCCGGCAACGTCCCCTGCTTCGTCGAGCGCTCCGCGGATGTGGCGAAAGCTGCGCAGGACATCCTGACCGGGACCTGTTTCGACAACGGCACGATCTGCGCCTCGGAGCAAGCGGTCGTCGCGGACGCTCCCATCGAGAAGGCTCTGCGCGAGCAGTTCAAAGCGCAGGGCGGCCATTTCCTGAGCGCCGCGGAAGCGGACCAGCTCGCGAAAGTCGTCGCCACGCCGCAGCGCTCCTTGAATCCGGGGATCGTCGGAAAATCTGTCGAGGTCATCGCGAAGATGGCCGGCCTGAGCGTGCCGCAGGGGACTCGTTGTCTGCTCGCGGACGTCGGTGGGGTCGGTCGCGAGCACCCGCTCTCTATGGAAAAGCTCTCGCCGATTCTGGCCTTCTACGTTGAGGACGGAATCGAGCGCGGCGCGGCGCGCTGCTTCGAAATCCTGAGTTATGGCGGCATGGGCCACACCGCGGGCGTGCACACACGTTCGCGCGAAGCGGCCATCGCCTACGGGCGCGAGATGCCAGCCTCGCGCGTCATCGCCAATTCGCCGACGACGCACGGCGCCATCGGTTTCTCGACGGCGCTGCCTCCGTCAATGACCCTGGGCTGCGGCTCGTGGGGCGGCAACGTCACTTCGGATAACGTCTCGCCGCTTCATCTGATGGATATCAAACGCGTCGCCTTTGAAACCAGGCCGGTCAAGAGCGCGCGTCCTGCGCTCGCCGCGCAGAAGAGTGCGGAGACGCCGCAACCCGCGGCGGACGCCACAGCCGCGGCGCCACGCGCCGTCAATCGTGAAGAGATCGCAGCGATGGTTGATCGCTTTCTGGCGGGACGCGGCTCCGGCCAGACCACTCATGCGACGCTTCATCCGGCGCAAGGGGCTGCGCCCGCTCAGCCCGTGATTGATATCGAAGCGGGAAGCCGTTACGCGGTGCCGGAAGCCGCTCCGCACGCGGAGGCTGCCCCGACAGCGGTCGAGGCGGGTAACGGAGGGACGCCCGCGCAACGCGCTACTCAACCGCCCCCGGCGCGCGAGAGCGCGGCGGCCCCGGCAAACGGCGGGCAGGCTGCGGCCAACGGCAACGCACGTAAGCCTGTTGATTTCGTCAGCGAAGACGACGTGCGCCGCGCCATTCAGAAGGGCGAGAAGATTTACGTCAACGCGCGCACGATCATCACGCCGTCCGCGCGCGACATCGGCGAGCCCGCGGAGGTCTTCGCCAAAGCGTAAGGTTTCAGGTTTCAGGTTTCAGGTTTCAAGTTAAGAGACCGGCGAACCTGAAACTTGAAACCTGAAACCTGAAACCTATGTTCCTGGGAAAAGTCGTCGGCACGGTCTGGTCAACGAAGAAGACGCCCGATCTGGAGGGCGTCCGTTTTTTGATTATCCATCCTTACGATTTAGATAAAGAGCCGACCAAAAATATCGTCGTCGTCGCGGACCGCCTCGGCGCGGGCGTCGGCGAGATAGTGATGTGCGCTTACGGCAAGGCCGCGCGCTCGGCCATCGGTGATCAGGAGATGTCAATCGAAGCGGCGGTCGTCGGCATCGTTGATCGCGTGGACTTGCAGGACGCCCTCTCCCAAGAACTGAATGAAGCGTCGCACGATTCAAGAGGGCGCGATAATAGGAAATAGTGGTCAGTGGTCGGTGGTCAGTGGTCAGTTCGGCGCAGTTTTTCAACTGACTACTGACCACCGACCACTGACCACTGAATACTGAATGATGGCAAACGAGGAATTAATCTATCGAATCACGCGCGCCGTTTACGGGCGTCTGGGCGCGGGGGCGGATGAGCGCACGGTCGAACAGTTGGTGATGGATGTTTACCGCGCGATTGAGCCCGTCGTGGAAGACGGCGGCGGCGTCGGCGCGGGGACGGTTGCAGGCGGCAGAACGAATGAGCGTGAGCGCGAGGCGCGCGACGCGGGGTCTGCCGAACGCCTCATCGTCTCGGTCTTCGGCGTTGACCACCCTGGAATCGTCGCCGGAGTCTCGCAGGTCCTGGCCGAAGCGCAGTGCAGCATCATTGACATCAACCAGACGGTGGTGCAGGGCAAGTTCGCCATGATCATCATCGCGGACATCTCGCGCGCCAAAGAATCTGCCTCCGCGCTCAAAGAGCGTTTTCGCAACGAAGGCGAGCGGCTCGGCGTCCGCATCTACGCGCAACGCGAAGACCTCTTTAACGCGATGCACCGAATTTGAAGAGCGGGGGTCAGGGGTTAGGGGTCGGGGGCCGGAAAAGGCTTTTACCGATCCCCGGCCCCCGACCCCCAGCCCCTGTCTTTATGGAACCTGAAATAGCACGGCGATGTCCGGCGTGTGGAGCGTCTGTTCGCGGGGGCTCTTTTTTCTGCCCGCAGTGTGGGAGACCTTTTAAGGCCGAAACGGTCGGCGCGGCACGCGCCGCCGAAGGACCTGAAGCGCCCGCGAGCAGAAAGCCGGATGCGGAGCTGAATCCACAGCTCCTCGCCACTATGCCGGGCAAGCCGGAGCCCGGCGTCGCCGTCGAGGAAGAGAAGGGTGCGCCCGAGGTTGCGGACCAGACGCCAGCGCCCACGGAAGGGGCCGCCGCTCCCGTGGACGAAGCGGAGCCGGGCCCGAAGCGGCGCAGCATCAAGGCGGCCGCGCGTGAAGCCGTCGGCGAAAAAATCTCCCCGCGCGTCGAAAAACTCAGGCAGGCTTCCAACGTCATGCTCGAAGAAGCCTCTTATGACCCGAGCGTGCGCTTCGTGCTCATCGCCGTCGCCATCCTGATCATTTCCGCTCTGCTCTTCTTTCTCAACCGTTTTCTCGGATGAGTAGGTTTCAAGTTTCAGGTTTCTGGTTTCAAGTTAAAGGCGCGAAACCTGAAACCTGAAACCTGAAACTTGAAACTTTTTTTATGGAATACACGCAAGCTGAAATCTTACAGACCGTGCGCATGACAGAGATGGAGCATCTGGACATACGCACGGTCACGCTCGGCCTCTCCCTGCGCGATTGCGCGACCGACACTATCGAGGGCACGGCCGCGCGCGTGCGCGAGAAGATCGAGCGCGTGGCCGAACACCTCGTCCGGACAGTTGACGAGATCGGCGACGAGGTCGGGATTCGCATCGCCAACAAGAGAATCTCCATCACACCGGTCTCGATGATCGTCGAGGGGGCGCGCTCGAAGGGCGATTACGTCGTGCTCGCGCGCGCGATTGACGAAGCGGCCGGGCGCGTCGGGGTGGATTTCATCGGCGGCTACTCGGCGCTCGTTCACAAGGGCTGGACCCGCGTCGAGAGTGATTTTCTGGATTCGATCCCCGAAGCCCTTTCGTCAACCACACGCCTCTGCTCTTCATTGAACGTAGCGACCACGCGCGCCGGAATCAACATGGACGCGGTCCGGCGCACTGGCGTCCTGATTAAGGAGATGGCCGAGCGGACGCGTGCGAGCGGGGGGCTGGCCTGCGCCAAGTTCGTCTGCTTCGCCAACGCCGTCGAGGACAATCCATTCATGGCGGGCGCGTTTCATGGCGTCGGCGAGCCGGAAGCGGTCATCAACGTCGGCGTCTCCGGTCCCGGCGTGGTCAACCACGCAGTGCGCCACGCGCCCCAGGACCTCCCGCTCGACGAACTGGCTGAACTCATCAAGAAACTCTCTTTCAAGCTCGCGCGCGCGGGCGAGCTGGTCGGGCGCGAGGCCGCGCGCCGTTTGAATCTACCTTTCGGCATCATCGATCTCAGTCTTGCGCCGACACCTGTCCAGGGGGATTCCGTCGCCGACATTATCGAGGCGATGGGGTTCGAGCGCGCGGGCACGCACGGGACGACCGCCGCGCTCGCGCTCCTGACCGATGCCGTGAAGAAGGGAGGCGCGATGGCCTCCACTTCGGTCGGCGGGATGAGCGGCGCGTTCATCCCTGTCTCCGAGGACGCGGGCATGATAGAGGCCGCGCGCGTTGGCGCGCTGAGCCTGGATAAACTGGAGGCCTGGACGAGCGTCTGCTCTGTCGGCATTGACATGGTGGCGGTTCCGGGTTCGACATCCGCCGAAACCATCGCCGCGATCATCGCGGACGAGATGGCCGTGGGCGTGATGAACAACAAGACGACGGCCGTGAGGATTATCCCTGTGCCGGGCAAAGATGTCGGCGAGATGGTCGAGTTCGGCGGACTTTTAGGCACAGCACCCATCATGCCCGTCAACAAGTTTTCGTCCGATGCATTCATACGCCGCGGCGGACGCATCCCCGCGCCGATTCACTCGCTCAGAAATTAGTTATGCCTAACTCGGTCTCCAAAGTTCTGATAGCTCTCCTGCTCGGAAGTCTGCTCGTTCCGTTGCGCCCTCAAGTCGTTCAAGGTCAGAAAGAAAGTAAGAGCAGTTTGTTCTCAATCCGGGTTGGAAAGAAATGCGGGTATATAGATAGCCAGGGCCGCGTGTTGGTTCAGCCTGAACTGGATTCCTGCATGCACTTTCATGATGGGATGGCTGCCGTCAGAAAAGATGGCAAGTGGGGCTTTATTGACGGGTCTGGCAAAATGCTGGTCAAGCCTAGATTCGATAGTCAACTGTTATCGTACGCGGACCTTGACGCACCCACCCCACCGGGAGCCACCGCCGTTGATGATTATTCCGAAGGACTAGCCATTGCCAAACTCGGCGAAAAGATCGGGTACATTAATAAGTCCGGTGATTTTGTTATCAGCCCGCAATTCGACTTCGCGGGGCTGTTGCCTGTCGGGAGATTCTCGGACGGTTTGGCCGCTGTGTATCTGAATGAGAAGATGGGATACATCAACCGGAATGGTGAGACGGTGATCGCGGCACGCTTTGACCTGGCGAGGGATTTTTCAGAGGGTCTGGCCGCCGTCAAGGTCGGAGACCGTTGGGGATATATAGATAAGAATGGAATAATGGTCATCAAGCCACAGTTTGATTTCGGCCGCGAGTTTTCCGAAGGGATGGCGACAATAGAGCTTGAGCATAAATGGGGCTACGTTGATAAAAACGGGAAGATAGTAATCAAGCCGCGATTTGATAGTGCTTACTCTTTTCATGACGGGGCGGCGCGCGTTTACGTCGAGGGCGAACAGGATCAGTGGAATTTCATTAATCGAAAAGGACAGATGTTGACCGAGCGCCACTTCGACGGCGCGGAGGATTTTTCTGAAGGGATGGCGGAGATCAGGATCGGTGAAAAGAGCGGTTATATTGATACCACGGGAAGAGTCGTCATCGAGCCACAGTTCAGCACCGCCAACAACTTTTCCGAGGGCCTGGCCTCGGTCGTCATCGGCGGGGATTTCGGCTTCATAGATAAAACGGGCAAGGTCGTCATCCAGCCACAGTTTGACTGGGCCGAAAACTTTTCGGACGGTCTGTGCTGGGTGCACATCGGCGACGATCTTGGCTATATTAATAAGACTGGTAAAGTCGTCTGGCAAGCTCCTAGAGATTAGGCTCAAACTTTGAAAGGCACGATATGGAAGCACTCGGCATGGTTGAATGTATGGGACTGGTGGCGATGATCGAGGCTGCGGATGCGATGGTCAAGGCCGCCAACGTCACGCTCGTCGGCTACGAGAAGATTGACGCCGGACTCGTGACGGCGATTGTGCGCGGCGATGTCGCAGCCGTCCGAAGCGCCGTTGACGCAGGGGCTGCCGCGGCTTCGCGCGTCGGCAAGGTCGTCGCCACGCACGTCATCCCGCGCCCGCACTCGGACGTGGATCAGGGCATTCCCGTTCTCAAAACGGGCGAGACGACGCGAAAGAAGATCAGCGGCTCTGTGAAGGCCAAAGGATAAGTGCGCAGGAGGGCGAGACGAGCGCTCTCATTTCGCCCGCGCGCCGGGAATCGCAGCTCTCTGAGGGTTTCAGAGGCCGCGGCACATCTCTAATCCCCAGGGCGTGGAGACGGCGCGCCTGTAAGTTAACCCTACCTCCGCGAAATTCCAGCCCTTGCGTTGCCAGATTGACCCGTCCGCGTACTCGACGCGATTGATCACAACCTTCTCCTCAAAAAGGTTCCCGGACTTGTTCGCCAGGCTTTCCACACTGATGATTTCGCTCGGACCGGACAAGGAGAAGGCCTGCAATTCCTTCTCCTTGTCCGGCTTGATATTGACGGCGCACAGAAACTGTCGGCGCACCACACTGGTCGGATTCGCGTTCTCTTTGAATTGATATTCGAAGAAGACTATCTCGGCCACTTTTTTGCTCGCGTTCTTTACTTTGACGCGGTACTCAAAGCCGTCCACGGGCTTAGATTTGGGCGTCCGCGATTCCTGCACAATCCGGTCCAACTCCGCCCTGCGGCCGTCGAGGGAATCTGCATTCGGGTCTCTTTCGCCCGCAGGCGCCTGCGCCCTGCGATTTCGCTCGAAGTTTTTATTGGCCGGTAGCATGGCTGGGGCAGGGGCATCGCCACCTGTGGCGGGCGGTTTCTCCAATACCTGACGACTCTTAGACCACTTGAAACCGAGCACCGTCAGGGAAGGCCCTTGATCGGAGATCGCGCCATCCTGTACCGGCGAACCGAACATTAGGAGAAACGGCAGGAGCAGAAGAGTTCTCATGGTTTGTCTCCAGTGATAAGCGATTCGGTCTTGCGGAGCCAGGCTACGAGGACTCCGCCTTTGCCGGGGCTTGTTCCTGAACTGGAAAGATAGTGAACGACAAGGTGACTGTCAATAAATCCCAAGTAATGTTCCAGGCGACCGTGTCTGCTAAACCTAGCCGCGCCTTTGCCGATTCGGATAGAATCCGAGCGCCGTCCTCAGCCATAAGTGGCGGCTAAAGGCTTTCCCAGAGAGAGGCGTGCCTCATTCAGTTTACGTCCTGAAGCGCGCTCCTCCATCCAGATATGTTCCGGGAGTGAGTCGGGCAACCGAAATGCAAGAGCTTTCGCCGAACACGACCGTTGCGCATTACCGCATCATCGCCAAACTCGGCGCGGGCCGGGTGGGCGACCCCTTCATTTTGGCTCTATGAAAAAGTCCGTGGACGGTTATACTCTTCACCCACGCCGAACGCAGAAGGAGAGCCGCGAGTGATTACGACTGTTTGCCTGGATAGCGCTAAAAGGAAATTCACCGAAAATTTTCCGGCCGCCGACATCAGCGAGTATTGCCTCTCCAAACAGAACGTCGTCTGGGCGGACGTCTCGGACCCGACGGGCGAAGATTTCATAGAACTCGCCGAAGAGTTCAATTTCCACCCGCTCTCAATCGAAGACTGCCAGCAGTCCCATCAGCGCCCCAAAGTCGAAGAGTACCCGGGCTACTACTTCATCGTGCTCTACGAGACGGAGCTGACGGGGCCGCACGATCACCTGGAGCTGCGCGAGCTGAACATCTTCCTCGGCGCGAACTTCCTGGTGACGGTCCACAGCCGCCCCATCCGCGCGATAGAGACTGCCAGGCGTCTCTGGCACGAGTGGGCTGACAGGGCGGAGCACGGCGCGGGGCTGCTCGCGTATCTTTTGATGGACGCGATTGTTGACGATTACCTGCCGCTGCTGGACATCCTGAGCGAGCGAATGGATGACCTCGAAGATCAGATCTTCGGCACGTTCAAGCCGGAATCAATCGAAGAGATCTTTCGGATCAAGAAGCAGCTTCTACACCTGCGCCGCTCGATCACGCCCTTGCGCGACGTCTTCAACACCATGCTCAGGCGCGAGCAGCCGATCTTCGCGCGCGAGACTTACGTCTATTTCCAGGACGTCTTCGATCACATCATCCGCGTCGCCGACACGATTGACACCCTGCGCGACATGCTGGGCTCGACGATGGACGCTTACCTCTCCGTTCAGGGCAACCGGATGAACATCATCATGAAGCGTCTGACCTCGATTGCGACGATCCTGATGTCCGTCACGCTGATCGCGGGCATCTACGGGATGAACTTCGATTCCATGCCCGAACTCAGGTGGAAATACGGCTACGTCGTCGCGCTCGTCTCGATGGTCGTCGTCGGGTTCGGGCTCTACTTCTTTTTCAGAAAGAGGAAATGGCTGTGAAGAGAAAAGAGTCGCGCCGCGAGCACAATCCTGTGGTCGCCAAAAGCAAGGAGACGGCGGAGCTGGCCGCACGGCTGGCGCCGCTCGAAGAGCAGGCGGGCAAGCGTGCGGCGCTTCGGAGCCGCAATAACGGCGGGGCGATTGTCGTTGACACGGCAGACCTGAAACTCCCGAAAGATTTCACCGAAAGGGAAGAGGGAAAAGAGCGCTTCTTGAGTTTCGACCCGATAGCCTTCGTCATCCTGATATTCTCGCTCGCCTTCATAATCTTTATCGCCTACCTGATCTCGATTGAGCCGCCGAAGGATAAGAAGGAGCCAAGGCCTGCTGCGGAAGCGGCGCAATGAAAATCTGATACGCGAGAACATTGTAGGGGCAAGGACGAGCCCTGCCCCTACATTTTTGTTCATCCGTTCTCTTCTAGATGAAGCCCGAAAATTTCAGACTTTCTCCGTTTGAGATGCTTGTCCGAGGCTCTTTTCAAGCCGGGCGAACCGGGCGAGCATATCTTCGTAGAGGCGATCTGTCTTCTCATGCAGGTGGGCCACCTCAAGCTCGGCCTTGATGTTCACTTCGTACTCAATATCGGCGCGGACGCGGTCCTTCTCCGCCTGCCGGTTCTGACTGATCAGGACGAAGCATGACAGGAAGATCGCTTCGAGCGAAACGATCATCGTCAGCAGGCCGAAGGGAAACGGGTCGAAGCCTACCTCCCCATTTTCGTTTCTGGGCAGGATCAGGGTGTTCAGCGCTATCCAGGTAACAAACCAGATCATATTGATGAGAAGAAATGGCATGCTGCCGCTGAACCACGCGATCCAGTCGGCGATTTTCTGTAATGGAGTAGTGTGGATCTGCACTTCTTCGTTGACATTGCGTGAGACGCGCGTTCGCAAAAGCTGATCGGCCTTGCGCGTCATGCCGCTCATCGCGGCGAGCATGTGCAGCGCCGCGTCCGGCTTCTTCTGAAAAAGCAGCAGCAGGTCGTCCCGGTCCAGAACGAGGAGGCCGCTGTCCACGAGCGCGACGGCTGTGGCGCTGCGCGGGCCGCTGTCTAGGAGAGCCAACTCGCCGAACATTTCGCCCGAACGCGTGACGTTGAGCACGATCTTCTGGCCCGCTGTGTCTTTGATGTATAGCTCGATCTCGCCCGAGTGGACGATGAAGAGAGATTCGCCCGGCTCGCCCGTCTGGAAGAGCGTCTGGCCCGCCTCCAGTCTCTGGAAATCAATCACGTCGGCCAACGCGGCGCGATCGTCCGCGTCCAGCATCTCGAAAAATGCGATCCCGGCGAGCAGTTCTACATCACATGGCATAGTGGTCTCCTGAACGACATTAATTTACGAACAGACTTTAAGGGTAAATCCGGACACCTGACCCGAGCGGCGCGCATTTTAGCAGAAGCCTGAGAGCAAAGGCGATTTGTTTTGTTCTCCCTGAGTAATCGGTCAGTTTCGGGAGCAGAAAGGGAAAAAGGGCTGAGTTAAGCTTTTGTTCTTCCTATCAGGAAGATGCGAACTATCTATCAACCACCGAAGTCTCAAGCAGTTTCAGCCAACCTCTGCGAAGCCTGTCTGGAAA
>DASVXV010000011.1:0-59897 GCA_036392495.1 Pyrinomonadaceae bacterium | reverse complement strand
TCTCGACGGAAAGAGAACGATCCACGAAGCCACACGAAACGACACGAAATTGCTGTGGTTTGTTTCGTGTGGTTTCGTGTGGTTTCGTGGACAGTGCTGTTTCTCTACTTTCCTCAGTCTCGAAAATGAATAGACCCTGTGCGCCCTGGGCTTTAGACTGTCGCCCCTACCGGGGCTTGAAATATATTCGGGGGTTTACTGTCCCCAGGGCTGACGCCCTGGGCTTTATTCTGCCGCCCCTGACGGGGCTCGGTTCTCTTTGCCTTTTCACCTACCTTCAATAATGAAACGGGCCAATGAAACGGTCCGACGATCCATCCCTGCGACCTATCCCTGTTCTTACGACTTCAGAGCGGGAGGCGCAGACGCGCCTCGCAGCCCGTGCCGCCCTGTTGATTCTCAAGGGTGAGAGTGCCGCCGTGGGCTTCAGCGATCTGGCGGCTCAAGACCAGACCGATGCCTGTGCCGCCGGGCTTGGTGGTAAAGAAAGGCACGAACAGATTGCCCGTGTTCATGAGCCCCGGCCCCTCGTCGCTGACCCAGACGTCCAGGTGGGAATTCTTTTTCGCCCAGCCCACTTTCACAGCGCCCCCCGTTTCGAGCGAGGCGTCCACGGCGTTACGCAGCAGATTAATGAGAAGCTGCTCCAGCTGGTCCGGATCGGCCTGAATCGTAAGCTCTGGACCTGGGACGAGCGTCACGCTCGCTCGCTTCTCCAGCTCCACGACGCGCGCCACAAGCGCGTCCACGCTCACGTCCTGAAAACGCGGCGGGGGCAATTTCGCCAGCCGCGCGTAAGCCTCCATGAAACGACCCAGGGCTTCGGCGCGCGTCTGGATGACGACGAGGCCGCGCTCCGTGTCCTCGCGCCAGTCAGGCGGCGTGGGGTCTTTTGTCAGAATCTGGCGCAGGCTCCCGGCGAGGGATTGAATCGGCGCGAGCGAATTGTTGAGTTCGTGCCCGAGGACTCTGATGAGACGCTGCCAGGCCTGCCGCTCCTCCTCGCGCAGCGGCTGGCTCAAATCGGAAAGGACCAGCAACTGGTGCGGCAGCCCCTTCTCACGGAACGCGCTGCGGCGCACTCCCCAGCGCCCTGCGCGCCCCGCGAAAGCGATCTGCATGGTCCGCGCCGCATCACCTTTCAGGGAATCGCCCAATCCCAACTCCGCGGCGCTCCGCCCCAGAAGTTGTTCGGCAGGTTTCGCCAGGAGCCGCTCGCCCGCGCGGTTCACCAGCCGCAGGCGCTCGTCGCCGTCGAAGGCGAAGACCGCCACATCAATCTCCGCCATCACAGTCCGCAGCAGATTCGTGGCATCGAGCGCGCCCAGGCGTTGCTCGCGTAAGGTCTCGCCGAGCGCGTTGATTTCGATCATCACTTCGCCGAGCGCGTCCCCTCGCTCGGCCCCGCGCGCGCGTATCGAGTAATCGCCTTCGCGCAGCGCCGCCAGCAGATTGGTGAGCGTTTGCAGCGGGCGGACGACGCGCTCCCGCATGGCGAAGGCGAGGCCGACCCACAAAAATAGGATCAGGAGCGTGAGAGTTCCCTGAAGCTTGAAACTATAATCCCCTCTCCAGAGCAGCACGAGGGCGATGAGCGTGCCCGGCAGTCCGACCAGCAGGGCATGGATCAGGCTGCGCGCCTGATGACTCAGGCGCGCCCGCGGCCGGCGGTTCTCGACAGCGGCTCGGCCGGACGACTCTCCTTTTAACTTCTCCTGAATCACGTCAAATCAAAGCCCGTATTTTTGCAGGCGGCGGTAGAGCGCGCTGCGACTCAAGCCCAGGGCTTCGGCGGCGCGGTTGACGTTGCCGTCGAAACGCGCCAGGGTCTTTTTAATCAAAAAAGACTCGACCTCTTCAAGGCTCATCTCTTCGAGGCGGCCCGCGCCGTCCGGCGTCATCCGCAAGCCCAGGTCGCCAGCGCCGATGACGGACGAGCGCGCCATCAGCACGGCGCGCTCGACCACATGATCCAGCTCGCGTATGTTGCCGGGCCACTTGTGTTCCTCCAGCATTCGCATCGCCCCGCCGTCGAAGCCCGCAATCTCCTTCCGGTAGTGCCCGGCGTGTTTGCCTAGAAAATGGTCCGCCAAAAGGGGAATGTCTTCGCGACGGTCGCGTAAAGGCGGCAGATGAATCTCGACCGTGTTCAGGCGAAAGAGCAGGTCCTGGCGGAAGCGCCCCGCAGAGACTTCCGCACCCAGGTCCGCGTTCGTCGCCGAGAGAATGCGCGCGTCAACCCGACGCGTCCTGGAAGACCCGACGCGCTCGAACTCCCCTGTCTGTAGCACGCGCAAAAGTTTCGTCTGAAGACTGAGGGGAACGTTGGCGATTTCGTCCAGGAAAAGCGTGCCGCCGTCGGCCATCTCGAATCTCCCGATGCGGTCCGTCTTCGCGTCCGTGTAAGCGCCCTTCACGTGGCCGAACAGCTCGCTCTCGAAGAGCCCCTCGGAAAGCCCGCCCGCGTTGACCGTCACAAGCGGACGCCCTGCGCGCGGCGAGAGCGCGTGCAGGTGACGCGCGATCACTTCCTTGCCCGTGCCGTTCTCGCCGGTAATCAGCACGTTCGCGTCCGATGGTCCGATGCGCTCGATAATCTCCAGGACGGGCTGCATCGCCTTCGATTCGGCAATCAGGGTTGGCCGTCCCGCGTCGTGGCGCAGCAACTGGTTTTCCGCCTCAAGGCGCTGACCGCGACGCAAAGCGCGGCTCAGCTCCGTCTGCGTGCGCAGAACAGAGAGGAGGCGCTCGTTCTCCCAGGGTTTTTGCACGAAGTCGCGTGCGCCGCGCCGCATCGCCTCAACCGCCAGCTCGACGCTCCCCCAGGCCGTCATCACCACCACCGGCAGAGCGCTGTCGAGCGCCTTGATGCTCGACAAAAGATCGAGTCCTTCCCGGCCGGAGGTCGTGTCGCGCGCGTAGTTGAGGTCCAGAAGCGCGACGTCATACTCGCCGGACTCCAGCGCGCGGAGCACGCCCGTCGGCGATGTGGCGGCTTCAGTCTGGAAGCCCTCGCCCTTCAAGAGAAGGCGCAGGGCCTCCAGGATATCCGGCTGGTCGTCTGCAATCAGAATTCGCGGCATATTAGGACCCATTGCACGGCGTGCGTGTTACGAGCTTAGGCAGTTTGAGGATATGAGCGTTCGCGGTAAAGCGTCAACCGGGACAGCCGAGCTGTAATGTAAGACCGGACGGAGAGCTGTCCACGAATTCACACGAAATCTCACAAAACCAGTGGCCTCTTCGTGTCGTTTCGTGTGAATTCGTGGACAGCCATCTCCTTTCTCTTACTCAGCAATCCGGTATCAAGCCTTACTCCGGATAGTAGCGGTCCAGCATCGCGCTCAGTAATCGCCAGCGTAATTGCCGCCCGCGGTCGCCGCCGAAGGTGTAAGAGACAAACCAGCCGATGTTGTTCTCGGGCAGGAGATACATCTGGCTGATCGCGCCGTCCCAGCCGCCGTTGTGAAACATCCCGCGCCGGTTGTTCTCGAAATGCGGGAAGAACCCGTAGGCCATGAGCGGGGATTCGCCGACCTGGCGCGGCTTGTGCATCTCTGCGACGGTGGCCTCTTTGAGAATGCGCGCCTTCCCGTAGCGACCCTGTTGCAGGTGCGCGATCATGAAAGCCCCGATGTCCGTGCCCGTGGTCAGA
The DNA here is from genome assembly GCA_036392495.1 of Pyrinomonadaceae bacterium. Classification (GTDB taxonomy): domain Bacteria; phylum Acidobacteriota; class Blastocatellia; order Pyrinomonadales; family Pyrinomonadaceae; genus QHXM01. The sequence goes on along the minus strand of DASVXV010000011.1, from coordinate 56,242 downwards.
AGGTTCGCAGCGGGCGCGGTCCAGAAATCCCCCTCGTCCGGCGTCATCGGTTTATAAACCCCGTCCTCGTAGCGGTAGCCGACGGCCACATTCGCCGCGACACTCGGCGGCAGCTGGTGAGGCAGCAGGAAAGTGCTGTGTCTCATCCCGAGCGGCTTGAGAATATGTTTCTCCATGTACTCGGCGAACGGCTCGCCCGAAGTGGTTTCGACGATGTAGCCGCCGAGCGACGCACCGTAGTTGGAGTAGCGGAAGGTGCCGACTGGCTTCGAGCGCGGCGGCATGTTGAGCGTCAGGTTTTCGCCGAACGAGCGCGGCCTCGACGGCCCGCGGTCCAGCATCGTGTCTGTGTCAACGAGCCCCGAGGTGTGCGTCATCAGGTTGGCGAGCGTGACGGGCTCTTTGAAGTCGCCCTTGAGCTGAAACGCCTTGAGATACTTGTTGACGTCCTCGTCGAGCTTCAGCTTGCCCTGTTCGACAAGCTGCATCACGGCTGTGGCCGTGAACGGCTTGGAAACAGAGTAGGCGCGGAATAATGTCTTGTCCGGCATGACGGGCGTTCTCTTTTCGAGGTCGCTGTAGCCGTAGCCTTTGGTGAAAAAGATTTTGCCGTCTTTCACGACAGTAACGACGGCGCCGGGCACGTGAAGCTCCGCCATCTGCTCTGCGAAGAAGTTGTCGAGGAAAGCCTCCAACTCCTTCGGGTCGGTCGGACCTTGCAGCCGTGCCTGATTCGAAAGACTCCTGAGACTCTTCTGGGCGTGCTCTAAAGTCGGATCAACTTCGAGCGCCTTCTTGTAGGCTTCGATGGCCTGCGTTCTCTCTCCTTTCCGCAAGTAGATGTTACCCGCGGTGTCGTAGAGCGCAGCCTCCTTCGGGTAGAGTTCGAGCGCTACTTTCAGAACGTCGAGCGCCTTGTCCATGCGGTGCGCAGCGCCTTCGTTCGACCAGCTGTTGGCGATCTGGTTGAGAATTTTCGCGCTCGCGATTCCCTCCCGGTTAAGCTCATAAGCTTTCTTCATGAAGGCGCGCGCATCGTCCGCGTCGTCAATGATTCCTTTCGCCTCCGCACGCTTGTCGCCTAGCGCCAGCAGGATGATCCCGTAGGTGCCGTTCGCACGGTCCGAGCGCGGGTAAAGCTCCGTTGCGAGCTTGGCCGCGCGGACGACTTCCAATCCGCCGCGCTGCATGCTCACCAGTTGCGGAAGGAAATTCGGATAGACTTCCGCATCCTTGAAGGCGGCTTTCAGCTTGCGGTCAATCTCATTCATGTCACCGCCGAAGTTTCTGTGAAGCGCGCGTATCTCCGCCGACCAGGTCCGCTTCCAATCCTCATTCCATTTCGCAATCAGACGCTCGAAAGACTCTTTGAAGCGCAGCTCTTTCGGGATTGACGGGTCGGTCCTGTACAACTCTACGTAGTCGCTGAAGAAAGGAATCACGCCCGTCGTGCGGTAAGAATTGAGCCGCTCCTGCCCGTACTTTTCACCGAGCTTCGCCGCGATGAATGACCCGACTTTGACGAAGCCCTGGCCGGAGACTGGGTGTCGCCCGTCATTGATCTTGCTCTCCGCCTCCTGAAACGACGCCTGTAAGCTCTCGCGGCTGACGTATTGGTTGAAGTAGGTGAACGCTGACGCCAGTTCCTGCGGTTCTTTCGTCAGAGGCTGATTGGTCTTGTCTAAGTAAAGAGAGCCGTAATTGAACGCGTCGGCCATCCCCTTGTAGAGGGTCTGGTCCGCCTTCTCTTTCGTATAAACGGGGATGTGCCAGGGCTCGTCGAAGATGGCTTCGTAGAGGCGCTGGACGTAAATCCATTTGTCCACGTTCTCAAGGTTGCACGCAAACGCGATGGCGAAGTTCTCCGAAGGGACGCGCATCAGGTCGGTCGTCGTTCCCTTCTGCCCGCCGTCGTGGTGCACTACGGCGCGCCCGTTGATGGGGAAGACGAACCAGCCGAGCCCGTAGTCCCAGCCCCCGCCAGTGTAATTCCAGAAGTGCCCGTCGCGCGTCGCCACGGGCGTGTACATCAATTCGACGCTGCTCTTTGAGAGCACCTTGCCTTGGTTCAGGCCGCGCGCCAGGCGCAGCAGGTCTATGACCGTCCCATCGCTCCCGCCGCCGCCGAAGCGCGTGCTCACGTCAACGAACTCCGCGTTCTTGATCTGGCCGTTCACCAGCTCGTAGCCGCGCACGCGGTTGCCGACGATGTCGCGCGGGTTGTCCATGCGTGTGTCGCTCATGTCGAGCGGCGCCCAGATTTGCTGCCGCAGGTAATCCTCGAAAGATTTGCCGGAAGCGTTCTCGATGGCAGCGCCGAGCAGGTTGTAGCCGCTCGTCGTGTAGAGGAATTTCGTTCCCGGCTCGGTCTCAATCGGGACTTTGCTAATAGCTTCGACAACCTGTTTGACAGTCTTGCGCTCGCTGCCGAGCCCGCTGCCGGACTGTCCCCCGCCGAGGTGTGCTAGAAGATGGCGCACAGTGACGGGCCACTTCTGTTTCGGGTAATCGGGAACGTACGTCTGAATCTCCGCGTCGAGGTCCATCTTGCCCTGCTCGACGAGACGCAGGACGGCCATCGCCGTCATCGGCTTGGTCACGGAAGCCAGACGGTAAACGGATTGGGCCGTGGCCGGAGTCTTGTTTTCCAGGTCGCTGTAGCCGAAACCTTTCGCCCAGATGAAGCCGTCTTTGATGAACCCGATGGAGAGGCCGGGTATCCGGTCCGCCTCCATCTGTTTCTTGACGAACTCCTCGAAGGCGCGGAGCCTTTCACCGTATGGGCCAGGATCGGAAAAGGGCGCGGGCTTTTCCGTAGCAGGCTGCTGGGCGCTGGTTGTCAACGGGTAGATGAAAAGTATCTGTGACAACAACGCAGCGATGATGACCGCAGTCATCGTCCTCCGGTTTGACTCTCTGAATATCGATGTTTGTTTCATGGCTAGTCTCCTTAAAAACATTAAGCTTTGAACTTCTGGTGTTTACTCATACCTGAGCGCGTCTAAAGGCTCGACGCGCGTCGCCCTGCGCGCGGGGATGTAGCAGGCGAACAGTGCGACCCCCGTCAGCAGAAGCGAAATCCCTATGAAGATGTATGGGTCCGTCGGGCTGACTTCGTAAAGCAGGGGCGAAAGCAGGCGCGTCAAGAGAGAGGCGACGACGAGGCCGACGGCGACGCCGACGAGGACCAGTGTCATCCCCTGCCGCAGAATAAAGCGGAGCACGTCGGCCCGGCTCGCGCCGAGGGCCATGCGGATGCCTATCTCGTGCGTGCGCTGAAGGACCGCATACGACATAACGCCGTAGAGTCCGATGGCTGCCAGGATCAGGGCCACCACGGCGAAGATTCCCATCAGCGTCATGTTGAAGCGTGGCCCCACCAGCGAAAACCCTAAGCGCTCCTCCATCGTCTTGATGTTGTAGAGCGGCAGCTCCGCGTCAACGCCCGCGACCTCGCGCCGCACACCCTCGACGACGCTCAGCGGGTCGGAGTTCGTCCTGATGACTATCTGCATGAAGCGCCGGTGGCGCTCGATGGTCGTGCTCTGAAGAAACGGAACCTGCTTGTAAGAGAAATAGATTTCGGGCTGCGTGATGTCGCCCAGCCAGTAGTGGCGCACGTTGCCGACGACGCCGATGACTTTGAACCAGACGTCTTCACGGCCCGACCTGTACTGCCTGATGCGCTTGCCTAAGGGGTTCTCACCGGGCCAGAGTCGTCGCGCCAGCATCTCGTTGACGACCGTCACCGCCCCGGAGGCGGCCGTATCGCCCTCCGCGAAATCGTGCCCCTGCAAAACCTTTATGCCCATCGCGCCGAAGTAATCCGGGCTGACGATGCGGTAGTTGATGTTGTAATCGTCCTCGCGCCCTGGCGCAGGGAGCGGCTGACTCTCGGCGTAGAAGTAGCGCATCGAGCTGTTCCCGCTCCAGGGAAGCGCGTGCGTCGCGCCGACGTGCGTGACTCCGGGCAGTCGCCTGATGCGCTCGAAGACCTCTGTGTAAAAGTCACGGACCTGCTGGTCCTCCCCGTACTTCGCCTCCAGAAGATTGAGCTGCATGGTGACGACGTTTCGTGGGTCGAAGCCAGGGTTGGCGTTTTGCAGGTTGACGAAGCTGCGAATCATGAGCGCGGCGCAGATCAGAAGGACCAGGGAGAGCGCGACCTCCGCCACGACGAGGAGGCTGCGCACGGGGTCGCTCCCGAAACTCGCGGGCGAGCTGCGGATTCCTTCCTTCAGCAGCTCGTTGAGATTCGGCTTTGAGATTTGCAGCGCGGGCACGAGGCCGAAGAGGATGCCCGTCAGGAGCGAGAGCGCCAGCGTGTAGCCGAGGACCCAGCGGTCTATCCCGATCTCCTGCACGCGCGGAATCGAAGCTGGTCCGAGAGCGATGAGCGCGTCAACTCCCCAGAGTGCCAGCAGGAGCCCGAGCGCGCCGCCGATTAAAGCCAGCAGGACGCTTTCGGTCAGAAGTTGCCGGATGATTCGCTGCCGGCTCGCGCCCATCGCGACGCGGATGGCGATCTCCCTGCGCCGGGCGCTGGCGCGCGTCAGCAGCAGGTTGGCGACGTTGGCGCAGGCGATCAAAAGCACGAAGCCGACCGCCGCCCAGAGCACCAGCAAGGTCCACCTGACATTTTTCACCACCGACTCGTGAATCGGCGTCACGGTCACGCCCCAGCCTGCGTTGAACCCGGGGTTCTCCGCCGCGAGCTGCCCGGCAATATTGCTCATCTCGGCCCTGGCCTCTGCGACGCTCACCCCAGGCTTGAGACGCGCCATGACGTTGAAGATGCGACCGCCCATTCCGTTGACGGTGCCGTCGCTGATGATGAGGGGCGTCCAGAGCTCCGCATTGGTTGGGAAGTCAAAGCCCTTCGGCATCACGCCGATAATCTTGTATTCATTCCCGCTCAGCGTGATCTTCCGTTTGAGAATATCCGGGTCGGAGTTGAAGCGCCGCTGCCAGAAGTTGTGGCCGAGAATCACCACGGGCTCGGCGCCGGGTCTGTCTTCATCTGCTGAAAAGTCTCGTCCCAACGCAGGCTTGAACGGGAGCAGTGAGAAGAAGTTGGCGGAGACGCTTGCGCCCGAGATTTGTTCCGGCAGCCCGCTTCCGGTGAAGTTGAAGTTCGCCCCGGCGAACGCGGCCATCCCCTCGAAGAGGCGGCTACGCTCTCTCCACGCGACGAAGTTTGCGGGCGCGACCGTCGAGTTGGAATCTTTAATCTGCGTCCGGTTCTCGGAAAGGAAGACCAACTGGTCCGGGTCTTTGATGTTCAGGGGCTTGAGCAGCACGCCGTTGACGACGCTGAAGATGGCGCTGTTGACGCCGATCCCCAGGGCCAGAACGATGCAGGCGACAGCCGTGAAGCCCGGATTTCTCCAAAGCGTCCTCAGCCCGTAGCGCAGGTCCTGGATGAGCATCTCCATCAGGCCACCTCCGCCGCGCCGTCGGCGCTCTCTTCCACAATCCGCCCATCAAAAAGATGAACGGTGCGGTCCGCATAGAGCGCGTAGCGCGGGTCATGCGTGACCATGCAGACGGTGGTTCCGGCTCTGTGCAACTCTCTTAAAAGCTCCATCACAAGCTGGCCGTTCATCGAGTCCAGATTGCCCGTCGGCTCATCTGCCAGAAGAATCGAAGGCTCCGTGACGACGGCCCGCGCGACCGCCACGCGCTGCTGCTGCCCGCCAGAGAGCTGACTCGGGAGGTGCTTGCTGCGGTGACCCATCCCGACCTTTTCGAGCGAAGAGTTGACACGCCTCCTGCGCTCGGCGGCCTTCACGCCCAGATAGGTCAGGGGCAGCTCGACGTTCTCAAAGATCGTGAGGTCGCCGATGAGATTGAAGCTTTGAAAGACGAAGCCGATCTCGCGGTTGCGGATGCGCGCTCTCTCGCGCGGCGTCAACTCCGAGACAGCTTTTCCCTTGAGGAAATAATCGCCTTCGGTCGGGACATCCAGCAGGCCAAGGATCGCGAGCAGCGTGGACTTGCCGCACCCTGAGGGGCCTGCGACCGAGAGGTATTCGCCGCCGCTGATCTCCAAATGGACGCCAGCGAGGGCGTGCGTCTCCACCTCGTCCGCCGAAAAGACCTTGGTGACGCCGTCAAGTCTGATTAGTGTTTGAGCAGATTTGTTCATCTGGAGATCGTCCCGCCGTGGGAGTCGCATTACAAGCGCCATGCCGCCGCCGAGAGAGCGCTTTCGACGCCTGAATTTCAGAGGTTTGGCGCGCGGAAAGTTGAATAACGAGGGGGCAAGTGTCCGTTTCTGGGAAAATAAAATCCCAAAATCGAAAAACCGCGCGGCCTCGAAAGGCTACCGATTCCCCTACTCTTTCTATAAACTACTTGAGTCCGACTTCTCCATCAGGCTTAGCTTAGAAACGAACGTGAAGCAGTTTCTTTTCAGATCGCAGCAGGGGGAGCCCGCGAGCCGACGTTGGCGTAAAGATCGGCAGGCCATCCTGGAGTTCAACCGCTCGCTGGCGCTCATCGTGGACCCGGGCGCATTGATGGCCTCCGTTGCCGCACGCCTGCGTGAGCTCTTCGGCACGGACCGCATCGTCATCATGCGCAGCCTCTCTGAGGGGGGAATGTTCGGCGTCGCCTTCAGCGCCGGGTACGGCGCGGACGAGTTGAAAAGTTTGCATCTGGGGCAGCAGGACCGACTGGCGAAGTGGATGCAGACGAACGAGACCGTCCTGGTCGTCGGGCGCGACGCGGGCGTTCTTCAATTCCTGAGCGCGGGCGAGCGCGAGATGCTCCGCCACCTGGAGGTGCGCGCCTGTGTGCCGCTGGTCGCGCTCAACCGCCTGACGGGGATCATCCTGCTCTCCTCGACGCGTGACGACTTCAATCTGAGCGACGAAGATCTGGGCCTGCTGCAAATGCTCGCGAGTTTGGCGAGCGTCGCTTTCGAGAACGCAAATCTTTACCAGCAGCAGCGCGACCGTCTGCGCCAGCTCTATCGCGCGGAGAGATTAGCCGCGGCAGGCGAGCTGGCGGCGTCTGTCGCGCACGAGATACGCAACCCGCTGACGTCCATACGCTCGACCGTGCAGTATCTTCTGGGCGAATTTGATGAGGAGAATTCGAAGCGCCCGCTCGTGGAAGGCGTCATCAGCGAAGTTGACAGAATCAACCAGACGGTTGACGGGCTACTCAGTTTGACGCGCCGCGTCGAGTTCAAGCCCGAGCGGCTCGCCCTCGGCCAGTTAATCGAACAATCTCTCCTGCTCGTGGGAACGAAGGCGCGTAACCAATCGGTCGAGATCGTCTGCTCTGTGCCGTCGCCGGACGTCTTCGTGTCCGGCGATGTCTCGCAGCTCAAGCAGCTTTTGCTCAACCTGGTCCTGAACGCGCTCCAGGCGATGCCGGATGGAGGGCGGCTTACGATTGAGCTGGGCCGAAGGCGCGCGCCGGACCGCTTGGGGCGCGAAAAGAGCTGGGCCGAGGTCAACATCAGGGACACGGGCTGCGGCATTTCGGCCGACAACCTCGAAAAGATTTTCGACCCCTTCTTCACTACGAAGCACGGCGGGACCGGCCTCGGGCTTTCCATCTCCTACGCCATCGCACAGCAACACGGCGGCGACCTGGAGATCGCGAGCCACGAGGGCGACGGCACAACGGTTGCCCTGCGATTGCCGCTCGTGAAGTAGAGTTTTAAGGAGGCCGGTGGGATTTTGCTTCGTGGGAGAGTTTGCCACAGAGGCACGGAGGCACAGAGAAAATATAAGGGGAAGAAAGCTATTAAACTTGACGTTCTATAATTCCTTTGCTTCGTCTACTCTGTGTCTCTGTGCCTCTGTGGCAATTATCACTCTCCTGATAAGCGAAACAAAATTTACTCCGGCACGAACCCAATGCCGAGAATTCTGATTACTGATGACGAACAACAGATTCGCCGCATCCTGTCCGTGATGCTAGAAGAGCGCGGATTCGAGGTCATGGAGGCGGAATCGGGCGAGCGCGCCGTCGAAGTCGCCTCGGAGTTTCGCGCGGACATGGCGTTACTGGACATCAACATGCCGGGCATGGACGGGCTGGCGACGTTGCGCGCGCTGCTCAAGCAGAATCCGAATCTTGACTGCATCATGATGACGGCCTACGGTACGATCCGCTCGGCGGTCGAAGCGATGCGTCTCGGCGCTTTCGATTACCTGACGAAGCCTTTCGATAACGACGAGCTTTTACTGATTATCAACCGCGCGCTTGAGCTGCGCCGCCTCTCGACCGAAGTCGAAGAGCTGCGCGCGGAGTTGTCCGCGCGCTACGGCTTCAAAGAGATCGTCGGCATCAGCCCGAAACTACAGGCAGTCTTTCGCAACATGGCGAAGGTCGCGCCGATTGATGCGACCGTGCTGATCGAGGGCGAAAGCGGCACGGGCAAAGAACTGGTCGCGCGCGCCATCCATCGCAGCAGCACGCGCTCGTCGAAGCCTTTCGTCGCCGTCAACTGCGGGGCGATTCCGCAGGCGCTCTTCGAGGCGGAATTCTTCGGCCACGAAAAGGGGGCTTTTACGGACGCGCGCGAGGCACGCGCGGGCCGCTTCGAGCAAGCGCAGGGCGGCACAATCTTTCTGGACGAAGTCGGAGAGTTGCCGCCCGAGGCGCAGGTCAAGCTGCTGCGCGCGCTTCAGGACAGAGAAGTCACGCGCCTGGGCGGGCGCGCTCCCGTCAAGTTGGACGTGCGCGTGATTGCGGCGACCAACGTGGACCTGGGGCGCGCGGTCGAGCGCGGGCGTTTCCGCGAAGACCTCTACTGGCGCCTGAACGTGGTCCGTCTCGCGCTGCCGCCTCTGCGCGAGCGGCGCGAGGACATCCCGCTCATCATAGATCACCTCGTGGAGCGTTTTAACGGTGAGCTGGGGTTGAACGTTGGCAATGTTGCGCCGGAAGCCCGCCGCCTGCTGGAGATGTTCGACTGGCCCGGCAACGTGCGCGAGCTTGAGAACGCCGTCTGTAGCGCGATGATTATGTCCGAAGGCGGGACGCTCACAGCGAGCGATTTGCCTCCACGCATCCGCGGCGAAGATGAGACTACAGAGGCCCGCGCCGCTGGCGCGCGTGATATTACGAAGGGCACGCTCAGCGATGCCGTCCGCGAGGCGACAGAGAAGCTGGAAAAGATGATGATCGTCTCGCGCCTGGCGGAGTTTAACGACAACCGCACCGCCACAGCCGACTCGCTCAATATTAGCCGCAAGACGCTCTTCAACAAGATGCGGCAGTATGGACTTAGTGAGGGTGAGCTTGAAGACGGTGCATAGTGTCATGCCAAGAATTTATAAGGGTTGAAAATTCTCTTGACCCTTCTATAAGGCTTTAGTAGAGCTGAAATTAGTCGTAATACAGAGGCTTGTCGAGGAAAATCGAGAGGATTTGCTGAGGAGTTGGAATGAGTATTTTAACGGCTGAAACCAAAGCGCAAAATGTCGTTGTGACAAACGATACTCTCGCTGTTGACCTGATAGATGGGCGCACCATTTCTGTCCCTCTCGCGTGGTATCCCAGACTGCTGCATGGAACGCCAGAAGAACGGAGCAACTGGCGCTTTATCGGCGACAAGGAAGGGATTCACTGGCCCGAGCTTGATGAGGATATTAGCGTCGAGAACCTGCTGCTGGGGAAGCCTTCTGGCGAGAGCCAGAGTTCATTTAAGCGTTGGCTGGAAAAACGCTCCACATCTTAGCGAGCAGCGAGATGTCAATATCGAAGCTCTATCCGTTCGGCTTTGTCAGGAGTAGAATATTCTGCAGAAAAGAGGCGTGCAAGCCAACCAACGGCGGAGGCAGTTCTAATGAAAAATCTTCTCCTATACACAGCAATCGCCGTTTTCACACTTTATCCGCCGAGTGCTGCCGGGCAGAATTATGAAGAGCGCGGCGCTCCCAAGACAGAAGCGTCGCAAAGCTCCCACTCCCGACTGAGAGAGCGCAGGCCTAACTTTGGAGGATTGAATCTCATCTCCCAACCTCCCGCCGGGATACCTCCGAGAATTTCCGGTCTCGCCTACGACGGAGAGCGGTTCTGGGCTGTCATCTATCAGGGTCGGGGCAGATATGCCATCTTTGACCCTCTGACACTCGAATGGAGGCTGAGCGACAAGAATGAACGCCACAAAGTTATTAGAGAAGTGTCCGGCCTGTTCGGGAGTCCAGGAGGAATCTGCTTCGTCGGCGACAGGCTCTGGGTCGCGGGCTCCTACGGCGAGTCGTTCGGGTCCATCAACATGCAAGACTGGAAGGTCGAGCGCCTTTTCAAGGGAAGGCAACGCGCGGACCAGCAGGCGACCCAATCATACTTCGGCATGACATATGACGGCAGTTACCTGTGGATTGCCTGGCACTGGTTCAAATATAAACTACCCGAATCACAAACACAGCTTCTGCTAAAGATTGATCCCACGACCGGTAAAGTCATCGCCGAATACCCCCTCCCCGCAGGAACTCGCAACGACGGAACTCACAGCCTAGTCTGGGACGGTGAAAGACTCTGGCACATGAAGGACAACAGGCTTTCCGTGATTGATCCTTCCAACGGCGTAGTGACCGCACAGTATACTTTGGATCCGATTAAGCGCCCGAGCGGTCTGGCCTGGGATGAAAAAGCGCTCTGGATCGTCGAGTTTGACGGGAAAATCTGGCGCCTGCCTTTCGAAGATATGCGCGACTCTGAAGAAACCACTGAGCATTAGTGTCCGGTGGCGCGCGCTATGCTCTTGTAAACAACTCCGCCCTTCATCACGAAGACGACGCGCCGGACCGCCGTAATGTCTTTCAAAGGATCACCGTCGAGCGCGATGATGTCCGCCTCCAGGCCGGGCGCGATTGAGCCTATCTGATCACTCATGCCGAGCGCCTCGGCCCCCAGCGAGTTGGCGGAAACGAGCGCTGCCATCGGGTCCACTCCACAGTCGCGCACGCGGTCAATAAACTCCTCTGCGTTGCGCCCGTGCGCCCCAGCCACAGCGTCCGCGCCGAAGACCATCTTTAGCCCAGGGATTTTCGTAGCGCGTCGCATCAGCTCGTGGTTCATTGGCAGAATCTTCTCGAACACCGCGAAACCCTCCTCGGTCGCGGGGTAGAAGGGCGTGCCGATGAACCTGTCCTTGTTCTGTAGATAATTTTTAAGCAGCAGCCCGCCCTGCGGATCAAAATAGGTTCCCTTTTCGGCCATCAATCTCAGATCGTCGTCCGTCGCCCCCAGGCCGTGCTCGACCTGCGCGCATCCTGCCAGAGTCGCTGCGCGGACGGCCTCTCTATACGCGTGCACGAGTGTGCGCAGGCCCTGCTTCTTCGCCTCGTCGCACGCCGCGTTCAGTTGCTCCTGCGAGAGCGTCATCCCGCCACGGAGCATTCCTCCCGCCGCGTAGATTTTAATCAGGTCAGCGCCCGCTTTCTTCTGCTCTCGCACGTATGCGCGGATTTCGTCCGGCGTGCCAGTCGCTTCGCCCCGCCCCGTGAGCGGCTCGGCGGAGGTCAGGATGCGCGGGCCCGGGAAAGTGCCTTTCGAGATGGCGTCGCGCAAAGGGATGTCTTTGGGCGAGCCTACGCTCTGCACAGTCGTGAAGCCCGCCATCAAGGTCTCCCAGGCGTTCGCGGCGGCTTGATAAGCGACCTCTTCGGCCGTCCCTCCAGAGCTTCCGTTTTTCCCATCCTTGCCGAAGCTCCAGGTGATGTGCACGTGCGCGTCTATCCAGCCAGGCATCACCGTCAGGCCGCGCAGGTCGTAAGTCACAGGACCGGCCTTCGGGTCAATCGCGACGATCCTTGAGCCCTCGATCACGATGCGCGTGTCGCGCAGCAGGCGGCCCTTGCCGTCGAGCACGGCGCTCGCGGCGATCACGACGCGTTGCTTCGGCTGTGCAGGAGGCATCTGCGCGTAGATTCGTTGCGCCGGGGCATAGACGCCTAGAGCGCAGAGAACACAGAGAATGATCTTCGCGAATTGCATGATCGCATCTCCCTTCATTCGCTCGCATGGGCAAACGATATTCGAGAATCTACCGCGGAACAAAGCCCGGTTCAAATTAACGATCCGCGTCTCTTGAGTGTTAGCCTGAGTCAGTACCGCCTGCGGCGTACCGATTGCGGAATGCGGATTTCGGATTGCGGATTGAAAGAACGAATGTTCGGACTCTTAAATCCGCAATCCGAAATCCGCATTCCGCAATTCATTCGACACGTCATGCGAAGTTTGATATAGAAAACGAAATGATTGAAGCCATTGATCTCACGAAGCGTTACGACGAGACGGAGCTTGCGTTGGACGCGCTGAACCTGTTGGTCTCGCCGGGCGAAATCTACTTTCTGCTCGGCGCCAACGGCGCTGGGAAAACGACCGTCATCAACATCTTCCTCAATTTCATCGAGCCGACGTCCGGGCGCGCACTAATTGCTGGCATTGACGCGACAAAAGAGCCGCTCGAAGCTAAAAAACATCTCGCCTACGTTTCGGAAGATTCGAGGCTCTACGGCAATTTCACGGCGCGGCAGAACCTGGATTTCTTCGCCAAACTCGGAGGCCGCCAGGGTTTGAAAAAGGATGAGTGCTACCAGGTCCTGCGCGAGGTCGGTCTGGAAGAGCGTGCTTTCGAAATAAAGGTTAAAGAGTTTCCCAAAAGCATGAGACAGAAGGTCGGGCTCGCCATCGCCGTCGTCAAAGACGCCCCGGCGATTCTGCTCGACGAGCCCACCTCGGGGCTCGATCCGCAAACGGGCGCGGAATTGATGGAGACGCTCGCAGGCTTGCGCGCGAAGGGTAAGGCCATCCTCGTCGCCACGCATGATATCTTCCGCGCCACAGAGATCGCGGACCGCATCGGGATTATGAAAGAGGGGCGCAAGGTGATGGAGCGCACGCGCGCCGAATTGGAGCAGGAAGATTTGCAGACCCTCTACCTGGATTACATGCGCGGCGGCAGAAAAACGAGTGTGAATTATGAATTATGAATTTTGAGTTTTGAATTTTGAATTAAGGACAAAAGCTTTCAATTCAAAATTCAAAACTCAAAATTCATAATTTTTATTGTGTATCGGTTTACCTGCCGCTGAGTAAACGCTTTCCCACTCAAACTCCGACCCCACAGAATCCGCACACAATTCAGCCTAAACGGGCCTTCATTTGAATGGAACACCTCTTGCTCCTACGGCCCGGTGACCGTTTGAGATTCTCCCCGCACACGAGGTCAGAAAGATTAAGGACAAGGATAATGAGAAGACAGAACCGATTCGCATTCCTCTTAGCCGCGCTCGCTTTCATCGCTTCCACGCTGACTCCACCCGCGTTTGCGCAAACCTCCGCCACGCATCCAGCGCGCGAGGCGACGCCGGAGCTGCGACGCCAGACCTTTGAGATGGTCTGGCGCACGATCAAAGAGAAGCATTTCGATCCGAAGTTCAATGGAGTTGACTGGGACAAGGTGCGCGAGATGTACGCCCCGCGCGTGGCCCGCGTGAAGAGCGATGCGGAGTTTTACGAGCTGCTTCAAAGGATGCTGGATGAGCTTCGCCAATCGCATTTCGCCGTCATCCCGCCGGAGCTGACGCACAGGCCCGAGCGTGGTGAGCAGCAGGAGGAGGTGGACATCGGCGTTCGCCTTGGAATGCTTGGCGAGGAGGCCGTCATCACTCGCGTCATTCCAGGTTCGAGCGGGGCGCGCGCGGGTCTGCGGCCCGGGTTCGTCATCAAAGAGATTGACGGAAAGAGAATCGAACAAATCGGCGCGCAGCTCAAACGGCGCAAAGAGTCCCGCGAGTCGGCACGCGCCTCGCTCATCGAGCTGCTCTCAGAGAATCTGCTCGGCGCACCCGGAAGCTCTGTCCGGCTAGTCTATCTGGATGAAGCCGACCGGACCCGCGAGGCGGTCGTCAGGCGTGAGCAGTCACAAGGAGAGTTGTCGCCAGCTATCGGCAGCTTTCCTTCATTCTTCACGGAGTTTGAATCCAGGCGACTCGCGGACAATGTAGGCTACCTGCGCTTCAACATCTTCCATCCGGTCCTCAACCAGCGGATTCGCGCGGCGGTCCGGTCAATGAGCGATGCGCCGGGCATCATCATTGACCTGCGCGGCAATCCTGGCGGCTTCGACGGCGTCGGACAAGGTCTGGCGGGACTGCTCCTGGACAAGAAGACTGTTCTCGGCATGAGCCGGATGCGCGAAGGCCACGAGAACTACATCGTCTATCCGCAGAAGAACCCTTACGCGGGTCCGGTCGTCATTCTCCTGGATTGCATGAGCGGGTCCGCGAGCGAGAGTTTTTCGGGCGGCATGCAATCAATCGGGCGCGCAGTGGTCGTCGGCGAAAGAAGCAGCGGCGGCGATCTGGATGCGTCCATCGAAACCTTGCCGACCGGGGCGCTCCTGCTCTACGCCTACGCAGACTTTGTGACCGCGAGCGGCGTCTCGCTCGAAGGGCGCGGCGTCATCCCCGACCTCGAAGTGAAATTAACCCGCGCCTCACTGCTCGACGGCGGCGACGCGCAACTCGAAGCCGCCGTCAACTACATCAAGCAACAGTCGAAACAGCAGAAATAGCTGGACCGGCACTTTAAGAAAGGACAAAAACGATGCGTAAAGTAACGATCATTCTTCTCAGCCTGCTCCTCTCAGTCAATGCGCTGGCGCAAACGCCGCGCCACCCGACTGCTCAAGAGGCGTCGCTTCGTGTCGAGTCGTCTGCACGGATGCCGACTGTTGACGCTGTGCTGGAAAACTATATCAAGGCCATCGGCGGTAAAGCGGCCATAGAGAAAATCAGCAGCCGCGTCTCGAAAGGGACTTTCGAGCTGGCCTCGCTGGCGGGCCTGAAAGGCAGCGTAGAGGTTTACGAGAAGGCCCCGAACAAGCAGGTGGCGATTCTCAATTTCCCCGGCCTGGGGACTGCGGCCGATGGTTTTGACGGCCGTCAAGCCTGGACGCTGGAGCCGGACAGCGGTGTGGTGCATGACAAATCCGGCCTTGAGCTTGCTTCCTCGAAACGCGACGCGGAGTTCTACGAGGAGCTCAAGCTCAAGGAGCTATACCCTCGTCTGACTTTGAAAGGCGTGGAGAAGTTGGGCGCGAGCGAGGCTTACGTCATAGAGGCCGTGCCCGCCGAAGGCGCTCCCGAGCGCTTCTACTTTGATGTGCAGACGGGCCTGCTCGTCCGTCACGATTCCGTGGAGGAAGGCGAGGAGGGCAAAAGGTCCGTCGAAGAGTATTACGACGATTACCGCGCGGTGGACGGCGTGAAGCTGCCCTTCAGTCTCCGTCAGATCAGTCCCGGGATGACCCTCATCATCAAGCTCGTCGAGGTCAGGCAGAACGTCGCGATTGACGATTCAAAGTTCAAGAAGCCTGAAGACCAATAAAGAGCAGGAGTCAGGAGCCGGAATTCAGGAGTCAGAATGGATAAGGCGGAAATCCACACTTGTTCTTTTTTTCTTCTGGCTTCTGGCTCCTGACTCCTGAATTCTGTTTTGATAGGGATTGAAGTCATGAAAAAGTTATTCTGTTTCTTCGCCGCAGCGTTTGCTCTAGTCGTAACAATCGGTCCGCAACACGCTCAGGCGCAAGCTCTGACCGCACGGCAGGTGCTCGAAAAGGGCGTGGCCGCGCTCGGCGGTCAAGAGAGCTTATCAAAGATTCGCACGCGCACGGCCTCCGGTAAGGTCGAAACGAGAGGCATTACGGGGACGTACAAGTTGTGGGCGAAAGCGCCCGATAAGTTGAAGACTATTTTGGACGTGGTCATTCAGCATCTGGAGCGCAGTTTCGACCGAAAAGGCGGTTGGGAGAAGCGCGCCAGCGTGCGAGAACTGTCTGAGGTGGAGAGGGCTCGCCTGAAAGAGCGGGCAATCTTTAATCCTTTGCTCTACCACTTGCACGCCGGGACGCCCGTAGAGCTGAGAGGCAGGAAGCAACTTCTCGGCGCTGAAGCCTACGAGGTTCGGGTATCTCCGAAGGAAGGGCCATCCGTCACTTTTTACTTTGACACTTCCAGTTTTCTGCTGCTGCGCGAAGAGCATCAATCGGAAGATGCGCTCTTTAAGGTGAGCTATAGCGATTACCGCAAGGTCAACGACGTGCTGCTGCCTTTCTCAATCAAAGAGGAATCAGCGGGCCAAACTCTTTCGATCACGTTTGACGAATATCAGCTGAACGCGCCGCTCGACGACCGTTTATTCGATAACCCCCTGGGCGAGCACACGCGAGAGCCTTACGAAGTCAGTCTGGCGACCATTCCACTGCGAGTCTATAAAGAGAATGACGGTGTCGAGGGTTCAGGACCGACTGAAAGTTTTGTCTTCAATCTTCTGGTGAAAGAGAAGTGGGGTCGAGCGCTTGAGCCGAAGGCGGCTTCAATCCAATTTTATGCGGGCGCGAATTTGTTGAAGACGGTCTGGATGGGAGCGGCGGCTTTGAAGGCCGCACGCAAACTGACCTATCAGGGATTTGCTTCTCAGGAAGAGATCTTTGATCTCCAGCATTACTTTTCCGAGCCGGTCGCGCTTCATGTGGACAAACTCGTCTATAGCCTTGAGCTGGCAGGACGCGGGGGCGAGACGGTGCGCCGGTCCATAGAGATTCCAGTCACGAATTACGAGCAGAAGACGAAGTTGATCTTTCCCCTCAAGGGGGAGTTCGTCGTCGCCGCCGGGCATGATTTCAACGAAGCCCACAAGACTGAGTGGAGCCAGCAATACGCTTACGACATCATCGGTCTGGGCAGGCATTACGAGATCGTCAGGACTGCGGGCGAGACCAACGAAGATTTTTACGGGTGGGACAGAGAGATAATCGCTCCGGCAGACGGAAGGGTCGTCTATGCGCGTAACGACGTGGCGGACAACACACGTCCCGGGGTTGTGCTGACGAATGTCTTCGTCCATCTCGATGAGCCGATGTGGGCTGTGGCCGGAAACTCGGTTGTGATAGATCACGGCAACGGAGAATTCAGCCTGCTCGCGCACTTGCGGAAGGGTTCGGTGCGGGTTAAGCCCGGGGATCAGGTAAAGCAGGGCGACGTTCTGGGCCTGCTCGGAAACTCAGGCAATTCAGATGCGCCCCATCTTCACTATCAATTGATGGCTGCGGGCGTCATCTATCGCAGCGATAGTCTTCCTTCGCGCTTCGAGAACCTGGAAACTCCTTTGCCGAAACGAGGGATTTTTTTGGAAGCCAAATGAGGCACGGAAAGATATCATGAGATAACGGGTCCGATGATGAGCGCCGAGACCAAAGAGAGACCATCTTCGATGGAAGCGCAAACCGCCGGGAGGCTCTCTGTGGTTTGCGCCATAGCCTGGCGCGAGCTGCGCGAACACGTCATGAGCGCGAGGCTCCTGATGATAGTGGCGACCACGCTGGTGCTCGTCGTGCTCTCGACTCTCGCGGGCATCTTCAACTACCGCGTCCAGGCCGAACAGTATCAACTGGCGCTCGCGCGCAGCGAGCAGAAGCTGCGCGAGGCCGTCACCTGGTCCGAAGTCCAGCCGATGCTCGTGCGGCCGGTCGCGCCGCTGATGGTCCTGAATTCGGGCTTCGAGGCGCGGGAAGGGAGAATAGTTCTAGCCTCCCACAGCCAGATACCCGCCGCGACGCAGGACGCGAGCACAGGCTCACCGTATCTGGCGCGCTTCGGCGGATTCGACGTCACGACCGTGCTGG
Source organism: Pyrinomonadaceae bacterium (assembly GCA_036392495.1). Taxonomy (GTDB): domain Bacteria; phylum Acidobacteriota; class Blastocatellia; order Pyrinomonadales; family Pyrinomonadaceae; genus QHXM01. Next base: position 38,577 of record DASVXV010000011.1, on the reverse strand, counting down.
TTTACTTGCTCGGCCTGCTCGCCGTCTTACTCTCGTTTGACGCCATCAGCGGCGAGAAAGAGTCTGGCAGGCTCGCGCTCTCCTTCTCGAACGCCTTGCCGCGCTCGGCGATTTTTCTGGGGAAATACCTGGGCGGGATGGCGGCGCTGGCCCTGTCGCTCGCGCTGAGCACGGCGACGGCCTTAATAGTCTGGCTCGCGGGAGGCACACGATTTTCAAGCGTCCCGTGGCCGCGCGTCTGCCTCTGGTTCTCTTCCCTGCTCCTCTACCTGTCGGCGATGTTCCTGATCGGCCTGCTCATCTCCGTGCTCACACACCGGGCCGCCGTTTCGCTGCTCGTGGGGATGGTGACGTGGTTCGTGCTGGTGATCTTCATCCCCGCCGCCGGACCGTCAGCAGCGAGCACACTGGCGCGGTCGCCTTCGTCTTTCGTGCTCAATAACGAGATGGCGAAACTGGACAGAGAGCTCGAAGAGAAGGCGGACGAGATGAGCCGAAGTTTAGGCCCGCCGCCGCAGAGCGAAGGCTTAACCATCTCGCTGGAGCAGGGCGTGAGGATGAACTTCTACAGCCCTGAGACTTACGAGTGGTCGCTCAAATATTTCGCCGCGCGTGCGCGCCTGGAGCGCGAATACGCCGCCAGGGTTTACGACACGCTGAAAGAGTTTCAGGACCGGAACAGGGAGCAGGCAGAGCTGGCGTTCAAGTTTTCCAGCCTCTCGCCCGTTGCGCACGTCGAGCGCGTCTCCAACGAGTTGACCGGCACATCCAGAGATGACGTCAACCATTTCCTTGAGGCTGCGCGCGAGTACAGGCAGAGCTTGATAGACTTTTACGACCGGAACAATTTAACCACTTCCCTGCGCTGGATTACGGATGACCCGCCGGGCGCTGAGTCGCCGTTTCCGAAGGAAGAGGACCTCGGCAAGAAAGGCGCGGACGAAGAGAGGCGGGAGGAGCTGGAGCTGGGCCGCGCTCTCTACGCGCAGGTCCTGGCCGAGCGAAAGTCAGGCGTGCGTGCGCTGCCCATCGGCGATATACCGCGCTTCGATTATGCCCCACAGCCGGTCAGCCGGGCGCTCGGTCGTGTGACCACTTCAATCGCCGCGCTCGTTATCATCAACCTGTTTTGCGCGGCGATAGCCTTCATCAGATTCAGGCACTACGACGTGCGCCTGAATTGAGCCGCGAGGAGCGCGAAGAGAATGCTGGCCATCTACTGGCGAGAGATAAGAGAACTGTCGCGGAGCTTGCGATTTCTGATAGCGCTCTGCCTTTTCCTATCGGGCATGGCGATTAACGGCTTCGTCATGGGCGTTGCGTATCAGGGTCTCTCGCAAATGCACAGGCAGATAGAGGCGCAAGGCGAGGAACGTGTGCGCCAGGCGGCAGCGAGCCTTGAACAACTCGCCATCAATTTCAACGAAGTCTTCGGCGCGTCAGAGCGGGGGCAGGCCCTGATTCTGAGCGCCCCGCCGCCGAAGACACTCCCGCTCGTTGCAGGGACCGAAGCGGGCGGCCTGCACGGCGCAGAATGGAACTTTCCGAATGTCGCGCAGCCCGCCGACCTGGGCGTGTGGAATCCGGAGTTGCCTGCGCGCCCCGCGCCGGACTGGGAGTTCATGGTCCGAATCCTGCTCTCGTTCATCGCCATCATCCTCTCTTACGACCTGGTGGTGGGCGAGCGCGAGCGCGGGACTCTAGCCCTGACACTCGCCTCTCCGGTCCCGCGCCGCCGCGTGCTGTGCGCGAAATTTCTGGCCGTCGTGACGCTGCTCGGCTGCCTGCTCGCCGCCGGGGCCGTGTTGAGCACGCTCATCTATCTGGTGAGGGGAGGCGGTCCGCTCGTGGCAGTTGATTACGCGCGGATGGGGCTGTTCGTGGCGGGCGCGATCCTGTACTCGGCGGTTTTCGTCGCCGCGAGTCTCCTGGTTTCGAGCCGCGCGCGCAGCTCCGTTTCGAGCCTGACCGTCCTTTTGATTCTCTGGCTGGCGGCGACGGTCGTGATTCCGGAAGGCGGGACGGCCGCCGTGCAGGGCTCTGTCCGCACAGTCTCCGACATTCAGGTGGAGCAGAGGGTGATCAATCAACTCGAAGGGCAGGTCAATGAGATGATCGGCGAGATGGACGCTTTCGTGCGCCCGGACGTCGCTGAAGCGCGCAAGGACGGATTCAGTTCCGAGCAGAACTACGCGCGCCGCATCAACCAGATGATCGCCAGCATCAAGACGACTCTGGACGAGCAGCGCGCCAGTCATCGCCGCCAGGCGGGCGTGCTTCAGAACGTCCTGCGGCTCACGCCATCGGGCCTCTTTCAACTCGGGAGCGAACGTCTGGCCGGGGTCGGGGAGATCAGAGAGCAGCGTTTTCTGGAAGCAGTGGACCGCTGGTCCGACCAGTACGCCGGCTTCATCAAAGAGCAGGACAGGCTCGACCCGTCGAGCCCGCACATTCTCTACGTCCAGAACTTCATGTCGCAAAGGCCCGTGGACCAGGCCACCGTCCCGCGTTTCAGGTTCGAAGAATTCACGCTCTTCGAGAGCCTGAAGAATGCGGGCCTCGATTGGCTGCTGCTCATGCTTGAATTGGCGGTAACACTCGCCTTCAGTTTCATCGCGTTCGAGCGCGCGCCGGTTTCCGAGACCGTGTGAGGTTCGAGAACTGCTAGCGCTCGCTCGTGACTACAAAAGGGAAGCGCACCGAAGCAGACTAAATGACCGCTCGGTGCGCTTCCCTTTTGTCCTGAAACGTTCTCGACTGACGCTACCAGGTGACCTCTATCTCGTAATCTCTGGCCCCACCCTTCGAGTCTTTGATCTGGACGACCGCCGTGAAGTTGTTGTCGCGCGACGGCTGCTGTATGACGCGCACGTCGCCGCGCCCGTTGAGCTTAACGGCATTGACGTTGACGCGGCGTCGCGGCAACGCCGAGGTGAAATTGTAGTTCGCGTTGTTATATTCGCTGCCGCCGATGGTGCGGACTTCGACCGTGTCGTCCCGGATGATGAGATTGATCTCGTCATCAACGGTCCCGCGCCAGCGCAGGCGGCCCGTGACGCGCCCGTCGTTGTTCGGGCGCCCGCCCCCTACGCCGCCGCCACCACCGATGACATTCAACTCGCGCGAGATATCGTCGAGCGTACGCCTGACATCGTTCCAGCGGCTTTGCTGTGAGTAGCTGCCGGTGGCGCGCCTCGCGAGGTCCGAAAGAATCCCCGCCGCGTCGCGCAGCTCAGACTCGCGCCGCCCGTCGCGGACCATGCGTTGAAAGACGCTGGCGGAGGCGCTGAACTGTTGCGCCAGATAGAGCGCCTCGATGTCGCTCCGGTTGCTGAAGCTGTTGTTGCTGTAATCCGAGTAGCTACGCTCGGCCAGGTCGCTCGATTGCGTGGCGAGCTGCTCGGCCAGGCTGCTCAGCCTGTAGGATTGAGCCGAGGCCGCGTGCGTTGAAAGCAGCAGCAGAGAGAGCCCCAGGAATAAGCACCGATAGTTTTTCATATCTCCTCCAGATTTCAGGTCTCAAATTATTCTAGGAGAGCTTCCCTTTGTTGCCGTCAACTTAACCATCTTGATGATTAAATATCAAGGCTGATTAAGCGGCCCAAGCGAGAGACGCTGGCGTGCGCGGTTGCTTGCGTAAGAGGCAGCGTGTTGACGCACAAAAGAGGTCGGGCGAAATAAAAGAGGGATGACGCGCGGGGTTCGGGTTGAAGAAGCTGTTGAGGCGCGGCGTCTTCACAGGCAAAAGGCTTCTTTATTTCAGAATGGTAAAACCCTTCAACGCCCTGCTTGAAAACTCTTGCATAGCCCTCTCTTTTTCGGACGAATCATTTGCGCCTGTCTCTTCAACGTAGAGCAAAATGAACTCATTACGTTTAGCCTCATCTACCAGACGGACGAAACGCTGAAATATTATTGACCCGCCAATCCGATAACCTTTGTTCTCCAGAAATGATGCGGCGCGAGCGACATCTGATTGTGGATTCTGCTTGAGCGCCGCCGGAATATTGGGGATGCTTTCAGCATTTACGATATAGGTCTGCCCGCCAAGATTAACGGTTTTTGTGAGAGGGTAATCGTATGTGGCATTGATGTGGGGTAGATAGCCTTCAAACTGCACCATGTACATACGCTTGATGTGCTGCTGTCTGTCGGCCTCAACAAAGAAATGCTGCTCAACTTGCGCCCTGTCATACAGGATAAAACTCTGTGAGCCGACGTACTTAAACGCCTTGTCAAACTTAATACGGATGGGAGGGAGGGAGGTCGAAGTCAGAACACGACCTTTGACACGCCGCGTCTGAGTTGCTTCGGGCTTATTAGCCGATTGTGCGGATACGATGGCGGGCAACAGGAGCACGACAAATACGACTGCGAAAGTTACCGGAAAATATTTCCTCATCTCATCACATCCTTGTTACTGTACTGATGGTGTAAGCCGCCCAACGCTCGAATTGAATAGCGCGCGTGGGCCACCAATACCACGAAAGCCTAGCATGACAGACTTGCTGATTGCGCGTCCATTTCAATGAGTTGTTATGCCGCGCTACAGGTTACCACGCTGCCCGCGATCCGCATAAAACAGCAGCAACGAGAGCAGGACTATCAGGAGAGCGGTCCTGAGCGCCAATAGACACGCTATCACCTTGGCCGATACAGGGCCACTCCAGATTCCGGCATTTAAGAATACAATCAAGTAGCTGATGCCGTCGTAAACGTACCACGCCGCGAAGACGCCCCCCAGCAACAGCGCCCACCTGCGGCGCGAGTTAATGCCCCAAGAGCAAACACCAACCACAGTTAATTGAAAGAGGTAAGGAAGGGGGAGTCTGCGGTCACCGGAAACCACGTAGTAGTAGCAGGCGGCGGCGAGAAGCAGAAGCCCATAGGCGACGAATAAAGCCGCCACCCGTTTGGCATTTGTCGGGGATAAGGCGAAAGTATCTTTCTGTATCACAAGCTTAATTTAATGAGCGGCGTAATTAATATTAGATCGCTGATGGCGGTATTTTACGACTATCACCGACTTTTACCGCCATCGGCGGCCTAATACCATAAAAGACGACAATTACCGCTCCCGGCGGTCTGGCGTCTCAGAGATAACTTTTAAGCGGCAACGCGTTGGACGCGCTCGCTGGTTATCATGGATAGGACGAGGGAGGCTTTTCAGTAACCCCTAGCCTTAATCACGTAGTATTAGTCAATCGCACACGCTCGCTCAATCAACGCGACCACATCGGCCCAGGGGTAACCGCCGGTCACGATCATTTCGCTCACAGTCGCTGCGAGGCTTGCGGGGTTTGTCGCCTTGAGGGCGGCTTGCGCGGTCCAGGCCGGTTGATCTCCGAACCAGAATCGGTGTTTATCAGGGAAACTGTGTGCCTGCCTCGCGAGGACCGCGGCGACGGCCTCGGCGGTCGTCTGGTCTGTGACGGGCGCGAGTTCGAGCAGTTCGAGCGCCTGATCCTCGTACCCCCAATACTCCAGCGTCAGCGCGTGGCGCTCACGCAACGCATAGTCCGCAAGCAGGAAGGCGCGACGCCACTCGACTTCCGTCCCGGACCGCGACCCGGCGAGGCGCGGGATCAATGGGACGAGATTGGACCGCTCGTCATCGGGCATCGCATCGTTGAGCTCTTCGCAGAGCTGTGCGAGGACAGAACAGACACATTGCGGGCGATGCGTGTGCGGCTCGTTAGCCCACCACGCCACGGCCTCCAGCAGACAGACGCCCTCGTCCCGGTCCGTGTGAATGCCTACCGAGAGACGCATCGCCGACAGGTCCAGTGCGTGTTCCATCGCTTGAGTTCTCTCACCCCTCTCCTGAGAGTGGTAATCCGTTGGTGCGCCAGCAGGCGCGACAGATGAGCCTGCGTCTTCCCCCGATACGGCAAACGATTGATCCGCTCTCAAGGCCCCCGCGACACAGATAACAGCAGATGCGCCTGCTACGCACCCACAGGCCGACGCCCGCCGCAGCCGCAAAGCCCCCCGCGACAATCCACGGCGAGGCGATCTTCAACGCGAGCGCGAAAATCGCGACCGAGCCTCCGAGGACAGCAATAACTTTCAGTAATGCGATGATCTGACTTCCCATCTCTTCCATCTTGCGGTCGGGCGTATGTCCCACATCAGGCTCTGGGCTTATGCCTTCTGTATCCGCATGTGTTCCTCCAGGCCGAACCGTTCAATAACGTAGTGGATGATCCTCACGTCTTTCCATTCCCAGGTATAGGAGGGAAAGCCCTCCGACCCCATCTGCTCTCTGGTCGGCTCGCCAAAGAACGCCTCGAAATGGCTCTGGAACTCGTCGAAGGAGGCTTTCAGGTTATCGTAAGAGCGCCGGAAGAACTCAAGCTCTCTGAGGATGCCGTTATGACGCGGGAAGAAATGAAAACCAAGCTCATGCGACATGCCGCCCAGCGAGACGCAGGATAAGGTGTAATACCCATGCGTGACATGTCGCAGGCCGTAAGCATCTAGCAATCCACGCAGATCGGCCTCACTAATGCCCCAACGCACGAAGACTTCAGGCACTTCGATCTGGAATCCTTCGTCTATATTCATGATTCGAACAGAAGCCTAACGGCTGGATTAACATGCGTCGAGCATAAGGCATTCAACATAAGGGGACAAGATAACTATGAAAGGAATGTGTCGGGTTGAATGAGCTGTTGGGTGGTGGATTGATAAATCTATTCAACCATTAATTCGGGGACGTGTTCATCTTCATACTTTTCGACTAAGATACTGATAACTTCCATCAGCGATGCGAGCGGATGCGATTCGTTCTCTCCAACTTCATCGATTAAGCTATCGAGCAGCGCGACAAGCCGCTTATACTCTTCTTCCGTATGCGGCACAAAGACCGTATCGGCGAGCGAAGTCCAAGCGTCTGCTGTTTTATTCACGTCTAAATTCTGCATAACCTATTCCTTCCATTTACCCTCATCATATTCGGCATGAGTCAGCACAGCACGTATATAAATTCTGTTCCGATTATGCACCGGACTACAATTAGGCCGCATCATGCGGTCTTTGCCCTAATTTTCAGTGCTTTTACCGCATCATACGGTAAAAGTTGACTAGAGGTGACTTTTACCGCGTCATGCGGCATAACACCCGTAGGGCTTGGCTTTTACCGCGGAGCGGGAGTGAGGCTAACAAGAAAAGGCACTCATAAGCCGGGACGTGCGAGGAATGAGACGGGCGCACGATATGCCCGATGAAAGTGAATGTCAATGATTAGTAGAGCAAAAGCAGGAAAGCAAGACCGCCGCGTGTGGGAGTTGAGCGGCCAGACGCGGCGGCCCTCGTGGCGCACCATCCGCTTTCCCTCCAACCCGTAAAGCGAACGTGCAGCCCACAGGGAGCATAGCCTGCCCTTGACCTGCTCCCTCAAGCGGTTAGCGGCGTTTAGTTGATTTCTTTCGTGATAGACGCAGCGTGGCTTTTCCTGAATTGAGATTAAAGGTCACATAATCGCCCGCTCTGGCTTTTAGCTCTCTCAAGATCGGATGAGGGACACGGGCGCGCGTGAGGCCAGCATCATCTGTGACTTTGGCTCGGTATTCAGTTCTGGTTTTCATGTGAAGCGTCCTTTGATGAGGTCATAAGGGAAAGCGTGTTATATTGCATCGTCTTTGAAAACTAGCGACGGCTGATGCGACGACTCAAGCCTCAACCTCAAGAATGAGATGAGCGCCGCCGTTCGAGAAAGGTCAACTCTCACGGCGGACAAGTTGAGCGAGCGCATTGTATCCGGTACACCGGATAGACGCAGGCTGTTTTGTGAGGCTGTCACCCTGTCAGGAGGTCTCTCCTGATGGGACACGCGCGCCAGAGGCCAAAACGCCTTGCGGAAAAACTGCTACAGATTCGGCTTGCGCTTGGACTTTCTCAAACTGAGATGCACAGACGGTTAGGCGTCGAAGACGAGATTCTTTATACAAGAATTTCGGATTATGAGTTGGACAAAGCCGAGCCAACTTTAATGATTCTCTTGAAGTATGCTCGCGTGGCTGGCGTTCACATGGAAGAGATTGTTGATGATGAAATAGATTTACCGGAGAAGTTACCGAATAAAAGGCGTGCCACTAATACCAGACTCTAATTTAGGACACTACCCGGCAGAGCATTAGTTGATGACCATCCCGGCAGGCACTCATCTAGGGCGTTATGAGATTCGTTCCCCCATCGGCGCGGGCGGCATGGGCGAGGTTTACCTGGCGCACGACGCGCAACTGGATCGCCCCGTCGCGCTTAAGATTCTGCCCGCGGACGTCACAAAGGACGAGGACCGTTTGCGCCGCTTTCAGCAGGAGGCGCGCGCGACCTCTGCCCTGAATCATCCGAATATTCTGACCATCTACGAGATCGGCCAGACGGAAGGCACCCATTTCATCGCCACGGAATTTGTTGACGGGACGACCCTGCGCGAACGCACCTCGCGCACGCGCCTCAAGGTTGACGAAGCGCTGGACCTCAGCCTCCAGGTCGCTTCGGCCCTCGCCGCGGCTCACGAAGCAGGAGTCGTCCACCGCGACATCAAGCCCGAGAACATCATGATCCGCAAGGACGGCTACGTTAAAGTCCTGGATTTCGGCCTGGCGAAATTGACTGAGCAGCGTGCGGCTTCGGGCCCCAACGCTTTGACGCTCGCCGATACGGGGCCGGGCATCGTCATCGGCACAGTCACTTACATGTCGCCCGAACAGGCGCGTGGTCTCAAGGTTGACCAGCGCACGGACATCTTCTCTTTCGGCGTCGTCCTCTACGAGATGCTGGCGGGGCGCGCCCCCTTCGGCGGGCCGACGCCGAGCGACGTGATCGTCGCCATCCTCGACCGCGAGCCGCAGCCGCTGGCGCGTCTTTCTTCAGACACGCCGCCAGAATTGCAGCGCATCATCTCGAAGGCCCTGACGAAAGACCGCGAGAAGCGTTACCAGACCGTCAGGGAGATGATTGCGGAGCTGCGCGACTTCAAACGTGGACTCGAACTCTCGACGGCGACGCTGCTGGCGACGACCGCGCCTTCTTTGAGGACTCAGGAGTCGCCCGAGGTGACGCGGCAGCGCGCCGACGCTCAAACCGTGCGGATTTTTACGGACGAGCGCGAGACGAACGACACGCATGCTGTGGAAACCATCCAGCTCGATTCCAACCAGCCCGCGACGCCGGAAATCGCCCACGTGCTTTTCATGGACCTGGTCGGCTTCTCCAGGCACCGTATTCACCAGCAGTCCTATCTACAGCAGAAGCTCAACGAGATCGTCAGCCAGACGGACGAGTTTCGCCGCGCGCAGGTCCATAATCAATTGATCTACAAATCAACGGGCGACGGCATGGCCCTGGTCTTTTTCGTGGACCCGGAAGCCCCTGTCCGCTGCGCGCTCCAGATCAGCCGCGCGCTGCTGAGCAATCCGGACATTCAGTTGCGGATGGGGATCCACAGCGGCCCTGTCCTGAGGACCGTTGACGCCAACCGCCAAAGGGATGTGGCCGGCAGCGGCATCAACATCGCGCAACGCGTCATGGACTGCGGCGACGCCGGACACATCCTGCTCTCGAAGGCGATGGCGGAAGTTCTGCAAGAGATCGGTGACCGCGACGAGCGCATTGAAGATCTAGGGACAACCAGAGTCAAGCACGGCCTCGAAGTTCACCTCTTCAATCTCTACACGGACGAGCTGGGCAACCCTCAGCGCCCCGCATCTCTGGCGGAGGTGCCGACCGCGGCGCAGCAATCCACGACGAGCGGGGGCCGACGCGCGCCCATTGATTCGCTGGCAGTTCTGCCGCTCGCGAACGCGAGCGCGGACCCAAGTACGGAATATCTCTCGGACGGCATCACCGAAAGCATCATCAACACTCTTTCGCAGCTGCCTCAGTTGAAAGTGATGGCGCGCGCCACAGTCTTTCGCTACAAGGGCAAAGAGGTTGAAATCGAGGATGTCCGGCGCGAGCTGAATGTGCGCGCCGTGATGACCGGGCGCGTGCAGCTGTTCGGCGACAACCTGATTATCAAGACAGAGCTGGTGGACACGGCGGACGGCTCGCAGCTCTGGGGCGAGCAATACAAACGCAAGTCCGCGGACATTTTTGAGATTCAGGAAGAAATCTCGCGCGAGATCTCCGAAAAGCTCAGGATCAAGCTGACTGGCGAAGAGCGCAAATTGCTGGTCAAGCGTTACACGGACAACACGGAAGCCTACCGCCTCTATCTCAAGGGCCGCTTCTGCCTGAGCAAAATGACGAAAGACGCGCTCAACAACGCCATACGCCATTTCCAGCAGGCCATTGACACGGACCCGGACTACGCTCTCGCTTACAGCGGGCTCGCGGACGCCTACTACGCGCTCTCGTCCAATCATCTGCCGCCGAACGAAGCCATGCCGCGAGCGCGCGGAGCCGCCGAGCGCGCCCTTCAGATAGACGATGCTCTGGCCGAAGCGCACGCCTCGCTCGCGGTCGTCAAGGCGTTTTATGAATGGGACTGGCTGGGCGCGGAAACAAGCTACAGGCGAGCCATCGAGCTCAATCCGGGTTACGCTTCGGCGCATCACTGGTACGGCTGGTATCTGGCCTTGATGGGACGCCTTAATGAAGCCATCGCGGAGATTAAGTGTGCGTTTGAGCTTGACCCGCTCTCGCTCGAAATCAACACGGATCTGGGCCTCTCGTTTCTCTTCGCGCGCCAGTACGACCGCGCGCTTGAGCAGTTCGAAAAGGCTGTCGAGATGGACCCGAATTTTATCTGGACACACTTTTTCATGGGCTGGGCGTATGAGCAGAAGGGCGATTACCAGAAGGCCATAGAGGAGTTTCAAAAGGCCGCGCGCCTGGACGATTCGCCCCTGATTCTGGCGGCGCTCGGCCACACCTATGTGCTTTCAGACCAGCGCGACGAAGCCTTGAAGGTTCTGGCCGAGATGCGGGCGCAGCAGGAGAGGCGTCACCTCTCCTCCTATCACTTCGCCATTATCCACGCGGCGCTCGGCGACAAGGACGAGGCGCTCCGGTTTCTCGAAAAATCTTTCGAAGCACGCGAAGAGGCTCTCGTCTGGCTCAAGGTTGACCCGCGCCTCGACACGCTGCGGCTGGACCCGCGCTTCATCGCCCTGCAAGGCCGCGTCGGCCTCTCGCTCTGAGAGCCGGAGAGCCCCGACCGGCCCGTGAGATGGCGTCGCATCGCGTATTGACTCGCCCGCGAATATGTCTTAGAACATATCCCGCTATACCTACTTCGCACAGCCTCGCAGAAAGAACAGTCGAAAAATGAAGAGAAGACAATCTGTGACCTTCGGGCTCTGTCTCGCGCTCTTTGCCTTCGTATTCGCAGCGGCGTGCAGCAAAAGCGCGAACAGCACAAACACCACCACCGCTGCGAACCAAGCAACCCCCAACGCTTCGCCCGGGACAACTGCCATGACTCCGACAGCCGTTGTCAAAGCCTTCAGCGAGGCGAGCGATAAAAAGGACCTTGAGAGTCTAAAGAAATATCTCTCATCAAACTCATTGCCGTATCTGGAAGCGAAGGTCAAAGCGAAGGGCCGAACTTTGGAAGAGGATCTGAAGGCAACTCCCAATATGAACACCGCGTCCTGGGCGCTCAGCAACGAGCAGATCAGTGGCGACACCGCGACGGTTGATATGAAGACCCCTGCTGGCCAATCAATGACTCTATACCTCGTGAAAGAGGGCGGGCAATGGAAGGTTGATATTGAAAAGACCGACAAGAATTTTAAGCCGACGATGCCTCCGCCGCAACCGAACACTCCGGGCGAGGACAATAAGGGGGAGGACGACGACGAGACCAACTCGAACACCGACGGCGAACACGGCGATCATTAAAGAACCGGGAAGCAAAGAGTAGAGGCGCTAAGCGAGGTGAGCGCTCACGGTGCGTTCACCTCGCTTAGCGTCTGATTCCTCTACTTCTGCGGCTCCCGCCTTCCGTCTTCAACGAGGCGCGCGCCAGCCATTGACTCGCCAACAAATTTAGCTTAGAAACTAGCTTGCTTTATTACTCCCGAGGCCCTCTCGCAGTAAGGAAACCCAATCATGCACCCAAACTCAGACACCATGAGAAACATCAAGATATTCGTCATCACTGCGCTCGCGCTGGCGCTGGTTGTATTGACCGGGGCGTGCAGCAAAAAGGCGGACAGTAACAGTAACGGCGGCGCTGGCGGTGCCGGTGGCCCGGGCGCTGCCCTTTCTCCCACCCAGACAGTTAAAGCCTATCACGAAGCCGGTAATAAAAAGGATATCGCGGGCGTTAAAAAACATCTCTCTAAAGGGAGTATGAATATGATGGAGCAGGGCGCTAAAGCCCTGGGCAAGACCGTGGACGATGCGATCAAAGACCAATTGGCAATGGTGGCCCAGGCTGGCATTACGCCCACTTACGGCAAAGAGACCATTACAGGGGATACAGCCACCGTCGAGGTGACCGCCCAGGGACAGACCGTTTCCATGCCGCTCATCAAAGAGGACGGTGTCTGGAAGCTGGCGATAGACAAGCTGATACAGAATATGGGCGCTCCTGTGGGAGGCGGGCCGACGATGGAAGGGCCGCCAGCGGGAGGCGAGCCGGACGGTCCGGAAGATGAGGACGATCACGGCAATCACTGACGCAGGGCCGAAAATAGAATAAAAGGCAGAAGCAGGGCGGAGGCCGACGCCACGGCCTCCGCCCTGCTTCTGCCTTTTACCCGGTACGCCGACCGGGCCACGCTATTGACTCGCCCGCGGATTTAGCTTAGAACCTAACTGGTTTTACCAGTCTTCAAATTCCAGCCAGTAAGGAAGTCGTGCAATGTATCAAGATTCAACTCGAAGAACGATGAAGAGAGCAGTCCCCGTCATCACCGCGATGGCCGTGATGCTGATGGTTGTCTTCGTCGGGGCATGCAGTAAAGGCGATCAAAGCAGCAAAAAATCGCTGACTCCCACGGAGACTCTGAAAGCCTATATCGAAGCGGCCAAGAATAAGGACGCGGCCGGGCTCAAGAGCTACCTCTCCAAAGGGACCATAGAGATGATGGAGAAGGAGGCCAAAGGCAAGGGCATGAGCCTCGACGATGCCATGAAGGCTTCGATGGCCGCCATGCCGACAGTCGAATCGCCAGAGTTAGGCAAGGAGGAGATCAACGGCGACAACGCGACCGTCGAAGTGAAGGCCAGAGGCAATACCGTCAAGATGCCGCTCGTCAAAGAAGACGGAGCCTGGAAGGTGGCGATAGATAAGCTGATGATGACCATGGGAGCGGGAGGCTGAAGAAGGCTGAAGCGGGCGCGGCGAGAGAGACCCGGACGCGCCCTCTCTTTTGCCTCTCCTTAAAGCCTGATCTCTTCCGCGTTGGATTCTTTAATCGGGCAGCGCTCTCGCGCTCGCTCCCGGCGATTTGCTTTTGAAACTCAAACTGCCGTAATACCTCACAAGACTCTCACGGTACAGGAGTGGCACAATTATGCGTCAAAACTTAGTTGAAATAAGAGCCAGCGTAAGACAGTCCATCATCGCCGCGCTTGCAGTGGTGCTGCTGGTCGTCTTCGCCGGGGCGTGCAACAAACAGGCGGACGGTAACAGTAGTGCTGGCACCGCGGCCGCTCTGTCCCCGACCGACACGGTGAAAGCATATTTCGAGGCCATAAATAAAAGAGACGGAATGGCCTTAAAAAAATATCTCTCCAAGGCGAGTTTGGATATATTGGAACAGAAGGCCAAAGCCCTGGGGAGGACTATGGACGAGCTGCTGAAAGAGGGACCTCCGCCATCAGCTCAACCCATCACCCCCCAGTACAGCAATGAGAAGATTGACGGGGATAATGCGACTGTTGACGCGACCCTTCAGGGACGCACGATAACCATACCGCTCGTCAAAGAAGGTGGTGAATGGAAGCTGGCAATGGACAAAGCCCCTGGTGCCGGAGCCCCTGCGGGGAAATAGGTCCGGGCGACTATTTTCTGACCAGCCGAATCTCGTAAATCCTAGACCACCGTTTGCCGGTCACAAAGAGCCTGTCGTTCTTCTCGTCGTAGGCGATGCCGTTCAGCACGTTGTCCGAGTGCGTGCCGTCTTCGGGTCGGCGCAGGCCCGTCAGGTCAATCCACGCCAGAATCTTTCCCGAATTGGGATCAATGCGAACTATCTTTTCCGAATGCCAGATGTTCGCGTAAATCTCGCCCTTGATATATTCGAGCTCGTTCAACTCGCTGAGCGGCTCGCCCTGGTCGTAAACCTCTATCGTGCGCAGCACGCGAAAGGTCGTGGGGTCCAGAAAGCGCAGACGGTTCGTGCCGTCGCTCATAATCAACGACCGCCCGTCGTTAGTCAGCCCCCAGCCTTCGCCTTCGTAAGTGAACTCGATTCGCCGTTTGAAATCCTTGAGGTCGTAGACGAAGCCTCTCTGGGACTGCCACGTGAGCTGAAAGACCTTATCGCCCAGGATGGTCATGCCTTCGGCGAAATACTCGCGGTCCACATCAACTTTCTTCTGTATCTTGCCGGACTTCAAATCAACGCGACACAGGATGCTTGAGCCATACTGTCCAGTGCTCTCGTAAAGGTGGTCGCCGTGATAGACCAGGCCCTGAGTGAACGAGTTGCTGTTGTGCGGCCAACTGTTGACAACTTCGTATGTGTAGACGGGAACCTCTTCCACGGGAGCATTGCCGGTCGAGATATTTGTCGCTGGAGGCGTATCCGGTTTTTGCGGTACGGGACGCGCAATCTGCTGGCCGTCGGCGCAGGCTATAAAGAGCACCAAGACGGCGACCTGAGCCGATATGGCGATCAGACTGCCCCGCACAACTCTGCTCCCCGACAATAAAAACATAAGTCAAACACGCGCCCCCCGGAAAACTATTTCGCCGCGCGCTTCTGCGTCGGCACCCCCTTGAGAGCGAGCGCGCCGTCAATGGCCGCGCGCAAGCCTTCCGCCGTCAGGTTTCGCAAACGTATTCCGTTGATGAAGATGGCCGGCGTTCCGTCAACCCCATAAGCCTCACCGTCCGAGACATCCTTGCTCACCTCTGCCGCGTACTGCCCGTTGTCGAGCGCCGCGTCAAAGCGCGTCCGGTCAAGGCCGAGGTCGCTCGCGTACTTCTTGAGCGACGCGGTATCCAGGGCCGACTGGTTTTTGAAGAGCACTGCGATGTATTCGAAAAACTTGCCCTGCGCGGAGGCCGCTGCCGCTGCCTCGGCAGCTTTGCGCGCCTGCTCGTGTATGACGAGCGGGAAATCTCGTATGACAAGGCGCACCTGATTGCCATAAGACTTCAGGGTCTCGTCAATCACCGGATGCATCGCGGCGCAGGAGGGACACTGAAAGTCTGTGAAGACGACAACCGTCACGGGGGCGCTCGCCTCGCCGCGCGACGGGTCGTCGTCCGCGCTGATGACCTGAACGGGAGGCTGAGGCTCTTTTAAGAAGACCTGGACGCTCGCGCCCGCGCGCAGGCGATTCGCGAATTCGGATTCGAGACGACTGAGCTGTTGATTCCTGAGCACGTCCGCGATGTCCGCGCGCAGAGAGTTGAGATCGCCTTTGATGCGCGTCTTGTTGTCCTCGTAAAACTTCGTCACTTCGGCGTCGGTCGGCTGGCGTACCTTATCCGTGACCTCCGCTTTGTAAACATTCTCCGGCGTCATATTGCGTTTCTTGGCTTCGCCTTCGAGCAGCATCTGGTTGATCTTGAAATCGATGGCGCGCGCCTCAGCCTCGAAAACCTCGCGCCGCAGCTTATAGACGAAGGGCTTGAGCCGTTCCTCGAAATCGCCAGAGGTGATGGGGCGCCCGTCAACCGTTGCGAGCACGGCCGTGGGCGGCAGGTTCGGCGCGTTGACATCTACACTGCCTTTGACGACCTGGTGCGCGGAGCGCAGGCGCGTGACCAGCTCGCCGGCGAGCTTTTGCGCCGACTGATTTCTGAGATAGCCGATGATCTGCGGGCGGACCGTGGCGAGGTCTGCGTTGCCGATCTGCTGCCGGTTGGCATCGTAAACGGCCTGAATCTCCGCGTCGGTCGGGTCTTTGACGAGGTTGTTGACCTCCGCGTCCATCAACTGCTCGCCCGTCACCTTGCGCTTCTGCGCCTCGTTTTCGAGGAGTATCGTGTTGATGCGCGCATCGAGCGCGTCGCGCCGCAACTCCGGCATCTTCTGATCGAGACCCTCGACGACTTGGCGCACCTTCGGATCGAAATCGGCCAGAGTTATCGCCTGCCCGTTGACGATGGCGAGCGTGCCGGGCGGGGGCGTCGTGGATTTCTGCGCGGGCGTTGTTGTCGTGCCGGTTTTAGCGGGCGTCGTCGTCTTCGGCGCGGGCTTCGGGCCCGTCTTCGTCTTCGGCGTTTGCGCGGCGACGGGTGAGACAATCACAGTGAGGCCGACGAGCGCGGCGGCGACCAGAACATTTCGGTACTTCATTAAAATTCTCTTTCTCTCTCGCAGGATAAAACGTCCGCTCGCGGACCGGAGTGATGATATTTGATTCGCGCTGCCAGAGCAAACGAGGGCGGGGAAAGGAGAGCATGGGAAAGAAGAAGACCTGAATCCAGCCCGCGTCAGCGGGCGACAGTATAAAGCCCAGGGCGCAAGCCCTGGGAGACAGCCGGGAAGAAAATTTTGAAGCCCATGAAATGGGCGACAGCCTTCTGCGGTTTTAGCGCCAGATTCAACGCGCTGTCGCCCATTTCATGGGCTTGAACGAAATCTCTTTGCCTGTAACCCAGCCCTCACGGGCTGGGCTTTAGACGGCCGCCCGCTCACGCGGGCTAATAATTATTCCGTCTCTTTTAAATATTGCCCTCTTCTTCTCTTTCTCTACTTGCTCTTCATTCCGCAAGCTTCCGCACGGTCTCGACTGTGTCTATCTCGGCGACGCTCTTATCCTCGCGCAGGCGCAGGATTCTGGGGAACCTGAGAGCGTAGCCGCTCTTGTGCCTTTTGGATTCCTGCACGCGGTCAAAGGTGACTTCGAGGACGATTTTCGGCTCGACGACGCGCACCTTGCCGTGCGCGTATTCCTGCATGGTGTGCGCGCGAAACCACTCGGTCAACTCCTGCAGTTCCGCATCGGTCAATCCCGAATAGGCCTTCCCGACGTTCAAAAGCTCCGGGTCATCTTCGGAGCGGCGCACAGCGAACGTGTAGTCCGAAAGCAGGTGGCGGCGCTTCCCGTGCCCGACCTCCACGGCCGTGACGACCACGTCGAGCGTGGCCAGAGCGCGCTTGAGTTTCAGCCACTCGCGCCCGCGCCGCCCTGGCTTGTAAACCGAGCGCGGGTCCTTAATCATCAGGCCCTCGTTGCCGCGGCTGCGTGCCGCGTCAAACTCCTCGTCCAGCGCCGTGACGTCGCTCACAAGTTTTGCTCCTGAAAGACGCACGACGCCCGACGCAGCGGGGACCAGTTCTTCCAGCCGCTCGCGGCGCGCCGAGAGCGGCTCGTCTATCAGGACGCGGCTCCCGGCGTAAAGAAGATCGTAGGCGATGAAGATGACCGGCGTGGTCGAAAGCAACTCTTCGCCGACAGTCTTTCGGCCCAGGCGCTTCTGCAACTCGCTGAAGGGCAGAATCACGCCATCGAGCGCCGGCACGATCTCGCCGTCAATGATCGCGTCCGTCTCCAATTGCATCATCGGCGCGTGAAGCTCAGGGAAGCGGTGCGTGATCTCGTCCATCGTGCGCGAGTAGAGCGCCAGGCGTTTGCCCGCGACGTGTGCCTGCGCGCGTATGCCGTCGAATTTATCCTCTACGAAAAACCCCGCGGGCATCGTGCGCGCGATGTCCGCCAGATCGGCCGCAGCCGTGGCGAGCATGAACTTCAGCGGGTGAAAGAGGCGCATCCGGACGCCCAGCAGCTCACCGCGCCGGGCGCGCACGGCCGTCTCGCCGATGTCGCCCGTCATCATATTCGCCTGGGAGACGAGCGCGAGCGGCTGATTGAACGCTCGCGCAACGGCGTCTTCGACCAGCCCCTCTTTAAGGCCGATTCGGAGGTCGCCGACCAGGAGCTTGACCAGATACTTCGCTTCCCGTGCGGTCGCGTCGGCGAGCACGCCCGTGAGCAGGGCTTTCTTGTTCTTCGTGCCTTTCATCTCGCTTAAGCGCTCGATCAGCGACTCAGTTTCGGCGAGCGTGATTTTAGGTTCGAGGGCGTTTCCCTTCACTTCCAGAATCGCCTCGTAGGCGACCTCTCCGGAATCGCCCAGGCGCACGTAACGCGGGCGCAAATTCTCCACATCGAGGCCGGTCGCGGCGCTCAGCGCTTCGCGCAGCACGCTCGTGCCGACGTTGGTGGTGCGCGCGTCGTTCAACGCAAACTGGTGTCCGGCGAAATAGCGCGCGGCGCGCGCCAGGTCTTCGTCGTCCAGTTCGTGAAAGTACGCGCCAAGCAGCGCCGCCTTCTCAAGCTTCTTCGTCGTCGCCGCGACGCGGTCGGCTGCGCGCGCGAAACCTTCGAGCGACCCGCGCGAGCCTTCAGCCACGTGCGTCTCTTTTTGAAACTCAACTACCCTGGTCTTCTTTGCTCTCGCCATAATCGTCCGATTTCGGGTTAAGTAAAGACTAATCGTTCCGTATGCTTTTCAACCCGCAATCCGAAATCCGCCGCTCCGCAATCCCATTGAGTATTGCCCGACAGGTTTGCGGCGACGCTTCGCCACTGTCAAGAATCTTTCACGCTCGGAAAACAGTGGTCAGTGGCCTGTGGTCAGTGGTCAGTGAACAGCCAAAACAGTTCGTCGCCTGTTTTTAACTGACCACCGGCCACTGACCACTGACCACTAATTTGTTACAATCGCTCCCATTCAAACAGTTCAAAGGGGGAAGGATGAAGGACAGGCCCACGAACTATCCGACGGCGCGGCCCGGCGGCGAGCCTTTAAAGCCGATCACGCAAGCTCTCCTAGAGCGCCGCGCGACCATGCATTTCACGGACGAAGAGGTGCCGGAAGAGTATCTGAACGCTATCTTAAGGTTCGGCGGGCAGGCTCCGTCGGGATATAACCTGCAACCCTGGCGTTTCGTGGTCGTCCGCGACGCGTTGAATCGCAGGCGGCTGCAAAAGGTCGCTTACAACCAACCGAAAATTGCGGAGGCCCCGGTCGTCATCATCTTCCTGGGTATGAAAGAGGAGTGGAAAGAGCGCGCGGGGGAAGTTTTCCGCGAGGGCGCGGAAAGAGGCGCGGGCAAGCTGGACACCTGGGAGCAGGCCAGAGACAAAGCGATAGAGGCTCTCACCAGCACGCAGAAGATGGACGTCTGGGTCCATCGCCATGTGATGATCGCCTTCACCACCATCATGCTCGTCGCAGAGGCTTACGGGTTTGACACGGCCCCTATGGAAGGCTTCGACCCTGCGGGCGTCAAACGCGAATTCGGGATTCCGGACGAGGCAGAGGTCTGCGCGCTCCTGGCCATCGGACGCCTCGCCGGAGATGAGAAGGCTTATCCCGGACGCTTCGGCCTGGACCGCATAGTCTACAGCGAACGCTACGGCGAGAAATGGAAAGATGAATAGTCTGGAGTCTGAAGTCCAGAGAGTCTGGAGTCAAAGGACGTTTTCTTTTGACTCCAGACTCCAGACTCCAGACTCCAGACTTCGGAGATACAAGCAATGCAGGAACGAAATGAGTCGCGCTTTGAGGGTGTGGTGGATCACATCGCGGTTAAATCGGAGGATTTGAAACAGGACGTTGAGGGCTATGAGCGCATAGGTTTTCGTCTTGAAACTCTCTACGACGACTGGGCCATGCTGAGAGACGCGCGAGGGTTCGGAGTGGCGCTGCTCGCGCCCGGCTCAAAACACCCGCCGCACATGGGCCTGCGCGTCGAAACGCGCGAGGCTTTGGACGAGGCCGCCGCCCGCGAAGGCCGCCCCGTCAAAGAGCACCGCGACCGCTCCGTCTCCTTCTATACCAAAGGTGTCGGAGGAAATGCTGTTGAAGTTATTTATTATCCGCCTGAATACGGAAGCGAGAAGTCTTAGCGAAGCTTTCCTGTAGAGGCGTCGGGCTCGATGGCGGTCATCGGAGGCCGTGCGCGGCGGCAACTATTGCCAGCCACTCAGGTCGAATGTAATATCACGCTCAACTGTTTTATTTATCTGTACCCTTTTGAAAGGAAGTTCCGTAATGAAGAAATACCTCGTCCCAAGGATTGCGATCCTCGCTGCGGTGCTTGTCGCGCTCACGATGCTGGTATGGCCGTCGCGCTCTTTGGCCGAGCAGCCGCAGAAGGCCGAATTCATGATCGTGAACAAGTCCGACTGGGATATTCATCAACTCTTTCTATCGCCGACGCACAAGAATAGCTGGGGACCTGACCAGCTCGGTGATAATGTGATCAAGCACGGCGGCGGCTCTTACACACTCAAAAATATTCCCTGCGGCCATTATGACATTAAAGTCGTTGACGACGACGGCGACGCCTGCGTCATCGAAGACGTGACGATGTGCAAGGACCACACGCACTGGGACATTACAAACGAGGGACTGGCCGAATGTGAAGGCTGGGGCCAATAGGACCTCAAGCCCGAGACAGTTTCCGCTTCTCTTAAAACGCAAACCGCATCGCCCATCTCGTGAAGGTCTCTTCTTGGAGATGGGCGATGCGGTTTGAGACATAATTTTTATGCCGCCGGAAAGGATTCACGCGATCAGGAAGAACTGCCGGGGCTTTTATAGAGTTTGTAGGCGGAAAGCACGCCGACCAAAACCCAGATTAAAACGACCCTGAGGTTCGGTCCATTCACTTGCAGCAGGAGCATGAAGGCAGAAAGACTCATCAGAAAGCAGCAAAACCATCTACTCATTGTTATCAGTTCCTTTCGATTTCGGCGCGGGAAGTGAGCTCGCGGTCGAGGCGGCGCAGGAGGTGCAGCCCCGTTAAGAAAATATCTCATCTCGCTTCCGATTTGTCCATAATATTTTCCGCCGCGCTGGCGCTTGACGCCCGACTTGCTTGACCCACCAAAGAAGCGGCGCGTAGAATTTTTCCGAACTCCTCTGGCATCTCTCCCATTCAAAGGAGAGGACGCGCGCGATGAGCGAGCGCGAGAGCGCCAGAGTTTCTTCGCCGAAGAGAGCAGGTTATCATCTTGTTTCTGTTTATTTTTGAGGGTCTGGGGACGAGCGAGCTGCTGCTGATCCTGGTCGTCGCGCTCATCATCTTCGGGCCGCGAAAACTTCCTCAACTGAGCCGTTCGCTCGGCAAGAGCCTGGCGGATTTCAAGCGCGCCTCGGACGACTTCAAGCAGACGTGGGAGAAAGAGGTCGCGAGAGAGAGCGCCATCAAGGACGCGCTCATCGGCGAAGCCATGCTGCCCGAAGACCGCTCCATCCTCGGCGAGAGCCGGGACCGCAGCCAGGCCGTGATTGAAGCAGGCGAAGCGGCCGAGCCGACCGCTGCCGATTCTTCCGACGCTCCTTTGAATAATGAGGCGGCCTCTTCGATTTCTGCGGCAGACTCAACGGCCGAACTTCCCGAATCAACGCCTCCGGCGCGCAAGCGCGATTGGTTATAGGCGTTAGAGCTGAACGCTAGTGGCAACTCTTTTAGGCACACGCTCTAAAGCGAAGAAAAAGGCGAGAGAGAAAGAGCCCGGCGGCCAGATGTCTTTCCTGGAGCATCTGGACGAGCTACGGAGCCGCATCCTGCGCTCCGTGGCCTTCGTCTTCGTGGCCTTCTTCGCCTGCTGGTTCGTCTCCGATCACATCTATAACTTTCTGGCGATTCCGATTCAGCGCGCTCTCTCCGACGCGCAGCGCCGCGAACTGCCCATCGGCGGGCAGACGGGAAACGAGACGATTCAGGAAAACAGCTCTTTGAAGGAAGGCACCACCGGGCGCTACGTCTTCGCGGAGAAGACCACAATCGGAAGGAGCGTCATCCCAGAGGGAGCTTCAGTCCTCGCGGTTGTCAAGAAGGACGGGCAGGGCCGACTCAGGCTCTACACGGACGAGAACCTGCTGGCGGGCGATACGGTTATTCCGAAAGGCGTTCTGCTGCCGCTCGATTTTCAGGCGAAGCCGAAGGCGATGCCCGGCATTGACGATAAGCTGATCGTGACCACCGCAATGGAGCCTTTCTCGCTCTACGTCAAGGTCTCTATCTACACGGCGCTGGCGCTCGCGGTCCCCTTCATCCTCTGGCAAATCTGGGCCTTCGTCTCGCCCGGCCTCTATCCGCACGAGCGCCGCTACGCGCTGCCCTTCGTCCTGCTCTCCACTCTCTCATTCGTAGGGGGCGCGGCCTTCGCCTACAAGATAATCTTTCCCCCGGCGGCAAGATACCTGCTCGGCCTCGGGCAGGATTTTCGTCTCTTCCTGAATGCCTCGGACTATTTCAACTTCATCCTTCTGGTGATGCTGGCGATGGGCGTGGTCTTCCAGATGCCCGCGATAACTTACATCCTGTCGCGCATCGGAATCATCTCGGCGCGGTTTCTGCTCCGCCACTGGAAGGGAGCGCTAATCATCATCCTGATTTCGGCGGCAGTGATTTCGCCCACCAACGATATTCCGAACATGCTGCTCTTCGCGGCCCCTATGGTCCTGCTCTACGGCGTCTCGATCTTCATCGCCTGGGTCTTCGGTAAAGAACGCCGGAAGACTGCGGCCAAAGTTTAGCTCAACCTTGAGCCTTCAACTGCCGGGTCCAGGAGACGAGGTTTTCGAGAAGCTTCCTGATCAAATCCTTTGAAGTCTCGTCCGTCAGATTGCCCTCGCCGTCAAAGCGCTGTGAGGCGTTGCCGATCATGACTTCGGGCCTGTTCAGGGGATGCATGTTTAAGAAGACGAAGACCTGGCGCAGGTGATACTGCGCGCGGGCCGTGCCGAAGAGCCCGACTGAGGCTCCCATAATTGCGACGGGCTTCCCATCCCAGGCGCTCTCCCCATATGGACGCGACGCCCAGTCAATGGCGTTCTTGAGCACCCCGGGAATCGAATAATTATATTCCGGGGTGACGAAGAGGATGGCGTCCGCCGCGCGAATCTTCTCTTTCAACTCCGTCACTTTCGCAGGCGGGTTGCGCTCCTCGTCTTCGCTGAAACCCGGTATCCCGTCCAACTCGAATATCTCTATCTGGGCGTCCTCGGGCGCGAGCTGTTGCGCGGCTCGAAGCGCAGCGCGGTTGTAAGAGGCTTTGCGCAAACTCCCGGCGACGCCCAGAATCTTAATCTTGTCAGCCATCTGTTTGAAACCTTCCCTCCTTCGTCAAGAACCCTGGTTGTCATCCATACGCTTCAGCCGATGCGGACCGTAAGCATAGAGATTGAGCCTCCGTCGAACCCCTCGACGGGAAAACTGACTTCGTCGCCCTCTCTACTGAGAGCCATGATGTAGAGCAGGGGCAGATAGTGATCCGGCGTCGGAGCCGCGAGCATCGCGTCACGCCCCAGAGATTCGTAAGCGATGAGCGGAGCGTGGTCATGAGCCAGCAGAAGCGAGCGCGCCCTCTCTTCAAACCGCACGGCCCAGTCGAACGGCTCGACCTTGTGACGCCCCCAGGCATAAGTGTGCAGGTTGTGTACAAGGTTGCCGCTCCCTACTATGAGCACACCTTCATCACGCAGCGGTGCCAAACGTTTCCCGATTTCGTAGTGAAACTCCGCGGGCTCCGTCTCGTCTATGCTCAGCTGGATTGTGGGCACGTCCGCCAACGGGAAGACGTGGCAGAGCACGGACCATGTCCCGTGATCCAGCCCCCAGCGCGTGTCCAGGCCGACCGGGAGGGGCGCGAGCAGTTCCTGAACGCGCCGCGCGAGTTCCGGATCGCCCGGCGCAGGGTACTGGACCTCGTACAGCTCTCCAGGGAACCCGCCGAAGTCGTGTATGGTCCGTGGGCTTTGCATCGCGGTCACGAAAGTCCCAGGCAAATACCAGTGGGCGGAGATCGAGAGCACAGCGCGCGGGCGCGTTAGTTCTTCTCCCAGCGCCGCCCAGCCCCTCGTATATTCGTTGCCGACGAGCGCGTTCATGGGGCTCCCGTGCCCGAAGAAGATGGCGGGCATGACCTTGTTCATACGGTTCCCCTTCAAGCTCAGATTCTATCGAGCTCGGAATCGTGTGACTTTCGCCACAGGTGGTCAAGGCTCAGCCTTCCGCCCCCGGCCACAGCCATGTAAAGGAAGACGAAGCAAAAGAGTACGGCTGGCTCTCCCCCGTTCGCTAACGGCAGAAACCCGTTACCCTCCAGAGAAAAATGTCTCATGAAATAGGCTACGGCCATCATTCCCGAGAGGATGAAAGCCACCGGGCGCGTGAAGAGCCCCAGCAGGATGAAGAGGCCGCCGAAAAATTCCAGGATTCCGGCCACACCTGTCAGCGAGAGCAGCGGAGTGGGGAACGGGCTAGGTTTCCCTCCCGGCATCGTCGGTGGCGGATAGTTAAAGAGTTTTTGCGCGCCGTGCGTCATGAAGAGAAACCCCACGACGATTCGCAGAACGCTGAGCAGTACGGGCGACCACCTGGCGTAGAATGATTCGAAATTACTCACGATATTCCTCCAAACATCAGAGAGTTTAGTAACTGAAGCCTAACAGCGCACCCTCTACGCCCCTGCCAGACCGCTTGAATGTCAGTTGAATAGGTACATTTTTCCCTCATCTGCCCTCAAGATGCAACCGCCGGGCGTCTGGTGCAGGCGGGATGAGCGGGGCCGTAAGGCTACGGCTCCCGCCTCACAGGGCCGATAAGGGCTGTTTACTCCCACGAGCAACCGGATCGCGCGTCTTGCCCCTAGGCGGCGGCCTACATTTCCTGTGCTACCGGCCTTTTATCCACGGTTTTCAGGCAACTTTTCACCGTTTCCACCGCATCTTGACTCTGTTCTAACCGAGACCTTAAAATCCCTCCTTCGTGCTGGATGGTCTCGGCTTTTCCATCGCTTTGCAAAATGCTTAACTCTGGAGTCGGTCTCTCGAACAAGCGGGTAAAATGCGCCAGGCGTTTGCGAACTCTTTCGCGCCCTCGTTTCGGTTCAACGCCCTGGTCTTCCTCTTTTTGATCTACAAACAGGAGCAGTCTCATGTCTTACCAAACACTTCTACGCCGCATGGTGTTGGCCTTCTTCGCCCTGGCGCTCTCGGTCCCAGCCGTTTTCGCGCAGGATTTGCCGGACCGCAAGACCAACCAGAAGGAAGAAATCCCGAAAGTTTACAGAGAGTGGCCTGACAAGGACGTCGCCTACATCATCACGCCCCAGGAGCGTGATGCCTACAAAAAGCTCAAGACCAACGAGGAGCGCGAGCAGTTCATAGAGCTCTTCTGGCGGCGCCGCGATCCGGACCCGGACACGGACGAGAACGAGTACCGCGAAGAGTATTACGAGCGCATCGCCTACGCCAACGAGCACTTTTCTTCCGGCATCCCCGGGTGGAAGACCGACCGCGGGCGCGTTTACATCATGTATGGCAAGCCCGACGAGAAGGAGACGCACCCGATGGGCGGCCACTACGAGCGCCCGTCTTACGAGGGCGGCGGCTCGACTTCGACCTATCCCTTCGAAATCTGGTTCTATCGCTACCTGCCGGGCATCGGCTCGGGCATCGAGATAGAGTTTGTGGACCCGACGGGCTCAGGCGAGTACCGCATCGCTCGTTCGCCCAACGAGAAGGACGCGCTGCTCAATATTCCCGGCGCTGGCCTGACGCTCGCGGAACAACTCGGGCTGGCCGACAAGACGGACAGGGTTCTGGGCTATGGCGGCAAGCAGGGTTACGGCTACCAGCGCGAGCAGGATTCGCCGTTCGCGCGCATGGAGTTAATCAGGAATCTCAGTATGCCGCCGCAGGTCAAGTTCAACGACCTGCAGGGCGTGCTCGGCCTGACCGGCGGCGGCGTTCTCGAAGAGAACCCGCTCAACTTCGACCTGCGCGTTGACTTCTTCCGCCAGTCGGATGACCGCGTCATCACGGCCATCACGGTCCAGGCAGAGAACAAAGACCTGGTCTTCAGGCCCAGCGGCGGCCTGCAACGCGCCCGCATGAACATCTTCGGGCGCATCATCGCCGTCTCTGGTAAGCGCGTCGGAATCTTCGAAGACCCCGTAGAGACGGTTGCCTCGCCTGAGGAGCTGACCGAAGCTAAGGAGCGCAAGTCCGCTTATCAGAAGGCAGTGCCGCTTGCGCCCGGAACGTACAAGGTAGAGGTCGTGGTGCGCGACGTCGAAACGGGCGCGACGGGCGTGCGGCGCGTGGGCTTCACAGTCCCGAAGTATGATCCGAAGCAGCTCGGTTTTTCGACGCTCGTGCTCGCCTCGAAACTGGAGACGGTCACCAGCCTGACCGCTGACAAGTCCCAGTTCGTCATCGGGCAGAACAAAGTTATCCCGAACCTGTCAGGCGTCTATCACCGCGGCCAGCCCATAGGCATTTACATGCAGGTCTATAACGTGCAGACCGATCAGACGACGCTGCGTCCTTCGGTTGACGTGCAGTATGTGCTGATGCGAGATGGCAAGGAGCTGGGCAAGCAGAGCGAAGACTGGCAGGGCCTGGCCGACAACGGCCAGCGCATCACGCTGGCTCGCCTGATTGACACGCGCAACCTGGCGGACGGTAAGTACGCAATCGAAATCCGCATCAAGGATCGCGTCTCCGGCCAATCGCTCAAGCAGGCAGGCGAATTTACTGTCACGCAGTAATTTCGAGTGGAGCCCCGTCAGGGGCGAAAGAGAGTAGCCAGGGGCGTCAGCCCCTGGAACACGCACGTAAATATGTTTCAAGCCCCGTAGGGGCGACAGACGTTCTGTCGCCCCTACGGGGCTTAAATATTTTCTTGGGCTTGATACCCAGGGCTGACGCCCTGGGCTAAATTCTGTCGCCCCTAACGGGGCTTGTATTGAGTTCTATCGAAAGCCATTTCTAGAACAGTCCCGGCTGCGCATCCTCTGAAGGCTCGCGCTCCCCGCGCCTGAGAGCATTGACCAGGAGATGCGCGCGGCGCGTCGGCTCTGGCTGGCGATAGCCGCCGTCTGCCTGGAGCGTCAGGTCAATCGCGCCCTGAAGATCAATCAGGTGTCCTGGCGAAACGTAAACTGGCTGCACATTGGTCTTCGTCCTCACAGCCGCCCCGACCACTTCCCCTTTATCAACCATCTCGGACCAGTGGCCGCGCTCCGCCTCGGGCTCAGAATATTTACCGACCAGCACGGATTTAGCGCACCCGAGCGTCGGGCGATTGAGCAGGAGTCCGACGTGCGACGCGATGCCGACGCGGCGCGGGTGCGCGATTCCCTGCCCGTCAAACATCACTGCGTCCGGCTCCGTCTTTAACTTCGACCAGGCTTCCAGCACCGACGGCGCTTCACGAAAAGAGAGCAGCCCCGGCACATACGGGAACTTCGTCTGGCTGACCACTCCGACCTCTTCGATCACCTCAAGCGTCGGCAGTCTCAAGACGACGAGCCCTGCATAAACGACCGGGGAGAACTTATTAAAAGAGATGTCCGCGCCCGCAATCGTCCTGATTCTTTTCTTGAGCGGCGTAATCCGCACACGCTCGCGCAAGCTTTTCTGAAGCTCCACGGCCTCGCGCGGCGTCATCTCCCAGTCGTGTAGTTGTTCGTAGTGTGCCATAAGACAGTTGGTCGGGGGTCAGGGGCCGGGGGCCAGCAGGTCTTTCTTTCCGACCCCTGGCCCCCGTCCCCCGTCCCCCATTTTTATCTCCTTACTCGAAGTAATCTCCATGTCCGTGCGAATAATTGAATGGACGCGCCAGCGTTCGTCGTCCCGCGCGGGGAAGTCTGTGCGAAAATGCGCCCCGCGCGATTCCTCGCGCCAGAGCGCAGAGCGTGTGATGAGCGTGGCGACGCTCAAAAAGTTTCTAGAAGCTCGCGCGAGCGGCGCGCGCTCTATCTGCTCGAACTCAAGGAGTGCGCGTCCTATCGAGTCGCGGCTGCGTAGGATGCCGACGCGCTCCCACATCAGACGCCGGACGCGCTTTCTCACTGCCAGCGCGACCTCTCCGGAGCCGTGGCTGCTCACGTCCCTTCCATCTGCCACCTCGTGGTCGTGCGCGCCCCTCTGCCCGTCAGCAAAATCAGCAGCAGCAGCGCTCCCGGCCCGCGCCCCGAAGACCAGACCTTCAAGCAAAGAGTTCGACGCCAGGCGATTCGCGCCGTGAACGCCCGCGCAGGCCACTTCGCCCGCGGCATAGAGTCCGGGCAGGCTGGCCCGCCCCGACAGGTCCGTGCGCACTCCGCCCATGCAGTAATGCGAGGCTGGCGAGACAGGCAGAAGATCGTCCGTGATGTCCAGGCCGTAGCGCAAACACGTCTCGTAGATTTTCGGGAAACGATAGCGGACAAAGCGCGGCTCAAGCCCTGTCATATCAAGATAGACGGTCCGCGTCGCCGTCCTCTGCATCTCCGCGACAATCGAGCGGCTGACGATGTCGCGTGGCGCCAGCTCCGCGCGCTCTTGATAGCGCGTCATAAACCGCTCGCCCTCATGGTTACGCAAGACTCCGCCCTCACCACGCATCGCCTCAGAGAGCAGAAAGCGCGGCGCGCCTTCGAGGTTGAGCGCCGTCGGATGGAATTGCACGAACTCCATGTCCGCGAGTTCCGCGCCCGCGGCGTAGGCCATAGCCATTCCGTCGCCCGTCGCCACCTCAGGGTTCGTCGTGTGCAGGAAGACCTGGCCTGCGCCGCCCGAAGCCAGAACGACGGCGCGCGAGCGCAACTCGCGCGGCGCACGGACCAGCGGGTCCAGATAACGGACGCCGCACACTCTCCCGTCCGCAACGAGCAGAGAGTCTGTCGCCGCGTGAGCGACGAAAGCTATCTTGCGCTCGCGCCGCGCACGCGCGATCAGGGCGCGCACTATCTCACGCCCCGTTGAGTCGCCGTGCGCGTGCAGGATGCGGCGGCGCGAGTGCGCGGCCTCACGCGTAAAGACCAGACGGCCCCCTTCGCGGTCGAACTCCGTGCCCCAATCAATTAATTCCTGAATGTAGCGCGGCCCCTCTTCGACCATCACGCGCACGGCCCGCTCGTCGCAGAGTCCCGCCCCGGCGTTCAGAGTGTCCTCTTCGTGAAGGGCCACTTCGTCTTCGTCCGAGAGCGCGACGGCGATTCCACCCTGCGCGTATTCGGTGTTGGATTCGTCTGTGCGGTCTTTGGTGAGGACGGTGACGCGCGCGCCCGCCTGCGCGAGCTCGATGGCGGCGCGCAGTCCGGCGATGCCGCTGCCGACGACGATGAAATCTGTTTCGAGAGCCATTTAGTCGAACGGTGAACTTTTGGTCTGAGCACGAATTCTAACAAGCGTTGAAGCGGGCGGCAATCTTGCATCCGCGCCAACAGGCGCGCTAGAATGGCTCACGGATTACTTCCCCTGCTATAACCCGAACAATAAGGAGAGGAGCGCGCATCAGGTTTCGGCGTGCGCCTCGGCCATTTTCTCTCGCACTGCCAGAAAGGAGATTTCAAAATTGAGAATCAAACGACTGTTGACGATCCTGCTTGTCGTCTCTCTTTCAGCGCCCGCGGCTTTCGCGCAGCGAAGAAAGAGGGCCGCGGCGCCCAAGACCAATGCGCCAGCCGGAAACGCCGTGTTGCCACCAATGAAGTTTACGCAATTCACTTTGCAGAACGGCCTGCGGGTCATCCTGCATGAAGACCACTCGACGCCGATTGTCGCCGTCAATGTCTGGTATCACGTCGGCTCGAAGAACGAAGTGCCGGGTCGCACTGGCTTCGCGCATCTCTTCGAACACATGATGTTCCAGGGCTCGCTCCACCACGACAACGACTACTTCGTGCCTCTTCAGGAGGCCGGCGGAACCTTGAACGGCTCGACCAACACGGACCGCACGAACTACTGGGAGGTCGTGCCGTCGAACTTCCTGGAACTGGCGCTCTGGTTAGAGTCGGACCGCATGGGCTATCTGCTCGAAGCCCTGTCGGAGAAGAAGCTTGCCAACCAGCGCGACGTCGTCAAGAACGAGAAGCGGCAGAACTACGACAACCGCCCGTACGGGCTGGTCGGCGCGAAGATCGCCGAAACGATGTACCCGAAGAACCACCCGTACCACTGGCTGACCATAGGCTCTCTGGATGATCTGACCGCCGCCTCGCGCGAAGATGTCTCGGAGTTCTTCCGCCGCTACTACACGCCGAACAACGCCAGCCTCTCAATCGCCGGCGACTTCAACCCGGCGGAAGTGCGCATGCTGGTCGAAAAGTATTTCGGGCCCCTGAAGCGCGGCCCGGAAGTCGTCAATCCGACTCCGCAGCGCCCTGTGCTCGAAAAGGAGACGCGCATGACGATGGAAGACCGCGTCTCACTCCCACGCGTTTACATGACTTGGCACACAGAGCCGCAATACACCAGCAACGACGCGTCGCTCGACACGCTCGCCACGGTGCTCGCGGGCGGCAAGGGGTCGCGTCTCTACAAGTCGCTCGTTTACGAGAAGCAGATCGCGCAGGAGGTCGTGGCTTTTCACAACTCGCGCGAACTGGCTGGACAATTTCAGATCGTCGCCACGGCCAAACCCGGCGTCAAGCTCGAAGACCTTGAGAGTGCGATTGACGAAGAGGTGAATAAACTCAAGGCCGAGCCTCCAACCACAGAGGAGATGGAGCGCTCTTACAACGCGCGCGAATCTTCCTTCATTTACGGCCTGCAGACCGTCGGCGGCTTCGGCGGCAAGAGCGACCAGTTGAATCAGTACGCGGTCTTTCTCAACCAGCCGGACTACTTCCGACTGGACCTGATGCGCTACCGCAACGTGAAGCCCGAAGACGTGGTGCGCGTCGCTAACGGCTATTTGACGGACAAGCGACTCATCCTCACGGTCACACCGCGACCCAGAGGCAAGACCACCGGCGACGCCGCGCCAGCGAGTCCGACGGGCGCGATTGCCAGCCCGTCGCAACAGACCGGCGCGCCGGCCGCGACGACAACGCCGACCCGCCCAGGCACAACGCCTCCGGCGGGAGTCCAGCCGCAGACGAAACCTGAAGCGGCTGCGACCACGCCTGCGGGCGCGGCTCCGCCCGCAACGGACGCGAAGCGGGCGGGAAAGGCCATGCCGCAGGACAACGCGCCGCTCACGGGCCTTTATGTTCAGCCGAAGCCAAAACCGGACCCGCGCTTCAAGCTGCCGCAGGTGCAGCGTCGCAAGCTCTCCAATGGTCTCGAAGTTTTGATCGTGGAGCAGCACGAGCTGCCCGTCGTCAACATGAACATGGTCCTACGCACGGGTGCTGCGGCGGACCCTGCGGACCGCGCTGGGCTCTCGAACCTGACGGCCGCCCTGATTGACGAGGGGACGAAGACGCGTTCGGCCCTGGATATTTCGAACCAGTTGGCGGCCATCGGGGCGCGTCTGCGCACCGAGTCGGATTTCGACAGCAGCGGCCTTAGTCTCCTGACGCTCACAAAGCACCTGGACAAGGCGCTGGAGCTTTACTCGGACGTCGTCACCAACCCGTCTTTCCCTGATAGCGAGCTGGAACTGCAACGCAAGACGCGGCTCGGCACGTTGATGCAGCGCCGCGACGACGCCAACGCCATTGCAGGGGTCGTCTATGCGTCATTGCTCTATGGCCGCAATCACCCTTACGGCCACCCGGCGTTCGGCGACGAGCAGAGCGTCAAAGCTATCACCAACGACGACGTGAGACGTTTTTACGAGACCTATTATCGTCCGAACAACGCCGCGCTCATCGTCGCCGGAGACGTGACGCCTGCGACGCTCATCCCGAAGCTCGAAAAAGCTTTCGGTAACTGGAAACGCGCGGACGTTCCGGCAATCGAGATCGGGGAGCCGCCCGCGCGCGATAAGGCCACGCTCTACATCGTGGACAAACCGGGCGCGGCGCAGAGCGTGCTGATGATCGGCCAGATCGGTCAACCACGTTCGACGCCGGACTATTTCCCGCTGCTTGTGATGAACACGATGCTCGGGGGCCAGTTCACCTCGCGCGTTAACATGAATCTGCGCGAAGACAAAGGCTACACCTACGGGGCCCGCACCTCGTTCGATTACCGTAGAGGGGCGGGGCCGTTCATGGCGACCGCTGGCGTGCAGACGGCTGTGACGAAAGAGTCTGTCTTCGAGTTTCTGAAGGAGCTGCGCGGCGTTCGCGGCGAGCGTCCAGTGACTGCTCAGGAGCTGGAGTTCTCGAAGCAGGCGATCATACGCGGTTTCCCGCGCACTTTCGAGACGCCCGAACAACTGACCAACCGTCTGACGGACGTTGTGCTCTACGGTCTGCCGGACGATTACTTCAACAACTACATCGCGCGCGTTCGCGCCGTCACAGTCACCGACATCAATCGGGTGGCGAACCGCTATCTGGACCCGTCCAGGATGGCGATTCTAGTCGTCGGCGACCGCAAGGTGGTTGAGCCGGGCCTGCGCTCTCTGACGGACGTCGGCCAGACCATCACGTACGTTGACACCGAAGGCCGCCCCGCCACTGAAGGCAGCGGCGGCGGCAGCGTCGAGGGCGGAGGCACTCGGCGGTAACTCTGCGCTCGCCCGTTTCGACGGTGCTGGTGTAGGAATCAACTACTACAAGGCCACGCTAAGTCAATTGACTTAGCGTGGCCTTGTAGTAGTTATGGAAGAGCCACTGCCTGACGCTGATAATCGCCCCGTGTCTGCGCCCCCCGCAGCCAGCCTACGTTAATTCGGCGTCCCATCTCTGAATCATATTCGCCGTTCCCACTTGCCCGAGGGGAGTTCCGCAAGTGAAGATCACGGTCTCATCTCCTCTGATCGCCTCCTTAAATTTCTTTTTAGATTCCTTAACCAGGGGGTCGGTCTCTTTAGAATCCTTCATCACTGGAAGGATGTTGATCACCATCACTCCCCTGTCTATAGTGAGTTTTCGGGCCGTCAGCTGGTTATGAGGCTGCGCGAGAATCCAGACGCGGGGCCTGAAGCGCGAAAGCATTCGCGCTGTTCTGCCGCTGGTCGTCGGAGAGACGATATACTTGACTGCCGGGTCTACCGACATCGTGCAGGCCGCATGCGTAATCCTGTCGGTGGAGTGTTGTTTTTTCAAACGATCATTTTTTAACTCGGCCAGGTCGTCAACGAAAATTTTTTCCTCTCTTGTGATCTCGTGGGCGAGATATTTTTTTGTGTAGTGATTCAAAATTCCTTCCCATCGGTCCTGCCACACGTCCACACGCTCTTTAATCTGCTCAAGCTGGCGAAAATGTTTTTGGATTTGGACGTCCCCGAAAAAAACTTTTTCTTTATCGAAGTTCTTTTCTTCATGCCCCCCGGAGGGCCAGCCCTCAATGTAATCTTCCGCATTTTTAGAGAGCGCACGCATTTTCTCAATCGCGTGGGCCGGATACTTCCCCGAAGATGTTTCCCCCGACAGCATTAATGCGTCAACATTGTCCAAGACCGCGTTGAAGACGTCAGTCGCTTCGGGCCGCGTGCACTCTATAGTATCTTTCATGCTTTCGAGCATCTGCGTGGCCATGATCACGGGTTTGCCGCGCAGATTACAATGATTGATAATCTCCTTTGAGCGCCGCGGCACATCAGCCGTCTCGATTTCGACGGCGAGGTCCCCCCTGGCAATCATTGCCCCGTCCGCAATATCCAGCACCTCTTCTCTGTTAGTAATGCCTTCCGCCGTCTCTATCTTGGCGATCAAAAGAGGTGTTTCGACCAGATAGTCCCCGAGTTTGCCGCCGTGAAGTCTCAGTTTTGGCTTGATGCATTTCTCGATAACGTGGTACTGGACCCGGCGAACGTCATCCCTGGTCTGGCAAAATGAGATTCCGATGTGCGACAAAATTCTCCTGTCGGACTTCCCGCCTTTCGACATCCGCTCATAATCCACATCCAGCAATGCCGATAACTTGGCTTCGTCCTGGGGCGTAAATGCGCTGATGGGCTTCGGGATACCTCGAATAGTAAACCCTTTAGACCCGCCGACAACTCTATTGCCGTTTTTCACAGAGACGACCTTACAGGTTATTACTCTGTCCGCACTGACCCCCAGAACTTCGAGAGTGCAATCGTTGTCGCCGATAAAGGCGAGCAGTTTTTGTTCCTGCCGGTGTTCTTTGATCGCCGCAAGTCTCTCCTCGACCGCCTTCAGCATTTTATTAACTGCCAGACTGGATTCGTTGGAGGCGGCGGAAAAAGCTATTTTACCCAGATTTATTTGGGCCAAAGATTCCTCCGGCACCTCATTCTCTTCCCTTTTCTCTCGGTCCTTAAACCGCGGGGTGACGTTTTCCTTCTCCTTTATCTCATCGAAGCTGACGCGCAGGGTTTTTAGCGGTATTAACCAGTTACTCTTATTGAACCGAATCTTGGGGCCGGGCAAATCGGCCAGGACACCTATTTTGCATTTATATTGCTTCTCGGCCGCAAGAATGGCCCCTTTGATTTCGCGGAATTTATGAGGGAGGTCGTCAAGCAGAATGTGCGCGAGATTGATTCTGATCACATCAACGCCGTGCTTGAAGAGCAGGTTGACGATGTCCTGTAGTGAAGGGTTGTGAATCGGCTCTTGTTTGATGTTATACAGGCCCTTCTCATAAGTTGAAGACTCTTCGATCTCGCCCGTCTCCTCGTTAAGCTTTCTTAGTTTCGGGTCGCCCAGGGTCGCAACGATTTTGGTTTTTTGCCTGTTATACATCGGGGCCTGCCTTTCATACATTTTCTTCCTGTCGGAAGGTGGTTTTTCCAGTTTCGGGCTAAAACTTTCCAGCAGAATTCCGCGGCATGTTGACCGTAGCCTGATGAGAGGGCTCCGCACACCTTGATAAGCAGCAAGCGTGAGACCGATGAAGAGTAAGGCTCTCGCTAGCAGGATAGCGAGGAGAATCAAAGCGCCGCCACGATACTCCCGGCATCACTGGATGTCAACATTCACATCTGTTAAAGACTGCCGGGCGCGATTGTGAGATAAGCGAGCGCCAATGTTAAAATACGCCAGCAATGAATCAGGTAACGCATCTTGTGGGATTAACTCAGGCGGAGTTGACTGCCCTGGTAGAGGAGCTGGGCGAGCCTGCCTATCGCGGGCGGCAAATCTTCGCGGCGCTGCACGCGAGGCGGCTGCGATCTTTCGACGAGATGACGGATTTGCCGAAAGAGTTTCGCGCCCGATTGAGCGAGAGCAGTAGTGCCTCGACGCTCACGGTCGAGGCACGTTACATTTCCGAAGACGGGACGCGCCGTTACCTGATGAAGACGCACGACAATCTTCCTGTCGAGACGGTCTTTATTCCCGAAGAGCGGCGCGACACCATCTGCTTCTCTTCGCAATCCGGCTGCCCGCTTCAGTGCAGTTTCTGTCTGACAGCGAAACTCGGACTCTTGAGAACGCTCACTGCCGGCGAGATGGTCGAACAGATTATCATCGCGCTCAACGACGCTTACGGCGTGGGCGCGAAGACGCCGCATGGGACCAATCTGGTTGCGATGGGGGCGGGCGAGCCGTTTCTGGCGTTCGAGCCGTTGATGAAGGCTTTGAAAGTGATGTCCGACCTGAAAGGTCTGCATATCGTTCCGAACCGCGTGACCGTTTCGACCGCCGGGATCGTTCCGCGGATACGCGAGCTGGCGACCGTTGAGGACCGCCCGCACCTGGCAATCTCGCTCGCCGCGCCGACCGATGAATTGAGAAACGAGTTGATGCCGATTAACAGGAAGTGGCCGCTCAACGAACTCCTGGCGGCCTGCAAGGAGTTCGAGCGCTCCTTGAAGCCTTCGGAGCGATTCACTTTCGAGTACGTGATGCTTGACGGAGTGAACGACCGCGAAGAACACGCGCGGCAGCTAGCGAACCTGCTCAACCGCCACGGCCTGCGCGTTAAGGTCAACTTGATTCCGCACAACCCTGCGGACCCGCTTCCTTATCATCCGTCGCCGCCCGAGCGTGTCGAGAGTTTCAAACGTATTCTGGAATCGAAAGGTATCAATGCGTTCGTGCGCCGCCCGCGCGGGCGCGACATTTACGCGGCCTGCGGCCAACTCGCGGCGCGGCGTCCGGCCAACCCTCAAGGGTCCGCGCTTCATCAATTGGCATAAGAGTTCTGATAAATCAATTCAGGGAAACATTAAGCTCAAGATGAAAGATAAAAAATTCACCCGACGCGCGACGCTTTTCGCTCTCATAAGCTTCCTGATAGCCTCCCCCTTCAACTTTCACGCCGCGCCGCTGCCCGTAATGCAGTCGCCCAACATCGGCGTCAACGGTTTCTTCTCCGCGGACAAGGCGCAGCGCGGGCGCACCCTTCAGGCGGCGGTGATCATCAATGTCCCCTCCGGCTACCACATCAACAGCAACCGGCCGCTCGCGAAATTTCTGATTCCGACGTCTGTCAAGATTGAAGCCCCTGGCGGAGTCCGTGTCGGCGCAATCAGTTACCCGCGCGCGCAGTTACGTACTTTCAGCTTTTCGCCGGACCGGCTCTCGGTTTACGAAGGGCGCGCCGTCTTGCGCTTCAACGTCACCATTCCGCCGGACTTCGCGCTCGGCATCACACAATTGCGCGCGCGCGTCCGCTATCAGAGCTGCAACGACGAGGCATGCTTTGCCCCGACGACGCGGACCATTACGATGCCGATTGCAGTCGTCGGCGCGGACGAAACAGTCAAGAGAATCAACAGGAATCTCTTTAAACGATGAACGCGGAACGATGAACGATGAATGAGAAGGGCGAACCTGATTTACGGATTCGAACCAAGGCGTTTGCGCTGAGAATTATTCGATTGTACGCGTCGCTTCCAAAAACAACAGAGGCGCAAATTATTGGTAAACAGGTGATGCGAAGTGGAACGTCGGTTGGCGCTCATTATCGGGAGGCAAAACGGGCCAGGTCAACACCAGAATTTATCAGTAAAATTGAAGGCGGTTTGCAGGAACTAGAGGAAACGATTTATTGGCTTGAACTGTTAGCCGACAGTGAAATCGTTTCAGCAAAACGGTTAGCAGATTTACACCGTGAAGCTGAAGAACTGACCGCTATCTTTGTATCTTCAGCGAAGACCGCAAAGCAAAGGAACGGATAAAACAGTTCATCGTTCAGCGTTTCGCGCTCATCATTCCAATGACAGACATCAGGCGTCCGGTCCGGCCGTGGACGCGTTTTTCTCTGCGGTAGGAGAAGAAGAGGTCCGGGCGGCATATCGTGCAGAGCGGCGCGACGTGGATCTTCTCGCCTGACACGCCCCCTGCGATGAGCTGTTCGCGGTTCGCCCTGTGCAGGTCCACGAGCGCGTGGCCCTCGCGCGTCCGTCTGAAAAGGTGGTCCGCGTCCGTGAACCTTTCGTGGAAGGCTTCGATGACTTCGTGGCCGACCTCGTAGCAGCAGCCGAGCGCTGCCGGACCTATGGCTGCGCGCACATCCTCGGCGCGCGTGCCGTACTCTTCGGCCATACGCTCAAGCGCGCGGCGGACGATTGATTGGAGCGTGCCGCGCCAGCCGGCGTGGACAGCAGCGCAGGCGCGCGTGCGCGCGTCCGCCAGCAGGACGGGGACGCAGTCAGCCGTCTTGACGCCTAGAAGAATGCGTGGGACGTTTGTCGTCAGGGCGTCGCAATAGACGTTTTCGCCCAGCGACGCTTCGGGCGGGCGCGCGTCCTCCACATTTTTGACGATGCGGACGTCCGCGCTGTGCGTCTGCCAGCAAGCGCCCAGGGTCCATTCGCCCCTGAAGAGCTTGAGAAAGCGGCGGCGATTCTCGTATATATTCTCAGCCGCGTCTTCGTTAAAGCCCGCTAGATTCAAGGCGTCTTGCGGCATGGGGCTACAACCGCCCAGGCGCGTCGAGAAGGCGTTTGTGAACCCTTCGCTTTCGAGCGGTGAGCAAACGAGCGCCATGACATTCTCTTTTTCGCGCCACAGGAATCCGGCGCGCGCCAGTTGCTTTTCATCTGTGATTATTTCAGTCGGCATAGACATCATCGAAGTCCGTCGCGTGCGCGAGGTCCTGTTGCGCACGCCGCGCTTCATCGAGCGCGTTTACACTGAGCGCGAGCGTGCTTATTGCGATGGCCGCGGGGCTGTCGCCGCGATGCATTATGCCGCACGCTTTGCGGCGAAAGAAGCCGCGCTCAAGGCCCTCCAGACGGGCTGGACGGGCGGCATCGCCTGGCAGGACATAGAAGTCGCCGCGCGCGAATCGGGCGCGCCGATCCTGCTCTTCCACGGCCGCGTGCTCGAACTGTACGAGCAATCCGGCGCAACGGCCGCACATCTTTCCATCTCGCACACGACCGAACATGCCATCGCGCAGGTCGTGCTCGAAAGATAAGCTAACAATAGTTTCAAACGAGAGTTTTTACATTACGCATCTCTGCGCGCCCTTGCAAGCCGTAGGTAGTTTTCAGCCCCGCAAGGGGCGGAAGATATTAGCCCAGAGCGCAAGCCCTGGGTAAGGATTCATCAAAAAATATTGAAGCCCCGGCAGGGGCGACCGTCTAAAGCCCAGGGCGCAAGCCATTAGTATCTACACAAGTATTGATAGATGTTTGGGAATCATTGAACTATCTCGAAAACCTGCAAAAATCTTAGGAAAAACGGATCGAACAAATTCAGGTCTGATCTTTGCTGCGCTCTGGT
>DASVXV010000010.1:0-33578 GCA_036392495.1 Pyrinomonadaceae bacterium | reverse complement strand
GATAGGACAGGTATCAAAGCCGTTTCTTTGCGCCTTTGCGTCTTTGCGTGAGAAAACCAAAACATTTCACGCAAAGACGCAAAGGCGCAAAGGGGTCGAATAATTCAGTTTGTTGTGTTCTTTCTCTTAATCCGCAATCCGCATTCCGCAATCGAATCAGGGTTCGGGGCAGTATTGCTGCCGACGATTTTCTTTGAGCCAGTGCGCCTCTATGCAGAGCGGCGGAATGTTTTTGAATGCTTCGGCGCCGAAGTTTGCGGTTAGCTCAACATCGTCCGCGAATCGCGTTCGCTGCACCATCCGGTCCGGGGTCAACCACTCGAACCGCGTCAAAGGCTTCGCGCCGACCTGGCGATGCAGGGGGGCGAAAAAGTCGTTCATGGCTTTGATTCGTTTGCCGTAATCGGAGATCGCCTTCTGATCCAGGTTCCAGATCGCCGGGACGTTGTAGAGCAGCAGCATGAGCGAGCGCGTCCTCACGAGGTTGTTGAATTTCATGAGCGACGCGCCCCAGAAGTCCGTCGAGACCAGGGAGTCGTGAAAGACCGCTTCGAAGAGTGGCAGCCGGTAGCGCGGGTCGTAAACGGCCGTCGCGAATCTGGCGGGCGCGTCAATAGTTTTGAAGAAGAATGCGGGCCTGTTACCGGGATACCACCTTCCCCAGACATCACGCTGCCGATGCAAATCCCAGAAAGCTTCTGTTTGCAGACTCTGCGTGCCGTGTGAAAAGGCGACGATGGGCGCGCTCCAGCCGACGGCGCTTTCAGAACCCAGGACGAGTCTCTTCGTACGGCTGATGAAGCGCATGCGCTCCAGGCGATTTTCGCGGTCCTCTGCGAGCGTCATCGGATGCTGCGGGTCGTAATCGTCGTAAAGATCGCCGAAAGCGTCCACGTCCAGAAAGACTGCGTTGACTCCCGTTTGAAGGTGCGCGTTGACTCTCTCCTCTATAAACGGACGCTTCGCGCGCTTGAGTGCTTCGGAACTTAACTCGTAGCCGCGCCCTTGAAAACCTTTCTGGCGTGTGCCGTCGCTTTTCATCACGCCGCCCGTTTGAAAGAGCGCCTCGTCATAGATGGACGTGAAGCTGTCGGAATTCTTCGGGTCCTGTATGTTGGCGAAGGTTTCGTAAGGCCCCATGAGGTAGCTGAAGGCGACAGCCGCTTTGATTGCCGCCTGCGTGCGCCCAAGTTTTTCCGTATTTCTCTGGTCCTGATCGTAAAAGAGGGCGGCGCGCTCGATGCCCAGCTCATGAAGTTGACGGATGGCGGCGGGCGTCGCGCCATCGCCCCAGAGATAAGCGTGCATCGCGCCGAAGAGTTTCTCCACCTCGGCGTTCTCTTTGATCTTTTCGGAAAACGAGACGTGGCGGCCAGTCTTCATCAGCCAGTCGCGGTAAGCGAGCGCTGGACCGATGGGGGAATTTTGCGCGAGAACTATTTTCAGCTCATAGGCTGGGAGCTTATCGCGCTCGTAGAAGTTGTGCGGCACGGTGAGAATGATTCTCCCCTCGACGCCTCGCAGGCAGAGCTTCGCGCGCAGATCGTTCGGCAGGATGTACGAGACCATCGCCTGGTCGAACTCCACTCCCCAGAAAGGCATCGAGACCCGGTGAGCGTTATAGCACGCTTTGTCTCCGATCTGTTCCAGCCAGAACGAATCTCGGACTGGAAGATAGAGACCTTCGTTCTGCGGGAAGATGATCGCTTTCGCCCGCGCGTCCGTGGCGGTCGAGGGCCATTCAATCGCCTGCTCTTTCGAGGTGGTGAAGCGGACGTAGAGTTCGGGCCCCGTCAAACGCATCTCGACTATTAACTCTTTCTCGGGGATGCGCCACGAGAGTCTGTCTTTTCCGGCTTTCAGGTCCGCTATCTTTTCAGGCGCGCTCGCAGGAGAAGCGAGCAGCAATTCTTGGTTGATGCCTACTGGCTTGCCCCAGACGCCAAGCAGCGTCGGAACAATCCTGACACTCCATTGTTTGTTTTTGAGCGTGTAGGATTTCTCCTCAGCGCTCGCGGTTAAAGCAGAGCATGTCACCAGAAAGATCAGAAGAATTCGCGCCGCAATTTTATTAGTCATCTGATCACCTCAGCAGTAAATTGAAGACCGCACGCCGCCGCGCCGCGCTAGCGGCGCATTGAGTTTAGCCCGGCTTTTTAAAGCCGGGGAAGCCGATGCGAGCGAGGCATGTGCGTCGCGTCAGCGACGAGTGAATCGAATGGCCGCCCATCATCCGTCGCTGACGCGACGCACGCGATGACCATGACGATGGCCCCGGCGTTGCAACGCCGGGCTAAATTCACCACGCCGCTAACGCGGCGAATGAGAGACCCTCAACGTTTGTATCCTTCCCCTCATCTCCCATTCATAAAGAGAGTCCTCAGCCATTCAGGCTCGCGCGGCTCCTGGCGCATCTCCATCCCTTTAGCTAAGGCCCAGCGGTGAATCCAGGAGAGTCCTTTGGAGCTTTGCGCGTCCGTAAGGCTGTAGGCACGGTCCAGTAGGGCCTGCTCCAAGGAGATGAAGTTGTAGCCGCGTTTCCGCATCATCCGAACTAAATCTCCGAAGTGGTCCGCGTTGAGTTCGTTGGCGTGCAGCAACAGTACCTGTTTGACTTCGTAGCCGACCGTCTCCACAGAGAGTTTCTCGAAGAACTCGAACATCCTCTCCATGTACGGGATGTATTCGTCCACGACGCGCTTCATCAGCCCGGTGTCGCCCTGACGTTTGGCCCTGGCGTAAACGACCGCGAAGATGAAGTCCTGGTTATCTATCGTGACGGGCGCGACCCGGTAGCCGCGCGCCGCCAGAAATTCCTCGAACGCTCTTTTCGTTTCAGGGTCCGGACCTGTCTGAAGCTCCGGGTGACGAAAGTATCTGAGCTTCATGCCCCTTTCGGCCAGCAGCCGCTTGGTGACGGTCTCTCCGCGAATCAAATCCTCTTTGACGCGTTCGAGCGTGTGGTCCTTGAGAGACAGGTGAGAGTAGGTGTGATTGCCCAGTTCAGCGCCCGCGTCGAGCCACATCTTCAGAATGGCGACCCGTTCGGAATCCAGCTTCCCGTTCTTGTAAAGCTTGTTCTCGGTGACATCCGCGAAGACTGGCACGTTGTTCACCCTGGCGCTTTGCAAGAGCTTCAACGTCATCTCCCTGAGCGCTTCCGTGCCGGGCGCGGGCCCCTGCCAGAGCAGGTCGTCAAAAGTGACGGCGACTTCCCGGCGTGCAGTTTTGCCCTCAGCCTCTTGCTGGGCGAAAACGGCGGCGGCCGTCATCAAGATGAAGCACAAGACGACGGTAATCCTCAGAAAATTGCGTTTCATTTCAGGTTCTCCTCTCGAATCTTCAGAAGCTGCGGCGGAACAGGTAAGACATCTTGACGAAGAATGTCCGACCGTTGCGCCGAAAGCCCGGCTCTAATTGTTCCGTGAAAGGGCTGAAGCCGTTGACCGAAAGATCGTCGTTGTAGCCGACGTAAAAGGCCGTGCCCGGATTCGGCGTCCAGCCCAAGAGGAACTGACCGCGCACGCGCGAGTTGAGCGTCATGTAATCAACACGCGCCCGCGCGAACGTAAAGCGCGTGAACTGGTAGGTCGCGCGCAGCGCGTAGATGTTTTCGTCGAAAGCCACTCGGCCCGTGTCATGGCGCACGAGCCTGCTCTTGTTGTAGTTGAGCGAGACGCGCAGCAGGTCCGTCGGCTGGAAGTCGAGACGAGCCGTCGCCGTCAGCAGATTCCCGGGCCCAGGGTCGAGCGGCGCGTCCTCGTTAATGAGAGCCGCGGGACTGACGCGCGGGAATTTGGACCCAGCTCCGAAGTCGAAATCCAGTTCGCCCCACGTGTAAACGAATTCCCAGAAGCCTGAGAACTTCTTGTCGGGCGTGGTCCCGCCGTAGACGTCAATGGTCCTCTTGTATGTTGAGCGCTCGGTATCATCGCCGTAAAAAGTGCACGGGGGCAAAGGGTCCGCAGGGCTGAACGGACCGAAAGACTGGCACGGGCGTGCAGGATTGCGCGCCGCGCCGAACTCCCTTTCAAAGATGCGCTCGTATTCGTGGACGTAGGCCGCGTTGAAGCGTGTCTGGCGGGGGAAGATGAAACCGACGTTGAAATCTTCCGCCCAGCCGAGCATGCGCCCCTGCCAGTCGAACCGCACGTAGTTGAAATTCTGCACGCTCCACGAGATCAGGCGCGCTTTCGGGTCCGGCGTCGAGTTGTAGGCGGTGTAGAGATTCTCCGTGTTGACGTTGGTCCGCTGCGTGAAGCCGACGTCGGCGCGGTAGTCGCGCGTCTGGCCCGTTCCGTAGAGGTCGAACGTAAAGTTTCGCGCGCGGCGGTCGTAGTCGTA
Source organism: Pyrinomonadaceae bacterium (assembly GCA_036392495.1). GTDB lineage: Bacteria > Acidobacteriota > Blastocatellia > Pyrinomonadales > Pyrinomonadaceae > QHXM01. Next base: position 29,234 of record DASVXV010000010.1, on the reverse strand, counting down.
ATAATAACGAAACGCATTCCCTGTGCGATAGATGTTCCGGTCGGCTTCAGGGTCGTAGAAAAAGCGGCGCGACGTGGTCCCAAGCAATTGAAAGGTGAAGACCGTTTTGGGGTCCAGGCGAAAGCGCCCGTCGAAGCCCCCGAGCTGATTGTGCTTCTCTATGAAATTGTAGCTCGTCGCTAAGATGCCGACGCTCGATTCGCGACCGACGTCGCGCTTGAGGCGGAGAACGGCGACGTAGGCGTTCTTGTCAACAAACTTTTCGATCCGGCTGAAAGTCGCCGGGTCGTTGCGCTCGTCTTCCGTGAAGTTGCCGGGCGCGCTGTCGGACGCCAGGAGGAGGCCGAAGGTGTTGCGCCCGCGCTTACCGGTGAGCTTGATGGCGACGTCAGGGTCAACAATGGCGCGCGTGTGAATGGCCTGGATGGGCGTTCGGAAAATGTCTATGCCTTCGAGAAAGAAGGGGCGCTTCTCTTCAAAGAAGATGGGAAAGCGCTGGTTGGCCGTAACGACAATCTGGTCCGCCTCGACCTGCGCGAAGTCAGGGTTGAGCGCCAGGTCCAGTGTGACGGTCGGAGTCAGTCCGAACTTCGCCGTCAGCCCCGGATCGAACTCCAGGGGCTGATTGACCAGTCTCCCTTTATCCAGCAGCGTCGGGTCCGCATTCAGCCCTGTGCCAGAGGCGCGCACTCGCCTTCCCGTTTCAGAAATCGTCAGGGAAGGAATCAATTCGAGCGTGTGCTCCGTGGAGATGTTTTCCAGCCCGGTGATATGCCCCGCCTGGTTGAGAATTCCAGAGCGGTCACGCGAAAGCGGCATCCAGGAATCGAGCTCGTTATTGAATCGCTTGATGACGCGGCGCAGGTGCAGGCCCCAGAGCTTGCCTTTGCCCGCGGTGTAGCGCAGCGACTTGAAGGGAATCATGACCTCGACCGTGTAGCCGTCTTCCGTGATGACGCCTTTCGACTCCATCACGATGTCAACGCTGAAATCGAAGCCGGTGCTTTCCGAGAAGATGGAATCCCCCTGCACGCCGAGCGGGTTGAAGTAGAGAGCATAGGCTTTACGCTGGTCGTTGAAAGTGTCCAGAAAGATCGCGACGTAATCGTCAACGTCAACCGCGTCTCGTTTGGGAAGGGTCGCGCGAACCTTCGAGGGATCGTCAAAGGCGTGAAACGCGACGTAGAGATGGCGCGCGTCATAGCCGAGGCGCACCTCCGTGGGCTTCGACGGGGGCGTGTTATCGCCGGGCTGCACCTGGTAGAACTCCTTGAAGAGTGGCGCCTGCCCCCACACTTCCTCGTCAAGGCGACCGTCAATCACAGGGGCTTTATCGAAGCGAGTGAGACGCACGGGCTGCGTCTTGTCCGGCGGCTGCGCGACGGAAGGGTTCGTGGCGGCGGAAGTCTCCGCCCCACGCGAAGGTTGTCCGGGCGCGGACGGCGCGCAGAGCAGAATGAAGATGAAAATTACCGGCAGATATTTCATGTTCGCGTCCTGATAAGCTTTTTAGGCAGACTACTCCCAGGAAAGGACCGGAAGTTCCTTCCGCACAATCTTCGCGTGTGATGATTGAAACTCTACGCCGCCTGGTTACTCTGTCTTAAAGTCCGAACCGCTGGCGCTGCGTTTATCGAACTGCCGCATGAAGGGCGGCAGCGGCGGCTCCTTGCGAAATCCCATCCCCTTCGTAATCGCCCAGCGCTGTAGCCAGGAGATTCCGACTGGTCCCGTGTAGCGGTCCGCCTGCCCGTACGCTTCGTCTCTGATGGCCGCGTCGAGCGAGACGAACGAATAGCCCCGGCGCTTGAGCATCCGCACGAGGTCTTCGAAATAGTCCGCGTTAAGACGGCTCGCGGTCAACATGAGCACCTGCGGGATTTCGCGGCCGATGGTCTCAGCGGAAAGTTTTTCGTAGAACTCGAACATCTCTTCCATGTACGGCACGTATTCAGAGCCGACGCGTTTCATCATTTCCGCATCGCCGCGCTTGTGGGCTTCGTTGTACACTTGCGCGAAGAGCCAGTCCATGTTGTCTATCGTGACGGGCGCGAACGTGTAGCCGCGCTCCCGCAGAAACTTCTCAAACGCCGCCTTGGTCTCAAGGTTCGGGCCCGTGTTGAGGTAAGGATAGAGAAAGTATCTCAGGGTCTGCCCGCGCTCTTTAAGCAAGGCGCGCGTGACGTTCTCCCCGCGAATCACGTCCGCTTCGAAGGCCGCGAGCGGAGTTTTGTAGAGCCAGCGGTGCGAGTAAGTTTGGGTGCCGAGTTCGAGCCCGGCGTCGAGCCACATCTTCAGGGCGGACGTGCGCGGCTCACCCTGATCGCCCTGATACAATCCTCTCTCGCCGACGAACCCGACGGCGGGAATGTTGTTCGACGTGATGGTCTCCAGCAGTTTCCTCGTAGTCTTTTCGACCTCCGGGGTCTCGTCCTCATACGAGCGCATGTAGGGGACGCTGTAGAAAGTCACGGCGACCTGACGGTCCGGTTTGGTGGCCGCGTGTGAATGACCGGAGGCGGTCGTCCATATCTCCCCGGAAAGCAGTGTGCCACGCGTTCCGGCGAAGATGGCGAGGGCTGCCAGGACGACTATGAAACTCGCTGCCCACTGTGAAGAGTTGGGCACGGAGGCGCGCGGCGCTTCGAGAAGACGGCGAACGCGTTTGAGGAGCGGGCCGCCGCCACCGCTGGCGGCCAGGGCGAACTGTTCCGCGCGCCGATGGCGAAACTGTTCGAGCGTTGCGAGCGCACGGGCGTAAATGAGCACGTCGCCGCAGGTCTCCACCGCCAGATCGTCACAGCAGTGTTCGCGCTCTATTCGGATCTGCCGCGAAATCCACCACACGGCCGGGTGGTAGAAAAGCAGAGTCTCGACCATGGTCTGTAAGAGGTTGACCAGATAGTCGTGCCGGCGTATGTGCGCCAGCTCGTGCGCGAGCAGCGCCTCGATCTGATCTGTGCTCAATCCCGTCAGCATACTCGCCGGGACCAGAATCATTGGGCGCAGCCAGCCGATGACCGTCGGCACTTCGACCAGGGCGGATTCGCACAAACGCACAGGCCTTGAGACGCGCAGGCTGGCGGCGAGGCGCGTCACAACCGCCTGCCAGTCGTAGGTCGCAGCTTTGACACGGCGAACTTTCAGCTTCTGTGCGGCGGTCCACCCGCCGAAAAAACGCAGAGAAAGAAGAGAAGCGCCCGTCAGCCAGAGAATGACGAACCAGGGCAGAAGAGCATTGAATGAATCTTCCGCACTATTCTGGGCGGGTATCGCTTCGGGCGGGAGCACCTCGCTCGCGTCAACCTCGCCGGGCGCGTTGACCTGCTTCTGCTGTAGAGAGTTGCTCTGCTGCTGCCCCTTGAGGGCGTCAGCAGCGGCGTAACGTGCTGGCGTGCCCGCGGGCGCGTCTGCGGAAGAAGTGCTGATGAGGTAAAAAGTGGCCAGGGGCAGAACGAGCATCAGAAACATCGCGGAGCAGGCCACGACGTAACGGATGTTCGACGAGGCGCGCCTCAAAAGCACGCTCGCGCCCGCGTGGAGAACTGCCAGGAGCGCGCCCTGCCAGATGAAATGAATCAGAGTCCACCCGAGCGCCTGAAAGAAAGGTTGTGAAAGGAGAGCTTCCATCGTCGTCATCTCTGACCTCGCTCAAACCTGTCCAGTAGTTCTCGAATCTCGGAGAGTTCCTTGGCGGAAGCTTTCTTGTCGGAAAGAACATGCATCATTAATTTGGCGGCCGAGCCGTCGAAGGCACGCTCAAGTAGATCGCCCAGGAGCTGGCGCTGCGTCTCCCCTTGCGCGAGCCGCGCCACGTAAACGTGCGCGCGCTGCCCTTCGTCACGCTCAACCAGACCCTTCTCCGTCATAATCTGCATCAGCTTCAGAACGGTCGTGTAGCCTGTCGGCTTGCTCTTATTAATCTCATGGTGAACTTCGCGGACAGTGCACGCCCCCTTCTGCCAGAGCACTCGAAGTATCTCCAGTTCCGAATCGGTCGGTCGCGCCGCAGCTCGTCTCGCCATCTCCCACCTCATCCTCTCAGTCGAAAGAGATCAACAGGCGCGCCGAAGTTACTACGAATTAATTCGTACTGTCAACGAAAAAAATTCGTACTTCTTTGCCGAAGCGCCCGGGGTCTGTACAATAGCGGGCCCGGTGAAGGGATAAAATTTCAGGCAAAGGGGTGTCTCCTCGCGACCCCGATTTCAAAAAACTTATGGCTAAATATGAGTTCGTGACCCTCTGGCGCTTCAAATCGGAGTTGGCGCCCGTCTGGGAGATGATCTACAACTCGGAGCGTTGGCCTGCGTGGTGGAAGGGCGTCGAGGAGGTCGTGCGCGTCGAGCAGGGTGATGAGAACAACATCGGCAGCGTCCACCGCTACACGTGGAAGAGCAAGCTCCCATATCGCCTGAGATTCGACATGCGACTGACGCGCGTCGAGCCTTTGTCAATAATCGAAGGCACGGCTTTTGGCGAGCTCGCGGGTCGCGGTCTCTGGCAGCTCTCAAATGAGGGCGGGATCACGACGGCGCGTTACGACTGGCAGGTCGAGACGACCAAGCGCTGGATGAATCTCCTGACGCCGATTGCCCGTCCCTTTTTCAAGTGGAACCACGACGTCGTGATGCGCTGGGGAGCCGAAGGTTTAGCAAAGAAGCTTGGGGTTGAGCTGATTGAGAATGAAGAAGCATGACTTATCGAATGATCTCAGTTGCCTGTTACACCTACCTCGGCATAAACATAGTTGATTCGCCTATTTGCTTGCGTGCTGTAATAGAAGATACTAATTCCACACTTGAACCTTTTTGTGGAATTATGCTACGCAACATAAAGGATGCTATATGTTGCCTGTACTACCGTTGCGAATACTATCTCATCCCCAAAGATAACGCGCTCCTCGGCGTCCAGAAGTAAGATATGACCATGCTCCGCCGATACTTAAAAACTTTAAGTCTAATTATTGTCGCGACCATTCTCTTTCTCGGGAATTTCGCTATTGATGTGCTGGCCCCCGACGCTGGAGAATTCCTTAATCAACACCATCAGTTAAAAAGCCTGCTCTGGGTGCTTCTGCTCTTTTGCCTCATCGCCACCGTTTTCCTGTTCGTCCGAGAACACAACGCGCCAGCCGCCCGCTCCGAGAGCGCGGCGGACACTGTTTTCACGACAGATGCCGATCAAGTGAACCGGCGAGCTATGCTAAGGATTATACGCCGGTTCTGGATTGAGGGTGTCCTACATAAGTCACTCTGGAACGAAGTAAAGGTGATACTCAACCTCAAAGGGCGGCCCGATGCAGTTGTTCGCCACTGCGACCTAGCCCTTCTCCGCGCCGGACAACCCAACACGTACATCCCGCCCGGAACTTCTATTCTCAAAATCTACCGACAGGAACAGGATGGGCTACTACTGCTGGGCGAACCCGGTTCGGGGAAAACGACGCTCATGCTGGAAGTCGCGGAGGCTCTCCTAGTGGAGGCGGAGAACGATTCGACACTTCCGATTCCCATCGTCTTCAACCTCTCTGCTTGGCGCACAAACCATACCCGGTTAGATGAGTGGCTAGTAGAGCAGCTAAATCGAGACTATGGGATTTCAGAGAAGATAGGAAGCCGTTGGGTGAACGGCGACGCATTGCTTTTGTTGCTGGACGGACTGGATGAGGTGGCTGAGAGTCGCCGCGCCGTCTGTGTGGAAGCCATCAACAATTACCGCTTGAAACACCAGAAGGTTCTGCGCCCGATTGTGGTCTGTTGCCGCACACGTGAATACGACGAGATACCTAAACTGCGGTTTGGCGGAGCGGTCGTCATTGAACCGTTAACGAGGCAACAGGTGGACAGCTACTTGAAAGCTGGCGGGAAGGCGCTCGCCGGGCTGCGGGCGGTGCTTAAGGACGAATCGGCACTCTACCAGGAACTGTTTGCGACACCTCTGATGCTCAACGTTGCGGTGATGACCTATGAAGATCAGTCCGCCGCCGAATTGCGTCGGAGTGTTATGCCAGAGGAGCGTCGGAGGCGATTGTGGGACGCGTACATTGATCGGATGTTCGAGCGCAAACAAGAAGAGTTACCAATTTACGAGAAGGCCCAAGCACTTGACTGGCTGGCGTGGTTAGGTAGTTACCTGACGCGCAAAGACCTCCAGAAATATCTAATCGAGGGGATGCAGCCGGGGGATTTACCCCAACCGTGGCAGCGCCTTCTAGTTCGTTGTCTGCTACCTATACTGTGGGTTGGTCTCTTCTTTCTCGCGTCTCGCATCATTATCAAAGACGAAGCAAGTCAAATATTACTAATGCTATGTGCTGTCTTGTTAGTCTACTTAAGCTACAGCCGGAATATTGAGTTGGAGCCGATACGCCGCTTTAGCATTTGGAGTTTGCGCCCTCAAGGGGAATCAGTTCGTACTTACATGTCGTTAGGAGCAGTTTTAGGAGCGGTGTTAGGAGCGGGGGTCGTATCGGAGGTCGAAGAAGCCGTCGGACAAGCATTAGCAGGGCCATTAGGAGGCGTGGTAACGAGAGTAGAATGGCAAACCCAAATGATAAAAGGAGCAATAGTAGGAGCAATAGGAGGGGCGGTAGTTGCGGCAACGGTCGGCTCGTTTGATGAATGCGTTCTTGAGGACACTATCCGCCCCAATGAAGGCATATACCACTCATTACGGACTGCACGCTTAGGGGCATTGTTAGGGGCAGCGTTGGGAGTGTCGATAGGAGCGGCCTTAGGAGCGGCCTTCGCGTCACAGTTTATTGGGCGTGTCGAACCGGTATTCGTATCGGGACCATCAATCACCCTAGCGGTGGTGGCGGTCTTGTCAACTGTAATAGCGGTGATTGGAGCATCCGCTGGAGCAGTTAATTACGGTGGAAGGTCCGCGTTTCAGCACTATTTGCTACGTCTATTACTTTGGCGAAGCCGGAGATTTCCACGCAATATAACTATGTTTCTAGACTGGTCGGCGCAGAGAGTTTTAGTACAACGCGTCGGTGGAGGGTGGCGGTTCGTCCACCGCACACTCCAAGAGCGATTTGCCGAACGTTACTACGAAAAATATCTTAACGAGCGGTAGAAATCTCTCCTCATGGAAAATCTACTGACGGCTGCCTCTCCCGATAACAAACTAGAATATAACCAGCGAGATACTTGACCTCTTCTACGAGTAAATGGATTCGCCAAAATCAGATGATCAGAGAGTGCTACCTCTTATTCCACAAAATAACTCTTCTGTTGAATTCGCAAGAGCAGGAAAGAAGAAGCGCTTGTAATGAGCGGCTTATGAAAATGTTAAAAAGTCTGGCAGTTTCATAATATTTAACTGCCAGGCTTGTTAGATCAGAGGGGGATCAGAATCAGATACATCTTCGCTGTAATGTGGAATTTGATAAAGAGGGATTGATAATTATTTCCTCATAAGCGACAAAGGCCGCAAGGGTGAGGTGCTTCCCGCCATTAAAACTCTTATTGGTAAGTTGCCGGACAGTCGCTTCTACAAGCAACATCCAGGCTTTTACAAATGACTGCTTTACAGATGGCTCAACTACGGAAGAGCCACGCGCCATTTAGCGCGGCGCGCTTCGTAAGACGAGATTTGTGATTCCTGTTGCAGCGTGAGGCCGATGTCGTCTAATCCTTCCAGCAAACAGTGGCGACTGAAATCATCCATCTCAAACGAGGCCGAAAACCCTTCGGCGTCCTCGACCAGACAGCGTTCAAGATCAACTGTGACGCGATAAGGTGAAAGCGTCTGCGCCCTGCGCATAATCAACGCCACTTCCGTCTCGCTCAAAACAACCGGCAGAAGGCCGTTCTTCAGGCAGTTGTTCGCAAAGATGTCGGCGAAGGATGGGGCGATGACGGCGCGGAAGCCGTAATCGAGAAGGGCCCACGGCGCGTGTTCGCGCGATGAGCCGCAGCCGAAGTTTTTGCCAGCGACGAGCACGCTCGCGCCCTCGAACCCGTGCTCGTTAAGCACAAAAGATGGATTGCGCTCGCCCTCTGCCTTGTAGCGCCAGTCGTAGAAGAGAAATTCCCCAAAACCCGTCCGCTCGATGCGCTTGAGAAACTGCTTCGGGATGATCTGGTCCGTGTCCACGTTCGGACGATCAAGCGGGGCGACGATACCTGTATGTCTGCGAAAAGGAAGCATAGAATCGTGAATCGTAAATCGTGAATCGTAAATCGTGTTTTTCATCTATTCACGATTTACGATTCACGATTTACGCTTTATATTGCCAGTCGCGCACGTCCGTAAAATGGCCTGTGATGGCGGCTGCTGCGGCCATCGCTGGACTGACGAGGTGCGTGCGCCCGCCCCTGCCCTGCCGGCCTTCAAAGTTACGATTGCTGGTCGAAGCGCAGCGCTCTCCCGGTTGCAAAATGTCCGGGTTCATCCCCAAACACATAGAGCAGCCGGACTCGCGCCATTCAAATCCGGCTTCGAGAAAGACGCGGTCCAGGCCCTCCTCTTCCGCCGCGCGTTTGACCGATTGCGACCCCGGAACCACGAGCGCGTTAACGTCTCTGCTGATTTTGTAGCCCTTCACCACTTGTGCTGCCGCACGTAAATCTTCAAGGCGTGCGTTCGTGCAGGAGCCTATGAAGACTCGATCAATTGCAATCTCTTTGACGGGCGTGCCGGGCCGAAGATTCATGTACGCGAGCGCGCCGAGGGCTGCGCGCTGGTCTGATTCCGTACGCGCTTCCGCAGGGTCTGGCACGCGGCCCGTTACGGGCACGACCATGCCCGGACTCGTACCCCAGGTGACAAACGGCGCCAGTGCGCTCGCGTCAATCTCGACCGTTTGATCAAATTGTGCGCCCTCGTCCGTGTGCAGCGTGCGCCAGTAAGCCAGGGCCTCGTCCCAAAGAGCGCCGCGCGGGCTGAACCTTCTGCCTTCGAGATAGGCGAAGGTCGTCTCGTCGGGCGCGATCATCCCGGCGCGCGCTCCCGCTTCGATGCTCATGTTGCAGAGCGTCATGCGCCCTTCCATCGAGAGCGCGCTGATGGCTTCGCCCGCATACTCTATGACGTGGCCCGTCGCCCCATCGGTTCCAATCTGGCCGATGATTGCGAGCGCCAGGTCTTTGGCGGTGACGCCAGCGGGGAGTGAGCCGCTCGTCTTGACTTGAAGATTGCGCGGCTTCTGCTGCGGGAGGCACTGCGTGGCGAGAACGTGCTCGACTTCGCTCGTGCCGATGCCGAAAGAGAGAGCGCCGAAAGCCCCGTGCGTCGAAGTGTGGCTGTCGCCGCAAACAACCGTCATGCCGGGCTGCGTCAGACCCAGTTCCGGTCCGATGACGTGGACGATGCCCTGCTCCGCAGAGTTGATGTCGTAGAGCGTAATCCCGAACTCGCGGCAATTCGCTCTGAGCGCTTCAATCTGTCTGGCCGAAATGGCATCTGCGATTGGCAGACGACGGTCTGTGGTCGGAACGTTATGATCCACAGTGGCGACGGTCAGGTCCGGGCGGCGCACCCCGCGCCCAGCCGCTCTCAGACCATCGAACGCCTGCGGCGATGTGACTTCGTGCACGAGGTGCAGGTCAATGTAGAGCAGCGCCGGCTTGCCCTCGGGCGCGCAGACAACATGATCGTCCCAGAGTTTGTCGAAAAGTGTACGCATAGAACAGTGGTCAGTGGTCAGTGGTCGGTGGTCAGTTGGCTACAGTTTTTAACTGACCACCGACCACTGACCACTTTTCAGACGGCATGATAAGCGTGGCGCATGTCTGCGACCTCTGCGACGGCTTCCGCCACGAGCGCGCCCATCTCGTGTGTCGTCGCGATGTATTTGCTCTGCCCACGATCAAGGTCCGGCGTGCGGTAGCCCGCGTCGAGCACCGCGCGAATGGCGGCTTCGACGTCCAACGCTTCCTGTTCAAGCTGCGCGGTGTGGCGCAGGAGCAGCGCCGCAGATGCGATTGCGCCGAGCGGATTGGCCTGCGCGCGACCCGCTATGTCCGGCGCAGAGCCATGAACGGGCTCGTAAAGTCCAACCTCGCCGCCGATGCTCGCGGAAGCCAGCAGCCCCAGCGAGCCCGCGATAACGGCTGCTTCATCCGAGAGAATGTCGCCGAAGAGATTTTCTGTCAGGACCACGTCGAACTTGCGCGGATTCATCACCAGATGCATCGCGCAGGCGTCAACGTAAAGATGTTCAAGCGCAACCGACGGGTAATCGAGCGCGACGCGCGTGACGACCTCGCGCCATAATTGGGAGGTCTCAAGCACGTTGGCTTTATCAACGGAGGTTACTTTCGAGCGCCGCCCCAGCGCAGCATCAAACGCGACGCGAGCGATGCGCTCAACTTCCGCGACCGTATATCGCATCGTGTTGAAGGCTGCCGAAGCGCCGCCTTCTCTCGTGAAGCCGCGCGGCTCGCCAAAATAGAGGCCGCCGAGCAATTCGCGCACGAAGAGGATGTCAGAGCCTGAGACCACTTCCGTGCGAAGCGGCGAACAATCTGCGACCGCCCTGTATGAAATGGCTGGCCGGAGGTTGGCGTAAGCTCCGAGCGCACGGCGCAGAGTCAGCAGGCCCGCTTCGGGCCGCCTCTCCGGCGGCAAGTCGTCATGCTCTGGCGCGCCGACAGCGCCGAGCAGGACCGCATCGCTTTCGAGACAGGCATCCAGAGTTGCGGTCGGCAACGACGTGCCCGCTTGCTTGATTGCGGCTCCACCGATCAAGCGCTCATCAAACTCAAAACTATGGCCGTAGATCTCCTCGACGGTATGCAGCACGCGCACAGCCTCCGCGGTCACTTCCGGTCCGATGCCGTCGCCCGGCAGCACAGTCACCTTTAATCTCATCTTTTATTCACCAGATTATTCTGAGCAATCAGCGATCAGCGATCAGCTTTCAGCAGAAATGAATATTGGCCACCAGCTTTGAATTTAAAACTGTACAGGCTGGCGGCTGATTGCTGAATGCTGACCGCTAATTGCTGACTGCTGATCGCTCATTAATAACTTCCGACGACAGCAAACTCCTTAACAGCAGTGGCGCTTTCGCTCTGAAAGGCGTCGGAGCGCGCAGGCTGGCCGCTCGAAAGCAACGAGAGAATGTCCTGATCGTAGATCCGTTTCTTCTTGTCGGCCAGCCGCGTAAAGCGCACGTAAGCCAGGTCCAGCTCGGCGGGCGTGAGCGTATGGCCGAGCTCGTCATAGCGCTTCGAGAGCGCATGGCGACCCGAATGTTTGCCCAGCACAATCCGGTTGGCGGGAACGCCGACCGATTCAGGCGTCATAATCTCATAGCACAGGGGATTGTTGAGCACGCCATGCTGATGTATGCCCGCCTCATGCGCGAAAGCGTTGCGCCCGACGATAGCTTTGTTGGGCTGCACAGGGAAGCCTACGATCTCGGACAGTAACTGGCTCGTCGGGTAAATCTCCTCAGTGCGCACGTTCGTCTCAAGCGGCAAACGATCCGCGCGCACGTGCATCGCCATCACGATCTCTTCCAGGGCAGCGTTGCCGGCGCGCTCGCCTATGCCGTTGATCGTGCATTCAACCTGACGCGCCCCCGCTTCGATGGCAGAGAGGCTGTTGGCTACGGCCAGGCCCAGATCATTGTGGCAATGCACGCTGATAGTGACGCCCGAGTCGCGGACCACACGAGCGCGGATTGTGCGAATCAACTCAGCATATTCCGCTGGCGTCGTGTAGCCGACCGTGTCCGGGATGTTGATTATTTGCGCGCCCTCCTCGATTGCGGCCGCCAGGACTTCGCACAGGTAATCAACGTCGCTGCGGGTTGCGTCCTCAGCAGAGAACTCGACCTCATCGCAGAGCGTGCGCGCCAGCCTCACGGCCATTTGCGTCATCCGCAAAACTTCCGTGCGCGTCTTCTTGAGCTTGTGCTCAAGATGTATGTCCGAGGTCGCGACGAAAGTATGAATGCGCGGGCGCAAAGCTTTCTGTAGTGCCTCTGCTGCGCGCATGATGTCCTGCTCTGTCGTGCGACAGAGCGCCGCAACGCGAACCCTTCGGCAGGCGCTCGCCACTGCCTTGACCGCGGCGAAATCACCTTCGGAAGCGATGGGAAAACCCGCTTCGATAACGTCCACGCCGAGAGCTTCCAGTTGCCTGGCGAGGCGGACCTTTTCATCCAGATCCATCGAGCAGCCCGGCGATTGCTCGCCGTCTCTCAAAGTCGTGTCGAAGATTGAGACCCTGTTGAGATTGGTCATGTAGCGGTCTCCTTTCAAAAGGCGACACCCTGGAATCTCTGGGTGATAATTTAGTTTGAATATCCAGGCACTCAAAGCCCGGAAAGGCACGATTACAAGGATGAAATTTCAACCTTGAAAAGCTTCAAAAGCGTAATAACGAGGAAGACAACACCCGCCACCTTCAAAATGACGTTCGCTGCTCTTTCAATGGCTAGTTCGATTTTACTGAACCCGAAGTTTTGATCATTTCTAGGCATATTATTGCTCCTGCCTTTTATTGCTCCCGCCTTAGTTTTCCCCTTTCGTGGGCATTAGATGCATTCGCTCCTACAAAGTCAAAGTTATAATTTTTATGATAAGATAAGTTTCGACGATGAAGATAATCAAACCCGGAAAGATCATAAGGCCGGGCGATAATTCCGAGATAGAGGAGATCAATGGACATCAACCAGCTTGAAGTTCTCGTGGCGGTCGCAGGCGAGCGCGGGTTCTCGCGCGCCGCCGGGAAGCTCTACCGGACGCAGCCGGCCATCAGCCAGGCCATCCGGCGGCTTGAAGAAGAGGTCGGCGAGCCGCTTTTTGATCGCTCATCAAAAGACGGGACGCTGACGGCTTCGGGGCAGATTCTGCTCAAATACGCGCAGCAGATACTCAATCTCAGGCGGGACGCGAAATTCGCCGTCAAAGAGTTGAAAGATTTGCAGCGCGGCAAGGTGACCCTGGGCGCAAACGAGTACACTGTGATGTATCTCCTGCCAGTCATCTCCCTTTACAGGGCGCGCCACCCGCACATCAAGATCGAAGTCAAAAGAGATTTGGCGAGCCGCATCCCGTCGGAAGTGCTCAAGCGAGACATAGAGATAGGCGTCGTCTCTTTTCGTCCGACGGACCCGGCGCTTCAAGCGGTCCCGGTGACGACCGATGAGCTGGCATTGATCGTGGCGCCGAATCATCCGCTGGCCGGAAAGAAAGCGGTTTCCGTGCGCGAGCTGGGAGTCGAATCCTTCATAGCTCATAACGTGCGCTCGCCTTATCGCGAACACGTCGTCCACACTTTTGAAAAGCACCGGACGCCGCTCAACATCTCTATGGAGTTGCCGACGCTCGAAGCCATCAAACGTTTCGTCGAACAGGGAACGGGCGTCGCGTTGGTCCCGCGTCTGGCCGCACGCGCCGAGATCGAGCGCGGGCAGGTGGTGGCGCTTTCGGTGCGCGAGATGAAGATGGAAAGAAAGCTCTACCTGATCTATCGCAAGGGCGCGAAACTCTCACACGCGGCGCGCGCCTTTCTCAACATCGCGCGCGACGTCCATTGAGCGTGTCCTTTTGAGGTTAGCAAAAGGATACGACTTCTTTTTATGAGGGACGGTCCACGAAGCCACACGAAAGCACACGAAGATATAGCGTTGATATTTAGAGCGCTTAACAAAACCGGAAAGAGCCACAGAGGCACAGAGACACAGAGTTAATCAATGAAGGTTTGTTTGACTCCTTTTTCATTCTTCTCCGTGCCTCTGTGGCTAGTTTTGTTAGGTACACTTAGTGTCGTTTCGTGTGGCTTCGTGGATCGTTTTACTTCGCCAGTCGGTCGGACCTAACGGCAAGGCGCTATAAAGATATGAAAAAGCCGGAGAGACTCCGTAGAGTCCCTCCGACTTCTTTGAGATTCGTCGCCCTGAAAAACGAATCTCTAAGCCGTGCCGTTCAGGTCCTGATCTTAACGAAGCGTCATGCCCTCAAGCGCGATTGTGTATTCCTTCGTGGTGGGGTCATACCTGACGCTGTACTTCGTCGGGTAATAAGCGCGCCGCTGGTACTTCGCGGGCAGCTTGATGACTTCCGTCAGGCTGGTCTTCGTTTCCAGAAAAGATTTGGCGATCATCGGCTCGACGAAAATCACGTTGCCGTTGTAGCTGCCGTAAAGGAGCGTTCTGGTGAACGGCTGCCCGTGCAGTTCCCGCGAGACGGGGTTGATCCAGTGCGCCCCCATGCGCGGGATCGCCGAGTCCGGGACGTACATATAGCCTTCCGGCATGAACTCCGCGGCGGGCGCCTTGGTGCTACGGGCCACGTCCTCGCCCTGCACTGTAATCCCGTTGCGCTCCTCTTCGGTGATCATGTAGAAGTGGAAATCAAAGTGCGCCACGTCGTAGATCTTCTCCGGCGGGTGCCCGTGCGGATTCCAGTCCATCCTGACGTGATTAAACGCCGTTGCGGCAGCCTCGGGCGGTAAAGCCAGCGAGAGTTCCGTCCCTTCCAGTCCAGGGGGCGGCTCTTTCGGAAGATTCGAAAGCACAGACTCGTTGAACGTCAGCCCGATGGCCGTAGGGTTGCCACGCCCGTCGAGGCTGACCCACGAGCGGACCTGACCGTCGCCGAGCGCCTTGGTCTCGCCGAAGATGGTCTTCGCTTTGGAGACGGCGACCGGGTTGGCGCTGTTCCGCCCCGCCTTTTGACGGCCGCCGGCGGAGCGCTGTGCGAAGGCCGTGCCGGAGACGGCGAGAATCAACGCGAGGGCCACAAACGTCTTCCTGAACAGGAAAATCCTGTCAACTCTTAGAAGGAGCGCGAGCGCGCTGCTCTCAAACCTTGAAGCTGTCTGCTGATTCGTGTTCATAGTTTCTGCTTTTCTGACCTCCTACCTGATAACGCGCAGTCCACAATGAAATCCAATCAATCGTCTGAAAAAAAATTGAGCGATGAACAAACTGTAGGAGCCTGCCAATTGCGGATTGCGGATTGCGGATTTAGGAAAGCAGATGGCAATGAAAACAGCTTAGCGTGCTGCTAACTGCCAATTGCTCTTTCAATCCGCAATCCGCAATCCGCAATCGTAGGGTGGGTTGATTGAATCCGCACGCGTTTTTACGCGTTAGATAAGTGAGAGCTGCTATTGGCAGACCGCAAAGGGAGGCGACGTTGATGATGCAGACCGCACAGATCACATTGAAACAGTACGGACAGGGCGCGCAGCCTTATCTGAATGAATCGGCAGCGCCTCTCTCGAACTGGCTGACGCGTCTTTTCGGGTGCTGGCACAGGGAGATGAGCCGCCCGTTCACAATCGGGGGCGAATCATACCGCGTCTGTCTGGACTGTGGCGCGCGCCGTAAATTCGATCCGAGAAGATGGGAGATGGTGGGCGCTTACTATTTCAAGCCGGCGACTCAATTATGAATTTTGAATTTTGAATGTTGAATTAACCCCAGTCTTGAGTTGGCCTCGGATTGACGAAATAAAGGACTTACGGGTGCTGATTGGCAGTCTTGAGTTGGCCTTGCTGCCGTAAGTCCTTTGAAATTAACAAAGCCATTTTTCAACTCAAGACTGGGGTTGAATTAAAAGCCTTAATTCAAAACTCATAATTCAAAATTCATAATTATTTACCGCTTTTGCTGACTTCCTGGTAGAGCCAGGCTTTAGCCATCTTCCACTGGCGAATCACGGTCGCGGTGCCGATGCCCAAGACTTCGGCGGTCTCCTCAATTGAGAGGCCGCCAAAGAATCTGAGTTCGACGATGCGGCTTTTCTGCGGGTCGAATTCCGCCAGAGCCTTGAGCGCGTCGTCGAGCGCGATCAATTCCGTGGCCTGCTCGTCCGTGACATCAATCGCCTCGTCCAGCGCTATCTTGATTCCCCCGCTGCCGCGCTTTTGCGCCTGATGCTTGCGCGCATGGTCAATTAGGATGCGCCGCATCATCTCCGCCGCCACGCCGAAAAAGTGTGCGCGGTTCTGCCACGAAACATTTTGATCTATCAGCCGGAGGTAGGCTTCGTTGACGAGCGCCGTCGCCTGCAAGGTGTGGTCCGGGCGCTCTTTGTGCAGATAGCGCTCGGCCAGGTGGCGCAACTCCGTATAGACGAGCGGAAGAAGCTTGTCCAGAGCTTCACGGTCGCCCCGACTTGAGGCCACCAGAAGGCTTGTGACATCTATTTGCGGGGGCGTCATACAGGATGCACTACGTCAGGTCTCATAACTCTCGCGCCGACAGGTCGAGAATATAAGCTGTTAATGCTCAAGTCAAATTCATCGTCTGAATGCTCGTGAGTGAGCAGATTCCATCTGTCCGTTAGCCCACGTAAGTGGGCGACCGTCTAAAGCCTAGCCCGTGAGGGCTAGGTAAGCTGCTAAGAGAAAATGTTAAAGCCCATAAAATGGGCGACAGCGCGTTTGAATGCATACGGCAAATATTCAGAGATCTGTCGCCCAGTTCATGGGCTTGTTGATGAAAATATTGGCCTCAACCCTGCGCTAACGCGCAGGGCTTTATGCTGCCACCCGCTTGCGCGGGTTGAAACTCAACGAGGTATGAAACCATTACTTTCAACCAGAAGCTCTGCGTTGAGAATCGCCGCGCCCGCCGCCCCGCGAATGGTGTTGTGGCTGAGCGCGACGAAACGATAATCCAGCACAGTGTCGCGGCGCAGCCTTCCGATGGTCACGCTCATCCCGCGCCCGGCGTCCCTGTCCAGACGAGGCTGAGGGCGGTCCTGCTCGTCGCGCACGATGATGGGGCGCGCGGGCGCCGAATGAAGTCGCAGTTCCTGCGGCAGCGAGGTGAAAGAGCGAAGCGCGTCCGACACTTCCGACACCTCAGCCGGGCGCGAGAGCTTCACACGCACCGAAGCCATGTGGCCGTCCAGGACGTTCACGCGGTTGCACTGCGCGCTCACTTTCATGCCCGCCTCTTCAATCCGCCCGTCGCTCACGCGGCCCAGGATTTTGAGCGTCTCCTCTTCCATCTTCTCCTCTTCATTCTCGATGAAGGGGAACACATTGTCCGTGATGTCCAGCGACGGGACGCCCGGATAGCCCGCGCCCGAAATGGCCTGCATGGTCGTGGCGACGACCGCGTCCACACCGAAGCGCGCGTGCAGGGGCGCGAGCGCCATCGCCAGCATGATGGTCGAGCAGTTCGGATTGGTGATAATCGAGCCTTCCCCGAAGGCGCCGCCGGCGCGCTGTGCGTCGAGCAGTGAAAGGTGTTCGTGGTTGACTTCGGGAATCAGGAGCGGCACGTCCCTGTCCATGCGGTAGGCGGAAGAGTTGCTGATGACCGTGTGGCCGGCACGTGCGAACGCGCCTTCCGCTTCGCGCGCGATGGAGCCCGGCAGACTGGAAAAGACTATATCGCACGCGAGCGGCGGCTCCGGGGCTTGAACGATCATCTGCCTGACAGCCTGGGGCATCTCACCTGGCAGACGCCACGCGCACGCCTCCGCGTATGCTTTGCCCTGCGAGCGGTCCGAGGCCGCGAGCGCCGTCACTTCAAACTGCGGATGGTCCTCCAGCAGTTGAATGAAACGCTGCCCGACCGTGCCCGTAGCGCCGAGGATGCCGACACGATATTTACTCACCTGTCATTCTCCGTTTCTTTATTAGCCACAGAGGAAAAATAATTATGAATTTTAAATTTTGAATTTTGAATTGAAAGCCTTAATTCAAAACTCATAATTCGGTTTCTCTGTGCCTCTGTGGCACATTCTAAGCGTGAATTGCCGCTAACCCTTTGAGCGCCTCGTTCATGCGCCGCACGCCTTCCGTCAACGCCGGCAAATCCGCGCAGAAGGAGACGCGCAAAGTCCCCTCGCTCTCCGCGCCGAAGGCCGCGCCGGGAACCGTGATGACGCCCTTTTCGAGCAGGGCGTCGGCAACCTGCATTGAGCTTCCATAAGCGCTCACGTCAACCATCGTGTAGAAAGCTCCCTCGGGCTGGACGGCGCGCAAGCCTAACTCTCCGCCGATGATCTTGAGCAGATGGTCGCGCCGCTTGCGGAAAATATCCCGCGCTGCGGCGCGCGCCCTTTCGCCTTCGCCGGTCCACGCGGCGAGCGCGGCTTTCTGCGAGACGGTCGAGGCGCACGTCGTCACGTAGCCGTGCAGGATGAGCGCGCTCTTCACCACAGCCTCTTCGCCGCACATCCAGCCGACGCGCCAGCCCGTCATGCTCATGGATTTGGAGAGACCGCCGATACAGATTGTACGCTCGTAATGGTCCGAAACGGACGGCGGACGCGCGTCCGTAAAATAAAGGTCGCGGTAAATCTCGTCGCTGATGACGTACACGCCCGTCCCTCTTAGCGCGTCGCTCATCGCCGCCAGGTCCTCGTCGGAGAGCACGCGCCCCGTCGGATTCGACGGGCTGATGACGACCACTACCTTTGTGCGCGGGCTGAGCTTTCGCCTGAACTCTTCCGCGTCGAAACCGAAACCGCGCTCGCGTGGCAGCCTGTAAAAGAGAGGCTCCCCGCCGGCCATGCGGACGATAGTCGGGTAAGCGACAAACCCAGGGTCAGGGATGAGCACCTGGTCGCCTTCGTTGACAAGCGTCATCAATGTCAGATAGAGCGCTTCCTGCGATCCGGCTGTGATGATGACGCGGTCCGATGTGGCTTCGAGCGCGCGGTAATCCGCCGCGACTAGCTCGCGTAAATCGTGTAGGCCCGCGTGCGAAGTGTAACCGTTCTGCTCTTCGAGGATGACGCGCACGGCTTCGCGCCGGATGACTTCGGGAGTCGGCAAATCGGGCTCGCCGAGTCCGAGGTTGATGCTGCCGGGGCGCGCGCGGTCGAAGAGCTGGCGAATGGCGCTCTTCTGAATCCCGCGCAGAAGCTTTGGCGGCTCAAACTCTCTCAACGCAGGTAATCCTCCAGACGCACCGACTCGTTCGTCTTCTTGTCGCGGTATTTGACGATCACGGGCGCGTAAATCGAGAGCCCCCACTCGCGCCCACGCTCGTTGGTTACGGCGCGCGAGCCCGGCACGACCACGGCGCCCGCCGGAATCTCCAGAGGCGCTTCTGCGGTCCGGCGATAAATCTCCCCGCGCACGATGTCATAAACGGGAGTCGAGCCGGTCAGAATCGTCCCCGAAGCTAGGACCGCGCGCTCGCGCACGACCGTCCCCTCGTAAATTCCGCAATTGCCGCCGACTAGGACATCGTCTTCGATGATGACCGGGATTGCGCCGACCGGCTCCAGCACCCCTCCCACCTGCGCCGCGGCCGAGAGATGAACGCGCTTGCCGATCTGTGCGCACGAGCCGACGAGCGCGTGACTGTCTATCATCGTCCCTTCGTCAACGAAGGCTCCGACGTTGATGTACATCGGCGGCATGCAGACGACGCCGGAAGCGATATACGCCCCGTCGCGTATGCTGGACCCGCCCGGAACGATGCGAACATTGTCGCCCACACTTGTCGGGCGCACCGGATAAGTATCTTTATCGAAGAAGCGCAGAGTCTGGTCCGTGGACATGTCTGCGAGCGCGCCCATGCGGAAGCCCAGAAGGATCGCGCTCTTGACCCAGGAATTGACGAGCCAGCGCCCGTCCGCCGCGCGTTCAGCCGCGCGCACCGTCCCGCGGTTGAGCGCGCTCTTAAACTCCTCGAAGAGCGCGCGGTCGTCCTTCGTGAACTCTCCAGGCCCGGCGCAGATCAGCGCCTCCATGCTCTCACGAAGCGACATTGGCCTTCCCCCGCGTGACGCCCAGATCGTCTAAAAGCTCGCGCATCCGCGCGCGCGTCTTCTCCTGAACGGGCACGAGCGGCAGGCGCAAATTCTCTTCGATCAAACCGAGCGCGGCCATCGCGGCCTTGACCGGCCCGGGGCTCGACTCTATGAAGTTCCCCTCCATCAAAGGCAGCAAGCGATAGTGAAGCTCGCGCGCCTCCGTCCATTTTCCTGTGAGCGCCAGGTCCACCATCCGCGACATCAGGTCCGGAACTTCGTTCGAGGCGACGGAGATGAGGCCGTCGCCGCCCAGCGTGATGAGCGCCAGCGTCAGAGCGTCGTCGCCCGAAAGCACGCGGAAGTTCTCTGGACGCCCGCGCAGAATTTCCATCATCTGCGAGAGATTGCCCGAAGCCTCCTTGACGGCGACGATGTTCGGGACGTCGCGCGCGAGCCTGAGAATCGTCTGCGCCGCGATGTTCGAAGAGGTGCGGCCGGGCACGTTGTAAGCGACCACTGGAAGCCCCTCCACACTCTCGGCGACAGCGCGAAAGTGCGCGTAGAGACCTTCCTGCGTCGGCTTGTTATAGAAAGGGGCGACGACGAGCACAGCGTCCGCGCCAAGCTCGCGTGCCGCGCGCGAATATTCGATGGAGGCCGCGGTCGAATTGCTTCCCGTTCCGGCGATGACGCGCGCCCGGCCCCGCGCCGTCTCAATCGTCAGTTGAATGACGCGGCGGTCCTCTTCCTCCGTCATCGTCGCGCTCTCGCCGGTCGTGCCGCAAGGGACGAGCAGGCGCACGCCGCCTTCAATCTGGCGCTCGACCAGCGCGCGCACGCGCTCCTCGTCAACTGCGCCGTCTCCTGTAAAGGGCGTGATGAGAGCGGTCGCGCAACCCCTGAGCCATTCGATGTTCATAGTCATAAACTTTTCATCCTCTCCTGAATAATTTCGTCGAAGACTTGTGTGAACTCGTAAACCCCCTTGCGCCCCCTGATCCAGTGTGCGGCGAGAAGCGCACCGGCGGCGAAGCCTTCGCGCGAGCGCGCCGTGTGCGTCAGGGTAATCTGGTCCGCAGCAGAGTCGAAGCCGACGCGGTGCGTGCCAGGAATGTGCCCGGCGCGCGTGCTCGCGACCGAGACGTTCTCGGAAAGGGGCGCGAGCATCTCGCGCAGTTTGAGCGCCGTGCCCGAAGGCGCGTCGCGCTTACGCGAGTGATGCGCCTCCTCTATGAACGGGGCGTAATCGAGCCCTTTGAAAAGCTCCGCCGCCTGAATGATGATGCGGTAAAAGACGTTGACGCCGACGGAGAAGTTCGCGCCGTAGAGCAGCGCTCCGTCGTGCTCAGCGACAACGCGGCGCGCCTCTTCCAGCTCATTCAGCCAGCCGGTGGTGCCTTCGACGAGAGGGACGCCCGCGCGCGCGCACAGGCGAACGTTGTTCGGGACGGCCCCCGCGACAGAGAAATCCACTGCCACATCCACGACCTGCAACTGCTGCTGCAACTCTTCGTTGCTTTGCGCTGCGTCGCGCGAGGTGAGGGCGAGTACGACCTCGTGTCCTTCCTCGCGCGCCCGCGCGCCGACGAGCTGGCCCATCGCGCCGTGACCTATGAGAGCGATTTTCATCCGAGCGCTCCTTCCGCAATCTTCAATTCACTTCCTCCGCATTCGCCTGGCGCGCGCGCCAGAAGTTCTCGGACCAGGCGAACGTATAGCTCCGACGCCTTCAGGAGCTCGCTCTTGGCGACTCTTTCATGCGCCGTGTGCGCGTCCAGAATCGAGCCGGGACCGATCAGCAGAGGCGTCCCCCAGTTCGAGAGATAAGGAATGTCCGTCATAAAGCGGACGACCTCCGTCTCGAAACCTTCGAGGCTCAGGAGCCGCACGGGGTCCACAGCCGAATGGTATTCAATCTGCGCGCGCCCCGCGGTCATTCGTTCCAGGCTCTCTTTAACGGGCGCGAGCGGAACCGCCAGCCTGAAAAAAAGCTCCGCGCGCGCATTCGCCGGAATAACATTGGAGGCAGCCCCGCCCTGAATCACTCCGATGTTACACGTCGTCTCGCCAAAGACGTCGTCGCCGGGCCAGTCGAAAGAGCGCACGTCCGCCAGCACGTCCAGGAGTTTTTCAATAGCAGACTCGCCCTGGTCCGGGTAAGCCGAATGGGCCGCCCGCCCTTCTGTCCCCAAGGTCAGGCGCAGAGAGCCTTTCGTGCCGACCGCCAGTTTATTATCGGTCGGCTCGCCGTTAATCAGATACCGGCAGCCTTCAGCGAGCGGATGGTCGTTAAGAACGCGAGCGCCGAGGCTACTCATCTCCTCGTCAACTGTGAAGAGGAGGCCGAAATCTTCTACGCCCTCGCTCCGCAGCATCTCGGCGGCAACAATCTGCGCCGCGATGATTCCTTTAGCGTCGCAGGAGCCGCGCCCGTAGATGTAAACCTCGTCTTCGCTGGACCCGATGTGCGGCGGCACAGTGTCCATGTGCGTCGAGAGCATGACGCGCGGTCGCCTTGCCCCGGCGCTCGCGATGAGATTCACACGGTCTGCTTCGACCTCCTGCGTCCAGACCTCGTAGCCCAGACTTTTGAGAAGGCCGGAAAGAAACAGCGCCACCTCCGCCTCTTCTCCGGTGACGGACGGGATATCTATCAACTGGCGTGTTAACTCAAAAATGTTCACGTTCTCTGTAGGACAGGCATTCTCGGCCTGTCGAGCGTGCGCCAGCACGCTAATGATCTTCGCGCAGGTTTTAGTTAACGTTGTTCGCGCCTGGCGGCGCTCATCGACAGACAGGAATGTCTGTCCCACTGACAGGCAGGAATGCCTGTCCTACATCATTTTCAAAGAGCGCTTCGTGGAGCCTGCGGACGACTTCCGTCACGCGGTCCTCGTCAACGGCGAAGGTCAGGTTGATGCTCGAAGCGCCGAGAGATACGAGCGAGACGTTGATGTCTCCGATGGTGCCGAAGACGCGCGCGGCGACACCGGGCGTGGCGCGCAAACTCTCGCCCACGACACAGACGATGGCGCGCTTCTCGGCGATTTCGACCGTGCCGAGCTGTTCGAGCTCTCTGATAATCGAGGGAAGAGCGCGCGCGTCGTCCAGAGAGAGCGAGACGCTCACCTCCGAGGTCGTCACGACGTCAACGACTGTGCGGTGGCGGTCGAAGATTTCAAAGATGGCGCGCAGGAAGCCGTAGGAGCCGAGCATTCTGCCGGAAGTTATCTGCACGGTGGTGATGCCTGTCTTGTGGGCGATGGCCTTGACCGTGCGCGGGCTGCTTTCGGCTTCGGCGCGAATCAGCGTGCCGGGCTCTTCCGGCGCTCTTGAGTTGCAGATGCGGACCGGGATGCCCTTTTCGATTGCCGGTTGAATCGTCTTCGGGTGCAGGACCTTCGCGCCGAAGTATGCCAGTTCCGCGGCCTCCGCGTAAGAGAGCTTGTGGACGACGCGCGCATCAGGAACCACGCGCGGGTCCGCCGTGAGCACCCCGGACACGTCTGTCCAAATCTCTATCTCGCGGGCGCCGAGCGCAGCGCCGACGAGCGCCGCCGTGTAGTCCGAGCCGCCGCGCCCGAGCGTGGTGGTCGCGCCGCTTTTTGTAGAAGCGATGAAGCCGCCGACGACCGGAATCGTGGAGGCTGCGATTAGGGGTTCGAGAAGAGCGCGCGTGCGTGCTTCGGTCTCTTCGATTAGGGGCGTGGCGTTGCCGTAAACGTCGTCCGTCAGGACCAGGCGGCGCGCGTCCACGAATTGCGCCGCAAGTCCCTGCTGGCTGAGGGCCGAAGCGAGCAGGAAGGAGGAGAGGCGTTCGCCGTAGGAGACGATCTCGTCCTGCAAGGGCGGACGCGTCACAGGATGCGCGGCTATGATGCGCAGGAGTTCGTTTATTTCATGCCGCGCCCGCTCGATCTCTTCCTCTACCTTCGAGACCTGTTGCGCCGGAAGCAGGCTGCGGGCGACATCCGTGTGGCGCGCGAAGTGTTGTTCGAGAACGTGTGCGCCCAACGGGGCGTCGCCTTCGGCGGCCATGAGCACGCTTTCGAGGAGCGCGTCCGTGAAGCGGCTCATTGCGGAGACGACGACGACGAGGCGCGCTGTCTCTTTCGCGCGCACGATGCGCCCCACGCGCTCGAACGCGCGCGCATCCTCGACGGACGTCCCGCCGAATTTCATTACTGTTGGCTCTAAAAGTTTCTCCATCTGAGAACGTCAGTACCACCTGCCGATTTTAGATTGCGGATTGAGAAGAACAGAAGGCAGAAGGCAGAAAGCAGTAGGCAGTAAAAGACAGAAGCGTTTTGCCTTTGCTGCCTTCTGCCTTGTGCCTTGTGCCTTCTGTTCTTTCATTCCGCATTCCGCAATCGGTGCTGACCAGTTGATAAAACACGAAGAGGCCGATCATGAGCAGACACGACCGACCTCTTCCGTAAGAAAATAATTGGACGAGAGGCGCGCGTTCTTAAAAACCAGGTCGCGCCCCGTCATCAATAGCAGTCGTAGCCCTCCACCGCTTGAACTTATCCGGTGACAGTCCTGCGGATTTAGCCGCAGCGACCAGCCCGCCTGCGCCTTGAAGGTGCGCAACAGGCTTCGGCGTCCAGCCCCTTTCAACGGACCCTTGCGTGAAGCCTTCAACTTCTACGGTCCGACTACTCTTGGAGGACGCGCCTCTACTTCAGATGTAAAGATCAAAACTCGGGTAGGCAAACCTAAGCGATAAGCGCTCGCCTTGTCAAGGTGAGACTCGTGGGACCGGGGACCAGCGCGAAAGCTTCGGGCTTTATGCGCGCGAGGGCGTTCGCGGCGCGCGAAAACCCGCTTCGGCGAGCATGACCGAGAACATGCGCTTGTATTCCTCGGCCCGCTCCTGGTGCTCGCGCACCCAGCCGGAGACGACCGTCTTCAGCTTGCGCTCAGATACGACCGAGCCGCTCGCTTCCTCGACGGGGGCGGGCGTCTCAACCTGCGCTGCTCTCTGCTCGCGCTTGATGATGCGTATTTGCCTGTGCTGTTGCATGACGATTGTCCCTCCTACCTGTAAACGCGCGGACCACTGCGAAAATGAATCACCGGAACAGCTTTGGCGAAAATATTTTTTGTGAAAAATTTACCTCTGCGGGCGGCGCGCCAGAAGATTTGTGATTCATTTCCGTTGTGGTTCGCGCGTTTATTAGGTGAGGAGTGAATTGATTGTGATGAGAGTTGAAGCAGCCGTAGCAGAGTTAAGCGCCAACGCTTCCCGCCATTGCCGCGCCAGCGGCCGACGACCTTCCGCCAGCACGCGGCTCCGACGCCTACGCCTACGCCTTATCGCGCGGCGCCGTAGCAGTCTTCGATTTTCCGTGGAGCAAAGCGGCGCAAAAGGCTGGCGGGCATAACGTTCGGACATCTCGCGCGCTTAAGGCAGGCGGCGGTCGGGTCACGCGGGACCGCCCTGTGCCTCTCCGAGATTCCTGTCAATTCGCCGCAGCAAGTCGTCAAAGCGCGGGTCGGCGCGAAGATTGTTGAGGCGCGGGTCCACGCGAACGTAAGTGAAGCCGACCGCGTGCTCCTTTTCGGCCTGCGTGAGCCACTTGAACGCCTCGTCGCGCTCGCCCAGGAACGCATAGATAACCGCGATCTCGTAGGCCGTCACCCAATGTTCGTCGCGACGTTCCACCAGGTCTCGCAAGATTTCCAGCGCCTCAGCCTCGCGCCCGCACGCGGCCAGCACATGCGCGTGTTTGGCGCGCGTGTTCGGCGTCTCGCCCGCGAAGGCCCGCTCCTGTTCGTAGACCGCGAACGCCTCGTCGCACATGCCCCTGCTCTCGTAAGACCAGCGCATAATAATGTGTGCGGAGAGCGAGCCCGGATCAAGCTCAAGAGCTTTCTGGCATTGCTCTATCGCTTCTTCGAATCTTTCCGCGAAGAAGAGGACGTTGGCGAAAGCCGTCGCGACGACGGGCGAGCGCGGGTTAATCTCCTGCGCCCGTCTGATCTCGGCTATGGCCTCTTCGTGACGCCCCATAGCCGAAAGGTTAAAAGCGTGCCAGCGGTGCGCGACGGCGTTGTCGGGCCGCAGCTCTATGGCGCGGCGAAACTCCTTTTCGGCGGCGTAAAAGTCGCGGTCGTAATGCATGCGTACGAAACCGAGCGACGAGCGCGCGTCCGCCAGTTGATCGTCAGCCTCGACGGCGCGCAGCGCGGCCTCTTTGGCGCGTTCCCAGGCTTCTGTTGGCGGCGGCTCGACGTACCAGTTCAGCAGCGAGTAGCAATCGGCCATCTCCGAATAGGCGAGCGCGAAAGCCGGATCGCGCGCAACGGCGTGTTCCAGCCTTTCGATGGCCTGGCGCAGTCCCTCCGCCGTGCGTCTGGTCGCAAAATAGCGGCCGGCGACGTAAAGCTTGTTGGCCTCTTCATCTTCCGTCGGGCGGTGCCGCGGCACAGGCGTGGCGGGGGCCGCATCCGACGGAATGATTTTCCGTGCAGACGCGGCGGACGGCGCGATTGTCTGCTCCAGGCGCATCATGTAGAGCGGGTTCCTGGTCCGCCGCAGCAGGTCCTCGAAGCGCGGTGCGTTGCGCAAAGGGTCCAGTTGCGGCTCGACGCCGAGCCAGACCAGCCACGGGTCGTCAGCCGCGATGGCTTGTTCCAGCAAGCCCAGAGCCTCGTCGCGCTCGCCCAGATAAACGTGGGCGAAGGCCAGATGATAGGGCGAAACGTAGCGCTTCAAGGCCATTTCGCCAAGCTCGGCGAGGATGCGCCGGGCCTCTTCTGCCTGTCCCGCTTCCGCGTAGGCGGTCGCGAGCGCGGCCGAGAACATAGGGATGTCGCCGAGGATCTCAATCGCCTTCTTCGCTTCCGCAATCGCCTCGTCGTATTTGCCGACTCGACGCAAGGTCCAGCTCAGGATGAAGCGCGCCGAACCGTAGCGTGGCTCGAACTGCAACAGGTGGCGCGCCTGCGCGATTGCTTCGTCATAGCGACGCGCCTGATACAGGCACCAGGAGAGAAAGTAAGCCGGGA
Source organism: Pyrinomonadaceae bacterium (assembly GCA_036392495.1). GTDB lineage: Bacteria > Acidobacteriota > Blastocatellia > Pyrinomonadales > Pyrinomonadaceae > QHXM01. The sequence goes on along the minus strand of DASVXV010000010.1, from coordinate 2,580 downwards.
ACGGGTTGAGCGGGTCCAACTCGCAGGCGCGCCGGGCCTCTGCGACAGACTCGTCGAAGCGGCCTTCCATCCCGAGCTGGCAGGCATAGTGCGCGTGCGCCGTCGAATAGTTAGGATTGAGTTCGAGGGCGCGGCGGTAACGCTCTCCGGCCAGCTGCCACTGCCATTCGTGGTTGAGCAGGGCCAGGCCGTGTGCTGTGTGAGCTTCGGCGAGCGAGTCGTCGAGCTGGACCGCTCGTTCGGCCGCCTCGCGCGCCGCGGCGAGACACTCGTCCGGCGGCAACAGGCCGTAGACGGCCAGCCAGCAGTGATACTCAGCGATTCCGGCGTAGGGCGCGGCGTAAGACGGGTCGAGCGCGACGGCCTTGTTGTAACAGGTCAGAGCTTTGGCGAAGCCTTCGCCGGTCATAGAGTTCCAGTGGTAACGACCGCGCAGGAAAGCTTCGTAAGCTTCGGCGTTGTCCGTGCCGCGCTTTGAGAGCTGGCGGCGCTCGTCGCCCGTTAAGTGCGGGACGAGCGCTTCGGCGACCTGCCCCGAGATGGAGTCTTCGAGGATGAGGACGTCCGTGGAGGTCTCTTCGAATCGGCCAGCCCAGCGCGTCCCGCCGTCGGCGACGCTCAGGAGTTGCGCGCTGACGCGTATGTACTCGCCGGCGTTGCGGATTGTCCCGGTGACGATGAAGTCAACGCCCAGTTCGCGCCCGGCCCTCAGGGGATCATCGCTGCCCGCGTAGCGCTGCACGCTACTGGTCGGACGCACGACGAAGCGGCGCACATTACTCAAGCGCGTGACCATCGCGTCGGCCAGCCCGACGGCCAGGTACTCGTCGCCCGTGTCTTCGCTCTGGCGCGCGTCCAGAATTTTGAACGGCAGCACGGCGATGGCCTTCCCTGTCGTGGGCTTTTCCGACGCGACAGCCTTCGCCGGGTAGGACGCCGTAGGGTAAAAGGAGGTCGCGGCGACAGGTTCCCCTTCGAGGTGATGCGTGATGTCCGCGCGCAGGGCTTCCGCAGACTGGTAGCGGCGCCTGGGCTCTTTACGCAGCGCCTTCATCACGATGTTGTCCAGGTCGCCCTCAAGTTCCTGCTGTAGATTCCCGCCCTCGGCGCTGCGACTCCAGTAGATGTATTCGAGCGTGTCCGTCTCCAGAGGTGTCGGCAGAAGGTCGTAAGGGCGCGTGACGACGATGCTCGGGTGCGCGGGCTTCTCTTCGCAGATGACGCGCGCGATGTCGTGCGGGGCGCGGCTGTAGAAGTGATAGGGGCGATGTCCTGTCAGCAGTTCGTAAAGCAGCACGCCGAGGCTGTAAACATCTGTGGCCGGCGTGACCGATTGTCCCTGCGCCTGCTCAGGGCTGGCGTATTCAGGCGTCATCAGACGCATGGCTGTCGCCGTCGGGTCCTGCGTAATGTCCGCTAGCTCCGGGTTCAAAAGCTTGGCGATGCCGAAGTCTAAGAGCTTGGGCACGCCGTCTGAGGTGACCAGGATGTTCGACGGCTTGATGTCGCGGTGGATGACCAGGTGCTGGTGCGCGTACTGGACCGCGTCGCAGACCTGCCGGAAGAGGCGCAGCCGCTCGGCGATGGTCAGCTTCCGCTCGTCGCTGAAGCGATAGATGGGCAGCCCCTCGATGTACTCCATGACGAAGTAGGGGAGGCCGTCGTCCGTCGTTCCTCCGTCCAGGAGCCGTGCGATATTCGGGTGATCGAGCGAGGCCAGGATCTGGCGCTCGTTGCGGAAGCGCCGGAGGATGAAATCCGTGTCCATCCCGCGCTTGATCAGTTTGATGGCGACACGGCGGCGGAACTCGCTGTCGGCGCGCTCGGCCATGTAGACCGCGCCCATCCCACCGCGCCCGATCTCGCGCACGATTCTGTAAGAACCGACGCGGCGGCCTATGGCCGGGTCGTCCCAGGAGTCGCTCGAAAGCGTCGTCGCCTCGGAATCGGTTGTGGGACGCAGGCTCGAAATGGCGAAGGCGGGCTCTTCAATAAAGTCCCCGGCCTCTTCGTACTGTTCGACGAGCGCCTCGACCTGCTCGCGCAGGTTGTCGTCGCCAGTGCACGCCTCGACGATATACTGCCGGCGTTCGCCTGCCGGGAGGTCGAGCGCCGACTGGAATACTTCCTCAATCTGTTTCCAGCGTTCGGGGGTCATAGAAAAATCGTGAATCGTAAATGGTAAATCGTGAATGGTAAAGACAGGGTCTGGTTACGATTCATGATTCAAGTCTTTTGATTGCTCACCTGTAAAACTGTTTCTTTCGGAAATGTGAGACGACGTGATTATAGACAAAATTCGCCCGCCGACGAAATGGGCACGCGTTTCCCACCTCAAAAAGTGGCCCATTTAAGTCGTCGCACCGACGACACTGGAATTACTATATGGGCGACCGCTTTTGGTCGCCCATAAATATTTGGCGCTTGAATAAAGTCGAGTTTACCTAAACCTCGGAGAAGGCTGCTGCATTCAAGCGGCAGATGAAACCGCAGCCACCGAAGGCGATGCTTTCAAATCGCCGTTGCTGCTTGCGCTAAACGCCTGATATAAGATATAGCTGGCGCGTGAAGGCATATAAA
>DASVXV010000009.1:0-18152 GCA_036392495.1 Pyrinomonadaceae bacterium | reverse complement strand
TCCCCGCCGCGCAGGAAGGCCTGCCCGCCATCGAGGAGAGCATTTATCGCGGCATCAACATCAATGTCACGATGATCTTCTCGATTGAGAACTACGAACAGGTCGCGGAGGCTTTCATCAAAGGTTTGGAGCGGCGCGACGCCGAAGGCAAGACGGTTGACCACATCGCCTCAGTCGCCAGCTTCTTCGTCTCCCGCGTGGACACGGCGATTGACTCGGACCTCGAATACCGCGCGCGACACGCCAAAACGCCCGAAGAGCGGGCGACGCTCGAAGCCTTTCTGGGGCGGGCCGCGATTGCCAACGCGAAGATCGCCTACCAGAAGTTCAAAGAGATTTTCGGCGGGGAGCGCTTCGGCAAACTGAAGGCCAAGGGCGCACAGGCGCAGCGCTGCCTCTGGGCCTCCACGGGAACCAAGAACCCGAAATACTCTGACGTGCTCTACGTTGACAACCTCATCGGCCCCGAAACGGTCAACACCGTCCCGCCGCAAACCTACACGGCGTTCCGCGACCACGGCACGGTCCGACCGTCCCTGGAAGAAGGTGTCGAGGAAGCGCACACGCTCATCAGTGGGCTTGAAGAGATTGGCATCAACCTCAAGGAAGTCACCGAGAAATTGCAGAAGGACGGGTTGACGGCATTCGTCGGCTCGTTCGACACGCTCGTCGAGTCCATCGAATCCAAACGCGACGCGCTCCGGTCCGGCATCAACGCACGGGTCCAGGCCACGCTCGGCAAGCACGCGGACGCAGTCAATGCCGCCATCAAGGAAGCGGATAAGGGGGACGTGATGCGCCGCATCTGGCGCAAGGACGCCTCGCTCTGGAAGACGGACGAGAAGCATCAGAAGATTATCAAGAACGCGCTCGGCTGGCTGATCGTGCCCGACATGATGATCGGGGTGGAGGACGACCTCATCGCGTTCGCGGACCGCATCCGCGGCGCGCGCGACTTCAAGCACGTCATGCTCTGCGGTATGGGCGGCTCGTCCCTGTGCCCTGAAGTCTTCCGCCAGACGTTCGGCCGCCAGGATGGCTACCCGGAACTCCTCGTTCTGGACTCGACGGACCCGGACGCGCTCGCAGACTTTGCCGGCCGGATTGATCTCGCCCGGACGCTCTTCATCATCGCTTCGAAATCCGGGACGACGACCGAGCCGCTGGTCTTCTACAAATACTGGTACGAACAGGTCCGCACCGTGAAGGAGAACCCTGGCGAGAACTTCGTCGCCATCACAGACCCCGGCACGCTGATGGAGCAGATGGCGACCGCGGACAAGTTCAAGCGAATCTTTCTCAACCCCCCGGACATAGGCGGGCGCTACTCCGCGCTCTCTTATTTCGGGATGGTCCCGGCGACCCTGATGGGACTCGACATCAAGAAACTGCTCGACCGCGCGGAAAGCGTCATGCACTCCTGCTCGCAGGTCGTGCCCGCCGCGGACAATCCCGGCGCGCGCCTCGGGGCGATCCTCGGCGAATGCGCTCTCGCAGGGCGCGACAAGCTGACGCTCGTCACGGCCCCCGAAATCAGCGCCCTCGGCCTCTGGATAGAGCAACTGGTAGCCGAAAGCACAGGCAAGGAGGGCAAAGGCACCGTGCCCATCGCCAATGAACCGCTCGGCGCCCCCGGCTTGTACGGCGATGACCGCCTCTTCATCTCAATCGCCGTCGGCAAACTGGGTGGCGAGACGGAAGTCAAACTTAAGGCGCTCGAAGCCGCGGGCCACCCGGTCGTCTATCGCACGCTGACGGACCTCTACGACCTCGGCGAAGAATTCTTCCTGTGGGAGATTGCGACGGCCTTTGCCGGCTGGCGGCTCGGCATCAACCCGTTCGATCAGCCGAACGTGCAGGAGTCTAAGGACGCAACACGCGAGCTGCTGGAGAAGTTCGAGCAGAGCGGGAAGCTGCAAGAGCAGGCGGCCATCGTCGCTGACGGTGTGCTGACCATTTACAGAGATGAAGACGCGCACGAGAAGCCTCTGCCGCCGGAGTCTGTCGCCGACGCCCTGCGCGCGCATCTGGCGCAGGCTGGGGCTGGCGACTACATAGCCATGCTCGACTACATCGAAGAGACTCCAGAGACCGAAGCTCTGATTCAACAGATTCGGACAAACCTGCGCGACGCGACGCACTGCGCGACGACCACTGGCTACGGACCGCGCTTTCTGCATTCGACGGGCCAGCTTCACAAAGGCGGCGCGGACAACGGAGTTTTTCTACAGGTGACCGCCCCGGACAAAACCGATCTGCCGATTCCGGGTCAGTCTTACACTTTCAGTATCTTGAAACAGGCGCAGGCGCTCGGCGATTTTCGCTCGCTCGCAACGCGCGGACGACGTGCGATTCGCGTTGATTTAGGAGCGGATGCTCTGGAAGGTCTGAGGAGATTGCAACAATTAATCGGCGAAGTTGTGCCGCGCGCGGACGCGAAAGGAACATTATGAGAAGCAAGCTCAGCATCATTCTACTATTGCTGTTTGTCCTTAGCCTGGACGGGATAGTTCTGGCGAAAGAGGCAGGCGGCAATTCCCTCTCTACTCCCGACGGAATCGCCGTTCCACAGAAGCAGCGGCGCAAGAAGCGGCGCTATAGACCGAGGCAACGCGCCAGAGTTTACCGTATGGAGAGGATGGAGAAAGGTTCGGCAGGGATGACTGGAGGCGCAGCGCCGGAGCCTGGGGCAGCGCAGCCGAACGTTGCGCCGATGCCGCCGCCGCCACCACCAGCGCCTGAGCCACAGCCTGAAGCAGCGCCGTCAACTGGCGAACCAGCGTCAGCACCGCCCGTGCAGGCAAGCCCGGAGATGAGCGCGCCAGTACGAGGGCGACCTTCTCCGGCGAAGAAGAGCGAGCCGAAAATCAAACCGCCAACTATAAGCATCAAGCCGCCGACCGAATGACCATGCAGGAAGCCACCGTCATCGAAAACCCCTTGCGCGAAGGCATCCGCCTCGAACGCGCGGCAGAGCCCTGCGCCGTCATCATCTTCGGCGCGAGCGGCGACCTGACAAAGCGCAAGCTCCTGCCGGCGCTCTATCGCCTGGTGCAAGAAAGGCTCCTGCCGGCAGAGTTCGCCATCATCGGCCTCGCCCGCACAGAGATGTCCACGGATGATTTCCGCGAGCGCATGAAGGAGTCCGTCAAGGAGTTTTCCGAAAGCAAGAGCGTTGATGAAGAGGTCTGGAACTCTTTCGCGCACGGCCTCTATTATCTGACCGCGGACATCAACAACCCGGAAGACTACGTCAAGCTCTCGGAACTTCTAGATCAGGTGGACCGCGAGCGCGGCACACAGGGCAATCACCTCTTCTACCTTTCGGTCGCGCCGAAATTCTATGCCGCGGCCGTCAAACAGTTGGGCGAGCACAATCTCGCCAGGCCCAGAGGTCAGGGCTGGGTGCGTGTCATCGTCGAGAAACCTTTCGGGACCGATCTGGAGAGCGCGCGCCAGCTCAACCGCGAGCTTTTACAGTATCTGGACGAGCAGCAGATTTACCGCATTGACCATTATCTGGGGAAAGAGACGGTCCAGAATCTTCTGGTCTTCCGTTTCGCCAACGGCATTTTCGAGCCCCTCTGGAACCGGCAGTACATAGACCACGTGCAGTTGACGAACGCCGAAACGGTCGGCGTCGAAGGGCGCGGCGGCTACTACGACTCGGCTGGCGTCCTGCGCGATATGATTCAGAACCACGTCTTTCAGGTTCTCTCGCTCGTGGTGATGGAGCCGCCCGTGAGCCTGGACTCCGAGGCGGTGCGCGACGAGAAGATCAAGGCGATGCAGGCGGCGCGCGAGTTCACGCCGGAGCGCGTGCGCGCCCAATGCGTGCGCGGGCAATACGGGCCCGGAGCAATCGCCGGCAAGGAGGTCCCGGGCTACCGCCAGGAGCCGGACGTGGCTCCTGATTCCGCGACCGAGACCTTCGCGATGCTCAAGATGTACTTCGACAACTGGCGCTGGGCGAACGTGCCCTTCTACATACGCTCGGGCAAGCGCCTGCCGAAGCGCGTCACGGAGATCGCCATCCAGTTCAAGGAGGCTCCGCTTCCCCTGTTTGGTGAGGCGACGGCGATGATGACGCCGAACCAGCTCATCATACGCATTCAGCCGGACGAAGGAATCACCCTGCGCTTCGCCGCGAAAGTTCCAGGGCAGGTGACGAGCATTCGGGACGTCAACATGGACTTTCGCTACGGCGCAAGTTTCGGCATCCAGCTCGCGGAGGCTTATGAAAGATTGTTGCTCGACTGCATTCTGGGGGATTCCACGCTCTACGCCCGCGCGGACATGACAGAGCGCGGCTGGGAGATCGTCATGCCTATCTTAGATGAGTGGGCCGCGACGAAAGCACAGGTGAATTTCCCGAACTACGAGGCCGGAACCTGGGGACCGAAAGAGTCGCATGGTTTAATCGAGAGAGACGGCCGCCGCTGGCGCAGGCCATAGAATGATGGGATTAGATACTGTTGAATTAGTAATGGCGTTTGAAGAGAAGTTTGGAGTTAGCATCCCTGATGAAGATGCTTCTCAACTAAGCACTCCGCGTAAGGTAACCGACTACATCATGAGTAAGGTTGAGGACAAAGGGATGACCAGAGAACAAGTTGCGGCACTTGTCCGACCAGTGATTGAAGACCAGACCGCAATTCACGACTTCTCTGACGATGATGATTTTACTCTTGACCTGAATCTCGACAGAATTTGCTGGAGGCATTGAGGGTGCTGTGAGCAGGCTGTATTATTCTGCCATGATTCGCAGCTGAATTGGAGAATCTATGTCGAGCTTGCTGGAAAGAATCACTATCAATCCTGAACAGTGTGGCGGGCGTCCCTGTATTCGCGGGATGCGTATTCGTGTGACTGATGTTCTTGACTTGTTTGCTGCCGGCTTGAGTGCTGAACAAATCCTCGAAGAGATGCCTGATCTCGAAATTGAAGATTTACAGGCTGCGCTTCAATACGCCGCACGCAGATTAGATCATCCGGTGCTTGCCGCATGATTATATGGATTGATGCTCAGATGATAGCGGACTGGATGAGCAGTAACTTTGCCGTGAAAGCAGTAGCCATTCGTGATTGCGGCCTAAGAGATGCTACCGATAGAGAGATATTTCAGGCCGCGAGGAAAGAGAATGCTATCGTCATGACAAAAGATAGCGACTTCTTATTATTCCTGGAAAGATTGGGCTCGCCGCCGAAAGTGACCTGGGTCACATGTGGTAATACATCAAATGTGCGCCTTAAAGAAATCCTTACGAACACCTTGCCTCAAGCTCTTGAACTTCTGAAATCGGGCGAGGATTTGGTTGAAATCAGCGCGCTTTAACGGACACTCGCAGCCAACCTCTTTTTATGGGCACGCAGATACAAACACAAGAACACACAGTTCCAGTCTCCGGCAAAGGGATTGATGTCGGGAAGATCGAGAAGGAACTGGCGGCGATGTGGAAGCCCGCCGACGAGGCGGAGGGCTCGAACGCCGGGTCCGGCGTGACGCGCGCGTGCGCTTTGAATCTGATCGTCTATTCCACGGTCGAGGACGACCGCGAGGCGATTGACGACATGCTCGACACGGTCAACGAGTATCATCCGGGGCGTACGCTGGTCCTTCTGGCCGACCGCGAGGCCGCCGAGCCGAAGCTCGACGCTTATGTCTCGACGCGCTGTCGCGTCCTCGGCGGGAGCGGCAAGCAGGTCTGCGGCGAGCAGGTCACAATCGAAGCCTCCGGCGCGTCAGTCGAACGGGCCGCGAGCGCGATTGCGCCGCTGCTTGTGCCTGATGTCCAGACCTTTCTCTGGTGGAAAGATATTCCGCATTACGAGGACAAGCTCTTCAATCGCCTGGCGGCGATGTCCGACAGGGTCGTCATTGACTCGTCCTGTTTCGACCGCCCACACGAAGACTTATCCCGCCTGGCCCAGATCATTCGCGACGATCCGCAGTTCATGTCCGTCTCGGACCTCAACTGGGGGCGGCTGACAGCCTGGCGGACGCTGCTGGCGAATTTCTGGGACATCGCGGATTATCATCCGTATCTGAACGCCGTGGACCGGATCGCTGTCGAGTATGACCCGCCGGACGCGGCCACGGAAGAGATTGCGCCGAAAGCCCTGCTGGTGACGGGCTGGCTTGCCTCCAGACTCGGGTGGGATGTGGTCGGCAGAAACACAGGAAAGAGCAACGTCACTTTTATTCTGCGAAAGAATGAGCGCGACATCAACGTTGAGATGACCGCGACCGAGCATGAAGGGCACGGCGACGGAATGCTCGTCTCGCTCACTCTCTCGTCCTCCAGCTCCGGGGCCGAGTTCTATGTCGCTTTCAGCGATGACAGGAAAAACCTGATTACGGAAGCGAGCATTGACGGCAAGCGCACAGTTGGCCGCGTGTTGAGCTACGAGCAGAAGACAGAAGGGCGTCGCCTGAGTCGCGAGCTGGGCTTAGCCAAACGTGATGTCATCTACGAAGAGGCGCTGGCGGTGGCCGCCAGATTAATCGAGGCATTATCGGCTTGATGGGACAGGTCCTTATATTCGACACCGCCGAAGAAGTCGCGCGCGCCGCCGCGGACCGCTTCATGGAGATTGCCCGCCTCGCGATTAACGAGCGCGGGCGTTTTCTGGTCGCGCTCGCCGGCGGCTCGACCCCGAAGCGCGCTTACGAGCTTCTGGTGAGCGAGCCCTTCAGGTCCGGGCTCGACTGGACAAAAGTTCACGTCTTCTTCGGAGACGAACGCTCTGTCCCGCCGGACGACGCGGAGAGCAACTATCGCATGGCTAATGAAGCGATGCTCTCGCTCCTCCCCATTCCCGGAAAGAACGTGCATCTCATCAGGGGCGTTGGCGACGTGGTCGCCAACGCGCGGCTCTATGAAGACGAGCTGCGGACCTATTTCAACGACGCCGAGTGGCCGCGCTTTGACCTGGTCCTGCTGGGCATGGGCGATGACGGCCACACCGCTTCCCTCTTTCCGAACTCGTCGGCACTCAAGGAAGGGCGGGAGTGGGTCACTTCAAACTGGGTGGAGAAGTTCGATGCCTATCGCATCACGCTGACAGCGCCCGCCATCAATCACGCCGCGCATATTCTTTTCCTTGTGACGGGCGAAAATAAGGCCGAGCGCCTGGCCGAAGTCATGGGCGACGTGCGGGAGACCGAGCGCCTGCCAGCGCAGTTGATCACCCCTGTTGACGGCTCCCTTGAATGGTTTATTGACAAGGCTGCATCAAGGTATCTAACCAACAAGTAGGGACACTTGGAGTATTGCGGAATGCGGAATTCGGATTGCGGATTTAAAAGAGCAGAAAGCAGAAGGCACAAGGCAGAAGGCAGTAAAGGCAAAACGCTCCTGGCTTTTACTGCCTACTGCTTTCTGCCTACTGCCTTCTGTTCTCTCTATCCGCAATCCGAATTCCGCATTCCGCAATCGAGCTACAGGCTTTCTTATGAGCAAACAGTTCTTCGATCAAGTCTCTGAAGTCTGGGACGAGATGCGCCCACGGTTCTATTCGGAGAACGTGCGCGAAAAAGCGTTCAGTATCGCGCGCGTCGAGCCGGAGAAGTTGGCCGCCGACGTCGGGGCTGGAACGGGGTTCATCACCGAAGGGCTGCTGAGTCGCGGCCTGAAGGTGACGGCCGTTGACCAGTCGGACGCGATGCTCTCGCGTATGCGCGAGAAGTTCAGGCGATTTCATGAAGTCGCTTACAGACATGGAGTGGCTGAAGAGTTGCCGCTCGCGGACGAAGCGGTCGAATACGTCTTCGCCAACATGTACCTGCACCACGTAGAATCGCCCGCACTCGCGATCAAAGAGATGGCGCGGATTCTCAAGCCCGGAGGTAAGTTGGTAATTACGGATGTTTTTGCCCACACGTTCGAGTTCCTCAAGACGGAGCATCATGACCGCTGGCTCGGGTTCGACGGGAAGCATGTCGCGGACTGGTTTCTGGCGGCCGGACTCAGGAACGTCTCTGTCGCAGACATCAACGAAGAATGCCGCGTCCGCTCGATTGAGAGCGGAGAGGAAGCGCTCATGAAGATCTTCGCGGCTTCCGGGGAGAAGTGAGGGGGGAGGGGCTGATGACCGCTCAAGAGTTCAGCGAGCTTGTGCAGTTCCTGGAAGAGACGCCCGAGGTAGTCAGGCAATTGACCGCCGGGTGGTCGGAACAGGCTTTGAGATGGAAGCCTTCCGAAGATGAGTTCTCTGCCCTGGAGCAGGTCTGCCATCTGCGCGACATTGAGCGCGAAGGCTACAGCGTGCGAATCAGAAAAATTCTGGCGGAGGAGAGGCCCATGCTGCCGGACATTGATGGAAGCCGTCTCGCCAGGACGCGCCATTACAACAGTCAGAGTTTCGACTCGGCTCTTGAGGATTTCGCGCACGCGCGACAGGAGAATATCGGCGTGATCAGAGCGTTACCGTCAGACCAGTTAAATCGTAGCGGCGCGTTGGAGGGCGTCGGCGAGATTACGCTCGAAAGGCTCCTCTTGCTCATGCGCGAACATGACCAGTCGCATCGCGACGAGTTGCGCGGCTTAATGGCGTATGTATCTAAGGGCTAGTTCGAAAGAGAAAAGACTGGCGCGAACGGACCGGCATTATCCACGCGCGTTACACGAAATAACACGAAAAGCTTTATTAGATTTCGTGCTATTTCGTGTTATTTCGTGGATCAGCTTTTTGTCTTATCCTTCATTTCTCTTTCCGACTCGCCGCAGCTTTACTGATAAACGTTCCGGCGTTGTCGCTGAAAGGTTTCTCGAAGGTTGACGGCCAGTTGGCCTGGTCCGCGTAGAGCTTTCGGAGACTCTCCGCGATGCCAGGGTCGCCCCCTGTGAACTCTTCGATCAACTTCGACCAGCGCTCGGCGAGCAGTTGCGCACGCTCGCTTGCGGGGTCAACCCCCTCTTTGATCGCTTCGTCCACGTCCTTGAGCAGGACCGCCCACTCGCGCTGCCCACGTTCGAGGACTTCCGGCGTGCCGCGCCGCGCGAGGTCTGCGAGTTGTTCTTCCGTGTAATACTTCTTCATCCATTCCATATCGTTCTGCATATTGATCACCTCGATTATTTTCCGGAACGCCTCCCAATCGGGTTCGCCCGCCGAAGACATGGCGTTCTCGGCTCTCTTGATCGCCTCGATGGTCATGTCCAGGTGACGCCGCCGCTCCTCTATGATTCTACGTTGCAGCCGCAGCGTCGTCGTCAGGTCAAACTCCCTGTGATCCAGAAGCTCCTTAATCTCTTTCAATGGCAGGCCGATGAACTTCAACGTCACAATCTGCTGAAGACGCGCCAGGTCGCGCTCAGTGTAGAGGCGATAGCCGGACGCTGTGTAACGGCTCGGCTTGAGAAGCCCCATCCGGTCGTAATGGTGTAGCGTTCGGACCGTCACCCCGGCGCGCTCCGCGAACTGCTGCGCCTGCAGAAGACTTTCGGTCAAAGGTTTCAAGAGCCCGCCCTCCTTTCTTATTCTCATCCTAAGGCCTGACGTTACGTCAGGCTCAAGCGCTTTTTCAAATAATTTTTTCCCGCCCGAAAAATCCGTTTCGAAATCTCAACTGCACGGGGCCTTGCCCTCTGTGATACGCTTACGCTTGATGGCCCCCCATGAGAGAAAATTTGTGCAGGCGGAGACGCTCGGCCAGAAGCTCTGGTGGCTGATCGTGGGCCGCGCCGCCGCCGCAGTCATTCTCTTCCTGCTCTCCACCACACTCTTTTCCAGCGAGCAAGCGGGCGTCTCCGACCGCGTCGCCCTCTCAATCTTCGTCGCCGTCATCAGCCTCTCGCTCATCTACGTCGCGGCCCTGCGCTTCGGCAAGCAATACCGCTTACAGGCCAGCCTACAGTTATTCGTAGACCTCCTGCTCGTGACCTGGCTCGTCTGGCTGACGGGTGACGTGCGCTCGCCCTTCGCCGCGCTCTACCTGATTGTCATCTCTGTCGCCAGCGTTTTTTTAGGGGCGCGCGCGGCGCTCGTCGCTTCGGTCGGGTGCGCGACCCTCTTTACGGGCCTCTCGATGGCCGTCCTCTGGGGAATCATCCCTCCGTTCGACGCAGCCGCGACGGAACTCTCCACCCTGAAGGTGATTCAGGGCGTCGGCCTCAACGACATAGCATTTCTCTTCGTCGGCCTTCTGGCGGCGCGCCTCGCCCGGCGCCAGTCGCGCTACGACGTGCAGTTGACCGAAGCCACGCAGACGCTCGCCAGTCTGCGCGCGCTGCACGAGCGCATCGTCGAGTCCATTCGCTCGGGCGTCATCACGACGGATTTGCAGGGGCGCATCTACACGTTCAATGCCGCGGCCGCAGAGATAACCGGCTACGAAGCCGAAGACGTGCGCGGGCAGGAGGCTTCCATCTTCTTCGGGGAGCTCGGCCGGCAGATTGACGAGTCAATGAGCGCGGCGCAGGCGGGTGAGACCAGTCCGCGCTACGAGGCCGACTGTCTCACGGCCGAAGGGCTGCGGCTCCGTCTGGGCTTCAGCATCTTCCCGCTCTTCGCGGAATCCGGTGAAACCACCGGCCTCGTCATCACCTTTCAGGATTTGACGCAGGTCCGCGCCCTCGAAGAGACTTCGCGTAGACAGGACCGCCTGGCGGCCGTCGGGCGCGTCGCGGCCTCAATCGCCCACGAGATCAGAAACCCGCTTGCGGCCATGCGCGGCTCCATACAGGTCCTGCGCTCCGAGATGGACGGGGGCTCATCCCAGGCGGAGCTGATGGAAATCATCCTGCGCGAATCCGACCGCCTGAACCGCATCATCACGGATTATCTGACTTACGCACGTCCACGCTCACAGGCTCACGAGCGCGTGGACGTGCGCGAGCTGCTCAGCGAGACCTTCACGCTGCTGCGCCACAGTCCGGAGATTAAAGATGAGCACACTCTCGAAGAAGATTACACGGATGGTCCGATGATTGTGAACGGGGACGGTGCCCAGCTCAAGCAGGTCTTCTGGAACATCACGCGCAACGCCCTGCAAGCGATGCCTGAAGGAGGAACTTTGCGCGCCGAATTACGTTCTTCCTTAGGTAACCGGCTGCGCATCACTTTCAAAGACACCGGGCGCGGGATGTCGCCCGAACAGGTCGAGCATCTTTTCGAGCCCTTCTCCTCCGGGACCGGCGGGACGGGGCTCGGCCTTTCGATTGTCTACCAGATCATCCGCGATCATGGTGGTACAATCAATGTCCGCAGCCGCGAGGGCCAGGGAACGACGATCCTGATAGAATTGCCGGGAGCCAGGAGTCAGGAGCCAGGAGCCAGAAGCTCTACATCAGAATCCTGAGATTGATATGGACAGGCCAGTATCGAAAAGTTTCAGAGATTTGCTCGTCTGGCAGAAGGCGCATCAGTTTGTATTGTCGGTCTATAATTACAGCGACTATTTTCCTCAGAAAGAGATTTATGGGTTAACATCACAATTGAGGCGGGCGGCGATTTCGATCCCGGCTAATATTGCGGAAGGGTTTAAGAAAAAGAGTAGAACTGATAAAGCTCGCTTCATGAATATTGCTCAAGGCTCTATTGAAGAGTGCCGGTACTATTTGATCCTGGCAAAGGACCTGGGTTACGGAGACCACCCCGAGTTGATGCCGCAGCTTGAAGAAGTCAGCAAGATGCTGGAAAAATACATGGCGGCTCTCCTGACTCCTGACGCCTGACTCCTGGCTTCTGGTTTCGTTATGTCCAAACTTCTTATCGTTGATGACGAACAGGGGATGCGACAGCTCCTCTCAATCGTTTTCGGGCGCGAAGGGCACGAGGTGCGCGTGGCCGAGAACGGGCGGCGCGCGCTCGAAGCTCTGCGCGAGCAGCCTGTGGACCTGATCGTCTCCGACGTGAAGATGCCGGACATGGGAGGCATCGAGTTGTTGCGCGAGGCGCGTGCATTTCTGCCGGAAGTCGGGGTCGTGATGATGACAGCCTTCGCGACCGTGGATACGGCCCGCGAGGCCTTCAAGCTCGGCGCAGACGATTTCATCACCAAACCTTTCGACATTGACGAGCTGAAGGTCATCGTCTCCAAGGCCCTCGAACGGCTCACTCTCAAGAAAGAGGTCGAGACGCTCAAGGTCGAAAAAGAGGCCCTCATCAAAGAGCAGCGCGAGCGCGGCCAGCTGGGTAACATTATCGGCCACTCCGAGCGGATGCAGGCCGTTTACCAGATGATCGAGACGGTCGCCGAGGTTCAGTCAACCATCCTCATCACTGGCGAGAGCGGGACCGGCAAAGAGCTCGTCGCGCGCGCCATACACGACCTCAGCCCGCGCGCCGAGAAACCTTTTGTCTCGATCAACTGCGGGGCCTTCACCGAAACACTGCTTGAGTCCGAACTCTTCGGTTACATGAAAGGTTCGTTCACGGGCGCGAACACCAACCGCAAAGGTCTCTTCGAGGCGGCGAATCAGGGGACGATTTTTCTGGACGAGATCGGCGAGATGTCGCCCGCGATGCAGGTCAAGCTCCTGCGCGTGCTGCAAGAGCGCAGGGTGCGTCCCGTCGGCGCGCATGAAGAAATCGAGATCAACACGCGCGTCATCGCCGCCACGAACCGCGACCTTTCGCAGATGGTCAAGGACGGAACTTTCCGCGAAGACCTCTTCTACCGTATCTCCGTCATCCCGATTGAGCTGCCGCCGCTCAGGGAGCGCTCCGAAGACATCAAGGAACTGACGGAACACTTCGTCAGCAAGTTCCGCGCGCAGACGGGTCGTCAGCTCAGCATCAGCGAGAAGGCCCTGCAACTCCTCGAAAACTATTCGTGGCCCGGCAACGTTCGCGAGCTTGAGCACACGATTGAGCGCGCCGTCGCCCTCGAACGCACGGACACGATTCAACCCGAGCGCTTCCCTGAACAGATAACCAACTATAACCCGGCGCGCATCGCTTCCGCCTTCGACCTGCCGGATGACGGAATCAATATCGTCGCGCATCTCGAACAACTGGAAAAGACCTACGTGCTTGAAGCCTTGCGCCGCACGGACGGCAACCAGACGCGTGCCGCGGAGCTTTTGCACCTCTCCGTGCGCTCGCTTCGCCATCTGCTAGACAAGCACAGCATCCGCAGCCTGACGGCGCAACTGCGTGACGACCGCCGCCGTCAGGAGACGACGCCGCGCCGTCGCGACACGGACCCCTGGCCGCGCCGCCGCGATGAGGACCAGGCCTTCGAAGCTTCGAATTCACCTGAGAGTTAGTCCTACCGATTGCGGATTGCGGAATGCGGAATGAAAGAACAGAAGGCAGAAGGCACAAGGCAGAAGGCAGTCAAGGCAAAACGCTCCTGGTTTTTACTGCCTACTGCTTTCTGCTTTCTGTTTTTCTCAATCCGCATTCCGCAATCCGAAATCCGCAATCATCAGGGCGTTGGCATATCCATTGCTTATGGGCCCTGGCTGTGTCCGTAACCCCACGGTCACCTATTTGAAACTGAGGCTAACCCCGCATATGAAAGAACCACAATCGCAACGAGGTTTTTCACTTATCGAGCTTCTCATAGTCGTTGCAGTCATCGGCATCATCGCCGCCATAGCCATTACATACATTCTCCAGGCGAAACAGGCTGCCAAAGGCGCTTCAGCCATCAGCTCCATGCGAGTAATCCACTCCAGCCAGACAGCTTTCCGGGCCGCCAACGGCAGATTCGGCAACCTGACGGAACTCGGTAATGCCAATCTTGTCACCAATACGGACCTGGTCGCGGGGCGTAAGAGCGGTTACGACTTCGTCATCACGCCGGATGCTTCCGACCCTTCACAGGACTACGTCGGGAGGGCGACGCCGCTCGACGATCCGAACAACGAATGGCAGCACTATTTTGTGGATGCGACGGGCGTGCTTCGTTTCGCCGTCGGCGCTCCTGCCAATACCTCCAGCCCTCCGATCAACTAAAAAAACCGCCCGCACAATAGTCCCCAACGCCCGGCCTTAAAGCCCCCGGATTGCCGTGCCGATATGACGAAAATCGGCATTTAGCCCCTGCCAGGATTTGTCAGTTTCCTGCAATAGAGGGCCGCGGCCCGTGCCTCCCCATCAGAAGCGCTCCTAAAACGCGCTCCCCGTGCCGTTTTTTTCAGCTCTCCCTCAGGATCAGGCTGCGGCACGATGTTTGTTAGGAGCGCCCGTGACACATCGCGCTCAGCGCGGCATGCGATCCTGAGACGAAAGCCGATGGCGCGAGAATATTCCAACTCCATCACCCTTGATTTAAGGAGCACAAAAAGAACAATGCAAACGCAAAAACGCCAACAGGGCTTCTCTCTGATTGAGCTTTTGATCGTCGTAGCGATTATCGGTATCATCGCCGCCATCGCTATCCCCAACCTCCTCTCTTCCCGCCGTGCTGCCAACGAAGGATCGGCTCAGTCCACCATGCGTATGTTGACGAGCGCGGAAGCTACTTACCAGGCGACCACAGGCGGTGGCGCATACGGAAACCTCGCTGCGCTGAGAACTGCTAACCTGATTGACCAGGCCGTCGCCGATGCGGACTCTTCCTCAGTGACTGCCGCGAAGAGCGGTTACATTTTCAACGTGGCGACCGTTGCTGCTGTTGCTGCCACGGGCACGCAGGCCGGCTACACTTCGTCCGCCAGACCGAGCACCATCTCCGGCGTCTCGCAGACGGGTACGCGCCGCTTCTACTCCGATCAGACGGGCGTCATTCGCGCAGATACGACCCTCGGCGCGGACTACACGACCAACCCGGCTGCCGGCGGCACGATGCTCGGCAACTAATCTGACGGTCAGTGAATTTGAGACTTTAGGGGGAGATCATCGGTCACAACCTTTAATCTCCCTTCATTATGAGATGGTGTGAACCTGAAGCGCCATCATCCCCAAAGAATTTAAAGAGGCAAAAAAAGATATGCACACCAAGAAACAGCAACAGGGCTTCTCTCTGATTGAGCTTTTGATCGTTGTGGCGATCATCGGCATTATCGCCGCCATCGCCATCCCCAATCTCCTCTCCTCGCGCCGCGCCGCTAACGAAGGCTCGGCCCAATCAACCATGCGTATGCTGACGAGCGCCGAAGCGACCTATCAGTCAACCTCTGGCGGTGGCGCATACGGAAATCTCGCCGCCCTGAGAACGGCCAACCTGATTGACCAGGCCGTCGCGGACGCGGACTCCTCTTCAGTCACGGCTGCCAAGAGCGGCTATATCTTCAACGTGGCGACCGTCGCCGCTGATGCGGCTACTGGAACACAGGCCGGCTACACCTCCTCTGCCAGACCGAGCACCATCTCCGGTGTCTCGCAGACTGGTACGCGCCGCTTCTACTCGGACCAGACTGGTGTGATCCGCGCAGATACGACTCTGGGCGCCGATTACACGACCAACCCGGCTGCCGGCGGCACGATGCTCGGCAACTAATCTGACGGGTCAATTAACGTTTGATCTAGCGCGGGTGATGAAGGCTCAAAAGCCTTCATCACCCGCTTCTTATTTCAAGCCCTCGTTTTGAGTTTTGCGAAGTATGCTAATATAGCTTTCATGTTCTCGCGGATGCTCGCCATCTTACGCAACACATTTCGAGAATCTGTCAGGGACAAGGTGCTTTACAACCTTGTCCTCTTCGTGCTGCTGCTGATAGTCGGCGCAATCTTCCTGGGCGAGTTGTCTGCGTCGCAGGAATCCAAGATCATCATTGACCTCGGCCTGAGCGCGATGCTGCTCTTCGGAGCGTTCATCGCCATCTTCGTCGGCGTCGGCCTGGTCTACAAAGAGATCGAGCGGCGGACCGTTTACGCCATCTTCTCGAAGCCCGTCGGGCGCGGCGAGTTCCTGGTCGGAAAATATCTGGGGCTCTGCCTGACGCTGCTGGTCAACGTTCTGGTGATGGGCGCCGGCGTCTCTCTGGCCCTTCTTTATGTCAAAGGCGGCTGGGACCCGCTCGCCCTGAGCATCTGGCCCGCGGTCCTGCTCATCTATGTGGAGCTGATTATTCTGACGGCGATTGCGCTGCTCTTCTCTTCCTTCTCGTCTCCGGCGCTTTCGGCCCTGCTGACGTTCTTCATCTTCATCATCGGCCATTTCAGCGCCGACCTGAAAACTTTCGCGGCCTCTATGGGAACGACGAGCGCGCGTTATTTCTTCGGCGCGCTCTTTTACCTGCTCCCGAATCTATCGAACTACAGCTACATCACGCCGGCCGCGCACGGCCAGACGCCGCAGCCGACGCTCTTTCTCGCCTCGCTCGCTTACGCGCTCATTTACGTCGCGGTCCTGCTGGCGACCGCCACACTCATCTTCAACCGCCGTAATTTCAAATGAGAGACGCAAAGCAAAGCAGGACCCGCGAGGCGCGCGCCCTGTGGCGGCGGCAGACGCTGCTGCTCTCTCTCTTCATCCTTTTGGGCCTGGGCGGCGCGGCCGGTTTGAATCGCTGGCTCGAAGTGAATCGCCCGCCCGTTGACCCCGCGCTCGAAGAGGAGAAGCTTTATGTCACGGGAGCGGCGGCACGCCGCATGAGTCTCGGCTTCAACGGCCTGATCGCCGATTGGTACTGGATGCGCTCGCTGCAATATGTCGGGCGTAAGATTATCAAGGTCCAGGAGGAGCATCCTTACGGCAGCCTGATGATTGAGGACCTGACGCCGCTCAAACTGCGCCTGCTCGCGCCTTTGCTCGATACGACGACCACGCTCGACCCACAATTTCTTCCGGCTTACGAATATGGCGCGCTAATACTCCCCGCGGTCAGTAAAACAGATAAGGACGAGGACGCGATTGCGCTTTTGAAGAAGGGTATCGAAGCCAACCCGGACGCCTGGAAGCTCTATCATTACCTGGGCTACATCTACTGGCAGCGCGGGACCAGTGAAACCGTTCAGGAGGAGAAGGAGCAGTGGCTCAGACTGGCGAGCGAAGCCTATGGTGCTGGCGCGAAAACGCCCAACGCCCCGAAATGGATGGAAGCGATGCGCGGCCAGATGGCGCTTCAGAAAGATGACACAGAGACGGCGCGTATGATCTACGAGCGCATGTATGAGCAGGCGGACGACCCGCAGTTGAAGCGCATGGTCGAGCTGCGTCTGCTGCAAGTAATCTCGGTTGAGCAGCGGCGGGTAATTCGCAATATTCTGGCCGGGTATCAGGAACGAACCGGCCGCTGTGTCTCATCCTGGATGGATGTCGCCGGCGGGCTGCGCACCGCAGGACTGAATGTTGAGGCGTCGTCGGGCGCTCCGCTTGATCCGACGGAATCGCCTTACCGCCTGGTGAAAAACGGTTGCGACGTTGATCTCAATCCCAGCTCCAAAGTGCCGTACAAATGAAAGGCAGGAGGCAGGAGGCAGGAGTCAGAATGAAAAGCACGAACGGCTTATCATCGGTCCTTCTTTTCTCCTGGCTCCTGACTCCTGACTCCTGACTCCTGACGTTATGTCCATTGTCGAAATAGAGAATCTGACGAAAGATTACGAAGTCGGCTTCTGGCGCAAGCGAAAGGTGCGTGCGTTGGACGGGCTGACTCTGGCGGTTGAGGGCGGCGAAATCTTCGGCTTCCTCGGCGCGAACGGTGCCGGGAAGACGACGACCCTGAAGCTTTTGATGCGCCTGATGTATCCGACCGCCGGGGGCGCGCGCATCCTCGGCCGCGACATCTCGGAGGTCTCCATGCACGCGCGCATCGGCTATCTCCCGGAGAACCCGTACTTCTATGACTACCTGACGGCGCGCGAGTTCTTAAACTACTGCGCGGAGCTTTTCGGCTACGGCGCGCGGGAGCGCTCACGCCGGACCGAAGAGCTGCTGGCGCGCGTTCACCTGGACGAGAAGAGCTGGAACAAGCAGCTCCGCAAATACTCCAAGGGCATGTTGCAGCGCGTCGGCCTGGCTCAGGCTCTGGTCAACGACCCCGAAATAGTTTTCCTCGACGAGCCGATGAGCGGGCTCGATCCCATTGGGAGGCGCGAGGTGCGCGACCTCATCGCCGGCTTGCGCGCGAAAGGCACGACCGTTTTCATGTGCTCGCACATTCTCTCGGACATAGAGGTGCTCTGCGACCGCGTGGCGATCTTAAAGGGCGGGCGACTCGCGGAAACAGGTCGCCTGGAAGAGTTGCGCGAGCGCGCGGGCGATGGGCACCGCGTGGAGATAACTGTCGCGGGCACGACCGCCGAAAAACTCT
>DASVXV010000008.1:0-30475 GCA_036392495.1 Pyrinomonadaceae bacterium | reverse complement strand
CGTGAATGGCCGACGCGCGTGATCCAAAGGTTTCAGACAATCATTCAAAAACGGATTATCGCCAACGCCCTGGTCCCGAATCGAACGTTTCAACTGCCGCTCGTCTTGCGCCTCCTGCTGCGCATTCCGGGTCTGAGAAATCTTCCGGCGAGAATTATCGCTTTCGGCGTCAAGCGCGTGCGTGTTGAGAATTGATTAGCCACAGAGGCACAGAGACACAGAGAAATGCAGAAGGCAGAAAGCAGAAAGCAGAAGGCAGACAAGGTAGCACCTCTTTGCTGCCTTCTGCCTTCTGCCTACTGCCTTCTTTCCTCCGTGTCTCTGTGCCTCTGTGGCAAAACCTGTTCAGCTTCACGCGCGCCTAATTTGGTAACCTGATCGTGAACACTGCGCCGCCTTCGGTTGAATTTGATGCCGTAAGCGTGCCGCCGTGGTCCGTAATCACACGGTGTGCGAGCGCGAGGCCGACGCCGTGCCCTTTCGATTTCGTGGTGAAGAAGGGAATGAAGATGCGTCGCAGATCATTAGGCTGAATCCCCTCGCCTGTGTCCTCAATCTCTATCACAGTCCAGGTTCTCCCAGTCGCATCGCCCTCTTTCGACCCGCGGACCTCAACGCGGCGCTCTTCCTCTTCTTCAGTAATCGCTTCCGCGGCGTTGCGCAGCAGGTTGAGCAGGGCCTGGCGCAGCATTCGCTCGTCGGCGCGCGCTCGCGCGAACTCGCCGCTGAGATTTAACTCTACGCGCCGCTCCTCAAGGAGCGGGCGCAACTCCTGCGCGCACTCTTTTATCAACTCAGCAAGCGACGTCTCCGACAGGTCGAGCGGCTGTGGGCGCGCGAAATTGAGGAACGCCGTAACCATCTCCGAAAGGTTACGCACCTCCTGAACAAGCGCGCCGGAAGCCGCGCGCCCGCGCTCATCCAGATTGAGGCTCTGCATCAACTGCGCGTAGCCGTGAAGCGTCGCCAGCGCATTCTTGAATTCGTGGGCCAGTCCGGCGGACATCTCGCCGAGACTCTCCAGGTTTCTCTTGAGCGTCACCTGCTCCCGCAGTTGCAGCACCTCCGTCAAATCCGTGACGAGACAGAGCGCACCCCGCGCGCCTTCCTGTTCCGGGATCAGGTCAATCGGGGCGACGGTCGCGCCCAGGCGCCGGACCTGTCCGCTCAAAGTGGTGGCCATGACCTCTTCGCGGCGATAGACCTCTCCCGTCTGCAAACAGCGCTCGACCATGTCTGCCAGCTCGGGCACAGCCTTGAGTAGTGCCCTGACGCTCTGGCCTTCGGCTTCGCCGTCCGCTTCAATGAGAGCGCGCGCCGGGGCGTTGACCACGGTCGCGCGCCCGCCCGCGTCGAACGCGACAAGCCCGGACGGGACGCTCGCCACGATCCGTTCGCTGAACTTCTCTGCCGAACGCGCTCGCGCGCTGGCCTTTGCGCTCAGCGCTTCCAGCTCGCGCTGCTGAGCCTGTAGCTTCGCAACCACGGATTGAAAGGTCTCCAGCACGAACTGCCCTTCGTCATATCGCTTGCCAGGACGCGCGGCGATAGGGGCGCGCTCGGCCTCGCCGACCAGTTGCCTGTAGGGGCGCAAGAGCCTTCGCAAGAGCAGGGCGATGAAAAGAAAACTGACGACGAGGATGATGATGAAGACGGTCAGCAGGACCGGCCCACGTGCCGAAATCGAATCCGGGGCGAGGTAAGCGAGCGCCAGCGCAAAGAGTCCGGCCAGCAGCAAGACGCCTGCCAGCATCGCGACTATTAACCGGGTTCTGCTGCCGTTTCGTGAGACCATAAAAGCAGTGGTCAGTGGTCAGTAGTCAGTGGTCAGTTACAGACCAAAACAAACATTTGACCTCTGCCTTTAAAATTTCGAGACGTACCAAATGATGATCCTTGTGCCGAAGAGCAGCGCGAAGAATGAGCCGATGCCCAGAAAGATGCCGAAGGGAAGCTGCGTCTGCATGTTTCTTTCGCGCCGACGTAGCATCAGGCCGATTCCGATGATCGAGCCGGAGAACACGCCCAGAAAAATCGTCAGGATGGTCAGCCGCCAACCCAGATATGCCCCGACCATGAACATCATCTTGACGTCGCCGAGTCCCATAGCTTCCACGCCGCGCAAGCGCTCCCAGAGCCAGCCCACCAGCCATAGGCTTCCGCCCCCGACGAGCGCGCCGAGACCAGCGCCCGCGAGCGATACGGCCCACACGGGCCAACCCTGCAACGCGCTTGCGAGCGAAGGGAAATCATCGAACGCGTAGGGACTGACAGCGTAAGGGATCACGAGGCGCGCTATCACCGCGAAGACGATTCCGGGATACGTGATCGCGTTCGGCAGCAGCATGTGCTCCGCATCAATGAAGATGAGCGCGATGAGCGCCGAGACGAAGATGAGGTCGAAGAGGATGGCCAGGCTTAAACCGCCGCGCAGGTAAGCGTCGCACAGAAAGACGATTGCGAAGATGAGGGCGGTCAAAAGCTCTACCGCCGGATAACGCCACGAGATTGAAGCCTGACACTTGCGGCAACGACCGCGCAGGATCAGATAGCTGACCAGCGGGATGTTGTCGAAGGCAGTGATCGCCGCCCCGCATGAGGGGCAGCGCGAATTCGGAAAGACTATGGACTCCTCGCGCGGAAGGCGGTGGATGACGACGTTCAGGAAGCTCCCGATAATCGCCCCGAGGATGGCGACGAAAAGGCAGGTCACCCACAGGGGCAAACCGAGAAAGCCTTCCAGGAAAAAGAGACCGAAGCAGAATTCCATTTGAAAGTGTTCCGTATCGAGCGCGGATTGGTCCGTACAAATTTAGTGCTTGACGCGCCCGCGAAGCTTTAAGCATCATAAGGCTTCGTCTTTGTTTGCGAAAGATGTAAATCGCGCCGGAGGGAAGTTTTGAATCGTCGCCAGCCAATCTACTGGATGATCGCGTGCGGTTTGGTGGCCGTCACGGCGCTGACGGCCCTGCCTCATTTCATAAAAGTGCGCGAGGTCCTGGCGCACACGGCCGCAATCATCGCGCCCGTAGAGAAACGACTCGACGCGCCCACGGCTGAACCCAAGCCTTCTTTCGACGCCGCTGCCTGGTATGCAGCACGCGGAGAAAACACTGAAGCCCACGGTGTCCTGATCGAAACGCTGGACGGCAAGAGCGTGCTCGCCTCGCTCAATCCGGACGTGGCCTTTAACCCCGCTTCCCTGATGAAGCTCGCGACTTCGCTGGTCGCGCTGAGGAAACTCGGGGCGGATTTCCGTTTCCAGACGCGCGTCATGCTTGACGACAGCTCCTCGTCGCAAGCGAAGCTCTACGTCAGCGGCAACGACCCGACCTTCGGCGATGCCGGGGCGAGCCTCATCGCTAAGGAGCTGCGAGCGCGCGGCATCGAGCGGCTGAGCGAAGTCGTGGTCTCGCCGGAGTTCTGCTTTAACTTCAGCAACAACGCGGAAGAGTCCGGGGGGCGTCTCGTTAAAGCCCTCAAGCTGGGGAATCCGAAAGTCATAGTCGCAACTGAAGCGGGCGGGCAGCCTCTTACAATCGTCAACTCAAACCCGCTGAGCGACATTCTGCTCTACATGAATGCGCGGTCCAGTAATTTCATGGCCGAAAAGATCGGGGCCTTAATCGGCGGTGCGGAAGGAGTCGCGCAGTTTCTGGTGGAGGAGCTGAAACTTCCCGCCGACCGTTTGCAGGTGGCGACCGTGTCAGGGCGCGAGCACAACCTGATGACGCCGCGCGACCTGTTGACTGTGATTCGCGCTCTCATAGAGGAGGCAAAGCGTCAGGGTTTGGAACCGGCGGACATCATGCCCGTGGCGAGCGACGACGCAGGGACGCTCCGGCGCAGGCTCTCGGGCACGGGGCTCGAAGGCGCTGTGGTAGCAAAAACCGGAACGCTGACCGCGGAAGTTGACGGAGGGATGGCGAGTATCGCCGGAATCGTTTACACGCACGACAAAGGAATCATTCTCTTCACCATGCTGGATCAGGGCAATCGTATCTGGGACAACCGCCAGCTGGAAGATCAATTGCTCACCGAAGTCGTCAACGCCCAGGCCACACCCCAGATCGTCGCCGGTCCGACGCCGCGAAGGTTGCTTCCGGGAACAGCCGTGACGAGTGACAAGTGAAGAGATTAAGAAGTAGCCTGTGCCGTAAAAAGAATTTCTGTTGCCCCTAACGGGGCTGGTACTGGGTTGTCTAAAAGACGGACACCTTAATCAGGTAAAACACTCTCTCATTACTTGTCGCTGGGAAATGAAAGTTCTTTGAATTGCCTCCAGCTTTAGCTGGAGGATAAAGCAATCAAAGATTCGGCTTGAGCCGAAAGCTTTCGGCTAAAGCCGAACAGTTTCCTGTCAACTGATGTCCACTAGCTGAAGCTAGTGGCAATTGATTTAAGCCCAAAACTTTCATGACAGAGCACTAGTCACTCTTCTTCTGCATCTCCCAGAGCATCAGGTGTTTTAAAAAGGCGTGATGGGCGGCAAAGCGCGCGATTGAGTACCCGGCGAGGCCGTCGCGGAAGCCGCCCTTTAGAATGTAGCTGCGGATGAAGGCGGACGCCCCGGCCGTCGCTATTTTAAAGGCAGTGGTGCGGCGTCCGCCCTCGAACATCTGGCGCGCGGCCAGAGGCGCGTAGCGTTCACCGATCATGCGATGATGATGCGCGGCATCGCGCACTGTGTAGTGCAGGATGTCGCCCGCGAGCGAAGCGACGCGCGCTCCCTCGTCCATCTTCACGGATTCGTGGATGTAGGCTCCCTGCCAGCGGCCACGCTTTTTGTTGTAGAGCCTTAGTTGGTGGTCAGGATACCAGCCGCCGCCACGAATCCAGCGGCCCATGTAGAACGAGCGGCGCGCGATTCGGTAGCCGTCCGCCAGCTGCGACTCGTTTGTATAGAGCAGGTCCTCAATCGAGTGGCGCAAATCAATCGAAACGCGCTCGTCTGCGTCCAGGCTGAAAATCCATTCGTGCTTCGCCTCCTCGGCCGCGAACTGTTTCTGAGCGGTAAAGCCGGGCCAGGCGCGCGTGATTACTTTGGCGCCGCACGAGGCTGCGATCTCGCGCGTCTCGTCTGTTGACTCGGAATCCACGACCAGTATTTCGTTAGCCCAATGGACGGACTCACAGGCGGCCCGTATGTTGTCCGCTTCGTTGAAAGTGATGATTGTGGCCGTGATCTTCAAACAAAAATTATCTACGGAGTGTTCCGCTACAGGCGATTGTTGATTCCTCGCCGGGGACGACCATGCCGGGTTGGCTGAAGGTCGTCTGGGACCGAACAGTCATGCGGACTTCCAGTCCGGAGCCGGACAAAGCCGCCTCGTAAAGAATTGCGGCCCTGCTCTGGCTCAGCGTCTCCCAGCTCGTCTTCTCATCGGAAACGGAAATCAGGAATTCGATGTGGTCCGGGGAGACTGAGAGAGAATCAACCACCACGTTGATGACCCCGCCGTCAGGAGGGACGAATGCTACAGCCTGACCCGGAAACGTTAGCTCGACTTCACGGCTGCCGCTCCTGGTCTGGTATTCGTAAATCGGGTTGCCGCTTTCGGTGATCTTGAAAACGGCCGGAAGCTCATCTCCGCTCTCACACCTCAAAGTCCCCGTCCACGTCCCTGATAGTTGAGCCATCGCTTTTTACTCCGAAATCGGATTAGTTGAAGAGTCGGTCCGGTTACGGCGTCGGCCGCGTCTCGACAATGATGTTGTTGACTCGCAGCGTCGTGGAAGTCGCGCGTTGCAGGTCCGCGAGCGCTTTGTTGTAGTCCGTCTCGGCGCGCAGCTCAAGGTTGCGCGCGTTGGCCAGAGCATTCTCGCGCGCGAAGAGCAGAAACGTGGTCGAGCGCCCGACCTGATAGAGACGCTGCTCGCCTTGAAGTTGCAGCTCCGCGTTTTCACGCGAGGAGCGTGCGGCCAGCACGCGGCGGCGCGCAATCTCGACTGCCTGGGCTGCGTTACGCACCTCGACCTCGATGGCCTGCTCCTGCAATCTGGTCGCCGCTTCCAGCTGGTTGCGCTGAATACGCGCCCCCGCGAGATTGGCTTCCGCCGTGCGGTTGCGCAAAGGGATTTGAATCGAGACCCCGGCGACGACGTTGCGCGTGTCGAGCGAGAAGAGATTTCGGAGCGTCTGGCCGTAGCCGCCGATGAGATTGTTCGGCACGGTGTTCGGGAGCGGCAAACCCGTGAGCGGGTCCGTCGTCGTCACGGGTGTGCCCGCCAGCCCGGTCGTGGCGAACGTGGCTTGAAGGTCTATGCGTGGGCGCGTCTGATTTTTGAAATACTGCAAGTCAATGCTGTTGATGTCGCGGCTGAGATTCAGCCGCCGCAGTTCTGGCCGGTTGGCGCGGGCTTCCGTCAGCGCGTCCCTGAGATTGACGGGCGTCGCGTCGAAGCTCGGCGTGTCGGTCGGCGTCAGCTGGGCGGACCATTCGGGGGAAGCCGTATCTCGCAGGATCAACTGCTTGAGTATGTTCTCGGCAAAGGAAACATATTGTGTCGCTATCAACACGTCGGATTCGCGCCGCGAAAGCTCTGTCTGGACTTCGGCGCGCTCCAGCGGCGCAATCGCGCCCGCGTTGATCTGCGCCTCGACGCGGCGCAGGTTCTCGCGCGTCAGGTTCAGGTTGGAAATCTGGTTCTGCTGGTCGCGCAGCGCAAAGACCAGGTCCCAGTAGGCGCGTTGCACCTGCGTGATGACGTCAATGGTGCGGCGGCGAAAGTCCGCGTCCGATTGTTCGAGCCGCTTGCGCTGGATACGTATCTGTCGCCGGTTGTTGTCAATCGAGCGGTCGCGCCAGAGCGGCTGTGTGAAGGTCACGCCGAGACTCGACGAGAAGACTGGACTGATCTGATTAAAACGCGAGTTGGTCGAGCGCCGCAGGTTATTGAAGAAGAGCTGATAGGAGCCTCCGCCGATGCTGAAAAGTTTGCTGACGCTGTTGTCGAAGATGAAATCGGTCGTCGTCAGCGTGCCCGCCTGCCCGGAAGCCCCGCCGAGCGTGCTCTGTTGAGATTGAACCAGATTCGAAAGCTCCGGGTTGAGCGTGAGCAGCGGGTCATAGACACCCTGAAATGCGCGCAAAATAGTCTCTGCCAGTTTGACGTCGTCGCGCGCGATCTCAATATCGTTATTGTTTTCGATGGCTCGGCGGATGGCTTCGTTGAGCGTCAGCGTGAGCGTGTTGTCGCTTGCGACGCCGAGCCGCGTCAGATTGGGTAGCGGGGGCGCGGGGCGCGCTTGAATCTGCGGAAAGTTTGGCTCGCGCGGCTCCTGCATAGGATCCGTCGCCCGATCGGGCGCAGGACTTGTTTCAGCAGCGTTAGAGGTCGGCGTCTCTGGGGTCGTCTGCGCGGGCGTCCTGCCCGATTGCGGCGTGACGCTCACGCCGGGCGGGGCCTGCGGCGCAGGTTGCTGTGCGCCCGGGGGAGCAGTCGGGTCCTGCGTGCTGGGGCGCGCCTGTTCCGGTACCGGCTGGTTGCGTTGAGCGCCCGGCGGTCTGGTCGCATCCTGCTGCGTCGGGCTCGCGGGCGGCGTGGGCGACGGTGTCGGTGTTTGCGCCGCAGCGGGAAGGCCAAACGCACCTGCGACCAGAAGGGAGAGCGCGGTCGCTCGGAAAAATCTGCGAACATTGTTGGACAACATCAAACTGAAAGCTCCTTGAATCTGGCGCGGCAAACGAAAGGTGCGAGCGTATAACTCAATCATTGTAAAGATAAGCGCTGGACGCTCTCGCGCACAAGGTTACTACGAGGCGCGTGTGCGGCCGGTTTCAAAAACCGAAACTCGCGGGATCGCAGGATCAAGCCTTCTCAATGGAAAGAGAACGACCCACGAAGCCACACGAAATAACACGAAACAAATCCGAACCACTTCGTGCGGTTTCGTGTAGCTTCGTGGATAGTTTCTTCGCTGATGTAAAGAATCCCACAGTGGCATCTGAGAATGAATGGACCTTGGCCGGGCCGTTGACACTCTGGCAGCTTCTTTGGGATTCCGTTAAGATGCAGCGGCAACTTCAACGCTCCCGCCTCGGAAGAGAGGCTTTATTCAACTGGACCTATCACTCCTCGCGCATATTTTTTAGAAGCGCATGCTAGCCCCTGATACCATTCTCCAAAACCGTTACCGCATAGTGCGCCCCCTGAGCGTCGGCGGGATGGGCACGGTCTATGAGGCGATTGACGAGAGAGTCAGCGCCGTCGTCGCACTGAAAGAGGCGAGCAATGCGGCGGATGCGGCATCTCATCGTGAGTTCGAGCGCGAGGCCAAGTTGCTCGCCAACCTGCACCATCAATCCCTGCCGAAAGTGATGGACTATTTTACCGAAGGCAGCGGCGAGTATCTGGTGATGGAATTTGTCCCCGGCTACGACCTGGCGGAGTTGCTGAAAAGGCGCGGAGCGCCATTCCACGTCAAGCTGGTCTTACGCTGGGCCGACGAGCTGCTCGATGTGCTTGAGTACCTGCACGGGTTGAATCCGCCCATCCTGCACCGTGACATCAAGCCTGCGAATCTGAAGCTCACGCAGCGCGAGGAGATTTACCTGCTCGATTTCGGATTGGCCAAAGGCACGACCGGAAAAATGACCGCCGGACTCGCCAGCCGGAGCGTGCGCGGCTACACACCTGTCTATGCTTCTCTGGAGCAGATTTTAGGGCAGGGCACAGACGCGCGCAGCGATCTTTATAGTTTGGGGGCCACTCTCTATCACCTGTTGACTGCTGAATTGCCAGCGGACGCACCTGCGCGTGACGAGCAGATTGAAGATGGGAAACCGGACCCGCTGCTGCACCTTCAGGGACTTAATCCGAAAGTTCCGGAAGCAGTCACGGCAGAGATTCACAGGGCATTGGCGATCAGGCGTAAGAATCGCCCCGAAAGCGCAGCGGAGATGCGCCGCGCGCTCCGCGTCGCGATTGCCGAAGCGGATGACGACGACGACGAAGCGCGTGCAAGCCGTGAAAAGCAACCGCGGGAAGAAGGCGCTGGCGCAATCACGCCTACACAGCAAACTGTTCCGATAGCGATTCAGCCGCAGACGGGTGGCGCAAAGGGGAAAACCCAGGAGTTTCATCCGCCCGCGCCTGCCCGTCGCAAGAGTCAGGTTGTGCTCATTACAGCGGCGGTCGTCGTGGCAGGCATCCTCATCATCGCCACTGCCCTGATGATTCGCAGAGGACTACAAAGCAAGCGTGAAGATGGCGTAAATCCAGCGCCTTTATCTCAGACGACGAAGCCAACTCCGAGTCAACAGTCGGGGCAGTCCTACAGTGAGAACGTGAACGGCGTATCGCTTGAGCTGCTGGCGATTCCGGCAGGCACGTTTATGATGGGTGCGCCCCAATTCGAAATGGGAAGTTTTAGAAACGAATGTCCGCAGCATAGTGTGTCAGTGCCGGGCTTCTACATGAGCAAATACGAAATTACTCAAGCGCAGTGGCAGGCGGTGATGGGAAGTAATCCTTCGGGCTTTCGCGGCGATACTCGTCCCGTCGAAAGTGTTTCGTGGAATGAGGCGACGGAGTATTGCAAGCGGCTGTCGCTGCTGACGGGGCATCAGTATCGTCTGCCGACTGAGGCCGAATGGGAGTATGCGTGTCGCGCCGGAACAACAGGCCCGTACGCGGGAATGCTGGATAAGCTGGCATGGTATTCTGCGAATTCCGGAGCGCAAACTCATCCGGTGGGGCAGGCACAGCCGAACGGATTCGGGTTGTATGACATGCACGGGAATGTCTGGGAGTGGTGCCAGGATGTAGACCATGAGAATTACGATGGCGCCCCGACAGATGGAAGCGCGTGGTTGAGAGGGGGAGATCAAACTCGCAGGGTCCTGCGTGGCGGTGCATGGAACAACAATGCGAACCTCTTGCGCTCAGCCTATCGCGGCGCGAGCATCTCGCCGGGTAAAGCCGACTACGTCGGCTTTCGGGTTGTAGCAGAGCCGCGGACCCGTTAAGAAATCATTTGCGAATTGATTCATTTCTCTTAACTAACCCAAGATGTCAATTATCAATTGCCACTAGCTTCAGCTAGTGGACAAAGATGGTTAAAAAGGATCGGCTTGAGCCGAATCGTGAGGCTCAAGCGGTAAGGAACTGGATTTTATTTGTCATTCGGCTCAAGCCGAAAGAACCAGAGCACCCTGAACCACTAGCTGAAGCTAGTGGCAATTGAAATATTTTCCACACAGCTATAACCAGCAACTTGGATTAACTAAGAGTACCTAACAAAACCGATGATCCACGCGCATCACACTAAACAACACAAATCAATTTCGTGCCGTTTCGTGTGTTTTCGTGGAGCGTCCTTTTGCATCGCAGAGTTTTGTCAGACATTCTAAGATCGGTACTTTCCAGAAACAAAGTTTATGCTCGCGCCCGGAACCATTCTACAGAATCGCTATCGCATCATCGGCCCGCTCGGTCGCGGCGGGATGGGCACGGTTTACGAAGCTCTTGACCAGAGGGTTAATGCCGTCGTCGCGCTCAAGGAGACGGATGTTGCGACCGACGGCCGGGCGCGACGCGACTTCGAGAGGGAAGCAGGTCTGCTAGCCAATCTTCAGCATCAGGCGCTGCCGAAGGTGATGGACTATTTCGTTGAAGGTGACAAAGAGTATCTGGTGATGGAGCACATCTCCGGCTATGACCTGTTGGAGTTGCTGGAGCGTCGCGGGTCGCCGTTTCACGTCGAGCTGGTCTTGCAGTGGGCCGACGCCGTGCTGGACGTCCTCGAATACCTGCACCAGCGACAGCCTCCAATCCTGCATCGCGACGTCAAGCCCGCGAATCTGAAGCTCACCCCGCAGGAAGACCTCTTCCTGATTGATTTCGGACTCGCCAAAGGCGCGGCGGGGCAGATGGCGACGCTTCTGACCAGCCGGAGCGCGCACGGCTACACACCCGTTTACTCGCCTCTGGAACAGATCATAGGGCAGGGAACGGACCAGCGCAGCGACCTCTACAGTCTGGGCGCGACCCTTTATCATCTCTTGACGGGGGCGCCGCCGACGGACGCCGCGACGCGCTATGAGCAGTTGGAGAGCGGGCGTCCGGACCCGCTGCTGCCGATTCAGCAGCTTAACCCGAAAGTTCCGCCGGGCGTCGCCGGTGTGATTCACCAGGCGATGGCGATTGCGCGCAAAGATCGTCATGAGAGCGCGACCATTATGCGCGAGGCGCTGAGCCTTGCCGGGGAACGGGCGAAACAATCTCTACAGGAGAAGGCCGAGCGCCAGCTTCAAAGGAAAGTCGCACAACAACCACCCGCTGCGGCAGCGACCGACCCCTGGCGGCATACGGATTTAGTGTTGGGCCAGAAAACGGTCCCCCCGACACAGCCCGCGCCAATGCCGCCGCCGCCACCCTCAGCACCCGCCCGTCGGAAGACTCCAATCATACTCATCGCTGTGGGGATTCTGGCGTTGACTGCAATCGTCGTCGCCTACGCGTTGACGCGGCGGACCAGCTCAGAAAGTAGAAGCCCTGCCACTATTAATCAGGCGAGTTCGCCGCAGCCAACAGAGACGGCGACGCCTCTCGTCAATGCCAGTACGCCGACGCCTGCCGCAACGCCCGTGCAAACCATTACAGAGAGCCTCAACGGGGTGAAGCTGGAGATGGTTTTGGTCCCAGGAGGAACATTCATGATGGGTTCGCCTGAAGGTGTGGGATACAACTCCGAACGGCCGCAACATACTGTGACCGTGAGGGCGTTCTACATGAGTAAATATGAGGTGACGCAGGCGCAGTACAAGGCCCTGATGGGGATCAATGTGAGCGAATTTCAGGGAGATGATCTCCCGGTCGAGAATGTCTCGTGGGACTTCGCAAAGGATTTTTGCGACAGGCTCACGCAGGTGACGGGGCGCAAATACCGTCTGCCGACGGAGGCCGAGTGGGAATATGCGGCCCGCGCCGGAACGACCACGGCTTTCTCGTTCGGGAACTCTCTTTCGTCTGACCAGGCCAACTTCGACGGCAACTCCCCTTACGGGGACGCGCCGAAAGGCGTGTACCGGCGTTACACGACTCCCGTTGGAAGTTTCGCGCCGAACGGATTCGGGCTGTACGACATGCATGGGAACGTCTGGGAGTGGTGTGAAGACACGTATCACAATAACTACACGGGCGCGCCCAGGGATGGTTCGGCATGGATCGGAGGCCCCGCGCTCAGAGTTGTGCGTGGCGGCTCCTGGATCAGCAACGGCGACAGCCTGCGCTCCGCCATCCGCGAGCGCGAAGCTCAGAAGAACGAATCTCCGAGCGTCGGCTTCCGCGTCGTGGCCGTCGAGCGGTAGCGCACTTCAAGCTTTGCGAGCTGACAACCATGCACACCGCACCGCTCGCTTGACACTCAAGCATTGCGCGCATAATCTTGCTTTTCTCAAAACTAAAGCGCGTTCGTCTTCTATCTTGAGATATTGCCTGTCGGGGCGAGTGCGCTCAGTGTGTGGGATGTGTTCAGAATAAAGGAGGCTAGGAAGAGAATGGCTGTCAAGGTCGGCATTAACGGGTTCGGACGCATCGGGCGCAACGTCCTCCGGACGGCTCTCGGTGACCCGGATATTGATTTCGTCGCCGTCAACGATTTGACTGACACGCAGACGCTCGCGCACCTGCTCAAGTATGATTCGGTGCTCGGCAATCTCGAACACGAAATCTCCGCGACGGAGAACGGAATCAAGGTTGAGGGGGAGGAGTTCCGCGTCTTCTCCGAGAAAGACCCGAGCCTCATTGATTGGGAATCTGTCGGTGCGGAGATCGTCATCGAATCAACGGGCCGTTTCACCAAGGCGGAAGATGCCAGGAAACATCTGCGCGGGACAGTCAAGAAAGTCATCATCTCCGCCCCTGCCAAGAATGAAGACCTGACGGTCGTACTCGGCGTCAACGAGAACAGTTACAACCCGCAGGAGCACCACATCATCTCCAACGCCTCCTGCACGACCAACTGTCTCGCGCCCGTCGCCAAAGTGATTCATGAGAAGTTCGGCATCCGCTCGGCCCAGATGACGACCATTCACTCGTACACCAACGACCAGCAGCTCCTGGACCTGCCGCACAAGGACCTGAGGCGGGCGCGCGCCGCGGCCCTTTCGATGATCCCGACTTCAACGGGTGCGGCAAAGGCCGTCGCGCTCGTGCTGCCCGAACTCAAAGGCAAATTCGACGGCATCAGCGTGAGGGTGCCGACGCCGAACGTCTCGCTCGTAGACGTCGTCATAGAAGTCGAGCGCGAGACGACGACCGAAGACGTCAACAAGGCGCTGAAGGACGCCGCCAACGAAGAGCTGCGCGGCATCCTGGGCTTTTCGGAAGAGCCGCTCGTCTCCTGCGACTTCCGCAAGAACTCCAACTCGTCCATCGTTGACGCCGAATACACGAAGGTCATCGGCGGCAAGCTCATCAAGGTTCTTTCGTGGTACGACAACGAGTGGGGCTACTCCTGCCGCGTGCGCGATTTGGTGAAATTCATGGCACAGAAGGGACTATAAAAGAAGTGGTCAGTGGTCGGTGGTCAGTGGTCAGTTGAAAAGCTGAATCTGCTGACCACTGATCACCGACCACTGACCACTATGAAGAAGCTTTCAATCAAAGACCTCGATCTCAAAGGCAAGCGCGTTTTCATCCGCGTGGATTTCAACGTGCCGATAAAAGACGGGAAGGTTGAAGACGACACGCGGATTCGCGGCGCGCAGCCGACGATTGAGCACGCGATGGAACAGGGCGGGCGCATTGTTCTCGCTTCGCATCTCGGCAGGCCGAAGGGCGAGCGCGTCGAAAAGTACAGCTTGCGGCCCGTGGCCGAGCACCTCTCCAGGTTGCTGGGTAAGCCGGTCGAGTTTGCGGAGGATTGTGTCGGCGATGAAGTGCAGGCCAAAGTCAGCGCGCTTCGAGACGGCGAGGTCCTGCTGCTTGAGAACCTGCGCTTTCATAAAGAGGAAGAGAAGAACGACGACCGTTTCGCGAAAGAGCTGGCGAATCTTTGCGACGGCCTTTACGTTAACGACGCGTTCGGCGCGGCGCACCGCGCGCACGCCTCGACCGCAGGCATCACAAAGTTTGTAGAGCGGGCCGCAGCCGGGCTGTTGATGGAGAAGGAGCTGGATTACCTGGGCCGTGTCATCTCGAATCCGGAGCACCCGTTTGTGGCGATCCTCGGGGGAGCGAAAGTCTCCGACAAGATTCCGGTCATTGATGCGCTCATCGAGCGCCACGTTGACAAGTTACTCATCGGCGGCGCGATGGCCTACACCTTCTTCAAAGCCGAAGGCTTCACCGTCGGAAAGTCTCTGGTCGAAGATAATATGCTGGAGACGGCGCGCGAGATTAAGCGGCGCGCCGAGGAGGCCGGGGTCGAGCTGCTCCTTCCGACGGACCATCAGGTCGTTGACAGCTACGACCCGCTCAACAGCCGCAAGACCATCCCGATTGAATTCACCAACGTCGGGTTGGTCGGCCTCGACATCGGAGTCGAAACCATAGCGCTTTTCAGCAACGCGCTGAAAGGCGCTCGGACCGTTATCTGGAACGGTCCGATGGGCGTCTTTGAAGAGAAGCCGTTTGATGAAGGAACGGTCGGGATTGCACGCGCTGTCGCCGAAGCTGCCGACGACGGCGCAACCACAATCGTCGGCGGCGGGGATTCAGTCGCCGCTGTCACACAGGTGGGCGTCGCGGACCGCATCACGCACATCTCTACGGGCGGCGGCGCAACGCTCGAATTTCTTGCTGGCGACGAGCTGCCGGGCGTCGCGGCGCTGAGCGACAAATAGGATGAAGCGACTGTGGCTGGTAATTTTGTAGCTAACTGCCGTTCACACGATTGCGGCGGGGCAATCAGGGCACACAAATTATTGGCTGGATTGAAGAGTAATGTTCAATGCTGGAGCTTTGACATTTCGGGAGTTTGCGATGAGTGAGCCGCTGCCGTTGGCGACAATTCAAGAGACGATGCTTGAGTTTTTGCGCGGGCGCGAGGATGTTGCTGTCTTTGGCGCGCTAGCCGTGAACGCTTACGTTGACGAACCGCGTATGACACAGGACATTGATCTGCTCTCGTTACATGCCAAAGAGCTTGCCGAAGAATTGCGGGGACTGCTGAGCCAAAAGTTTCACATCGCCGTGCGTGTGCGCGAAGTCGGGCAGGGCAAAGGATTCCGCCTTTACCAAGTGCAAAAGAAAGGGAACCGCCATCTGGCTGATGTGAGACCTGTCACGCAATTGCCAGCAACGCGGATAATCGAAGGGATTAAGGTTTTGTCGCCCGCTGAGCTGACTGCCAGCAAAGTTGTCTCTTATCATGCTCGTCGCGGAAAGCCTAAATCCGGCACCGATTGGCGTGATTTGGCAGTCCTGCTTTTAACCTTTCCTGAGTTGAAGAATGAAACGAGCGAAGTAGCGACGATTTTGCAAAGCTCAGGCGCAGACGAAAGCGTTTTGCAGACGTGGCGTGAGTTGGTTGCGCAGGAGATTAAGCTTGAAACCAAAGATGATGATTTAGATTTTTAGGTGTGACCATGCGAAAGCCTGTCATTGCCGGAAACTGGAAGATGTATAAGACGGTCTCGGAGTCTGTTGAGACCGCGCTGGCGTTGAAGCCTTTGGTGGCGAATGCCAATCATTGCGAGGTTGTGATCGCCCCTGTCTTCACTGCTCTGAAGACGGTCGCGGACCGGCTCGAAGGGTCGAATATAGGGGTGGCGGGCCAGGACTGCTCGACGGAGACAGAGCAGGGCGCGCACACAGGGGAAGTTTCGGCGGCGATGTTGGAGGACGCAGGGGCGCGCTACGTCATCATCGGCCATTCGGAGCGCAGGCAGTTCTATTCCGAGACAGACCTCTCGGTCAAAAAGAAGACGCAGGCGGCCATCGTCGCCGGGTTGACGGCAATCGTCTGCGTCGGCGAGACCCTTGACGAGCGCGATTCTGATCGCGCCGAATCGGTCGTCAGCGGGCAGTTGGAAGGAGGTCTTAGCGGGTTGACAGCATCAGACCTCGACCGTATCATCATAGCTTACGAGCCTGTCTGGGCTATCGGCACAGGACGCACAGCGACGCCGGAACAAGCGCAGGAGATGCACGCTTTCATCCGGCGCGTTTTCGCGCAGAGGCACTCCGACGAGGCTGCTGCCGCCCTCAGAATCCTCTACGGAGGCTCGGTCAAACCCGACAACGTCGCTGGCCTGATGGCGCAGGATGACATAGACGGCGCGCTCGTCGGCGGGGCAAGTCTCAAGGCGGAGAGTTTCGCCGAGATTGTTAATTACAATAGAGTTTGAGGAACGATATTTTGCTGACACTTTTATATATTCTTTTTATTCTGACGTGCATTGTGCTCGTCGTCTCGGTGCTCTTGCAACCGGGCAAGGCTGACGCGGGCGCGCTCTTCTCAAGCGCTATCTCCAGCACGGCCTTCGGGCCGCGCGGCACGCAAACTCTGCTGGCGAAAATAACCATCGGGGCGGCCGCCGCATTTATGCTGCTCGCCATTGCGCTCTCGCTGCCTGCGTTTACCGGAAAGAC
Organism: Pyrinomonadaceae bacterium; assembly: GCA_036392495.1. GTDB lineage: Bacteria > Acidobacteriota > Blastocatellia > Pyrinomonadales > Pyrinomonadaceae > QHXM01. Next base: position 13,933 of record DASVXV010000008.1, on the reverse strand, counting down.
CTCTGTTTTGCAGAGCACGACGGAAGAAGAGTCGCAGGCGACGCCAACGCCGACGCCGCAGGCTTCGCCCGCCGCCTCGCCTGCGCAGCCCGGGGCCGCGAACACAGGCGTGCCAGAGAACCCGGCAGAGTCTAATGTGCAGACGGCTCCACCGGAAACGCCCGCGAATGGGTCGAACGGCGGGGCACAGCCTGCGCCGGGCAAATAGCTGATCGGAAGATCGGCGACCGTTTAAAAAGCCGAAGTGGCGGAACTGGTAGACGCGCACGTTTGAGGGGCGTGTGAGGTAACTCGTGGGGGTTCGAGTCCCCCCTTCGGCACCAAAATTTTTAGCAGAAGACCGCGCTCATGCGCGGTCTTCTGCTTTAACGGAGGTTTTTTCTTGGCCCTCGTTTGACACGTGATACAATGCCGAACTTCTCATACGTTGGTTTGTTCTGGCCCTGGGTGTTAATAGTTCCGGCGAGCCGGACAGGTCCGCGTCCAGTCATTTGAAGGCAGGAGGGGTCGAGTAGTGACCACCAGTCTTTCCAGGCAACAGCTCGATCAATACGACCGCGACGGAATTCTTTTCCCGATTAAAGTGTTCTCAGCGGACGAGGTCTCTCTGTTTCGCAGTGCGTTCGAATCAATCGCTAACAACTGTGGGGAAGGTTCGCTGAAGCGATTCGATAGCCTCCATCTCTTTTTCGATTGGGCTTATCAATTGATCACTCATGACGCGCTCTTGAATGCTGTCGAAGATGTGCTGGGCGGGGATATTTTGATAGACGGCACTCTGATCTTCTACAAGCCGCCGCAAGATTGCGGCTATGCGTCCTGGCATCAGGACAGCGTTTACTCGGGCCTACACCTTACGCCTTCAATCTCGGCCTGGATCGCACTGACACCGAGTCATCCTTTGAACGGTTGCATGCGCGTGCTGCCGGGTTCTCATAAGCAGGGGGTGTTGGATCACGACAATGTCCGAGATGACCCCAATCTGCTAAATTTGCGCGGCGAGCGAGTCAAGGCGGTCGTTGATGAATCACGTGTAGTAGATGTTGTGTTACAGCCGGGCGAGATATCGCTGCATCACAGCAATATCGTTCACGGGTCAAAGCCTAATACATCCGATGAGCCGCGAATTGGATTTATCGTGCGGTTTCTCACTAATCGAACCACGAATCGGGACAGAGCACTGCTGCGGGTTCGCGGCGAAGCAGATTGCAGCCATCTGAGGCTTGCGGAACCGCCGGGTGAAATGGATCAACAAACCGCTTTTTCAGCCTGGCGCGCTTTTACTCGTAATTACGCACTCGCCAGGGGACGGAGTTGAAGTTCAGACCCGCAGCGTCTGCTCTCCAAACCGATTCGATAGCAACAAAGATGTCGAACTCACGTTAAGAAAGTTGTCGTGATGGGGCGGTGATCTTTAAGTTGTCGCTTCTCCCCAGCCACGCAACCCTGTTTGCTCCTCTTCGCTCGCATCATACTCGAAGATCGCATGATGCAGTTGCCTGATCACTCTGCTGACATAATCCTCAGCGACGACTAATATAAAATTGTTGCCAGAGGTGCTCTGGCGCGTAAACGTGGAATCAATCTCTTCGAGAGCGTGGTAGAGTTTTATCACGCTAGCGGGCGCGCTCTGTAATCCTTCTCCTACGCAACAGATGAGGGCGCGATCTCTTTTCACCTCGACGGAGCCGACCTCCTGTAAGTCCTGGATGATTAGAGGCAGCGTACTTATCTCTTCACACGCCAGTAAAACACCGACGTCTGAAGTCGCTACGATATCAAAAGCGGTTTGATGCCGGTCGAAGATTCTACGGATCGCAGGCAGGAATCCGTTGGCAACCAATGCCGGTGTTGAAGTGACTTCGGTCATCGTCACCCCGGTCTTATGCGCGATGGCTTTAACCGTTCCCGGCGCTACTCCGGTCCAGGTACTAATGAGCGTGCCGACTTCTTCCGGCGCGCGCGAATTACAGATGCGCACAGGTATTCCATGCTCAGCGGCTGGTTGAATCATTTTCGAGTGCAGCACTTTAATGCCGAAGCGGGCCAGTTCAGCGGCCTCTCCATAAGAGAGTTGAGGCACTGTGCGCGCCGTCTCGATCAAGCGAGGGTCGGCTGTTAGCACTCCGCTGACATCTGTCCAGATTTGGGCCTCGCGCGCGTCCAGAGCTGCACTGACGAGCGTCGCCGTGTAATCCGAGCTGCCGCGCCCCATGGTAGTCGTCACGCCCTTCAAGGTGGAGGCAATAAATCCTCCCAGGACAGGAATTCTCTTCGTCTTGAGCAAAGGCTCAAGCTCGGCACGCGTGCGCTGCCACGTCTCTTTGAGCAACGGCTTGGCCTTCCCGTGCTCTTCATTTGTCAGGATACATCGCCGCGCATCAACATAAGAGGCTGGAAGCCCATGTGCCTCAAGCACGGCTGCGAGCAGAGTGGCAGAAAGGTGCTCTCCATATGAAGCGATCATGTCCTGGAGGCGTGCGCTCGTTATCCGGCTGGCGGCGACGGCCCGAAGTAATTCTCCAATTTCCTGCCGGAAACTTTCGATCAGCAACATCATGTCGGCTCGTGCCGTTGCGCCTAAACTGCGGGCCACTTGCGCGTGACGTTCAAAGTGCTCATCAATTGAGTGTAGCGCTACGCTTATCTCTCCCCGCGCCGCCGTTTGCAAACTTGAGAGGAGTGCATCTGTCACGCGGCTCATGGCAGAGACTACGACCACCGGGCGCTCACTCTGGCACAAGCTGACGATATGCGCGACGCGCTCGAACGCCATCCCATCTTCGATGGACGTGCCGCCAAACTTCATGACTGTTACTTTGGCTGACATGCTCAGGTCCGTTTCGGTTGCGAGGAAAGATTAACGGCCTCTTGGGAATCCTCGATAGTTGAAGAGCTAAAGCGTTCCCTCAAAGACAGGGTGCCGTACTTCAGAAGATTTCTACCAACCTGGGGCTGAACGAAGCGGTTTTGACTGCTCGCCCTGTAGGGCGACCCCGATCTCTTGCGACTAACCCCGTGAGAAACTCGGCCCCGATGTTCAAAGGGTTGGGGAGGCAGGATAGCATGAGAAGTTTTAAAAATCTAAACCTTTTATCCGGTCCAGGGCGGATATGATAGAAAATCTAAAGTCCAGGCGGGTTGAGCGCTAGGACCAGTAGCAAAAAAATTTGTTGACACTGGCGGGTGCAAGAGGTACGCTTTGGCTGCTCATAACGAATCTGGGTTCTGTACCTGATTTTCTCACGTGTCTTTCATAATTCTCGCTAACGAATTCTTTACTTTCGTTAGCCTCACCTATCTCAAGCGCGAGCATGGGCCTCTAAAACTTATTTGAGCATCAATGGCGCTCCTCTATCGGCTGTCTTTAAGGAGAAAATATATGCTTAGCAGTCACAGTCGTCTCAGAAGCTTTCTTAGCTGCTTAACCGTGACCCTCGCCTTCGCATTGCTCTCGGTAACGGCGCGCGCTCAAACCAGTGCTGTGCCAGCCGCTGCGACGAATTCAGCAAGTGGGACGAAGGCCGAGGCGGTAGCGGCAGGACCTGTATCTGGTCCGGCAACAACTCCGGCTGTGGCGATGAACGCCGAGCCTGGTCCAGCGACTGCTAAAACGGACTCGGCAAAGGGTGACGCCACGCCCGTGACGGCTGCCGCCGCGCCGCCGACCGCTACGCCGCCATCGCCGACAGCTTCCCCGGCAAGCACACCGGCCCCGGCTCCTCCACCGCCTCCCCCTGCTTGTCAGCGGACCATTAGCGCCGATGTGGTGGCTATCGCCCAGCCCTACATGTTGAACCGTCTGGGCGCTTCCATGCCGAACGCTCTGATTTATGCGCTCCGCGGTGATGTGATGAGCTATGCGCCCGCTAATCCGTCCAATTTCCAGCTCAGGCCGTGGAAGCGAGCGCGCCCGATTGTGCTGCGCGCGAATCAAGGCGATTGTCTGAAAATCACTCTCACTAACTTCACCAATCCAAAGTTACCTGATCCAGCGAACGATAAAAACTTCAGTCCGTCCAGCACCCCGCGGGTGTCGCTCCATGTTCAGGGGATGCAGTTAGTCCATAGCATCGCGGATGACGGTTCTTTCGTGGGGGTCAACGACAGCAGTCTTGCCGTTCCCAACGTACCGAAGGTGTATACGCTCTATGCCCAGGAGGAAGGAACTTTTTTGCTCTATTCCGAGGGTGATAGCAACACCGTAGGGCAGCAACTCTTTCAGGGACTCTTCGGCGCAGTAAATGTCCAGCCCGCGGGAGCCGAGTGGTATCGCAGCCAAGTCACGCAAGATGATTTAAAGCTTGCGATTGATCACAGCAAAGGCAATAACGGACATACTCCGCTCGGGCAGCCGATCATCAAATACGACGCCTTGTATCCGGCGAATTATAAGGATAAGAGTCGTGCCTGCACCCCGATCCTGAAAATGGCCGACTTCACCTACAAGGTTGTAGGAAAAACGTGCCAAAAGCAACCGGGCGGTCTCAAGCTTTATCACAGCGACCTGACGGCGATCATCACCGGCCCGAATGCGGGCAGGTTCCCGGGCACCACAGGCGCTGGCCCAAATGCCAAGCCCGAACCGCCGTGCGATAAGGCAGGTCAGCCGGGGTTCAATGTCGATCCATTATTCTGTCGGAACCCAGCTTTGCCGGATCGGAAACAACCTTACCGAGAGGTCACGGTTGTCTACCACGAGGTATTTCCGTCTGCCAGTCAGGCTTTTAATGTTTTCTGGGATGGGAATAACCCGCTGTTTCCAACAGTCGTAGCTGGACGCGATGACTTCGCCATTAACTACGGCACAGGCGGTATCGGCGCTGAAATCTATGCTAACCGCATCAAAGTAGGCCCGATGGCTAACTGTGTTGATTGTAAATATGAAGAGTTCTTCTTGAGCGCATGGTCAGTCGGCGACCCGGCGATGGTCGTGGACGTACCAGCCAACTATGTGGTCCCCAATCCGCCGTCGGGGCCGCCCTGCACGTATAATAAGCTGACGCCATCCGATACTTTCAAGCTCGACGCCAATGACAACGCCGCATGTTTAGGTCGCACCATACAAGACCCGGCGGCTGGCTACAAGGCGACCAAAGCTTTTTACGCTGATGACCCCTCGAACGTCTATCACAGCTATCTCAACGATCACATTAAATTCAGGATTCTCCACGGCGGAACGGGCGTCACGCACGTCCACCATCAGCACGCGCACCAGTGGATTCAATCGCCAAACAGCTCCGACGGAAGCTATCTGGATAGTCAGTTCATCAGCCCAGGGGCCAGTTATACACTTGAGATGGTTTATAACGGGAGCGGGAATCGGAACAAAACGCTAGGCGACTCGATCTTTCACTGCCATTTCTATCCACACTTCGCTGAAGGCATGTGGGCGATGTGGCGCGTTCACGATGTGCTTGAGATGGGGACGATGTTGGATGCTAATGGTAGACCTGCCAAAGGTTCCCGCGCCTTGCCTGATGCCGAAATAAAAGCAGGCACACCCATTCCAGCCATCGTGCCTTTGCCCACGATGCCCATGCCGCTGATGCCCTCGCCGGTCTTTATTGATAACGGGCAGATAGTTTATGGAACGACCGGTAATCCCGATAAAACCGGACAGAATGTCAAGGAGAACCCCGGTTTCCCATTCTTCATTCCGGGTATCGCGGGATTTCGCCCGCCCCACCCACCGCTGGATTTTGCTCCCGATCTTGCCAACCCAGGCCAGTTGCTGGACGGCGGCTTACCGCGGCACGTGAACAACGGAGGCACTACGACTGAAAAGCATACCGCGCTTGATTGGAGCAAGGATTACATCACGCTGAATTCGATACAACTCCCCGAGGACGGAACGAATGTCGAGAAAGTGGCGATTGCGTATAACTCGCAACGCTGCCGCAAGACTTTCCTCCCGGACGGAAGCCCCGCTAATCCCTTCGGCCCTCAAAACTATCCGGAATGCCCTATTCCAGCAGACGCAAACTTTATTCTGAACGGTCTGCCCAATGGCCCGCAGCACGGTGCACCTTTCGCTGACCCTGCCATGCTGGACGACGGCAAGCCAGCGGGTAAGAAGCGCACCTACAAGGCGGCTGCCATCCAAATGGACGTCACATTCAACAACGGTGGGAATGGAGCCCGTATTCCGATGCACTATCAGCAGCAGCGCCTGCTCACCTTGTGGGAGGATGTCGTACCGACTATTAACAAGAAGCGCGATGCGGAACCGCTCTTCTTCCGGGCCAACTCGGAAGAAAACTTCATCGAGTACTGGCATACAAACCTGGTGCCTAACTATTATGAGCAAGATGCTTTTCAGGTGCGGACGCCGACAGATATTCTGGGACAGCACATCCACCTGGTGAAGTTTGATGTGACCTCATCTGACGGCGCAGGCAATGGATGGAACTATGAGGACGGCACATTCAGCCCGGATGAAGTGCAGGAGATCATCCATGCCATCAATGCGCCCGGCGGCTCATGGCAGCACTGTGTGGGATGCCCGACGGATTTACGCGAGGCACAGCCGCCTCCGAAAGAAATTTGTTCGGGAAATCCGCTGCCGCCGCAGTGCAAAAAGGGTTCGAAAGAGAATTGGTGGGGTGCTCAAACCACCATCCAGCGCTGGTACGCCGATCCGTTTTTCGACAATCAAGGGAAGGATAACACGGTCCGGACTGTGTTCACGCACGACCACTTCGGCCCGTCCACGCACCAGCAAGCGGGTCTCTATGCCGGGCTGTTGATTGAGCCGAAAGGTTCGACATGGACATCGAATGATGGCAGCCAGACATTCGGCACGCGCTCTGACGGAGGGCCGACAAGCTGGCAGGCCAGAATCATCACCGGGCAGAACGGCGCGGATAGTTATCGCGAATTCGCCCTGGAATTCCAGGACTTCACCTTAGCGTACCAAGGTGGATCGAGTGCCCCCGGAGATGGCGTTCCTGTTAATCCTCCACCTGTTCCAACCCTGATTAGCACAGGTGGTCAACCACCCCCCGGCACACAGACCGTTAACTATCTCAACGCACCGATTCCGTGGCGAATTGGGCCGGGATGCGATCTGTCGCGCGTCTTTGACTCTACCTGTATACCGTCCGGCGGTAAGGAGAACGGCGATCCGGAAACGCCTTTACTGCGGGCCTATGAGAACGACAAAGTTCAGGTACGCATCCTCGTCGGCGCGCACACCTTCTCGCACTTCTTTACGATGGGCGGACCGAAGTGGCTGTTCGAGCCTTCGTGGACAAACTCAGGCTACCGCAGCAGTCAGGGCATGGGGCTCTCCGAGCATTTCGAGCTGCTCTTTAATATGCCCCCGTCAACAATCGCACAAGCCAAAAACAAATGTCCTAAGGACAAGAATGAGAAGCCCTCGATCAATTGTGTGGATTATCTCTACGTCCCCAGCAACGACGATTTCGGGATCACCAACGGCGTGTGGGGAATTCTGCGTGCTTACAACCCGACCAAGCCGTTCGGTGAATTGGAACGGTTGCCGAACAATAAACCGGGGTCAAACGCAAACTTAGACTTCAAAGCCTGTCCGACGAACCAGCCAGCGAGCAAGATAAAGACTTTCAATATCACGGCTATAGACGCGCAAAGCTTCGTTCCGGGCGGGAAGATAGTCTTCAACTCGCGCATAATTCCTGGCGAATCTGTTGGCATCCAGTCTCTGGGCATGATGTACGTCTTCTCGGAAGACATTGTCAACGGCAAGTTGATTGGACCGATTGAGCCTCTCATCTTGAGGGCAAATGCGGGAGATTGCATCGTGGTCAATCTGACCAATGCAGTAGACCCCAATGCGGCTCCGTTCAGTCCCGTCCCATGGCCGCAGGCACCTTTCAACCAGGATCCTGTAAGTGCCACTGTAAGTCCCTCGACGAACGTTGGGCTCCACCCACAACTTCTCTCCTATGATGGTGCCGGAGATAGCGGCATCAACGTCGGATATAACATCAAGAGGAACCAGGCGATTGCCAAAGGAGAGACGATAACGTACAACTGGTACGCGGGTGATATTGGCCGTGATAAAACAACAGGGGCGTTGACATATAAGCCCCTGGAACTCGGCTCACTTAACCTGGTGCCGACCGATCCCTTATTGCAGCATTTTTGGACCTTGTTCGGCGGCATGGTGATTGAGCCGGCCGACGCAAAGTGGACATGTGATGCGGAGAATAAACTTACCGGGCAGAAGATAAAGGTTCCCTGCGAACCTGGATCCCCCGGGTATACTCCATCAATGTGGAACAACTATACCCGTGCTTCGGCGAATATCACTAAGCCGGATAACGTGACATTGTTGTTCCGTGAATTTGTCGCGATGGTCAATGAGGATTTGACCCTCAACTCGAATAATAGAAGCGCGATCAATTACCGGACAGAGCCGACGTATTTCCGGTATAATCATATGGACCCCGAAGCGCCGCCCCCGCTGATTTTCCCGCCGGGGCCGCCTTTCGCGCCCCCCGCGCCTCCTCCACACCCCTCAACGCCCACGGGCAATAATGATTGCGCGTTGTCTAATGCCCTGATCGGCAATGTAGACCCGCAGACTCCCATCTTTACCGCCATCGCGGGGACGCCTGTCCGGTTCCGCTTGATGCATCCGCAGGGCACAGGGACGGCGCAGGTCTTCACAATAAACGGCCACTTGTGGCAGAGGGAGCCTTACATTAACGATTCGGCAGTGATCGGCGACAATCAACTCTCGCAGTGGATGGGTTCGCACGACAGTCATGGAGGCACGGACCACTACGATATCGTGATAGAGAGCGCTGGCGGCAAAAATAAGATCCCCGGCGATTACCTCTACACGACTTTCGTTCCTAACCAAAACGTCTTCGGCTCGTGGGGTCTCTTCCGCGTGCTCGATCAGAATGGTAAAAAGGTTGTTGGCAAACCTGTATGCGATAAAACTCCGCCGAAAATTCCTCCGCAAGAGCGTTCTGATCCGCATGCTCCACAATCCAAGGAGCGTCCGGCTCAGGACTTCATTAGACAGCCAATTTTGAAGAAACCTTAGGTGGTTTCCGGGCTGACTTAAAACTAGCAGAGCGGGAATGGTGGCCGCCCCGGTTCCACCGGCCGGGGCGGCCAACTTATAAGCGATTGCTCTTTACCTCTCTGACGCACGGCGTATAATGCTTACTTCGGATTGTCAGGGATAGCAGCGAGTTGGAAAAAGGCTCTCTTCGACCTGATGAAGAGCCGCTGCTCAAGGTCTAGACACACCACGGTTAAAGCAGAAATCTAAAGGATGAGTCCCTCAAAAAGTCGTCAATATCACTATCTCCCGAATCGTTTATACAACATCATTTCGCACGCGTTCGATCATAGTCCGCTTGCGCTCGACTTATTCAATAGATTTCTTTCGCGCCGGACCTACCGCCGGAGCTTTGCCTTAAAGCTCATTGGTGTTGCAAAGCGGAGCAATGATGAGCCATGGGAAATCAGACGCCTGGCCGCATTGATGCTTGAGAACCAGGTGTTGAAGCTCTCTCCAGATAATATAGAAGAGTTCGATTTTCTTCTCGTTCAACTGGGCCTCAAATCTTCTCCAGGGAAACGCTGTGAAATCACCGACTCCGTCCTCAAAGAAGGCTACTCGACAACGCATCTCAACCGCTTCATTTTAGAGTTCCGCCGGAAACTCGAACGCCTCAATCGGATTCACGAAAGAATGGCAGGAAGCCGGACTTCTCAAAGCGCAATGCGCGATTTCATAAAGATGTCTAAATGCGATTGTAAAATCTCAGTCGCAAGATACTTCTTCAAGCCAGAGGAAGTCGTCGAGCAGATCGTCAAGCAACTCAGGACTTCTAAAGGTGTTCCGGATTTAGAACATCCTCCCTATGTGGATAAGGAGGCGGCGCATACGTTCGACCTGCTGCCCGATTACGAAGCGACAATCCTGAGAGAACTCTGCAAAACTTCTATCATCTACTGGGTTTCCAAATCCACCAGCTCCGAGATTAATTCGCTCGTTGAGTATCCACTGACGGCTATTGTTCTGGTAATCAAGCCTCCCGGAAGCCATCTGGAATTTGAAATCAAAAGAGCCGGCAAAAGACGAGGCCACGTGCTCAATATCGTCTACTGGCGGGGTGGTCACGAAGTCCCCATTCCGCATCGTCTCGACGGAGGAAGCATGTTGGGGTATTTACGTCACGAAGCAAAGCATGGCTCCAGGTTCTCAATCATTTATCGCCATGTTCACGGGAGCGAGGCGCCCATGTGCCTCTTCGTTTCGAGATCGGCAATCTTCGGTGTTCCCAAGAAAGGTGCTGAAGAAAAAATACTTGAATATTTCACGAGTCCTCGTCTCTTTGGGAATGGATTTTACGAGATGAGAAAGGCCATGAGAGAGTCCGTCACGGCATTTGACGAGGAGGAGGGCGCAAATGGAGAAAAGATTCCGGGTCTTTTAGGACTCAGCATACAGTTTCTCAACCATTCCATCCCCGGCCAGGCGATACTTAGTGGCACGAGTTCATTCCGTTTGAATAGGGTTGCCGCGTACCTGACGGACCAGGGACCGGAAATCTATTTTAAGCGGGGACTGCGCGTTGAATATTCACGGCGTGATGCCAAATGGCTGGCCGACGAGATTTTGGAGGAGATTTTAGGTGTTTATTCTCCTCCCGCAGTCCCGTATCGAAGCTACAAGCAATATGTCGCTGCGGCCTTTGCAGTGGGAGCTAATCGTGACCGAGCCGATCAGATTTTTTTAGACTCGGTTCAGCAAATCGGAACGTTTTGGGGAACCTTACTGGCACTCAGAGGCTTCTCGTGGGGCGAATCTTTCGTCTCCCGAAACGTCGGCTTGAAAAGTTTCTGGAGTAATGGTCACTGGAAAGTTAAAGCCATACTTATGGATCATGATTGCCTCACTGTGGTTGATAAGTCAGAGAGGGTCTTTCAATCGCTCCACGCTTTTGAGGGAATCAGTACTGACGCTCGATATATCGGGGGTGATTTAATTGCCACAAGGCAGCAGCAGACCGCATTATTCTTCCTCCAACAGATTTACCGGGTTCGGGAAAATGTCGGTAATGAGGGGAAGGCCTTGTTCTACAGGGCGATTAAAAAAGCTTACGGGGCCACACATGATGCGGTGTTGACTAATTCAAAGCTGCGAAATCTCTTTAATAAAATATTTGTGGAGCGACTTTGCGATTGGGATATGATTGTCAGCAGTTATCTTAAAACCAAGTCTAACGGCGCAGGCGTGGAGGCTTGGAAAGAGAAGGTGAGGACGGCTCTGAGAGAAAAAGGATATAGTCAGAAGTTGATTGAGACGCATTTGGAGACGGTGGAAACCTATTCCGGCTTTCTTGAAAATCAAAGCTTCCTTTATTGATCCAGATACCGTCTCATGAGTTGTTCGTAAAGGCCATCAGGATGATATTGGTTATTCTTATTCCTGAAAACTTCTAGCCGATCACTCTGCTTCAAATCTCTTACCTTAATCTAAATGAAGCAAGATTCCTAAAGGCGCAGCTTCTCCAGGCTGATAATTTTTCAAAAGTCCTGAAGAATCATCTGGCGCGTGAAGCTTGTAAAGAATCTACAATATATTTTGCCACTTCCTTAACTGGAGCGACCCAATATTCTTTGCCCTGGAGGTGTTGGAGAATTTCTCTATGAAAGTTGCGGCTGATTCCGTGTTGGGATGAGGTCCCAACGTCATGTAAAAACAGCACCGCCCATCCCTTGATAGCTATAGTTTGTCTGAAATGATTAAGGCATGGCTTGATATCTTCTCCATAAATGCCTATTGCGCCAATTCTCAAGGGATTTTGGGCAACGACAGCTGGATCGTTTAGTGATCCGTTAGCAAGCCTCGCAGCAAAATGATATGCCTGGACAGCATTAGCGTAAGCATCCCCGTCATAGGTGTTCTTCTCCTGGTCGCCTATTCCTAGTTCACCACATGGATAAGCAAAAGTTCGATACTCATCTCGACCTATGTTTTGATCAAGCCACATGGCAGCATCACGCACTTCAGCCTGAATCATAGAAGGCGTGTAATCCTTGAGATTAGCGTCGCTGTCATTTGAACACGGATGGTTCATGGTATGATTCCCGATTTCGTGGCCTCTCTCAAAGACATCTTGCCATTCGCGCACTCGGGTCGTCACATTAATCGCGCTATTGATGGTGAGGTAGAACGTTCCGCGAAATCCAGCGCGGTCAAGGTCTGGAACTACATGATCTAAATGGCTGCCACGACCATCATCATAGCTAAGACTTATCGCTGCTTCTGCATCTCCGGGCCATTTCCAATTATTACTCATAATCGTCCATCTCCTCTCCTTCACTAATATCTGGATCAATTAAGCAGCCTGACGAATATTATACATTGAAAGGGACACACCAGTTCGGACTCGCACTTAATCAAGGTCTATTCATTCTCGGTAAAAAACATGAGTCGCGAAGCTACACGAAAAAGACGTAAAAATTTTTTCGTGTGGCTTCGTGAACCGCTTCTGAGTAATGGACCGTGCGATCTTGATATGATCGTCTTGCTGTATGTCGCAGACGATTTACTATGAACTCATCGAAAAATAATTGCACCATTGATGTTATCCATATGGTATAGTTTTTCTTGGCTACCACAATATCTGGTAAGGACCGATGCTTAAACTCGCAGCAAGTTTACGATCCGAGTTTATATCTTACGAATTGTCGCAAGGCTGTTGGCGCAGACCTTGAATTCAGTCGTGAGAATTTCGCGTCGGAACAAATTTCATCTCGCGATGTTACGCAAAAAAACTTACTTATCCCAACACATGCGCGTATAATTACGTCTGGAATCGGGAAAGCATATTTAAAAATTTTTAGCGAGTGAGCTTCTATGCTCTTGAATCAACTTTATGGTTTTCCGATTTAGAACGAACCTGGGATGTTATTAAGAACTCCAGGAAATCAGTGGTCCGGTTTTCGTTGGTCGCTAAAGAGGCTTCATGCACTTGATTTTGCGAGCCCGGTTGCAATGCCAGAGCGTAACTGATTCTCACCTGCCAGCAATGATTTGAGCAGCAGGATTCACGCAAGTTTTGAAGTCCTCATTGCCGAATAGATCCCGCTCTAAGAGACTTGGAAGGTCTTTATAGAACTTCCAGCCGTTACTCTAATAACCTAGTTAAGTCTGTGATGGAATGCAAGGGGTAAGTCCGCTGCGTATAGAAAGTGCACTCGCCGCTGGCAAGCGCTACAACCAATTTTTTGAAGAAGGAATAATGACAACTCAATGATCGAAGAAGTTTTCGCTTTCCCCCTGTCATATGCGCAGCAGCGGTTGTGGTTTCTCGACCAATTAGAGCCGGGCAATCCAGCCTACAACATCTTCGCCACAGAGGTCTTTAATGAGGCGGTGCAGATCTCATCGCTTGAGGAAAGCCTCAGCGAGATCGTGCGGCGGCATGAAATATTGCGCACCACGTTCGTAACCGTGGGTGGCCAGCCAATGCAAGTCGTCGCCCCCTCTTTGAGCCTGCCGCTGCCTGTGCTGGACCTCAGCCAAATGTCAGAGGATGAGCAAGCAGTTGAAGTCGAGCGCGTGAGCACTGAAGAATCGGAGCGCCCCTTTGATCTGGCGCGCGGTCCATTGCTGCGCACGACCCTGTTACGGTTGAGCGAGCGCGAATCCCTCTTGCTGTTGACGATGCACCACATTGTTAGTGATGGATGGTCAATGGGAGTCTTCACCAATGAGCTGTGGCGTTTGTATGAAGCTTTCTCGGCTGGAGAGACCTCGCCGTTGGAAGAGTTACCAATCCAGTACGCTGATTTTGCGGTCTGGCAACGGCAATGGCTGACGGGCGAAGTCCTGGAACAACAACTGGAGTACTGGCGCGAGCAGCTGGCGGGAGCGCCAGCGGTGTTGGAATTGCCAACCGACAAGGTCCGTCCT
>DASVXV010000007.1:0-9964 GCA_036392495.1 Pyrinomonadaceae bacterium | reverse complement strand
TTCTCGACGGAAAGAGAACGATCCACGAAGCCACACGAAACGACACGAAATTGCTGTGGTTTGTTTCGTGTGGTTTCGTGTGGTTTCGTGGACAGTGCTGTTTCTCTACTTTCCTCAGTCTCGAAAATGAATAGACCCTGGTGGCTATTAAGAATCTGCCTGCCCAGCGTACTGCGCCGTGCTGGCGTTGGAGATGACCTCGACATCTTCTGTCAGAGCCTGGTCAACGATTCGCCGCTGCTCCAGTTCGTGAATCGTGTAAGAGCCTGTCGCGGGGCTGGCCGATGCCGCACGCCCGACGAAGTAGGGGCGCTGGCAGGCTGGCAGCATGTTCATCAGGCGCGGCTCAACGAAGGTCCAGCCGCCCATGTTCTTCGGCTCTTCCTGCGCCCAGACGAGTTGTGTAGCATTTTTGTAGGTGCCGAAGATTTCGCGCAGACGCTTTTCGGGGAACGGGTAGAACTGTTCGAGCCGAATAATCGCCACCTTTTCGTCCCCCGCCTTCTTGCGCCCGGCGCTCAAATCGTAAAAGACTTTGCCGCCGCAAAGCACTATGCGCCGCACGCTCTCACGATCTTTCACCTCCGCATCGTCAATGACGGGCAGGAAACCGCCGCCAGTCAAATCCTCCACGGTGGAAGTCGCCGCGGGCAGACGCAGCAGGCTCTTGGGCGTGATGACGACCAAAGGGCGCAGCGTCTCCTGCTTCACTTGGCGGCGCAGCAGATGAAAATATTGCGCGGGGCTGGTCGGATAACAGACCTGTAGATTGTTCTCCGCGCAGAGCTGTAGGTAGCGCTCAAGCCTTGCGCTCGAATGCTCCGGCCCCTGTCCCTCGTAGCCGTGCGGCAGCAGCAAAGTGAGCCGCGAGCGTTGCTGCCACTTGTCCTCTGAGGCGGCGATGTACTGGTCAATGACGACCTGCGCGCCGTTGCCGAAATCCCCGAACTGCGCCTCCCACATCACGAGCGCGTCCTGCGCGATGACGGAATAGCCGTACTCGAACCCGAGCACGCCCTGCTCCGACAAAGAGCTATCGTAGACGTCAAACTCCGCTTTGGGATTCCGCTCGTTGCGGATTTCCGCAAGCGGCGTCCAGGGTTTGCCCGTCTGCGTGTCGTACATGACTGCGTGACGCTGGCTGAAAGTGCCGCGCCCGCTGTCCTGTCCGCTCAGGCGAACGCGCGTCCCTTCCACGACGAGCGAGCCGAAAGCAATCGCCTCCGCGAAGGCCCAGTCCATAGGCGCTTCACCCTCGCCCATCTTGGCGCGGCGGGCGAGCTGCCCGACCATCTTCGGATTGATGTTGAAGCCTTCGGGCACAATTGAGATTTTATGCGCGACCTGGCGGATGAGCTCGCGGTCAACGCCCGTCTCTTCCAAGTTCGACCCGTCCTCCTCCTGAACGGGCGGCTGAAGCTCGTTAACCGGAGGCTTATTGGCGACAATCTCTTTGGCACGCTTGAGCACCTCTTCGTAATGCTCGACGCGCTCCGCGATCATCTGTTTGACGCCCTCCTCAGCAATCGTCCCTTCGCGCACCAGTTGACGCGAGTAGATTTCGCGCACGCCCGGATGCGCTTTGACGCGCGCGTACATCAGAGGCTGCGTGTAGCTCGGCTCGTCCGATTCGTTATGACCGAGACGGCGGAAGCCGACGACGTCGAGCACGACATCCTTGTTGAACTCCTGACGGAAATCGAGCGCGATTTGCAGCACGCGCCAGGCGGCTTCCGGGTCGTCGCCGTTGATGTGGAAAATCGGGAGCTGCGTCATCCGGGCCACGTCTGTCGAGTAGATGGTCGAGCGTCCCTTTTCTGGCGTTGTGGTAAAGCCGATCTGGTTGTTGATGATGATATGAATAGTGCCGCCCGTGCTGTAGCCCTTGAGGTCCGCAAGATTCAGCGTCTCCATCACGATTCCCTGCCCCGCGAACGCGGCGTCGCCGTGCAGGAGCACGGGCATCACGCGATCAATAGACTGTTCGCGCGGCGTCTCCAACGCGTCCTGCCTGGCGCGCACCATGCCCTCGACGACAGGGTCCACGAACTCCAGGTGGCTCGGGTTAGGCGAGAGCACGATCTTGACCTTGTGCCCGTCCGGGGTCTCGCGCTCGCCCGTCGCGCCCTGGTGATACTTCACGTCGCCCTCGTCCGCGGGGAAATTCGGGTGCACGCTTCCCTCGAAGGAGGTGAAGATGCGCTCGCTGAAATTCCCGACGACGTTGGCCAGAACGTTCAAGCGCCCGCGGTGCGCCATGCCGAGCGTGACTTCTTCGACGCCGCGCTGCGCGGAGCCCTCGACCAGTTGATCCAGGAGCGGAATAATCGTCTCGCACCCTTCGAGCGAGAATCGCTTCTGCCCCAAATATTTCGTGTGCAGGAAGCGCTCGAACTGCTCGGCGTCAATAAGTTTCGCCAGCAGCCTCTTTTTGATTTCGGGCGCGACCGGCTGCGGGTAAACGAAGTGGTCCCGAATCTGCTCGCGCAGCCAGACCTTCTGCTCCTTGCTCTGGATGTGGCGATATTCGGTGCTGACCTTGCCGCAGTAAGCGCGGTGCAGGATGTCCAGGATTTCGCGTAAGGTCGCGCTCTCCTTGCGCCCCAGGCCGCCCGTGATGAACTCGCGGTCCAGGTCCCAGATGGTCAGCCCGTAGGTCTCTATATCCAGTTCCGGGTGATAGTGCAGCGGCATCGCGTGCAGCGGGTCAATGTCCGCTATCAGGTGGCCGCGCACGCGGTAGGAGTTGATCAGTTCGAGCACACGCGCCTGCTTGATGATGTCGGCGTGCCTCCGGTCGCCGCCGATCAAAGCCGGGTTGTTGTCCACAGCCCAGCGCATCGGAGGATAAGCGATTTCAAGGTCGGCGAAGATGTCGTCGTAGAAACGATCTTCGCCGACGAGAAGCTCGTGAACGCGCGCCAAAAACGCACCCGATTCCGCGCCCTGAATGATGCGATGGTCGTAAGTCGAAGAGATCGCCACCACCTTGCCGATGCCGAGGTGCGCCAGGGCCTCCGGCGACATTCCCTGGTACTCCGCCGGGTACTCAATCGCGCCCGTCGCAATGATGGCGGACTGCCCGGCCATCAGTCGCGGCGTGGAGGCAACCGTGCCGAGTGTGCCTGGGTTGGTCAGGCTCACGGTCGTGCCCTGGAAGTCCGGGATTTGCAGCTTGCCCGTGCGCGCACGCTGAACGACGTCGTCATAGGCCGCCAGGAACTCGGAGAAGCGCATCGAGTTCGCGTTCTTGATATTGGGCACGAGGAGCGTGCGCGAGCCATCCTTTTTCGCCAGGTCAATAGCGATGCCTAGATTGACGGCTTCACGGCGCACACGCGAAGGCGTCCCCGCCACGACTTCAAAGCTGTCATTGAACTGCGGAAACTTTTCGAGAGCGCGCACAATCGCCCAGGCGACCAAATGCGTGTAAGAGGCTTTACCGCGCCTCGTCTCTTGCAGGTGCTTGTTGATGATGCGGCGGTTTTCGTCCAGGACCTTGATGGGGACATGGCGATTCGACGTCGCCGTCGGGACGGCCAGACTCGCCTCCATGTTCTCGACTATCTTGAGCGCGCCGCCGCGAATCGGCGTGGCGGAAGTGGTCGTCGCACTCGGAGCGGGCGCGCTCACAGGCTGAGGCGTCGGCCGAGCGGCGGCGGACGTCTCGGCAGGCGCGGCAGTCGTTGTCGCAGCGCTTTCGGCGGCAGTCGCGGTCGCCTGAGCGCCGTCGCCACTCGCGGCGGAGGCTGTGCGCCCGTTGCCTTGCGGCGTCGCGCCGTCAGCGCCTAACAGCTCTGTGAAATAGGCGCGCCAGGATTCGTCAACGAGCGCGGGGTTGTTGCGAAAACGGCTGAGGAGTCCTTCGACGTAGGTGGCGTTGGCTCCGAAGTTCTCCGCGATGAACTCGGAAAGGTCCGTCTTGTTTGACTGTTCGCTCAAGGTCTTATCACCTCCGGCCGAGGACCTGGGGCTTTTAAATGAGAAGCCTGGGGCCTCCGGCGGGCTATGTATACATGGGCTAGGAATAATAGACTATCACCTTCCGCATCCGTTTGCATCCGATGTTGAGCCACAGACAAGGGAGGGCACGAGCAATGGGCATTAGCAGAATTAAGACAGGGCGCGAGCCGTCGCGCTCCGCAGGAAAGGGCGGAGCGCGCCCGGAAGCGTTACGCTGTCGCAGCAAGTTCCTGCGCTTCTTCCCCGGAGGATTTCGGGACGAGACATACGTTGAATGGGAGCGCAGCTACAAGTGGGAGACGCACGAGCGCTGGGAAGAGGCGCTCGGCCGCGACGCGTTCCGCAGACTGCTCCGGCGCGGGCGTTTCGCGGAGATCGCTGGCCGCGCGGTGCGCGTCGAGCAGTGCTCACGCCACAGCATGATCTTCTCTTTCGAGAAGATGGCGCTGCGCGACGCCGTCAAATCCGAAGCAGGCGCGCGAGCCTTCGCCGAAGGTCTCTACGACTTCCTGCATGGTTCTGCGAGCACGGAGCGTAAGTTCGAGCGCTGGGTAGAGACGGTCGCCGCTTTGCCGCGTAAGCAGACGCGCGTTTTGACGTGGCCGCTGGTGACTGTCTTCGGCTTCATAGCGCAGCCTGAGACGCACATCTTTCTCAAACCGAACGTCACGCGCACGGCGGCGCGCGAATACGGCTTCGACTTTAAGTACAAGTCGCGCCCCTCCTGGGAGACTTATGCGAGCTATCTTGAGTTTGCCGAAACCGTGCGGCACGACCTGCGCGACCTTAAGCCGCGAGACATGATCGACATTCAATCTTTCATCTGGGTGCAGGGGTCCGACGAATACTAAGAAGCTGTTTGAGAATTCCATATCTTGCGCCGAAGGCGCACGCAGAGGGTAGCCAGACGTGCAACGTCTGGGAAACGAAGCGCGAAGATTATCCGCGTCAAAGACGCGGGCAGCATCCTGAGCGCCCCTTCAGGGCGCGGGTCCGGGTTCGCTTAATCCCAGACGTTGCACGTCTGGCTACCTTCTCTCAGCCGCTTGCGCGGCTAAAAGGAATTTTCAAACAGCTTCTAAGGATGAATACCCTTCTGCGGACCGGGCCAGGGTTCTCACATGTCACTGGAGTAAGAACCTTAGAACCACGCCAGTTTAATTTTACAATGCAGTAATGCTATGCTCTCTCGCGCTACCCCAACCGAATCATCAGCCCCTGGTGCGGAGAAAGCAATGTCTCTGCGAACCAAAATATTTATCATTCTGCCGCTGGTTTTGAGCGCATGTCTCACGGCCTCAGGGCAGCAAGCGCAAGATGCTGCCGAGAGAGCCCGCGAAGAGGTCTGCCGGCGGGTCCCCTGCCGCCCGCCGACGACAGTGCGTCTCAAGCTCAACGACAAAGAATATACCGAGCTGGATTTTCCCAAAGGCCCTTACGTGGCCGACGGGTTCATCAACGTTCTGGCGGGCGAGGAGCTGTATGTCGAGTTCGACGAGGCGGAAGGCCGCCTCACCAATCCGCATTACGTCAAGGCGGCAGGCCACCCTGAGCGCACCGTTACGTTGCGGCTTGAGCAGATAGAGCAAGGGATGCTGCTTAACATCAAGAATCCGTTCGCGCGCGCTATCGTGTACGATTGCTTCATACAGCGCGCGGACGAGCAGCGACTTCGCAGGACGAACGTGCTTCCGGTGGGCGGCAAATTAGAGAATTTCGAGGCGTGGCCTTATCCTGTCCCGCAAGTGGTAATCTCGAACGTGCGCTTCGCTCCACCGAAATGAGCTTGAGGAGAATTATGAGGATGAAATACCTGGCATTCGCCAGCCTGTTGCTGGTCATCTTTTTCTCAATCGCCTTCATCCCGGACGGCCAACGCGTCGTCGGCGCATCGGACGTGGGCGCCGACGCGCAGAAGTTTATAGACGAATACACGGCTGAGTATCTCAAGCTGCGTTACATCTACTCGCAAGCCTCCTGGAACTCCAACACCAGAATCGTAGAGGGCGACGACACCAACGCCAAGGCCGAGAACGCCGCGCTCGAACGCTTGACGACCTTCACAGGGAGCACAAGGAACATCGAGAAGGCGCAGGCGTTTCTCAAAGAGCAGGCCGGGCTCACGCCGCTTCAGGTCAAGCAGCTCAGAAGCATTCTCTACACGGCCGGCGAGTATCCGGAGACTGTCAAGGATTTGGTCAAAGAGCGGATCGCAGCCGAGACGGCGCAGACCGAAAAGCTCTACGGCTTCGATTTCAAGATTGACGGGAAATCCGTCACGCCGAATGACGTTGACGAAATCCTACGCACCTCGAACGACCCCGCAAGGCGGCGCAAAGCCTGGGAGGCGTCCAAAGAGGTCGGCAGAGTCCTGAAAGACGGCCTCACCAATCTGCAAAGATTGCGCAACACGACGGTGCGCCCCTTAGGCTACAGTTCTTACGTCAACTACCAGATCTCTGATTACGGCCTGACGAACCAGGAGATGTTGCAGCTTCTAGATAAGTTTAACCGGGAGCTGCGCCCGCTCTACCGTGAGCTACACACTTGGGCGCGCTACGAGCTGGCGAAGCGCTACAACCAGCCCGTGCCCGAACAGCTTCCGGCCGACTGGCTGCCGAATCGCTGGGGGCAGGACTGGAGCTCGCTCGTCAAGGTCGAGGGCCTGGACATTGACGGCGCGCTCAAATCCAAAACTCCCGAATGGATCGTCAAACAGGCGGAACAGTTCTACATCTCTCTGGGCTTTCCGCCGTTGCCGCAGAGTTTTTGGGACAAGTCTTCGCTCTACCCTGTTCCAGCAGGTGCGTCGTACAAGAAGAACACACACGCGAGCGCCTGGCACCTGGACCTACAGGCGGATGTCCGCTCGCTGATGAGTGTTGAGCCGAACGCGGACTGGTACGAGACGGCGCATCACGAGCTCGGCCATATCTACTATTACATCAGCTACACGAACCCGGACGTGCCGCCGCTCCTGCGCGAAGGCGCGAACCGCGCTTATCACGAAGCCGTCGGCACGATGATCGGCCTGGCTGCAATGCAGAAGCCTTTTCTGGAAGGCCGCGGGTTAGCGCCCAAGAACGCGAAGGTGAACCAGACGCAGGAGCTTTTACGTGAGGCACTAAACTACGTCGTCTTCACGCCCTTTTCGGCGGGCACGATGCCACGTTTTGAGTACGACCTTTACGAGCAGAATCTGCCTAAGGATCAGTACAACAAACGCTGGTGGGAGTATGTCCTGAAATATCAGGGCATCGTTCCGCCCGCCACACGCGGCGAAGAATACTGTGACGCCTGCACGAAGACGCACATCAACGACGACGCGGCGCAGTATTACGACTACGCCATCGCCAACATCCTGCTCTTCCAGTTGCACGATCACATTGCCAGGAAAATCCTGAAACAGGACCCGCACGCGACCAACTATTACGGGAGCAAGGCCGTCGGTGATTTCCTGCGCAAGATTCTGCGCCCGGGAAGCTCGCGCGACTGGCGCATGGTGTTGAAGGAGGCGACGGGCGAGGATTTAAGCGCCAAGGCGATGCTCAGATATTTCGAGCCGCTGATGAAATATTTTAAGCAGGTCAACAAGGGGCGGAAATACACGCTCGCGGAGATTTGATAATTAACCGCGAGGAAAGTGAATTATGAATTTTGAGTTTTGAATTTTAAATTAAGGCCGAAAGCTTTTAATTCAAAATTCATAATTCATAATTCTCCCTCGCGGTTCAATAACTCTCATCCTAATCAATCAGGTCAGCATGAAACAAAAACCCAATTCGCACAGCTCCAAACAGACCTCGCGCCGGCAATTCACGAAATCAGTCGCCACGACGCTCATGGCCGCGCCGCTCGCAGCATCATTAGCGAAGGCGCAAACGCCCGTGAAGCCGAAGGAGCCGACCGCACCGCCGACGCCGCAGCAGACGCCCGCGCCGCAAAAACCTTCGCCGCTCGCGGAAGCCTACGCGGAAGCTGCGCGCGTGCGCTTCGGCGACAAGCTGACGCCGGAACAGCTCGAACAACTGAAGAAAGATATGGACGGCAACGTCCGCACGGCCGACCGCCTGCGCGCGGTTAAATTGAAGAATGGCGACGAACCGGATTTCATCTTCAGCGCAGGATAAAACTCGGCTGCCACTTTTGCCTTTTACCTTTTTACTTCTACCTTTCGCCTATGCTCTCTGAAGACATTCTCTTCTCTTCCATCACCGAACTCGCCGCGCAGATTCGCGCCAAACGTCTCTCGCCCGTCGAGTTGGCGGAGAACTATCTGGACCGGATTGAGACTACAGGCAAGCGGCTCGGCGCGGTCGCCAGCCTGATGCGCGATTCGGCGCTTGAGGAGGCGCGCGCGGCCGAGCGTGAAATCCGGCGCGGGCGCTACCGCGGTCTTCTTCACGGCATTCCTTACGGCGCGAAAGACCTGCTGGCGACGCGCAAGGCCAGGACCACCTGGGGCGCTGCTCCGTACAAAGACCAGCAGTTTGACGAAGACGCGACCGTCATCAAGAAGCTGCGCGAGGCTGGCGCGATTCTCGTTGCGAAGCTCGCGATGGTCGAGCTGGCCGGAGGGATGGGCTACAACGAGGCGCACGCATCGCTGACGGGCGCGTGTAAGACTCCCTGGAACGAAGATTACTGGAGCGGCGGCTCAAGCTCCGGGCCGGGGGCTGCCGTGGCCGCGGGGCTGGTCGCGTTCAGTATCGGCTCGGAGACCTCCGGCTCGATCATCACGCCGTCCGCCTTCTGCGGCATCTCGGGTCTCAGGCCCACTTACGGCGCGGTCTCGCGCCACGGCGCAATGGCCCTGTGCTGGACGCTCGACAAGCTCGGTCCGATGTGTCGCTCGGCCAAAGACTGCGGCATAGTCTTCTCGGCAATCGCGGGCCAGGACCCGCTCGACCCGACGTCCGTTGACATCGAGCGGCGTGCGCCGCGCCCGATGCCCCGCGACAAAGGGAAGCTCCGTATCGCCGTGATGAAAGATTCTTACGAGAAGGCGCAAGGCGAAGTGAAGGAGAATTTCCTGCGCTCTGTTGACGTATTAAAGAAATTTGCAGCGGTCGAGATGGACGTGAAGCTGCCGGACTTTCCTTACGGTCCGGCGGTCGGGACGATTGTTGATGCGGAAGGCGCGAGCGCGTTTCGCGAGCTGATCGAATCGGGGCGCGTCGGGGAGCTGGCCTCGCCCACAGGGAGGCTCGGGGGCTACTCCGCCTCGCTCGTCACTGCCGTTGATTATCTGCACGCGATGCGCCTGCGCGTCCCCATGCGGCGTGCCTGGAACGAGATGTTCTCGAAATACAATCTGCTCGTCGCCCCATCGCGCGCCACAGTCTCTTACCCGCTCAGTAAGACTTTCGATCAGGCTTACCCTGGAATCGGCGCATCATCGCCCATCGGCGCGAGCAATCTGGTCGGGGTTCCTGGCATCTCCATCCCCAACGGCTTCGGCCAGAACAACCTGCCCACTGGAATTCAGCTCATCGGCCCCGCCTGGAGCGAGACTCTTTTGATTGACGTCGCGGACCGTTACCAGCAGGCCACCGACTGGCATAAACGCAGGCCGGGAAACAGTGGGCAGTAGGCAGTTGGCAGTTGGCAGTGTGGGAAAGAAGTTTTCAGCCGGCTTTAGACGGCGACCGTCTAAAGCCCTGGGCCTCAGCCCTGGGTAACGACCAGCAAGAAAAATAAAAGCCCATGAAATGGGCGACGGTATAAAGCCCAGGGCGTCAGCCCTGGGTCACAGCGCCGAGTTGAAATGCAAGCCCGCGCGAGCGGGCGACAGCCCTTGAATGGCATGCGGGCGTTCACGGGCTGTCGCCCATTTCATGGGCTTCAACATCTTTTCCATCTGTGACCCAGGGCTTGCGCCATTAGTATCTACACAAGTATTGATAGATGTTTGGGAATCATTGAACTATCTCGAAAACCTGCAAAAATCTTAGGAAAAACGGATCGAACAAATTCAGGTCTGATCTTTGCTGCGCTCTGG
>DASVXV010000006.1:0-21253 GCA_036392495.1 Pyrinomonadaceae bacterium | reverse complement strand
CTCTGGCGCGTTATCAATGGAATCAAAGGCGCGGACCGTGATCTTCGGGTTATGTTTGGCCAAGACTTTCGTGATCGCTGCCGTCAAGGTCGTCTTCCCGTGATCTACGTGCCCGATCGTTCCGATGTTCACGTGCGGCTTTGACCTGTCAAACTTTTCCTTGCTCATCTCTTACTCCTCTTTTATGAGTTTTGAGTTTCGAGTTTTGAGTTTCGAGTTTCGATTCAAATTCAAAACTCAAAACTCATAATTCATAATTACTTTGCGACTCCCTGCACTTTGGCAATCACCTCATCCGCGATGTTCTTCGGCGCTTGATCGTAACGCTCGAAGTGCATCGTGGAAGTCGCGCGGCCCTGTGTCGCCGAGCGCAGGTCCGTGGTGTAACCGAACATCTCCGAGAGCGGAACGTAGGCCGTCACGACCTGCACGCCTCCGGGGCGAGGTTCCATCTGCTCGATCTGGCCGCGGCGGCGATTCAAATCGCCGTTGACCGCGCCCATGTACTCTTCCGGCGTCACAACCTCGACGCGCATGATCGGTTCAAGCAGCACAGGCTTGGCCTTCTTCACAGCATCCTGGAAAGCGAGGGAGCCCGCGATGTGGAACGAACGCTCGTCGGAGTCAACCTCGTGATACGAACCGAAGACGAGCTTGACTTTGATGTCCACCAATTCGTACCCGGCGAGGTAGCCGCGCTCCATCGCGTCCTTGACGCCCTGCTCGGTCGGCTTGATGTATTCGCGCGGGATGGCGCCGCCCGTAATCTCGTTCTCGAAGACGAAGCCTTCGCCCGGCGCCGGCTCGATCTCCAACTCGACGTGGCCGTACTGACCGCGACCGCCCGTCTGCTTCTTGAAGACTTCCTTGCCCGGTGCGGCCTGGGTGATCGTCTCGCGATAAGCGACCTGCGGCTTGCCGACGTTGGCCTCGACGCCGAACTCGCGCTTCATGCGGTCAACGATAATCTCCAGGTGGAGCTCGCCCATCCCGGCGATAATCGTCTGTCCGGTTTCATGGTCCGTCGAAACGTTGAAGCTGGGGTCTTCCTGCGCGAGGCGGTTCAAAGCGACGCCGAGTTTATCCTGGTCCGCGCGCGTCTTCGGCTCAACCGCGACGCGAATCACGGGCGCCGGGAACTCCATCGCTTCGAGAACAATCGGCTTGTTTTCGTCGCAAATGGTGTCGCCCGTCGTCACCTGCCTCATGCCGCCGATGGCTATGATCTCGCCTGCGGACGCCTCATCAATGTCCTCGCGCTTGTTAGCGTGCATACGCATCAGGCGACCGACGCGCTCTTTCGAGTCTTTGATGGGGTTGTAGGCGTAAGAACCCGCCTTGATCGTGCCCGAGTAGATGCGTACAAACGAGAGCTGGCCGAGATGCTTGTCGGCCATAATCTTGAAGACGAGACCGCTGAATGGCGCGGACGAATCCGCGGGGCGGGTCTCAACTTCGCCATTCTTCGGGTTCGTCCCTTCGACGGCCGGAATGTCCAGCGGGCTGGGAAGAAAATCCACCACCGCGTCGAGAAGCGTCTGCACGCCTTTATTCTTGAAGGCCGAGCCAGTGACCACGGGGACGAGCTTCAAGGCAACCGTGCCCTTGCGAAGAGCGGCGCGAATCTCATCTTCTGTGATTGACTCGCCCTCGTCTTCGAGGTACTTCATCATCAAATCTTCTTCGACATCGGCGACCGCTTCGAGCAGCTTGTGGCGCGCAGCTTTGGCCTCTTCCAGAAGGTCCGCGGGAACGTCAACGATCTCGTATTCCGCGCCCTTCGTCTCGTCTTTCCAGACCAGGCCCTTCATCTTGATGATGTCCACCACGCCCTTGAACTGGTCTTCGAGGCCGATGGGAATCTGTATGGCTACGGGGTTGGCGCCGAGGCGCGTGATGATGGAGTCGAAGGAGCGCTGGAAGGAGGCACCTGCGCGGTCCAGCTTGTTAATGAAGCAGATGCGCGGGACGTTGTACTTGTCCGCCTGACGCCAGACGGTCTCGCTCTGCGGCTCGACGCCGGCGACGCCGTCAAAGACCGCGACCGCGCCGTCCAGCACGCGCAAACTACGCTCGACCTCCATCGTGAAATCCACGTGGCCGGGCGTATCAATGATGTTGATGCGGTATTCGGTTCCTTCGCGCTTCCAGAAACAGGTCGTGGCGGCAGACGTGATCGTGATGCCGCGCTCCTGCTCCTGCTCCATCCAGTCCATTGTCGCCGTGCCTTCGTGCACCTCGCCGATCTTGTGCGAGACGCCCGTGTAGTACAGGACGCGCTCGGTCGTGGTGGTCTTCCCGGCATCAATGTGGGCCATGATGCCGATATTGCGGAACTTCTTGAGATCGTGCTTAGCCATAACTTAAAAACCTGGGGTCGGGGGTCGGGGGCCGGGGTTCAGTTAAAACCTTTTACCGGCCCCCGGCCCCTGTTCCCTGGCCCCCGCTTTTCTACCACTTGTAATGAGCGAAAGCCTTGTTGGCCTCCGCCATGCGGTGCGTGTCCTCTTTCTTCTTGACAGCATTGCCGCGATTGTTCGCCGCGTCGAGCAGCTCCCCGGCGAGGCGGTCCGTCATCGTCTTTTCGCCGCGACTGCGCGCGTAAGTCACGATCCAGCGAATCGCCAGCGCGCCGCGGCGCTCCTGGTGAACTTCGACAGGGACCTGATAGGTCGAACCGCCGACGCGCCGTGATTTGACCTCGACCGTGGGTCGCACGTTGTCAATCGCGCGCTTGAAGACCTTGAGTGGCTCTTCCCCGGCCTTTTCGCCGACCTGCTTCAGGGCGTCGTAAAAAATCGTCTCTGCCGTTGATTTCTTTCCGTCCCACATCACGCCGTTGATAAACTTGGTGACCAACGGGCTGTTGTAGACCGGATCAGGCAGCACCTCGCGTCTTTCAGCAACTCTTCGTCTTGGCATAATCTTCGATAGGTGTCGGGGGTCAGGGGTCGGGGGTCAGTGAAAGCCTTTTCCGGCACCCGACCCCCAGCCCCGTCCCCTAATTTATTTTTTAGCTCCAGCGGCGCCCGCCTTGGGCCGTTTCGCGCCGTACTTGGAGCGTCCCTGTTTGCGGTCGGCGACGCCGACAGAATCGAGCGTGCCGCGAATCACGTGGTAGCGCACGCCCGGTAAATCCTTCACGCGCCCGCCGCGGATCAGCACGATTGAGTGCTCCTGCAGGTTGTGTCCGACGCCCGGAATGTAGGTTGTCACCTCGATTCCGTTGGTCAGACGCACGCGCGCGACTTTGCGCAGCGCCGAGTTCGGTTTTTTCGGCGTTTGCGTATAGACGCGCGTGCAGACGCCGCGGCGCTGCGGCGACTCCTGAAGCGCGGGACTGGCCGTTTTGTACTTGACGGCCTGGCGCCCCTTGCGAACAAGCTGGTTAATTGTCGGCACTGCTCGTTGTCCTCTTCGCTCTGAAATACCCGCGCCTTAAATAAAAGCGCAAAAAGGTCCAGGGCCTACCTCTTTCCGAAACCTGTTCGGCAGTCAGCGCAGGCGGCTGTCCTGTTACAAAAGTGTGATTTTTGAGGGACGTTCTGGATACAAAAGGGTGCGGATAATGGCTTCCCCCGAAGCCGAAACTTTTCTGTGGCGTCGCATCTTTAAGATGAGCGGGTCTATTTCAACCAATCGCGCGCCCATCGAGCCGGAGCGGACCGGGGCTTCAATGCCTTTCGTCCACTGCCCGAGGGCTTTTTTACGCCACAATAATTGTCAAGCGGCTGCCTGTGCTCACGGCGCATTCAGCCGGGCGACGCCTCCACACCGACCAAAACCAACTTAAGCGTCGCACTATTAAATTCGAACTGTTAGTCCGAAACGGGAAACTATACGAATTGAGGCGTCATCTGTCAAGCGCCGGAGAGCACACTTGGCGTAGAATTTCGAGCGGAGGAAGACTTGATCTGGAAATATTCAAAGTGGGCGACCGGGTGCGGCTCACCTCCGGCGAACATAAAGATTTCACGGGCGAGATAAAAGGAATCAATCGAGCCCGGTCGCTTCTCAAAGTGGAGCGGGCGGCGATCAATCCGCAGCCATCGGACGGCCTGTTCGTCCTCGAAACCGTGGTGGCGAAGTTTACGGAGGTCGAGAAGTTATCAACCCCTTAATTCCGGGTCCGGAAAAGGCGAAGGCTTCTATTCTCACTTCGCCTTTCCGCTTCTGCTGAACCCTCAGTGGGTGTCCGCCAGCGCATTTTTGGCTTCGCTTTCCATAGCGCTCGCCAGACGCTCTGCGGCAGTGTCCGGGAGGTCGCGGAGGAGATCGCGCAGGTGCGCCAGAGCGTCCTGCGTCTCCTTCATGGTCTCCCGATAATTCACCTTACTCTGGGCTACATCTTCGGGTTCGCTGTTTTCCGTAAACGGCTTGCGCTCATTGGCCGAGAGCCATCTTTGAATTCTGGTCAGGCTCGCGCTGGTACGTCGTCGGGCGGCGGGCGACTTCCTGTTGGGCGCGGCCATCGCCTTGATGAGTTTCTCCATAAAGTCTTCGCGCTCGGCGTAAGCCCCGACGCTGATGAGCCCCCACATCGTCCCGCCGCCTGCTTCCAGGTACGTCAGGCCCCAGAGCGCCGTGCCGAATTTATTGAACTCCTCGCGCACGGCATCCACCTGCTTGCGTTTCGCCTCCGAAAGAGTTTTGGCGGCCAGCGCGTCGTTGGCGGGTTTCTTACAGTTGACGTAGTACTGAAACGCCTCTTTCTGACCGGCGTTCGAATAGTCCTGCGTCTGCTCCCCGTAAGCTTCCATGAATTTATCCAGGCCGAGTTTCAGGACCTGCTCGCACGCCATCTTGAATTCCGGCCTTTCGTCGTCCTGCGCGGAGACGTTCGGGACAAACACCAACAGGAGAAGCGCCGGCAGAGCTATTCGCAAGAACTGTTTTCGCATCTTGTCACCTTATTCTGACAGCAATCGCTGTCACCCTTTCCGTCAATATTCAATTTTCTAAGGGGAGAGTGAGCGTCTTCCCACAGACGATTTGAGCGCCCCCGTTTTGCCCGACCCAACGGACCCGCGCGGCATGAAAGGGCCGCCCAAATGAAGAAAGACCGGAAGAACTCTTAAAGCCCCTTCGGTCTTCACTCTCTTGTGAGTTTCCCCGGCCCCTGGACGTCTCTCCCGCCGCCGACCGTATCAGTGAACTTCTGGCGTCGGGCTGGAGCTCGTATTGGCGTTGACGTTCGCGTTCTTGTTGGCCTGTCGCCGGGCCATCGCCTCTTGCTGCTTGACCATTGACTGCCAGCGCTGCAAGTCCACCTTCGCCTTCTCGAATGCTTCCTGCGCGCGGTAATTGTCCGGGTTAAGGTCCAGCGCCTTCTGGAGCGCGTTGACAGACTCCTGGTACTGCGAGACCTTGCTGTAAGCGATGCCCAGCTCGTACTGATAGTCGCTGTTTTCGGGTTCGAGTCTGGCGGCCTGTTGCAGGGCTTTAACCGCCTCGGCGGGCTTGCCGATCTTGCTGTACGCCAGTCCCATGTCGAAATAGGCTTTAGCGTCCTTCGGATTCTGGCGCACGTACTTCTGATACGCCTCGGCGGCCTTTTTGTACTCCGCTTCCGCCTCATCCTTCTTTTCGAGAACGAGATAAGTCATGGCGAGTCTCAGATGAGCCTCGGCCAAATCCGGGTCCAGGCTGACGGCCCTTTGGTAAACCTCAGCCGCCTCTGCATCCTTGTCCTGGCGCGCCAGCTCGTTGCCCTGTTCCAGGAGTTTCTGGGCCTCCGATCTCGCGCCCGGATCTACAACCTGTTCAGCAGCCTCCGTAGTATTCGCGGAGTTGACGGCGGCGGCCGTTTGCGTGTTCTTCGATCCACAGTTCGCCTGGATCAATATCAGGGATGCCAGCGCCACAGTGATAAAGATGAATTTCATAACTAAAGCCTGTCCCGGCCGAATTGATGTTTGCATGAAGTATCTACGCCAAATCGGGCGGCGAGTCAAACACCGCCCATGCCCCGATGCAGACCCGAACGGGATTATGAAGTTTATTCCTTGTTCTGAAGCGAAAAGAACCAGACCTCCGCTGACCATAAAAGTAGCGGAGGTCTGGTTCTTTCCAGTAGCGGTCCTTCTTTAGTAGGACTGGAGGTTGAGGATCTGCTGCAAGATAGCTCCCAGGATGCTATAAGCGCCGTTGGAGTAGCGACCATACTGAGAACGGCTGTAGTAGCCGTCTTCGTAGCCACGACGGAAGCCCTCACGGAAGTAGTACTGATACTCGTTGAGGTCCACATAGTAGCCGTCGTAACCGTAGGTTGCGTCCTGATAGCCATAGGAATCCTGATAGCCAGGTCTCCAACCGTCCTCCCGGTCCGCACGCCCGGCGCGATAGCCTTCCTCGTAGCCGTAGTTTATGGCCCGGCGAAGCAGGTCTGCGCCGTATCGGTTCGTCTCGTAATATCTGCCGCCACGATTGTAGCGATAGTTATAAGCGCCGTAATCGTTGTAGCGCCAGTTCTGGAGACGCAGTTGATCCTGACGCTGGCGCTCTAAGTAGCGCTGCTGGAGACGCCACTGTGCCAGACGTCTTTGCTGCTGCAACTGCTGCTGGCGCTGCTGCCAGATGCGCTGCTGCTGGATTTGCTGGCGGTACTGCGCCTGACGCTGTTCCTGATCCCGCCGCCAATCCCATTGCTGACGGTTACGGTTGTCGGCGTTGCGCTGACGCTCCCACTGCTGCTGTTGTTGGCGTTGCTGTTCCCAGCGCCTTTGCTGTTCCTGCTGCTGGCGCTGCTGAGCCTCCAACTGCCGGCGCTGCTCTTCCTGGCGCTGCTGTTCCACGCGCCGCTGTTGCTCTTGCTGTCGTTGCTGTTGCCCGCGCTGATCCTGTTCCTGACGCTGGCGCGTCCAGCGCTGCTCCTGCTCCGCGCGCTGCTGCGCTTGCCGCTGTTGCGCTTCCTGCTGTCGCCGTTGGCGCTCCTGCTCAAGTTGAGCCTGGCGCTGCTGGCGTTCCTGTTCCTGTTGTTGCCGCTGCTGGTCTTGCTGCGCCTGACGTTGCTGGCGCTCCTGCTGCCGGTTTCGCTCGCGCTCCTCACGCTGTTGCTGGTTTTGCTGTGCCTGCGTGTTCTGATTAGGCTGTTGCTGTTCCTGATCCCTTCTTTGCCAGCGCTCCGAACGCTGTCGTTGAGCGTTAGCCAGCCCGCTTGTTCCCAGTAATGCTACTGTGCTGATGATGGCCGAGACGATCAACCTCTTAACGTAATTAACTCTCATTTGCTCACTCCTTAGACTAAAACCGGAATCCGAGTTGAATTCCGCCGGGCAGTGTGCAAAAGCCATTCCGCAGGCTTAAGGACACGACTCTTTTAAAGTTTCCGGCCTTAAAAAGGCGTTTATCAACGTGAGTTCGACATAAGTTTTGAGGAGTAGCGAACAGATAAATTGTCCACGAAATCACACGAAACGGCACGAAACAAAAGCATAGTCTCTTCGTGGGGTTTCGTGTGATTTCGTGGACCGTCTGCACGCTTTTTTATGTCGAACTCGGGTTTATTAATACCTTTTCGTTCACAGGCGGAACTTTATGGGTTAGCTGAAGGCCCTGAAATAGTCATATAAAAGGAAAAGGGACAGACAAAGCTTCTCGAAAGCCTCATCTGTCCCGCTCTTCGCACGGCCCCAGTTTCTCAACCTCAGCCGCGCTTGTCCTTAGATCAAGGGACGAGGATTACTCCTCTTCTCCCACAGCTTCACCATCACCGCCGGCCGCGACAGCCGTGCGCGAAGGTGTCGCCGGGACATCCACGCCGCCGACTATCTCCGGGAAATCGTCCATGTCGCGGTCGCGGCTTGCCTGGTCAATCGTCTCGTCGCGCTCAACCTTGACGTTGCGGTAGAACTCCATGCCCGTTCCGGCCGGAATCAGCCGTCCCATGATGACGTTCTCCTTCAGGCCGCGCAGATAATCCACGCGCCCCGAAATCGCAGCCTCCGTCAGCACACGCGTCGTCTCCTGAAACGAGGCCGCCGAGATGAATGAGTCGGTCGAAAGCGACGCTTTGGTGATGCCGAGCAGGAGCGGTTCGGCCTGTGAAGGCTCGCCGCCAGCCGCCGAGACACGCTCGTTCTCGTCCGTGAAGCGGAAGCGGTCAACCTGCTCGTCGAGCAGGAATTCCGTGTCGCCCACCTCCTTGATCTTCACCCAACGGAGCATCTGCCGAACAATCACCTCGATGTGCTTGTCGTTGATGTTGACGCCCTGCAGGCGATAGACCTCCTGAATCTCGTTGACGATGTATTCCTGTAGGCGGTTCATGCCGAGAACCCTCAGGATGTCGTGCGGATTCAGCGGCCCGTCCATCAGAGCTTCGCCAGCCCGGACGCGGTCGCCTTCCTGCACGTTGATGTGCGTGCCGCGCGGGATGTCGTACTCGCGCTCCTCGCCGTCGTTGCCGACGATGATGAGCTTACGCTTACCCTTGGAGATGGGACCGAGCTTGACCGTGCCGTCAATTTCGGACATGACGGCGGTCTCGGCGGGTTTCCGCGCCTCGAAGAGCTCGACGACGCGCGGCAGGCCGCCCGTGATGTCTTTCGTCTTCGTGGTCTCGCGCGGAATCTTCGCAATGATGTCGCCCGGCTCGACCTCCTCGCCGTCCGTCACCATCAGGTTGGCGCGCACAGGCATCTGGTAAGTCTTCAGCACCTTATTCGACGCGCTGCGGATTTCCAGACGCGGCTGTTTCTTCTCGTCTGGCGAGTCCTTGACGACCATGCGGGATTGTCCCGTCACCTCGTCAACCTCTTCGTCCACCGTCACGCCTTCCTTCAGGTCCTGGAACTTAATGTGGCCGGCGACTTCGGTCAGGATGGCAAACGTGAACGGGTCCCACGTCGCCAGCATCTGATCCTGCCGGACGCGTGTGCCGTCCGCGACGTGCAGGTGGGCGCCGTAAACAATCTGGTAGCGCGCCACCTCGCGGCCGCGCTCGTCAATAATGGTCAAAGCGCCGTTGCGATTCATGGCGATGATCTCGCCTTTGCGGTTCTTGACCGTCTGGAGGTCCACATAGCGAATCGTTCCGTCAACGCGCGCCTCGTGTTTCGAAGACTCTTCGAGACGCGCCGTGCCGCCGATGTGGAAGGTGCGCATCGTGAGCTGTGTTCCGGGCTCGCCGATACTCTGAGCGGCAATGACGCCGACCGCCTCGCCGATATCAACGGGGCGGCCCGTCGCCAGGTTGCGCCCGTAGCATTTGACGCAGCAGCCGCGCCTTGACTCGCACGTCAGGACCGAGCGGATGCGGACGCGCTGCACGCCGGAGCGTTGAATCTCGGCCGCGAGGTCTTCGTCAATCTCGTCGTTGGATTCGACGATGACGCGGCCTTCGACCGGGTCAATCACGTCGTCCAGCGAGGTTCGTCCGACGATGCGGTCGCGCAAGGATTCGATCTCCTCGCCGCCTTCGACAATCGCCGTAGCACTGATGCCCTTCAGGGTTCCGCAATCCTGCTCGGAGATGATCACGTCCTGCGCCACGTCAACCAGACGACGCGTCAGGTATCCGGAGTCGGCGGTCTTCAAGGCCGTATCGGCCAGACCTTTGCGTGCGCCATGCGTCGAGATGAAGTACTGCAAGACGTTCAAGCCTTCGCGGAAGTTGGCGCGGATAGGCGTCTCGATGATTTCGCCCGAGGGCTTGGCCATCAGACCGCGCATGCCCGCGAGCTGGCGAATCTGCTGCGCGGAGCCGCGCGCGCCGGAATCACTCATGACGAGAATCGGATTCAGCTCGTCCAGGCTCTTCTCGCGTTCGTCCATCGCCTTGAACATCTCTTTCGCGACTTTGTCGGTCACTTCGGACCAGATGGCGACGACCTTGTTGTAGCGCTCGCCGTTTGTGATGACGCCGTCCAGGTACTGCTGCTCGACGTCAATCACGTCCTTGTCGGCTTTCGCCACCAGGGACTTCTTGGCTTCCGGCGTGACCAGATCGTCAATGCCGATGGAGATGCCGGCCTTCGTCGCGTAGAGGAATCCAAGATTCTTGAGGTCGTCAAGCATCTTGACAGTCATCTCGTGGCCGAGGCGTATATGGCAGTAGTTGACGATTGATTGCAGGCCCTTCTTCTTCAGCGTGCCGTTGATGAAAGGCAGGCCCACTGGAATCGAATCGTTGAAGATGACGCGACCCACGGTCGTGTTGATGACGCGGCGGACGTTCTCCTGAACAGTAGCGCGCATCACGTCCTGCGTATCGTGCTCCTGCGGCAGATCAATCAGATCGCCAGTGATGCGCAGCTTAATCGGCGTCTGTGTGGTCACCTCTTTCGCGTCGAGCGCCAGGAGCACCTCTTCGAGCGAGGCGAAGACGCGGCCCTCGCCCTTCGCGCCTGGCTTGTCGCGCGTCAGGTAGTAGCAGCCCAAAACGATGTCCTGCGAGGGGACGGCGATGGGCTGGCCGTTCGCAGGGCTCAGGATATTGTTCGACGAGAGCATCAGCACGGCCGCTTCGATCTGCGCTTCTGGCGAGAGCGGGATGTGGACGGCCATCTGGTCGCCATCGAAGTCCGCGTTAAAGGCCGTACAGACCAGCGGGTGAATCTTGATCGCCTTGCCTTCGACCAGCACAGGCTCGAACGCCTGGATGCCCAGGCGGTGCAGCGTCGGCGCGCGGTTCAAGAGCACCGGGTGCTCGCGGATCACTTCTTCGAGGATGTCCCAGACTACTGGCTCCTGACGCTCGACCATCTCGCGCGCCTGCTTGATGGTGGCAGCGTGCTGCTGCTTCTCAAGCTGGTTGTAGATGAAAGGCTTGAACAATTCGAGCGCCATCTTCTTCGGCAGGCCGCACTGGTGCAGCTTGAGCTCCGGACCGACGACGATCACCGAACGGCCGGAATAATCAACGCGCTTGCCCAGGAGGTTCTGACGGAAACGTCCCTGCTTGCCTTTGAGCGTCCCCGAAAGAGACTTCAGCGGGCGATTGTTCACGCCCCTGAGCACGCGGCCACGGCGACCGTTATCGAAGAGCGCGTCCACGGCCTCCTGCAACATGCGCTTCTCGTTGCGCACGATGACTTCGGGCGCGCGCAGTTCCATCAGTTTCTTCAGACGGTTGTTGCGGTTGATGACGCGACGGTAGAGGTCGTTCAAGTCCGAGGTCGCGAAGCGCCCGCCGTCCAGCGGTACGAGCGGGCGAAGCTCCGGCGGAATCACTGGAATCACGTCCAGAATCATCCACTCGGGGCGGTTGCCGGACTTCAGGAAGCTGGTTGCGACCTTGAGACGCTTGGAGAATTTCAGCTTCTTCTGCTGCGAGGTCTCCTCCTTCATGCGCGTGCGCAACTCCACCGCGAGCTCCTCGACGTTGACCATCGTCAGGAGCTCCTTGATGGCTTCCGCGCCCATCTTCGCCACGAACATGCCCGGATAGTCGCGCATCAGCTCGCGGTAACGCTCGTCTGTCAGAAGCTCGCGCTCCTTCACGGGCGCGTCTCCCGGATCAATCACGATATAGGACTCGAAGTAGAGGACCTTCTCCAGTTCGCGCAGAGGGATATCCAGGAGGTGTCCGATACGCGAGGGCAGGCCCTTGAAGAACCAGACGTGCGAGCACGGGCTGGCGAGATCAATGTGGCCCAGGCGCTCGCGGCGCACTTTGGCCTGCGTGACTTCCACCCCGCACTTGTCGCAGATCACCCCGCGGTGCTTCATGCGCTTGTATTTTCCGCAGAGGCACTCCCAATCGGCCACAGGACCGAAGATGCGCGCGCAGAAGAGTCCGTCGCGCTCCGGCTTGAACGTTCTGTAATTGATCGTCTCCGGCTTCGTCACCTCGCCGTGCGACCACTGGCGAATCTTTTCAGGCGAGGCCAGGCTAATCCGAATCGCTTCAAAATCTGGCGCAAGTTGCGTTTTTTGTTCTTGGAATCTGAACATCTTTATCTCCTGGGGTCGGGGGTCGGGGGTCGGGGGTCGGTACTTGATTAAACCGGCCCCCGTCCCCTGGCCCCCAGCCCCTGCTTTTTATTCTGTGCTGCCGCTAACCAGAATCGCTTCGCCCGTGCCCGCGCCGTCGCCCGACGCACCGTTGCCGCCGTCTTTGTTGATTAACTCAACATCGAGGCAGAGCGATTGGAGTTCGCGCACGAGCACGTTGAAGGATTCGGGCAGACCCGGATCGAAATCCGCCTCGCCTTTGACGATGGCTTCGTAAATCTTCGAGCGCCCGGCCACGTCGTCCGACTTCGCGGTCAGGAGTTCCTGTAGAATGTGCGCCGCTCCATAAGCTTCCAGCGCCCAGACCTCCATCTCCCCGAAGCGCTGTCCGCCGAACTGCGCCTTGCCGCCCAGGGGCTGCTGCGTAATCAGACTGTACGGTCCGATTGAGCGTGCGTGAATCTTATCGTCCACGAGGTGCGAGAGCTTCAACATGTAGATGTAGCCCACAGTCACCTTCTGCTCGAAGGCATCGCCAGTGAGTCCGTCGTAGAGCACGGTCTTGCCGGACTCGTTGACGATTTCGGGCAGCTCCAGCTCGCGCAGGTGCGTGCCGGCCTCCTTCAATTTCACCTTGATCTCTTTTTCGGTCGCGCCGTCGAAAACAGGCGTGGCGAAGTAGAGACCGAGCACACGAGCGGCCCAGCCCAGGTGAGTCTCAAGAATCTGACCGACGTTCATGCGCGAGGGAACGCCCAATGGATTCAAGACGATCTCGACGGGCGTGCCGTCGGGCAGGTACGGCATGTCCTCTTCGGGGAGGATGCGCGCGATGACGCCCTTGTTGCCGTGGCGTCCGGCCATCTTGTCGCCGACCGACAGCTTGCGCTTCATGGCGATGAAGACCTTGACCATCTTGATAACTCCGGGAGCGAGTTCGTCGCCCTGGCGGAGCTTCGCAATCTTCTCCTCGTAGATGTCCGAGAGAATCTTGATCTGACGGTCTGTGCGCTCCTCGTACTCTTTAATTTCGGCGGCCACGTCAACGCGCGTCGAAGTCAACTCGACTT
Organism: Pyrinomonadaceae bacterium; assembly: GCA_036392495.1. GTDB lineage: Bacteria > Acidobacteriota > Blastocatellia > Pyrinomonadales > Pyrinomonadaceae > QHXM01. The sequence goes on along the minus strand of DASVXV010000006.1, from coordinate 8,288 downwards.
TCCTGAGAGCCTTCGGCTCCAGCCCCGCGAGCATCTCGCGCGTGATCGTCTCGCCCTTCGGAATGACGACCTCGCGATTGACCGTCAGGTCCTTCGCGAGCTTGCGCCCTTCGAGAAGCTCGTAGATTCGCTGGTCGCGCTGCTCGTGCAGGATGCGTATTTCGTCCTCAAGGTCGCGCCGCAGGCGCTCCTCCTCGGCCTCCTCGATGGCGAGCGAGCGTTGATCTTTCTCCTGCCCCTTGCGCGTGAAGACCTGCACGTCAACGACCGTGCCGTCAATGCCCGGAGGTGAAACGAGGCTCGCGTCCTTCACGTCCCCGGCCTTCTCGCCGAAGATCGCGCGCAAGAGCTTCTCTTCAGCCGTGAGCTGCGTCTCGCCTTTCGGCGTCACCTTGCCGACGAGGATCGAGCCGGGCTTGACCTGCGCGCCGATGCGGATGATGCCGCTCTCGTCCAGATCGCGAAGCATGTTCTCGCCCACGTTCGGGATGTCGCGCGTGATCTCCTCCGGACCGAGCTTGGTGTCGCGCGCCTCGATCTCCAACTCCTCGATGTGAATCGAAGTATAGAAATCGTCTTTGACGAGTCGCTCGGAAACAAGAATCGCGTCCTCGAAGTTGTAACCGCGCCAGGGCATAAAAGCCACGAGCACGTTACGCCCTAAGGCCAGCTCGCCCCGGTCCGTGCACGGTCCGTCGGCGATCACCTGCCCCTTCGAGACGCGCTCCCCGACGTGCACGATCGGGCGCTGGTTGATGCAGGTGTTCTGATTCGACCGCTTGAACTTAATCAAGGTGTAGATGTCTGCGGTCACTTCGCGCGAGATGGTGCCGTCAACGTTGTGGTCCGCCTTGATGATGATGCGTTCGGAATCAACGTAATCAACGACGCCGTCACGGCGCGCGACGACCACCGCGCCCGAATCCTGCGCCGTCACCTTCTCCATCCCTGTGCCGATGTAAGGCGCTTCGGCGCGCAGCAGCGGCACACTCTGGCGCTGCATGTTCGATCCCATCAGGGCGCGGTTCGCGTCGTCGTTCTCCAGGAACGGGATAAGCGAGGCCGCGACCGAGACGAGCTGCTTCGGAGAGACGTCAACGTACTCGATGTCTTTTCGCATGGCGAGAATAAACTCGCCAGCTTTACGCGCCGCGTTGCGGTCGTTAATGATGTAGCCGCTTTCATCGAGCTCGATATTGGCCTGGCCGATGACGTGCTTGTCCTCTTCCCAGGCCGTCTGGTAGAACGGCCACGGCTCGTACTGAACTTTGCGGTTGTCTGCCCCGACCTTCTTGTTAGCCTTCTCGACCTCTTCAAGCGGGACGTGGTCGCCCGGCTTGAGTTTCGTGTCGCCGCCGTTGATGACGCGAACGTATTCGACGACGCGGCCATCAATCACTTTCCTGTACGGCGACTCGATGAAGCCGAACTCGTTGATCCGCGCGAAGCAGGAGAGCGAGGAGATGAGTCCGATGTTCGGACCTTCAGGCGTCTCAATCGGGCAGATCCGGCCGTAGTGCGTCGGGTGCACGTCGCGGACCTCGAACCCCGCGCGCTCGCGCGAGAGTCCGCCCGGTCCGAGCGCCGAAAGCCTGCGCTTGTGCGTAATCTCCGAGAGCGGGTTGGTCTGATCCATGAACTGCGACAACTGAGAAGAGCCGAAGAACTCACGAACCGCGGCCGTCACCGGCTTGGCGTTAATGAGATCGCGCGGCATCGTCGTCTGCATCTCTTGGTGGATAGACATCTTCTCTTTAATCGCCCGCTCCATACGCTCCAGCCCGATGCGGAACTGATTTTCGAGAAGCTCGCCGACGGCGCGCACACGCCGATTCCCCAGGTGGTCAATGTCGTCCGCCTGGTATTCCGCAGGGTTCTTGCGCATCTTCAGGACATAGCCGACGACCTCTACGAAGTCGTGCGCCGAAAGCAGCGGATCATCAATGCGGTTGCGCTCGGGCTTGCCCATCTTGATGTTGAACTTGAGGCGGCCGACGCGCGAGAAATCGAACTTGCGCGGGTCGAAGAACATGCCTTCCAAAAGACGATAGGCCGTCTGGACGGTCGGCGGATCTCCGGGGCGCATCTTGCGATAGATCTCAAGGAGCGCATCCACGGGCTTGGTGATGACATCCTTCTTCAAGGTCTGCGAGAGCACAGGGCCCAGGTCGTCGCGCTCCGGGAAGAAGATCGAGAAGCGTTCGATTCCAGCTTCCGTGATCTCCTGCAATTTGGCGGGCGTGATCTCGTTGTTGGCTTCGAGAATCACCTCGCCCGTCTCCGTGTTGACGATGTCTGAAAGCGCGTAGGCGCCTTCGAACTGCGCCGTGTCAATCTCGACCTCGCGAACGTGCGACTTGCGCATCGCGTCGAGCGCGGAGTTTGTGACCTTCTTTCCGGCGCGCACAATCGCCTCGCCGCGCCCCTTGATGTCGGCGTCAACCTTCATCCCGACCAGGCTGCTTGAGCCCGTCTCGGGGACCTGAATATAGAGCCTTCCCTTTTCGACGCGGACCTCGTCCGAGATGTAGAAGGCACGGAGAAGGTCTTCGTCCGAGAAGGAAGAGTTCTTGACAGCCTCCTCCAACTGGCCGTCCGAGTGGAACGACTTCGGGTCGAACTGCGTGTTGAGCCAGATGCCGAGGGCGCGCAGGAAAATGCTCGCCAGGAATTTGCGCTTCCCGACGCGGACGTAGAGGAGATTCTTCTGATCGTATTCAAACTCGACCCAGGAGCCTCTGTACGGAATCACCTTGGCGACGTTCAGAGCGCCGCGCTTGAAGAAGACGCCGGGCGAGCGATGAAGCTGCGAGACGATGACGCGCTCGGTGCCGTTGATGATGAAAGTCCCGTTATCCGTCATCAAAGGGATTTCGCCGAAGAAGACCTCTTCCTCTTTGATATCGCGGATCGAGAGCGCTTCGGTCTCCGGGTCCTTGTCATAGACGGTCAGGCGAATCTTGACCTTCAAAGGCACGCTGTAAGACATGCCGCGCTCCTGACATTCCTGCTGGTCGTGCTTGTGCTTGAGGCCCACCGGCTCGCCGCAGTTGTCGCAGAGCTGCGGACGCACGGCGTTGAACGTACCGCAGTTGTGGCAGAGCGTTTCGCCCGGAACCAAAGGGTCAACCTTAATGGTCGAGCCGCAGTTCTTGCAGTTGCCGCGCAGGTAGTTGAGCCCTTCCAGTCTCCCGCACTTGCACTGCCAGTTTCCGATCTGAAACTCGACGAAGTCGAGCGTGGCCGTGCCGCGAAAATCCGAGATCGGGAAGACGGAACGGAAGACCGCCTGCAACCCAGTGCTCTCACGCTCCTCAGGCAGGAGGTCCATCTGCAGGAAACGGTTGTAGGAATCCCTCTGAATCTCTATCAGGTTAGGGATGCGCACGGCGGTGGCGATTTTGGAAAAGTCCTGACGTTCGGGCGCCTGGCTGGTGCGCCTTCCCGTCCCACTGGCAATTATTTGAAGCGGATTTGCAGACATCGGATGATTCCTTATAGTGGTCAGTGGTCGGTGGTCAGTGGTCAGAAGGGGTCGGCATTTAACTGACCACCGACCACTGACCACTGACTACTGTTTTTTAGAGACGCCAAAGCGCGGTCAGGGCGTACAATGCCCCGACCGCTTCACAAACGAAAGCGGTGGAATTTTATTACTCAAGTTTTCTGGGAGTAACGCCAGCGCCTCAATACTCCCTTACCTTAAAACCCAAACAGGTAAACTGTCAAGAGAAGGGGGCTGGGGGTCGGGGGCCAGGGGCCGGAGTTATTCTTTTACCGACCCCCGGCCCCTGACCCCTGACACCTATTTAACCTCGACGGTCGCGCCCGCGTCCGCGAGCTTCTGACGAATGGTCTCGGCCTCTTCCTTGGAGACGCCCTCTTTGACTGCCTTCGGGGCGGCCTCGACCAGGTCTTTGGCCTCTTTCAGGCCGAGGGCCGTGACTTCGCGAACGACCTTGATGACGTTGATCTTGTTGCCGCCGGCGGCTTGCAGGATCACGTCAAATTCCGTCTTCTCTTCCGCGGGAGCCGCAGCCTCGCCGCCGCCACCGCCCGCCGCCGGGGCCGCCGCGACTGCCGCCGCCGCCGAGACGCCGAATGTTTCCTCCAGCTCTTTGACGAGCTGCGAGGCTTCCAGAAGGGTCATGCCCTTCAAATACTCAATTACATCTTCACGTGTAGCTGCCATGATTACTTTCCATCCTCCTCAAAGGGGTTCTGTTGCTTGTTAGTTAATGGTTCGCAAGCCGAAGAACCCACGGGACGCTCTTTAGCCTGCTGCATCACAGGCTTCGGAAAGCGTCCGAGCCGAAAAGGACGACTCTGACAAATCGTCCCGCTCGTTTTCCGCGTCCGGCCACTGCATTGCGGATTGCGGAATTCGGATTGCTGATTTAAGAATGCGAATAATTGCTTTTTCAATCCGCATTCCGCAATCCGAAATCCGCAATCGTTACGCGCCTTTTTGCTCGCCGATCTGTTTGACTACGATTGCCAGGTTACGCGGCACGGCTGAAAGCACCGTCACCAGCCGCTGAGCCTGGCAGTTAATCAGGAACATGACCTTCGAGATCAACTCTTCTTTGGACGGCAGGCTGGCGATGGCTTCGACATCCCTGATCGCAACAACCTTGCCCTCGACGATGCCGACCTTGAACGTGAAGACGTCCGGGTTGGCTTTCGTAAACTTGGAAATCGCCTTTGACAAATTCACAGGATCGCCTTCGCTCGTGGCAATCGCCGTCACACCTTTAAAATGTTCGGCGGCCTGCTCGAAAGGCGTCCCCTCGGCGGCCCTGCGCGCCAGGGTGTTCTTAACAACCTCGTAACGGACCCCGGCTTCGCGCAGCTGGTTGCGCAGCTCCTGGTCCTTCGGGACCGTGAGCTTGTTGAAGCCGACGACCATTGCCGCCTGCGCGCGCTTAAACTGCTCCGTGAGGGCGTCCAAATCTTTCTGTTTTTGTTCTCTGGTTTTCATCTTTCTCTATCGCTCCTCACTTATTTGGCGTAGGCCGTCTCGTCCAGCAGAACGCCCGGACTCATCGTCGCCGCGAGATTCACTTTCTTGACGTACTTGCCTTTGGCCGTCGAGGGCTTCGCCTTAACGACGGCGTCGAGCAACACGCGCGCGTTCTCCCGAATCTTCTCAGCGTCGAACGAAATTTTGCCGACCGGCACGTGAATCACGCCCGTCTTATCAACGCGATACTCGACCTTACCGGCCTTCGTCTCCTGCACGGCGGTCTTAACGTCGAAGGTGACGGTTCCGGTCTTCGGATTGGGCATCAGCCCGCGCGGGCCTAAAACTTTTCCCAGCCCGCCGACAGAGCGCATCATGTCAGGGGTGGCGATGACGGCATCGAAGTCGAGCCAGCCGCCCTTAATCTTTTCAACCATGTCGTCGCCGCCGACGAAATCCGCGCCCGCTTCCTGGGCCTCTCGCTGCTTATCGCCCTGCGCGATGACGAGAACGGTTTTGGATTTTCCAAGTCCGTGCGGCAGGACGACCGTTCCGCGTACGAGCTGGTCCGCCTTACGCGGGTCCACCCCGAGCCACATCGTCAACTCGACTGTTTCATCAAACTTCGCGAAGGCGACCTCTTTCACCTTCGCCACGCCTTCGTCCAGCGTGTACTTCCGCCCGGCCTCAATCTTTTCCAGAGCCGCCCGGAATTTCTTCCCATGCTTTCTCAATCGCTTATCCTCCGAGGTGCAAACGAAGCGACCTGAAATCAGCTTCTCCCTCTTCAAAACGATGAACGCTGAATTATGAACGATGAAGTAAACCTGATCTTTTCAGTTCATCGTTCAGCGTTCCGCGTTCATCCTTCAATTGTCAGTCCCATTTGTCGCGCCGTGCCTTCGATGGTTTTGATGGCGCTCTCCAAATTCGTCGTGTTCAGGTCCGGCATCTTGGTCTTGGCGATCTCTTCGATCTTGTCGCGCGAGATCGTGCCCACTTTCTCACGGTTCGGCTTGCCTGATCCCTTCGCGACGCCCGAAGCCTTCTTCAGAAGGTCTGCCGCCGGCGGCGTCTTCGTCTCAAACGTGAAGGAGCGGTCGGCGTAAACCGTAATCACGACCGGGATCTTTAAATCCGGGTCCATCTGCGCCGTCTTCGCGTTGAAGGCCTTGCAGAACTCCATGATGTTGACGCCGTGCTGACCCAACGCGGGGCCAATCGGCGGCGCAGGGTTGGCCTTGCCCGCCGGAACCTGTAACTTGATGTAGCCTGTTATTTTCTTTGCCATTGTTTCGTCAATCGTGAATCGTGAATCGTGAATCGTAAAAAGCGACGGCTCGTCTATTTACGATTTACGATTTACGATTTACGGCCTTTCATTCCTCTTCCGCAAACGTCACTTTCTCGACGTCCAAAAAATTCAACTCGACGGGCGTCGAGCGACCGAAGATCGTGACCGTCACCTTCAGCGTTGACTTGTCCTCGTTGACCTCTTCGACCTTGCCCGTGAAACTCGCGAACGGTCCACTCTTGATGCGCACGGTCTCGCCGGCCGTGTAAGAGAACTTCGGCTTCGGCTTCTCCGCGGCCTCAGTCACGTTGTGGACGATCTGGTTGACTTCCTGCTCGGTCAAAGGCGTCGGATTATGCCCGCCGACGAAGCCTGTCACCTTCGGCGTTGACTTGATCGCGTGAAAGACGTCGTCTGGGATGTGTCCGCGCTCGTCGCACTCGATCTGAACCAGCACGTAGCCAGGATAGAACATACGCGAAGACTCGACGCGCTTGTTGCCGCGCATCTCGACGACCGTTTCTGTCGGGACGAGCACTTCGACGATCTCGTCCTGCAGGTCCGTGTCACGGATGCGCGCCTTCAGGCTGTCGCGCACTTTCTTCTCGTGCCCGGAATAAGTGTGAAGGATGTACCACTGCTTCATCGGAAAACCTCTTCAAAGCCTTTCTCAAGCCAGCCCGACTAACGATAGCAACCAGCCGGCGAAACGCCCCATATACACAATCGCCTGGTCAATGCCCCACAGGTACAGGCCGAAGAAGATGACGGCCACCAGCGTGATGATCGTCGTGTTCTTAACTTCCTTGGCGTTCGGCCACGAGACGCGCTTCATCTCCGCGCGGACGTCTCGCAGGAACTGGCCCGTGCGCGCGAAAAAGCCTGCGCGCGCGCCTGTAACCCCGCGCTCGCGGCGCACCCCACGCCCCTCCGATCCTTCACCAAAACGCGCGGCGCGCGGGGCGGGCGCACCCACAGGCGCATCGGTTGAACTCACACGCTCCGGCGGCGCCTCCGGCTCCAGCGGCAACTCATCCGAGTCATCTTTGTCAGCCATAATCTTGTCGGCTTCCTCGGCTTTCTTCGACACTAGCTATTCCTTATCTACTTAACTTTTCAGTTTCGAGTTTTTACTAAGCCCAATGCTGTTTCCTATGACAATTCGCACACAGCACAATACATTTGTCGATTTCCCGCATGATCCGTTCAGTGCTCCACCCCCAGCTAACCACCCAAGATAAGTTAATATCCTTCTCCAACGGATTCTTATGGTGAAACTCCAAGCACGCCGGATGATTTTCAGGGCAACGAGAACATTTAAGGGTCGATTTGTACTGACTGAGCCACGCCTTAATCGCCCGTTTGCGCTGCTTGACTGCTATTTTCGCAGACTGTTTATTTCCAGCGTACCACTTTCGCCGATACTCTCTTAACTTCTCCTGGTTTTGCTGCTTCCACTCCGCAGTAGCCATATTTAGCCTCCTGATTAAACCTCAGGGCTAAATTTATAAACTGGCAGGGGTACCAAGACTTGAACTCGGACTTTCGGTTTTGGAGACCGACGTGCTAACCATTGACACTATACCCCTTCAGAAACGCGGAAGTCGGAACGATGAGCGATGAACTGTTTTTCACTTCAGCGTTCAGCGTTCCGCGTTCCGCGTTTACTTCGTCTCCTTGTGTCCCGTGTGCTTACGGCAACGTCGGCAGAACTTGCTGAACTCAAGTCGCTCGGGGGTCGTCTTCTTATTCTTCGTCGTCACGTAATTACGACTCTTACATTCCGTGCACTGAAGCACAATGTTATCGCGCGGCATAAATCAATCCTTTAGAATTAGAACCTCAATACTGAAACTCGCTAGGCGAACTCATCCGAACCTGACAGCTTACTCCACGATTTCGGAGATCGTGCCAGCACCAACAGTGCGTCCACCCTCACGAATGGCAAACCTCAAACCCTTCTCCATGGCAATCGGCGTGATCAACTCAATCTCCATCGCCACATTATCGCCAGGCATCACCATCTCCACT
>DASVXV010000005.1:0-18953 GCA_036392495.1 Pyrinomonadaceae bacterium | reverse complement strand
ACTACTTGGGAAAGTGACCAGAGCGCAGCAAAGATCAGACCTGAATTTGTTCGATCCGTTTTTCCTAAGATTTTTGCAGGTTTTCGAGATAGTTCAATGATTCCCAAACATCTATCAATACTTGTGTAGATACTAATGGCTGACGCCCTGGGCTTTATGCCGACGCCCATTTCATGGGCTTTTGTTTTTCTTCCTGACAGTAACCTAGGGCTCACGCCCCTGGGTTAAACTCTGCCGCCCCTGACGGGGCTGGTGCATGCAGACAGTTCTCAGGTCGAACTCTCTTTGAACGCTAAGTCTTATCGTCCTCGCCGAGCCTCTTCATTATCTCAGTGAATCTCTCCACGTTGGTGCGCGTCCGCTCCATCGCGCGACGGCTGTCAAGATAAGCCTGCCAGTGCGGGGTGTTGGTCACGGCTTTCGTCGTCTCTTCGTCGAGGGTCTGCGCCATCAGCGCCACAAGATCGCTGACGACGCGCGTGTGTTCGAGCAGCGACTGGATGATCGCATAGGCCAGACGAGCCTGCTCGAAATTAAGGTCGCGCGGCGCGGCCGCGGCATCAGCGGCGGTTTTCGTCTCCTCGCTCATGCGCCCGCCTCCGTCAATTCGCTCGCAGTTTCGTACCAGCTTCCGCGCACCAGAGGAATTTCCGCGACGTGCGCGGCAATCTCACGCTCGCCCGCGACAACGCGCAAAGGAGTTTCGGGAGCAAGATAGTCGTACTTGACGTAGCCCAGAGCGATCAGGCGATTGAGGCGCGGCGAGAACACCACGGAGGTTACGCGCCCGACCGTCGCGCCGTCCGCTGCTCTGATCTTATCGCCGGGATTCGCTTCCCCCTGTTCGTCAAAACTCAGGCCGGCCAGTTTTTTGGCGACGTGCCCGCGCCAGTGTATCCGCGCGATGATCTCCTGCCCGATGTAGCAGCCCTTTGTGAAACTGACGGCGTCATCCGCGACCGATTCGAGCACGACATTGGTCTCGTCCATATCAACGCCGTAGCGCGGGATGCCCGCCTCTACGCGTAAGGTATCGAGCGCGTCAAAGCCTACGGGACGCGCGCCCGAAGAGTGGAGCGCGTCCCACAAAGAGACTGCGCCGATTGCTCCGACGAACAGGTCGAAACCGTCCTCGGCCGTGTGAGTCGCGCGGATCAGGTGAATCGTTTGCTCCTTCCACTGGACCGAACGGACGCGCCCGCGCTCGACCTGCGCCGTTTCGTCACCGAGCGCGGCACGGACCATTTCCGCCGAGCGCGCGCCCTGCAAAGAGATGAGCGCCGCCGCGTGCGTCAAATCCTCAACGCGGAAATCGCCCGCGAGCGTGAAGCGTTCGAGCGTCTTTAAAACCTGCGCGTGCGTCGTGGCTTCCGTGTCGAAGAGAAAACGGTCGGACGCGAGCCGCAGAACACGCGCCGCCGCGACGAGCCGCCCCTGCGCGTTCGGGAATGCCGCCGTCATCCAGGCCCCTTCTTCAAGCGACTTGACGTCGTTGCTGATGAGGCCGTTTAAGAATTGCACTGCCTCGGAGCCTGTGACCTCCACGCGCCCGCGCGAAGAGAGGTCCAACAGCCCCGCGCCGCCCTCGCGCACCGCGCGGTACTCTGCCGCCACATCACCATACGACGCAGGAAGACGCCATTGGCCCACATCCGTCATCAGGGCATTGAGCCTCCCGTGCGTCTCATCCAGGGGCGATTTACGAACTTCGATCTGCTCTGTGGCTTCAGTCATCGGAAAAGCATGAGTCAGGATAAAAGCAGAATTCAGAATCCAGAAGTCAGAAGTCAGAATGGATCAGGCTGCAACCCATTTTACTTTGCTTCTGGATTCTGAATTCCGAATGCTGAATTCTGTTTTACTTCAGCTTCGCCAGCTCTTCCTTCAGCTTGGCGTAATCGTTCATGTCGCCCGCTTTGAATTCGAGGTTGGTGTAGCGGACGATGCCTTCCTTGTCTATCAGGAAGATGGTCCGCTTGTTGAAGCCGTAGGTCTCGTTGTAGCTGCCATAGGCGCGCGCGACCTTGTGGTCGTGGTCCGAGAGGAGCGGGAACTGGAGCTTATGAAACTTCGCCCACTCCTGGTGCGAGAAGACATAATCGCCGCTGATGCCGAGCACCGTCGCGTTCAGTTTCGAGAGTTCCGCGAAAGTGTCGCGCAAGGTACAGACCTCTTTCGTGCAGCCGCCCGACCAGTCCGCCGGGTAAAAGGCCAGGATCACGTTCTTGCCGCGCAGCCCGGAGAGCGCCAGGTACTCTTCCGGCTTGAGATAGATTTTCTCCTGCGTCGCGTAAGGCAGTTTGAAATCGGGCGCGGCCTCACCGACCTTCGGGGGCACGGCCGCCGCGTCGCTCTTCTTCTCGTCGGCGCTCGCTCCAGCCGAGGCGAAAGCCAGACAGGCGACGGCCAAAAGCGCCGCCCCCACGATTAAGAAGAATGAATATTTCTGGGGATTAATCGGAGACCTCTTCATCTTTCTCACCTCTCTTCGATTCAAAGGCTCGCGTCCAGGCACGCCCGCGGGCGCGTTTCAGGGCGCGGCGAATCGCCTGATAGTCCCGCAACTGTTCGGCCTCGCGCCGGTGCGAAGCCAGGACCTGCGGGCTCGGATGGTAAAGGGGAACGAGCAGACGCCCGCTCCACTCATATACTTGACCTGCGTTTTCCCTGAGAGACAAATCATGATACTCAATGCGCCTGAGCGCATCAAGCGAGACAGCGCCGAGCGTGGCGACGACGCGCGGGCCGATCAACTCTATCTGGCGGCGTAGAAAGTCCGAGCAGGTTGAGACCTCGCAGTTCGTCGGTCTGCGGTTCGCGCCCGAGGCCCCGCGCGGGTTACAGAGCACAGCGTTGGTGATGAAGAGGGCGTCGCGCTCCAGCCCGATTGAAGAGAGAAAGCGCGCGAAGTTGCGGCCCGACTGGTCGCCCGAAAAGGGGACGCGCGTCCGGTCGCCGCCCTGTCTTCCGGGCGCTTCGCCGATGAACATCACACTCGCGCTCAAACGACCGTTATGCTCGCTCAGGACAGCGCGCCGCTCGCGCATCGCCGGGCACAGACAGCAGGAAGCGGCCTCTGCCGCGAGCGCTGCGAATTGCGACTGCTTCTGTATTGAAGAGACGGCTGCGCCTAGCTCTTCCTGTGAAACGATCATAACGGCTGAAGGTGATCGAACCGCAGAGGACGCAGAGTGGGAATTATGAGTTATGAATGTTGAATTTTGAATTACGGCTTTTAATTCAAAACTCAACATTCATAACTCATAATTCGATTTTCTTCGCGTCCTCCGCGGTTAATTTCCCCTGCTCAACAAACTGTAAATTATGGAGCAACCGTAATCTCGCGCGTGGTCGAGTTGTAGTCGCCGTTTGGGACCACGTTGCCGTCCTTGTCAACGAGTTCGAGCTTGACCGTGTGCTTGCCCGGAGACCAGCCTTTGATCCAGATCGGCTCGCCCCACTTGTCTATGTACTTCGCTTCCCCGCCGTCAATTGAATAGCGCACGCGGTACTCGCCGCCGTCGCCCTGCAACTTCGCATTCGAGAGCCAGAAGTCAATCATGATGGCCGCAGCGTCCGGTCCCTTGTACTCGCCTTTCGGGCGACTGTAGGTCAGAAGCGGCTTCTTCGTGTCAACGTCCGACGCGTTGCTCTGCGCCACGTCCTTGCCTTCACGCTGTGGCGCGGCGCTGCCCGCGTTAGCGTTCGTGACGGCAGGCTTGTTCGCGGCGCTCTTGTTGTCTGCCATCACCTGTCCGGAATTGGTCGTCGTCGGCTTTGACGCGTCGCCTCCGCCTTTGACTGTAAAGGTGACCATCTGGAACGAGCCGGCGTTCTTGTAGCTCTCGTGCCAGGGGCGCGAAGCGAAGACGCGCAAGGTATGCTTGCCTTCCGCGACGTTGCGCAGCTCGAAAGGCTGGCCCATGTCGTAATAGGCTTCGTAAGGCTGGTTGTCGAGGATCACATGAATGTGATTGCCGGTAGTCTTTCCGGGGTCTTTGCCCGGCTTGTATCCCTTATCGCTTCGCACGTCCAGCTTGACGTTGACGGTCGAGCCCGTGACGGTCTGGCCCTCGCGCGGCTCGACAAACTTCAAGACGGGGCTGGCCTGGTCCTGTTCGCCGCGCTCGGCCATCTGCGTTTTCACTGAATCGGGCCGCCCGGCGATTTCAAGATTTTGAGCAGGAGGCGTGGGCGATGCCGTAGTGGTCGGCGTCGCCCCGTTGGTCGTCGCAGTCGTATTCACATTCGCGTTGTCACTGGAACAATTCGCGAGAAAAAGCGCAGCCATCACAGCGACCGCCGCCAAAAGCAGAGTTCGTCTCATAGAATTTTCTCCGAAAATTAGTCTAGAGTCGTGAGTCGTGAGTCGTGAGTCAAAGGCAAGTTCTTGTTTTTGACTCCAGACTCCAGACTCTAAGACTCCAGACTTTTAAGCTGTCTGTTGTTTCGTCGCCGCGTTGGTCCTCAAGCGTCCTTCGACGGCGTCCCAGTCTATGTTTGAGAAGAAGGCCTCGATGTATTTCGGGCGGTCCGCCGGCTTATAGTCCAGCAGGAAAGCGTGCTCCCAGACGTCCATCACGAGCACCGGGTTGAAGCCCGAGACGTTTCCCGTCTCATGGAGCGTGATCCAGTGATTCGAGAGACGCCCGTTCGCAGGGTTCTCGTAACAGATCGCCCAGCCGACGCCGCGCATCTTGCCCACGCCCATGAAATCGGCCTTCCAGATGTCGTAGCTGCCGAAAGACGTTTCGGCAGCGCCGAAAAAGTTTGACGTGTTCTCGGGGTCGCCCGCGCCCTGCCGCTTCATGTTGTCGAAGTAGTATTCGTGCAGCACCATGCCGTTGTACTCGAAACCCAGGCGGCGCGTCAGCTCCGAATAGGCGGGCATCTCTTCCTGATCCACGCGCCCGTCTTTCAGAAACTCCGCGATCTTCTCAGTCAATTTGTTGGTCTCTTTGACGTAGCCCTCGTAAAGCTTGAAGTGCATCTCAAGCGTCTGGTCCGAGATGCCGTTGAGCCCGCTCAGGTCGAACTGTTTGGGGCTGTATGAACTGTCTAATCCCATCTTTCCCAACCTCCCTCATGTGCACTCTGCGGAATCCGCCCGCCGGAGTGAAATTAAGCCGAAAATTGACGAAACGTAGGGGGATCTGTTTCGCACCGATTATTGCGCCGAAATGTAACGGTTCGGTTGAAAGGATAAATCTTTAGCGTGAGGAAAGCAAAAGAAGAAGCGGGCTGGTGCTTTATCAAATCGAAAAGGCGTGGGGCAGGATCAATTCATTCTCGGCAGAATAAGGAGCGATCCACGAAGCCACACGAAACGACACGAACACAGAAAACCCCTTCGTGTCGTTTCGTGTGGCTTCGTGGACAGTCCCGTTTCTCTACTTCCCTCAATTTCGAAAATGAACAGACCCTGGCGCTTCCACGCTTTAGAGTTATTTGCCGAACATCGTGTACTCGCCGCGGTGCGAAGTTGCCATCAAGAAGAGCACCGGCAAGCTTAACCAGGCGTTGGTGCGCGAGGCCAGAAATGCACGCCGTGCCAGCACTGCGGATTCCGCAGGAATCGGCGTGCCGTTGGCGGCATTATCTTTCGTCCAAGCGATGATACGTTTTTGCGCGGGCCAGATGATGCCCCAGACGTTAAGCATCATCAGGATGCCGATGCCTCCGCCGATGGCGATGGAAAAGGCTTCATTGCCCATGATCTTCGTTCGATCCCCGCTGTTATTGCCCATGAAGTAAAGAATAGCAGCCGACATCGCGATGACCAGAATCGCAATGACGACGGCGAGGACGCGACCATCTTTCGTCAGCGCCGGCACGCGGTAGAGGTAGAAGAGGATGGCATAAGTGATCAGCACTATGGCCAGCCAGATTCCCAGTTGCCCTCCCGTGCTCACATCGGCAGCCGTCGGCTGTGTCGCGGGCGGCAGGATGTACATGGCGAAGAACGTCAACCCGATCAGCACTGTGGCGACTGCGCCCCAGCGGAACCAGAAGAGGGCGCGCGGCATCAATTCCGGAATCACCTTGCCTTTTGTCGGCGCGTCCAGCGTCTTCATGAAGTTGACGTTGACCAAATTAAAGAAGTAGAGCAGACCGATCCAGGCGATGCCCGCGACGATGTGAGTCCAGCGCAGCAGAGTTTTGATGAGCACCTCATTGTCTGTTGGCGCGAGGATGTAATCCTGTATGGCTGTTATCAAGCTGGCCGGGAGATAAGCAAGCGATTCGATCAACATAATCCCTCCAAAACTTTTAGTGGTGAAGGCGGGCGCGCGCCCGCACCGCTGCGTTGAGGCGCGCACGAGTTAGACGCAAAATACTGCGCCGAGACGGACGCGATTCCGTCTTCAGGTCAAACCTCGAATTGCCATGCGAGTACGCGCGCAGAGTACTAAAAACAGTGACGAGTGACAAGTGACGAGTGACAAGCACCTGTCTTTTACTCGTCACTTGTCACTTGTCACTCGTCACTCGGTCTTGGCCCCGGATCGAGCCCGCGCACGCTCGCCTGGTTGATGACACGGACTTTAAGATCGTCAATGACGCGCACCTGGCACGAGAGGCGGACGTTTTCCGCCAGCCCGACCTCCATCGCCAGACGGTTGCGCTCGGCATCTTTAATCTCCCCTGGGTCGCCCGCGAGCACCTCGACGCGGCAAGTCGTACACTTGGCGTTGCCGCCGCAGCGATGCAGGATGTCTATGCCTGCGTCCTCAATGGTGAGCACCAGTTTGCGCCCCTGCTCTGCCTCAAAAGCCTGCGTCCCCGTAGCGGTCTCAGCTTCGATCCTCGGCATCTTCCCTTGCTCCTGATTGTTTTTGTCTGAAAGCTTGCGGGCGACTTTGGCATAAGTAAGGGCGTGGTCGCAAGCGACACGGGCGCCCCGCGCCCCCTTCAGAGACTCAGCTCCATAAAGAGCGCGCCCTCGACAGGGTTATGGTAATAAGGCTCTATCTCGCGGAATCCGAGCGAGCGATAGAGACGAATCGCGTCGTCCATCTTCGCGGGCAGCGTGTCCAGACGCATCTGCGCGTAGCCAAGCGCGCGCGCCTCCGTAATGAGCTTTTCGGTCAGCGCGCGGCCGATTCTTTTCCCGCGAAACTCCGGCCTGACGTAGAGCCTTTTCATCTCGCAGGTCCCGTCCCCGATCTTTCTCAGGCCCACACACCCTGCGAGCTTATTTTCGTAGAAGGCCAGGAATAGACGCCCGTCCGGCGGAGCGTATGCGCCCGGGAGGTCCGCCAGCTCCTTATCAAAATTCTGAAAGCAGAGGCTGATGCCGAGCGCCGCCGCGTACTCCTCAAAGAGCCCGCGCGCACGGTCCACCTGCTCCGTAGTTGAGGCTTGAACGAAATCCAGCAACTCCCTGTTACCTCTATTTCCGCCGAGACACACGCGGGCTCTTCACCTTCTCAAGCCGCGCGCTTTTCAACATCCCGTCAATCGCCATCTCAATGCCCCACAGCTCGACAGGTCCCGCGTCACCATAATTTGTGATCGTCTTACGCTTGCCCCCGCGCACCACGCTCGTAATCGCGGAGGGGAGGTCCGTGGCCGGGATGCTGTAATCATCTTTCCAACTGAAATAGCCCTGCGAGGAAATTAACTGGGCGAGGCGATCAAAGCCGTAGGTCGTTCCTTCGTACGCGCCCTCCATCTGGACGAACCTCTTACCCTCGTAAGAGATCGTTCCGTTGCGCCGCACGGTGACTTTGTACATCGGACAAGTCCCGAAGCACGCAGTGCGTTCCAGTGTCACCTCGGTGATCTGATTTTTATCCTGCGAGGAGATTGTCTGAGACGCCCCCGCGAGAGCGCACGCCAAGATAAAGACTGATGCCGCTAAAAGTCGTTTCATACTTTCTCCCTTCCGCCATCAAAGGTCAGTACCGCCTGCGGCGTACCGATTGCGGATTTAAGAAAAGAGCAACAGCCTTTCAATCAGCAATCCGCATTCTACAATCCGCAATCGGTACGCCCGCTACCGCAGGCGGTACTGACTTTGGTGACACTCGATTGCAAAAAGAGACGCGGCGCGCCGAAACATCTGACTTCTCATTGCTTCCCGGAAGAAGGCAAGACAAGCGAGGGATTCCGCGCATCGCGTCCTCAGTAGTTCTTCGAATATGTAAAAGTGTGCTTACGCCGTGAACGAAGAGCCGCAGCCGCAGCTTCCCGTTGCGTTCGGGTTCTTGAACGTGAAGCCGGAGCCCATCACGCCCGAGACGTAATCAATCTCGACGCCGTTCAGGTACTGCGCGCTGAACATGTCCACGAAGAGGCGCACGCCCTTAGCGTCCAGAATGTAATCGCCCTGGCGCGAATTCTCCTCTATGTTCAGGCTGTACTGAAAGCCGGAGCAGCCGCCCGGCACGACACGGACGCGCAGGCCAGCGGTTTCGGGCAGCCCCTCTTCGCCCGCCATAAATTTCCTGATCTCAGTTGCCGCCGGTTCCGTGACATTCAGATCAATGGTCGGCGCAGTTGTTACAGACATCTCTTTCTCCTTAAAAATAAGTGGTCAGTGGTCGGTGGTCAGTGGTCAGTAAGATTCAGTTTTTCAACTGATCACTGACCACCGACCACTGACCACTCTCATTATTGCATTATCGAGCTTTACCCAAAACGACAAGCTCGGGTTTCATTGCTTCTATCGAGACCTGGCGCGCGACCTCTTCGGCCACCTTGCGGAAAGCCTCTGCCTGCGGCGACTCCGGCTGGCTGACGACAACGGGCACGCCCTTGTCTCCGCCCTCGCGCACTTCCAATCCCAAAGGCACGGCGCCCAGGAAAGGGACGCTGTACTGCTCGGCCAGCCGCTCGCCCCCGCCCTCGCCGAAGATATTATAACGCACGCCGGTGTCCGGCGCGATGAAGTAGCTCATATTCTCGACCACGCCGAGCACAGGCACGGCCACAGTCTCGAACATGCGTAGCGCCCGCCTGACATCCATCACCGCCACTTCCTGCGGCGTCGTCACCAGCACAGCGCCCTGCACGGGCACTAGCTGCGCCAGGCTTAGTTGCACGTCGCCCGTTCCGGGTGGCATGTCCACTATCAAATAATCGAGCTCGCCCCACTTCACGTCCGTCAGAAACTGCTTGACCAGCCCGTGCAGGATAGGCCCGCGCACGATCATGGGCTTGTCGCCCGGTTGCAGGACCGCCATTGACATCAGCTTGACGCCGTAGGCTTCAATAGGTATCAGTTTATTCTCTTCAACTTCGGGCCTGGCCTGGCTTGCGCCGAGCATCAAGGGCACGTTCGGTCCATAGACGTCCATGTCCATGAGGCCGACGCGCGCGCCGTCGAGCGCCAACGAGACCGCCATATTGACCGCAACAGTGGATTTACCGACGCCGCCCTTGCCGGAAGAGACCGCGATGATGTTGCGCACGCCCGGCATCGTCACCTTATCGCCCAGGCCGCGCCCTTTTGGGACTTCGGCGTCCATCGTTACGTTGACCGACGAGACGCCCGGCAACGCGAGGACGACCTCTTTGGCGGCCGTCTCCATCTGCTCTTTGACGGGGCAGGCGGGCGTCGTCAGCACGATGCGAAACGAGACCGCGCCGCCTTCAATCATCAAATCCCTGATGAAGCCTAAGGTCACTATGTCCTTATGCAGGTCCGGGTCCTTGATCTGCCGCAGGGCGTCGAGCACACTTTGTTCCGATAGTTGAGTCATAACTTATTGTTCTTAATATTAATCTTCAGCTCAGACCGTCGAGGCCGGGGCCCACGCGAACGCACTTGAAGAGTGATTATGCCGGAAACCGCCTCGTTTGTCATTTCACTATTTGAGCCCTGGCGAGCTTCTTCCGGGGCGGCTACTGCCGTACACCATCCGCCGGACCGGAGGTGTAGCTTTCCCTCGCCTTGACGACCACGTTCTCCCTGTTGACACTCACTTTTATCTTACGCTCGCGTCCCGCGTTCGAGCTTTTCTTCGGGTAGTAGCCGAGACTGTACTGGCGGCGCAGGTCTTCCGCAATCGAGGTGAACGCCCGCGTGAGCGCCAACGGGTCGTCGGCGTAATAAAGGACCCCGCCCGTCCTGGACGCCAGCCCCGACAGGTAGTCGCTCGCAACTTTGTAATCTTTCAGCAGTTGGTCCGGCTCATACCCGGGCATTCTGAGCATCTGGCCGAGCGTGTTGTATTGAATCGGGTAGATCAGCACGCCCGACTCCTCCGCGTCCCGCAGATTGCTCTTGAAGGTGGCGCGGCGGCGCGCAGTGTCGTTGGGGGGGATGAACAGGTTATCCACCCCGTCCGTAAAAATCACCAGCGCCTTGCGGCCGGGTATTTTTCGGAAAAGCTTGTTGAGCATGACGTCCACGGTCGCGTACAGATAGGTGCCCGGCGCGGACTTGATGCCGCGGATCGCCTTACGCAGGCCCTCGCGGTCGCGCAGCATTCTGTTGAGCACATGCAGCTCGCTGTTGAAGGTCACGCCCACGGCGCGGTCGTCCGGGCGCAGTTTATCCAGAAAACTGATGGCAGCGTCCTGAATATCCTTGAGCCTGAATCTCGTGGAAGGGCTGGTGTCGAGCAGGAGGACGACCGTAAAGGGTTGTTCGACCGGCGCGAAGAAAGCGAGCTGCTGCTCGACCCCGTCTTCGTAAACGCGGAAATCTTCCCGGCGCAGGTCCGTGATGAACTTGCCGTCACGGTCCATCACGGCCACAGGGATATTGATGAGCGTCGTCTCAACGCGCAGCACGTCGTCCGTGAGCTCGTCCTGTTTACCTGCGGGAGGAGCGGCAGATTGCTGGTTATTTTTTATTCCGTCCTTAGATTCGGACGTTTGGGCGACGATGGAAACGGACGCCCCAATGATCAGAAATAATAGACAGGCTAATCGCTTCATATGATGAGCAACATTTGAAGTCTAACGTCGGGATTGATGGGCGCTTCTTGCGGCCGGAACGTCTGCGACAGAGCCCGCGGACGCTTCGTACCGCGACAGCCATGCCTCGATTACGTCAACTATATAACGCTTCTCCTCGTCTGTGAGTTCGCGCCCTTTTGGAATCTCGTGCCATTTGCGCAAACACCCTCTGCAACAGGTGGCGGTCGCGTGCTGCGCTACGAAGACCGGATGACTGTGCCAGGGCGTCTGACGCCCGTCGTTGACTGGTTCCGCCGGAGCGAGCCTTTTGGCGATGAAATCCGCGGCGTGCTTGAGGACTGTCTCCATCCCGCGGCTCTTGAGATAGTCCAACTCTTTTTTGCGCAGCTCCACGCGGCTGCGAAATTCCGATTTCCCCAGTCTCGCCAGAACTTCCCGCACATCTTTCATAAAGCTAACTATACGCCAGCGCGTAGCATTCAAGCTATCACAGGTAAACATTGATGGGGTCGAGTTATAGCCCCGGCAGGGGCTCAAAGAATATTTCTCTCGTGCCGTGCCTGCACCACTTACTTTCTTTCTCCGAAATTACGGCGCGCAATTTTTCCTGGGCCGTGTCGTTCCATAGGCCAGAACGAAATCCTACGCAAAGGGAGGCGACGCCGATGAAACCCGTGAGAATCCTGATTCTATCCCTGATCGCAAGCGCGTTCATCATCTCCATCGTAGCCTGCGCCAGTGTGCCCGCGGACACCACGACGGCGCAACTCGCTCACTTCAGCCCAGACCCGGCGGCGCCTAAAAAGCGCTTGCGCCCCTTCCGCTCCGAGCAGGAGCTCAAACGCTATCTACGCGAGCTTGCCGAAGAGCAGAGGAAGTCTCAGGCTCGCGCCGACGAGCAGAAGCCTATGGCGACGCCAGCGCCGGCCCAGACCGCAGCCGGCACGCTGGGAGCCGCCAAAGCGGCGAGCCCGGCAGGCAAGGACGAATCGGTCACGAACGTGCAGGAGGCCGGTGTGGACGAGGGCGGGATCGTCAAAGTGCACGGCGATTATCTGGTGATGCTCAGGCGCGGTCGGCTGTTCACGGTCGCCATCAATGATGGCGCGCTCAAGCCCATCTCCACAGCCGACGCTTTCGGACCCGGAATAGACCCCAGCGACACCTGGTACGACGAGATGCTCGTCGCGGACGACACGGTCGCGGTCATCGGCTACAGCTACGACCGCGGCGGGACCGAAATCGGCCTCTTTCACATTGACGGGGCGGGCCGTCTGCGCTACCGCTCGACCTATCACCTGCGCTCGGACGACTACTACTCCTCACGCAACTACGCGAGCCGCCTGATCGGGAACAAGCTGATCTTCTACACGCCGCTCTATCTCTATCCAGGGGAGGAGGACCCGTTCGAGAATTTCCCGGCGATACGCAGGTGGCACAAAGGGGCGCAGGAGAGCGAATTCCGGCGCATCATCTCCCCAACGCGCGTTTACAGGCCAGAGCACAGCTTGAGCGGCGCTAACGGATTGGCCCTGCACACCGTCACGGTCTGCGATCTTGCGGGAAGCGAGTTGGCGTGCCAGGCGACCGCCGTGGTGGGCGCGCCCGGCCGCTCCTTCTACGTGTCGCAGGACTCCGTTTACGTCTGGACCTCGGACTGGGTCTGGCGCGGCGGAAAACATGATCGCGAGAGCTCTATGCTCTACCGCATGCCGCTCAACGGCTCAGGCCCGAGCGCGCTTCAGGTTTCCGGCAGCCCCGTTGACCAGTTCTCATTTCTTGAGAGCGCAGACGCGCACCTCAACGTGCTCGTGCGCTCGGAGGCAGCCGGCGACGGCATGTGGGGTCCGGAGGTCGCCGCCGGAGACGTCGCGTTAATGCGCGTGCCGCTCGGAACTTTCTCCGACGGTTCGGAGGCCGCGCCGTCCTCCAGTTACCGCAAGCTCCCGAAACCCGAAGGCTACACCTTCCAGAACAGGTTCGTCGGGGACTTCCTGCTCTACGGCACAGGAAGCGGATGGGGGCCGCCCGAGAAGAAGGATCAATCGAACCTCTACGCGGTGCGCTGGGCCGGAGGCAGGACCACGGAGCTGCGTCTCGCGCACGGCGTTGACCGCATAGAGGCTCTGGGAGCAGACGCAATCGTCGTCGGCACTGACGGCGAAGACCTGTACTTCACGGGCGTGCGCCTGGGCGAGAAGCCTGAAGTCGCGCATAGCTACAAGCGCAAAGAGGCTTCGCAGGGCGAACTCAGAAGCCACGGTTTCTTCTACAAGCCGGACGGACCGAACTCCGGCATGTTGGGTTTGCCTATCAGTGGACCCGGACGCCCCGGCTACGAGCACCTCTTTGAAGAGTCCGCCTCCATTCTTTACCTGCGCAACGAGTCGCTGGATTTGAAGGAGCTTGGAGAACTCGACGCGCGGCCCGAACGTGCAGTTGACGATAATTGCCGTGCCTCCTGCGTGGACTGGTACGGCAACGCTCGGCCGCTCTTCCTGCGCGGGCGCGTCTTCGCGCTCCTCGGCTACGAGATCGTCGAGGGGAGATTCGTGGACGGTCGCATACGCGAAGCGCGACGCATCTCTTACGCCCCGCGTGGGCTTAAAGTGACGCGCAGGTGAATCCGCTTCAGCGCGATATGAAAGAAAGCTCCGTAGGAGCGAGATGTTTATAGTTGACGAATAAAGAATGGATTCAAGCTCCTTTAGGAGCGGCATATTATGGGCGACAACACATGCCGCTCCTAAAGGAGCTTGAATCCATCTGTAACCTGATAACTATAAACATCTCGCTCCTACGGAGCTAAAACATTTCCACATCACCAATCAACGCAAGCTATCCTGCCTGTTTTGACAAACAAAGAGCCCCACAGCTACGCTTGCCGCCGGACCTTTTCGCAAAACAGCTCCGCAAGGCGCGCCCCATGTCATACTACCCTGACCGCATCAGCGAGCATTTCCTGAACCCGCGCAACGTCGGCGAGGTCTTTGAGGCAGACTCTGTCGGAGAAGCAGCTTCGTTTACCTGCGGCGCGCTCCTGCGCCTCTCTTTGAAGATTGATGCGGAGTCGCAGACGGTCACGGAGGCGAAGTTCAAGGCGACGGGCTGCGGCTTTCTCATCGCCTCCGCTTCCGTCCTGACGGAGACGATCAAAGACCTCACGGTCGGCAGAGCCGCAGGGCTTCCCGAAAACGCTATCACGGACTGGTTTGGGGGGCTGCCCGCCGAAAGAGATCACTGCGCACGGCTCTGCCGCGAGGCGCTCTCGCAGGCCCTGGCTGGCTATCAAGAGGCGGCGCGGGAAGAGTGGTCTGGAGAGGAAGCCTTAATCTGCACCTGCTTCTGCGTCTCCGAAAGAACAATCGAGCAAATGATTCAATCGCGCTCGCTGCATACGGTCCACGAGGTCACGCGCGCCTGCCACGCCGGCGGCGGCTGCGGCTCGTGTCACCCGCTCATCACGGACATTCTGGAAGACTATTGGCGGACCGCTCAGGTTCAAGTCATCTCTGCGGAGACGCTCAAGTCATGAGAGAGAATATCTATCTGGATAACAACGCGACCACGCGCGTAGCAGTCGAAGTGTTTGAAGCGATGCGCCCGTACCTCATGGACCTTTACGGCAATCCTTCATCCGCGCACACCTTCGGACGGGAGATGCGCCGGAGCGTGGAGCGTGCGCGCGAGCAGGTCGCCGCACTTTTGAATGCGGCGGACACAAGCGAGATCGTCTTCACCTCCTGCGGCTCGGAGTCAGACAACTGGGCGATCCGCGGCGTCCTCGAACGGCAACCCGGTAAGCGTCACCTCATCACGACACGCGTCGAGCACGAGGCCGTGAGGAATCTGTGCGAGCGCCTGGAGAGGGACGACTATCAGGTCACCTGGCTGGACGTGGACCGAGAAGGCTTGCTTGATCTTGAACAGTTGCGCGCGACGCTTCGGCCCGACACGGCTCTCGTCTCCGTGATGCTGGCGAACAACGAGACGGGCGTGCTTTTTCCGATTGATGAGATCGGGCGCATCGTGCGCGAGCATTCCGAAGCTGTTTTCCACGTGGACGGCGTACAGGCCGTCGGCAAGGTCCCGATTGACCTACGCAACACGGAGGTTGATCTCTTCAGTCTTTCGGGCCACAAGTTTCACGCGCCGAAGGGCGTCGGCGCGCTTTACGTCCGCAGCGGCCTGGAGCTTGCGCCCTTCATCATCGGGGGCGGACAGGAGCGCGGGCGACGCGCGGGCACGGAGGCGGTGCCCTACCTGGTCGCCCTCGGCGCGGCCTGCGCGCTGGCGCAGGAGTTTGACGGCCACGCGAGGGTTCGCGCCTTGCGCGACAGGCTTGAGGACCGAATTCTCAAGACGATTCCGAACACGCGCCTGAACGGAACTCCTGACCGCGAGCGTCGTCTGCCGAACACCGCGAACATCTCTTTCGAGCACATCGAGGGCGAGAGCATTCTGGCTCACTTGGACGAAGCGGGCATTGCAGTTTCAACCGGCTCGGCCTGCAACGCGGACTCTCACGTCTCCTCCGCGGTCCTGCGCGCGATGGATGTTCCATACACGGCGGCGCAAGGCTCGATTCGCTTCTCCGTCGGGCGTTACAACTCTGAGCGCGAGATTGATTACACGCTCGAAGTATTGCCCGCCATCATCCAGAGTCTTGCTGAAATGTCTCCTTACAAGGCGTAAGCAAACACACACTTGCTCCTGCACATTGCGTTTAGCGATGGCGAGCGCTTTACGGATGCCACATCCCGGCGCTCGGCTGGAATAGTTGAGCTGTTTTAGATTAAAGAGGCGGGTCTGATCTGAATTTTCAATCGCCCTGCCTCTTCTCCTTTTGCCTTTTACCTCTCGTTACGTGCTACAATTTGATTTCGGTCACGACCACATATTCTCCGACGGAGAGCATTCCGCTATGTCAGCCGAACAATCGCAAAAAAGCGTCCCGCAGACGCCTGCGGACAAAACGGACGCGCCGCATCGCGCCCGCAATGACAGCGTCACCTTGTTGGAGACGGACGATTTCGTCTGCATCCGATCCGACACGCCTCTGACGGAGGCCATCGAGCAGATGAAGAAGGATGAGGGCGGCTGCGCCATCGTCTGCGACGAAGGGGGCCGCGTCGTCGGCATCTTCACCGAGCGCGACCTCTTGAATAAAGTCATCGGCAAAGAGGTTGATATGAACTCGCCCGTCAGCAGCGTGATGTCTGCGGCGGTCGCGACGCTCTCCACGGACGCGACCATCGGCGACGCCGTGCGCGTCATGGACGAGAAGAGCTATCGCAACGTTCCGCTCGTCAGAGAAGGGCGGCTCATCGGCTCGATCTCCGTCTTCGACGTTATCACTTATCTGGCCGAAAGCTACCCGAAAGAGACCATGAATCTGCCGCCCGTCCCGGCCCAAGTTATGGACACACCCGAAGGAGGATGAATACCCGTGAATCATAAATCGTGAATCGTAAATAGAGAAAACCGCTTTCCTTTACGATTCACGATTTACGATTCACGATTCACGAACTTATGAGTACTGTCATCGAAAACCCCGTCGAACAAGATAAGCACCTGGAAGAGCTGGACACCGTCACCATCCGCTTCGCCGGAGACTCCGGCGACGGCATGCAGTTGACCGGCACACAGTTTACGAACACCTCGGCTGTGGTCGGCAACGACATCTCGACTCTGCCGGATTTCCCTGCGGAGATTCGCGCCCCCGCAGGGAGCCTGCCGGGCGTCTCAGGCTTCCAGCTCAACTTTTCCAGCCAGGACATACGCACGCCCGGCGACCAGCCCAACGTACTGATCGCCATGAACCCCGCGGCGCTCAAAGTCAATCTCCCTGATCTGGAAGAGGGCGGCACGCTCATCATCAACACGGACGAGTTCACGGCCTCGAATTTAGAGCACGCCGCGTACAAATCGAATCCGCTCGAAGATGATTCGCTCAAGGGCTATCGCGTCCACCGCCTGCCGATCACCACGCTCAACATGAACGCGCTCAAAGGGAACGTGGAGCTGTCGCGCAAGGAGATGGACCGCTGCAAGAACTTCTTCGCGCTCGGCGTGCTCTACTGGCTCTATGATCGCCCGATGGAGCAGACCGTCAAGTGGATTCAGGACAAATTTGGAAAGAACCCGCAGGTGATGAAGGCCAACGAGATTGCGCTCAAGACCGGCTACAACTTCGCGGACACGACGGAAGTTTTCACCACGCACTACACGGTCAAGAAAGCGCAGATCGCGCCCGGCAAGTATCGCAAGATAACCGGCAACGAGGCGACGGCCATAGGCTTTATCGCCGCTTCGCAGCTGGCTGGTCGCCCGCTCTTTTACGGCTCGTACCCGATCACGCCCGCTTCAGACATTCTTCACGAGCTGGCGCGCCACAAGAATTTCGGCGTCAAGACCTTCCAGGCAGAGGACGAGATCGCGGCCGTCTGCGCGGCCATCGGCGCGAGCTTCGCCGGGCAGATCGGACTGACAGGAACATCCGGGCCCGGCGTCGCCCTCAAGCAGGAGGCCATAGGGCTGGCGGTGATGACGGAGCTGCCGCTCATCATCATCAACGTTCAGCGCGGCGGCCCCTCCACGGGCCTGCCAACGAAGACTGAGCAGGCGGACCTCTTCCAGGCCGTCTGGGGACGCAACGGCGAGTGCCCCGCAATCGTCGTCGCGCCCTCGACGCCCGCGGACTGTTTCGACATGGCTGTGGAGGCAGTGCGCCTGGCCTTCAAGTACATGACGCCCGTCTTCTACCTCTCGGACGGGTATCTGGCGAACGGCGCGGAGCCCTGGGCCGTGCCGGAGGTTGCGGACCTGCCGCAGATCGAGATTAAGTTTGCGACAGACCCGACGAACTTCATGCCTTACGCGCGCGACGAAGAGACCTTGGCGCGCCCCTACGCGATACCTGGGACACCCGGACTTGAGCACCGCGTTGGCGGCATCGAAAAGCAGCACCTGACGGGCAACGTCAACTACGACCCTGAGAATCACCACTTCATGGTCAAGCTTCGCCAGGAGAAGGTTGACCGCGCGACCAATGACATCCCCTTGCTCGAAGTCTTCGGAGAGAAGACAGGCAAGGTGCTCGTGCTCGGCTGGGGTTCGACCTACGGCTCGATCACTTCGGCAGTGGAGAAGTTGCAGCGCGAAGGCAAGTCTGTGTCGAGCGCGCACCTACGCTATCTCAACCCGTTCCCGAAGAACCTGGGCGAAGTGCTCCAGGGCTTCGAGACGGTGATCGTGCCCGAGATGAATCTCGGACAATTGTGCACGATGATTCGCGCGCGCTACCTGGTTGACGCCGTCGCCTTCTCGAAGGTCAAGGGCCGCCCCTTCCAGATACGCGAGATCATGAGGAAGGTTGAAGAGTATTTGTGAGCCATGAGCAGCACGACTACCAAGTTGGTGACGGCTGACGAGTTGCTAATGATGCCGGACGACGGCTTTCATTATGAACTCGTCAGAGGAGAATTGAAGCGCATGTCCCCCACCGGAGACGAGCACGGCAGAGTCACGATGGAGTTGGCAGCGCCTCTTCATGCTCACGTCAAACGTAACCAGCTTGGTCGAGTTTACGCGGCAGAAACCGGTTTCAAGCTCGAAAGCGATCCAGACACGGTGCGCGCACCCGACATCGCCTTCGTTCGCGCCGAGAGGGTTCAGGCCGCAGGCCGAGTTGAAGGTTACAGCAAAGGCGCGCCCGACTTGGCGGTCGAGGTCTTGAGTCCCGGCAATACAAAACGAGAGATGGCGGAGAAGGTTGAGGACTACTTCGCGGCGGGCGCGCGTTTAGTCTGGATAGTTAATCCGAAATCGAAAACGGTCGCCGTCTATCATTCGCCGACAGACGTTACTACGCTGACGGAGAAAGACATGCTTGTCGGCGGCGAGGTCGTGCCGGGATTCCAGATTCCCGTCGCCGAGATTTTCGCTATATGACGGCTTCCGCTTCAAACATCGGCTCTCGGTCCATTCATGACGTGTATGCCGAGGGGCTGCGCTACTTTATGGGAGACGGAATGGTTCAAGGCACGCTGGCGCAAGTTTCTTCTGACCTGAAGGGGCGC
>DASVXV010000004.1:0-23573 GCA_036392495.1 Pyrinomonadaceae bacterium | reverse complement strand
AGCATAGGGGCTCATGATCTTTAGAGGCAGTCTCTCATGCTTTGTTACAAACAAAGGACTTATGCTCAGCAAAACCAACCCACAGCCCCATAAATGAAAAATGTGGGTAATGATAAGGGCTGACGCCCTGGGCTTTATGCTGTCGCCCCTGCCGGGGCTCGAACGATATTTAGGTGTGCCTGTCCCCAGGGATGGACGCCCTGGGCTAATATCTTTCGCCCCTGACGGGGCTGGTGCATGCAAACAGCTCTTAGGCCGAACTCACGTTATCTTACGATGAGGTGCGCCCTGTCGGAAGATTGCAGTTGGAGACTGTCCACGCGCATCACACGAAACCACACGAATCGGCGGTTGGCTTTCTTTGTGTGATTTCGTGTGGCTTCGTGGACAGCTCTTGTTCGCTCACTCGACTGCACCCAATGACGAATGACTAGAATGCAGGTTCTCCTCAGACTTTCGCGGCCAGTTCGTAAACCAGCCGGACGGGCAGCCCGACGATGTTCCAGAAATCGCCCCTGATCTCTTCGACGAAGAGCGCGGCGCGGCCCTGCACGGCGTAAGCCCCTGCCTTATCCATAGGCTCCCCGCTTCGGACGTACCAGTCAATCTCTTCTTCCGACATCGGAGCGAAACGCACCTCTGTTCTCTCGCGAGCCACAGCGCGCGCGCCGCTGCCGCTCGCGCGCACTAAAGCGACGCCCGTCAGAACGTCGTGCCAGCGGCCGCTCAGCAGACGCAGCATTCTTCGCGCGTCCTCTTCGTCCACGGGCTTGCCCAGGAATTTCGAATCCACGACGACGGCCGTGTCCGCGCCGAGCACCAGGCCGGATTGACAGAGCTTCGCAGCGGCCAAGGCTTTTTCCAGGGCCAGGCGCTCGACGGCCTCTTCGGCGCCCTCGCCGTCGCGGAGCGTCTCGTCTATGTCCATCGCCATCGCCTCGAAGGGCCACCTGACGGCGCGCAGGATTTCCGCCCGGCGCGGACTTCCCGAAGCAAGCGTTAACTTTTCCATCCCCAGCTCTTTTCTCTCCATACGATATCACCCGCTTGTGGCCCACACTCTTTTTCAATTACACTCCCCACGAGATTGCGGAATTTGGATTGCAGATTGCAGATTAAAAGACGGATAGTAAATCCGCAATTCGCATTCTACAATCCGAAATCGGAATTGTGGACGATTTAATCCGAACATTGCCGAAGCTCTTGCGCGCGGCTGGCGAGACGGAGGAAGTTTTGGAAGCCGCTGCGCTCGTCGCCTGGAGGCGCGTCGCGGGCGAAGGTCTGCGGACGCAGGCCGTGCCTTTTCGTCTCTACAGGAAGACCCTGATCGTCGCCGTCGCGGACACGACCTGGCAAAAGCAGCTTGAGGCCGTCAGCGGCCAACTGCTTTTTCGCCTCAATTCCCTGCTCGGCCAGGCCATCGTGACGTTCATAGAGTTTCGCATTGATCCCAAAACCGTTCACGCCGAACGTGAGGCCGCCAAGGCGCAGGCGCTGAACCAGATGGAGCAGGAGAGGCGCGCACTCAAGAGCGTCTCCGGCCAAATCGCTGTCGCCGCCGACGCGATTCACGACGACGAGCTGCGCCGCCGCTTCCTGCTCGCCGCCGGCAGTTGTATTGATCGACGAGAAAGAGAATGAAAATAATTATGAATTTTTGAATTTTGAGTTTTGAATTAAACGCCTCAATTCAAAACTCAAAATTCAAAACTGAACCAATGCCAATCACGGAATCCGACATCGAAAAGATCGCGCAGCTCGCGCATCTTGAAATCACGCCCGAAGAGCGCCAGGCGTTCACGCCGCAGATTGCTGAGATCGTGGCCTACGTCGAGCAGCTCAACGCTCTGGACACGAGCAGCGTCGAGCCTTCCACGGGCGGTTTAACGCCCGAAGGCGAGCGGACCGATGCCTGGCGCGACGACGAGGCGCAACCCTCGCTCGGGCAGAAGGTCGCACTCGACGAGGCGCCCGACCCGGCCTCCGGCCACTTCCGCGTGCCGAAAGTTCTTTAGGACCTCAATCCCGAGTCGCGCTCTTCTATCGAAGACAAACGTATTATCATCTTTAGTATTACGGCACTAACCTGACATGACTTTATCAGAGATCAACGTCGAAAGTTTGCGCGCAAAGATTTCACGGCGCGAGACGACTGCACGGGCGGTCGTCGAAACATCGCTCGCGGCGGCTGAGGAACTCAACGATACGCTCAACGCCTTCCTTCAGATTGATCGCGCGGGCGCGCTTCAACGTGCCGGAGAGCTGGATGCGGCGGGCGACTCAGAGCAGCCGCTCGCAGGAATCCCCATCGCCATCAAAGACAACATCTGCGTGCGCGGCCTTCAGACCTCCTGCGGCTCGCGTATCCTGGGCCCTTATCACGCACCTTACGACGCCACTGCAATCGAGCGCCTGAACGCCGCGGGCGCGGTCATCATAGGCAAGACCAACTGCGACGAGTTCGCGATGGGGTCGTCAAACGAGAACTCGGCCTTCGGGCCGGTCCGAAACCCCTGGGACACCTCGCGCGTGCCCGGCGGCTCAAGCGGAGGCTCCGCTGCGGCTGTGGCTTCCGGGATCGTCCCCATCGCCCTGGGCTCCGAGACAGGGGGCTCCGTGCGCCAGCCTGCCTCTCTCTGCGGCATTGCGGGATTGAAACCGACCTACGGGCGCATCTCGCGCTACGGCCTCGTCGCCTTCGGGTCCTCCCTGGATCAAATAGGAATCTTCGGACGACGCGCGCGCGACATCGCGGCCGTGCTTGGCGTCACTGCGGGCCGGGACCCGCACGACTCGACGACCGCAGACGTCGCTGTGCCGGATTACCTTGCGGAGATTGAAGGGGAGATGAAGGGGGCGCGCATCGGCGTGCCGCGTGAGCTGTTCGGCGAAGGGCTGGACGAAGAGGTGCGTGCGCTGGTCGAGGGCGCCATCGAAGTCTATCGCGAGCTCGGCGCGGAGATAGTTGATATTGAGCTCCCGCACGCGAAATATTGCATCGCCGTTTACTACATCATCGCCACGGCCGAGGCGTCTTCGAACCTGGCGCGCTACGACGGCGTGCGCTACGGCTTCCGCGCGGAAGAAGCGGACGAACTGCGCCAGATGTACCGGCGCACACGCGACGAAGGTTTCGGCCCGGAGGTCAAACGCCGCATCATGCTCGGCACTTATGTTCTCTCGTCGGGCTATTACGACGCCTATTACCGCAAGGCGCAGCAGGTGCGGACGCTCATCAAGCAGGATTTCCTGCGCGCGTTCGAGCAGTGCGACGCCATCGCGACGCCGACCACCCCGAGCGTGGCCTTCCTGCTCGGGGAGAAGACGGACGACCCGCTCGCGATGTACCTGAACGACATCTACACCTGCACAGCGAATCTGGCGGGTATCCCGGGCATCTCCATCCCCTGCGGTTTGTCCGTTGAAGGTTTGCCGGTCGGCTTTCAGTTGATGGGCGCTTACTGGTCCGAACCGCAGCTCCTGCGCCTGGCTCACGCTTACGAGGAGGCGCGGCCGTTCAACGCGCGACCGCGCGTGTTCGCCGCGGCGCGGCACTAAGAGAGAAAGACCGATGACCTTCACCACACGTCGCCTCGTGACACTCTTCCTGGCCGTCTCGCTCTTTTTTCTCTCCTTCTCCTGTAATTTCAGGCGGGGCCGGTCGCTTCTCATCTACACGCCGCACGGCGAGGACCTGCTCAAAGATTTCGTTGCGCGTTACAAGCAGGCGAACCCGGATGTGGACGTGCAGTTTCTGGACATGGGAGCGCGGCAGGTCCTGGAACGTCTGCGCGCGGAGCGCAATCGCCCGCAGGCGGACCTCTGGTGGGGCGCGTCGCACACGACCTTTCAGACCGCGGCCGAGGAGAATCTGCTCGCCGTGTATCGCCCGACGTGGGCCGATAAAGTTCCAGAGAACGAGCGCGACCCGCAGGACCGCTGGTACGGGACCTACGAGACGCCCGAAGTGATCGTTTACAACTCGGAGTTGGTCCGCCCGGAAGACGCGCCGCAGGATTGGGACGAGGTGCTGGATGAGAAGTGGCGCGACAAGGTTTTGATTCGCAACCCGATCCCTTCGGACTCGATGCGCGCCATCTTCGGCGCGATGATCCTGCGCTTCTACAGCGAGACCAACTCGCCCGCGGGCGGCTATGACTGGCTCAGACGCCTGGACGCAAACGTGCACGAGTATGCGGCCGACCCGACCATTCTGATGCAGAAGCTGACGCGCGGCGAAGGTCTCATCAGCCTGTGGAGCATGCCCGACATTCGGCTCTTTCGTGAAAAGAAGGGCTTTAATCTCGCCTACGTCATCCCGAAGAGCGGGACGCCCGTCATCACGGACGGCATTGCCATCGTGAAGGGCGCGCCGCATGAAGAAGAGGCCCGTCGTTTTTACGAATTCGTCAACACGCCTGAGAACCTGATCTACGCCGCGCACAACTACTACCGCATCCCCGCGCGCACGGACCTGGACCGCACGCAACTGCCCGCGTGGATGAACGAGCCGTTTACGCGAATGCCGATTGACTGGGAGAAGCTTCGCAAAGAGGGCAACGAGTGGATGCGCTACTGGGACGCGGAGATTCGCGGGAGGAACAAGAGATAAAGGCGGAGGGGCGAGAGGAAGAAGTCAAATCATAGCCCGCGAGAGCGGGCGACAGTATAAAGCCCAGGGCGTCAGCCCTGGGTCACCAGCAGGAAGAAATATCGAGCCCATGAGATGGGCGACAGCCCAATTTGAATTGTGGGCGGGCACCGACGGGCTGTCGCCCGCTCGCGCGGGCTTGATGGTTAAATGCTTGTCTTGTCCCAGGGCTAACGCCCTGGGCTTTATACTGTCGCCCGCTCTCGCGGGCTACAATGTGCCTTTCCTATTATCTTCGCTCCCTGCTTTTCATTGTGGAGGCTCAAGGCACTGTTTGCCTGCGGCAGCGTCGGCGGCGTTGCGCGCGTCCTCGTTCGCGGTCGGGCCCGGCGCTATCTTGTCCGTGACGCATATTTCCGTCGGGGTGATCTTGGCGACCGCGAGGTAAGAGGTCGTCTTGCTGGAGTCCTCCGGATTCTCGCTCGCGATGAAGCGGACGATGAGGGCGATGGGGACCATCTTCCCGCCCTTCCTGGTCACGCGCCACTCGGCCTTCTGCCCGACGGAGCTGAACCCGCCGCTGATTACCTGCCAGAGGTTAAGCGGGTATTTCTTCCCCCTCGGCGTAATCACCGTGATCGACTCGCGCGCGTCGCCGTACTCCAGACTCAGGCCGTAACCGCCGTACCCTTTGCAGGCCGAAATTGACCAGTCCTCCCCGTTCGGCCCTTTTTTCACCAGCTTGCACCCGGAGAGCGAGCTGTAGACGCTCGTGACCGGACTTTCCGCGAAAGCGGTCAGCGCGAGGGCCAGAACTGCCGCCGTAACTAGAGCTGGAAATCTTCTGAGGGACATTAGGAACCTCCGTCGGGATGTAACATTCAAGGAGAGCTACATGTGATTACCACTTAGTCCGCGCCGCGTCAATATTCATAACCAAACAATTGATGTAATATCGCGCTCCAGGCTCTTAATTCAAGCGATACGCTGAGGACCGAGGAGTTAAAGAAGAGTTGTCGTTTCTCTCCCTGAAAAATATCTCCAAACGCTACAACGGAAGCGCAGCGGTCGCCGATCTTTCGCTCGACGTGAACCGAAACGAGTTCTTCGGACTGCTCGGGCCTTCGGGCTGCGGCAAGACGACGACGCTGCGCATGATCGCCGGACTGGAGACGCCCGACACGGGCCGGATTGAGTTTGACGGGCGCGACATTACAGAGCTCTCGCCCGAGCGGCGCGGCTTCGGCATGGTCTTTCAAAACTACGCGCTCTTCCCTCACCTGAATGTCTTTGAGAACGTCGCGTTCGGCCTGCGCGCTCGCAAGCGCGAGAAAGCGGAGGTCCGGGACCGCGTCCGCGATGCCCTCGCCCTGGTTCAGCTTCCTGGATTCGAGCGCCGCCCTGTGACGGAGCTTTCCGGCGGGCAGCAACAGCGCGTCGCCATCGCGCGCGCCATCGCAATTGAACCGGCGCTGCTCCTTTTCGACGAGCCGCTCTCGAACCTGGACGTCACCCTGCGGGAAGAGACGCGCGGCGAGCTGCGCGGCCTGGTCTCGAAACTCGGCCTGACGGCCGTTTATGTGACACATGATCAGGAGGAGGCCTTCGCGCTGTGCGACCGCATCAGCGTCATGAGCGAAGGGCGCGCGCTCCAGACAGGCGAGCCGCGCGCACTCTACGAACGCCCGGCGCTCGCGAGCGTCGCGCGCTTTCTGGGGCGCAACAATCTGATCCTGGCGCGACGTCTGACTTCGAGCGATGAACCCGTGGGCAAGTTCAAGACGATTGAAGGCGGGCACACCCTGACGGTCCCGGTCGAGCGCTCCGCCCTGGGACCGCTTAACAAAAACTGCACGCTCGCCATTCGCCCCGAACACATCATTATCACGAAAGAGTCGTCCGCGCCTGCGGAGAACACTCTGAGCGCAGAGGTGCGCGCGATTAACTTCGCGGGCGCGACCACTGGCGTTCTGCTCGACGCTGATGGTCTCGCCCTCGAAGCGCTGCTCGTCCGCCCGGATAACCTGGGCGTTGGCGATTCCTGCGCCGTTCATCTTCTCCCCAACCGGATCATTATTTTAGGGATGAGGGAATAAGGAAAGGATGAACGCGGAACGATGAACGATGAACGAAAGGCGCTGCCTCCGCTTTTAATTCATCGTTCATCGTTCCGCGTTCATCGTTCGTCCTTCCTTCTTGCTCTCATCGTCTTCGTCGTCCTGCTCTACGGCGTTATCTACCCGAACCTGCACGTGCTGACGGCTTCGCTGCAAACCAACGGGGAATGGTCGCTAGACAACTATCGCCAGATTCTGTCACAACGCTCTACGTTTGAGGCGGCGCTGTCGAGCGTCTGGCTCTCGCTGCTCACCGTTCTGTTCTGCGCGCTGATCGGAGTGTCGCTCGCATTTCTTTTCGAGCGCTACACGTTCCCTGGGCGCGGGTTGTTCGGAACGCTCGCGGCCCTGCCTCTGGTGCTGCCCCCTCTGGTCGGGACCATCGCGTTCATCTTCCTGTGCGGCGAGTCCGGGATTCTGGCACGCTTCGTCCAGTGGCTCTTCGGGTTGAAATCCGCGCCGTGGACTCTCAAAGGCTGGACCGCGCTCCTGATTTTTCACACCTACACGATGTATCCCTTCTTTTACGTGCTGACGGGCGCGGGCCTCAGACGCATTGACGCAGGGCTGGCCGAAGCCGCGCGCAGTCTGGGAGCGAAACCCTTCAGAGTTCTCTATCGCGTCGTGCTGCCGCAACTGACGCCCTCTTTGATCGCCGCGGCTCTTTTGACTTTCATGACCTCTATGGCCTCTTTCAGCGCGCCGCTCCTGTTCGGCGGCGACGTGCGCGTGCTCACCCTTGAGATTTACAACGCGCGGCAGGGCGGCGACCCCACGGCGGCCCTGACTCTGACAGTCATTCTCGCCATCATCTCTCTGGCGGCCCTAATCTTTTTCCAGCGCTACGAGGGCACGCGGCGCTTCGCAGCCGCCGCCATGAAGGGGGCGACGCGCAGCCGCCGACCCGTCAGCAGCGGGCGCGCGCGCCTGCTGGCAACTCTCTGCGCAGTAGTCTTCACGGTCCTGCTGGCGCTGCCCGTAGCAACACTGGTCCTCGTCAGCTTCGCGCGCGACGGCGCGTGGACGACGCAGACGCTGCCGCCAGCCTATACGCTTGAGAACTACGCGCGCATTCTGACTCAGCCGGAGGCTGGCTCTGTCTTCGTCAACAGCCTGTTGATGTCCGGGGTGGCGGCGCTCTTCGCCTTCGTCTGGAGTTTCTGCGTGGCTGCGGTCGCGCGCGGTCGCCGCACCTTTTCGAGGCGTTTGATTTCGCTCCTGGTGCTTTTGCCCTGGGCCTTGCCCGGCACGGTCGTCGCGGTCACCATCGCAGAAAGTTACGGGGAGGCCAATCCGCTGACGGGCTCATTCATTCTGGTCGGCACTTTCTGGATTCTTCCAGTCATCTACTTCCTGCGCTTCATGCCGATAGTGGTCCGCGCCGTGCAGGCGAGTATTGAGCAGATGGATGCGAGTCTGGAGGAAGCTGCGGGGTCTCTGGGCGCAGGCGGGTGGATGCGCTTCTGGCGCGTGCGCTTGCCGCTCGTCTGGCCCGGCGCAGTCGCCGGGACGCTTCTTGCTTTCGTCATCGCGCTCGGCGAATACGTCGCCAGCGTCATCGTCTTCGTCCCCTCGAACCAGCCCGTCTCTATAAAAATCGCGTCGGAGATGCGCTATTTCAATCTCGGCACAGCCGCCGCCTATGGCGTCGTTCTGATCCTCCTGATAGCCGCAGCCATGCTCGCCGCCGGGCGACTGGAACGTAGAAGGGGCTGGGATTCCGGGACAGGGGGTTAGAGGTCAGGCTCCCTCACGCCTCGCACGGTTAATTACTGTTCTCGAACTTGTCCTTGTTCTTTTCCCTGATGGCGGCGGCGCGCGCCCTCAGCTCGGTCCATTCCCCCTGCAGCTTGGCAATGCGCTGGTTGACGTCTGCAACTTTTTTAAGGAGCGCCTCACGATCAACGGAAGCGTCCAGTACAGCGCTCGGAAACTCCTTTATGATTTCGAGGTGCTGCACATGTTTGGCCCACTCCTGCGACCTGAGAGACATATACTCTTTGAGCTGCGCGTCTATATTAGTTTTGCTGGCTTCATCGTATTTCGATGACGCTTCTCGCAGCTTCGCTATCGCCTTATCAATCAGGCCCATTGCCTCCTGAGCGGGTACTTTCAGTTGCTCGCGGTTCTCCGGGAAATTCGCGAGGCCGCTATTCAATTGATTGATTTTCGCTTCATTCTCCTGGCCCAGCTTATCGGCCTCTTTGACGGCAGCGTCGCCTTCTCCGATAAATTTATTGGCTTTGCTCGTCTCACTGCATGAGACGGCGAGGGTCATCAGGGCGCAGACAATTAAGAGCGGCAAGAGTCTCTTTCGGGGTTTCATCAGCTTCTCCTTCTGGCGGCCGAGTTTCTGAATTCGAGCGCGTGAATATAGCATGAGCGGGCCCGGAGACTGTAATATTGGGGCCGTTCGAGTAAACTACGGCGACGCGCTAAGATTAAATGGCGATCTTCGGTTGTCTCAAATGGCCTGAGATGCGTGGGGTCACAATCCGTCTCATAGAGCGGATGCACGAGGGACACGCGCATCAGGAATTTTCGATTCCGGTCCTTGATTTCGTGCGCGTCTTCGCGCCGGGCGCGAGCGAGTCTGAGCTTGAGAAGGTGGCTGCGCGCGGCGAGATTCATTTCAGGGCCGATGGGGAGCGGACCGGGACGTTTCGACTGGCTAGGGGGCCGCGCGCCACCTTCGATCTCGGGCGCGAAGGTCTCGCGATGCGCGTGCCCGAAAGGATGAGCGGCAAGTATGAGCTTCGGCCCGACGCATTTCGTATCGTTTTCAACGGCGGCGAAGAATTACAGGGCTGCAAGCGGCTTCTGCTGCTCGTCTGCAACCGCGTCTTGAGCGTTGACGTCTCCAACAAGCGTGTGGACGTGCATCTGCCGAGCAAACTTTTTGATCTGTGCGTGGAGTTTGAATGAAAAACAGGGGTCAGGGATCAGGGGTCGGGGATTGGCGGGCTGCGTCGCGGCGCGAGGCGCGATTATGTGTGGCGCTCGCTCTCCTCATGTTGCTGGTGACGGCTGCGCTCGTTAAGGGGCAGCAGGCGGCTGCGCCCGCGCGCGAGGGTGAGCGAGATTCGATAGAGCTTTACCAGGCGCTGCTGGATTTGCAGACGCCCTGGACCGTGATGTGTGTGGCGGCGCACCCGGACGACGAGGACGGCGCGACGCTCACCATCCTGCGCCGCAAGTACGGGGCGCACACCGTCACGGTTTTCTCGACCTACGGCGAAGGCGGGCAGAACGCCACGGGGCCTGAGCTTTACGAAGAGCTGGGCGTGATTCGCGCGCGTGAGACCGAAGAGGCCGCGCGGATTCAGGGCTCCGAAGCATACTTTCTGGGCCTGCGCGATTTCGGCTTCTCGAAATCCTACGAGGAGGCTTTTCGCTTCTGGGGGCACGAGGAAGCGCTGCGGCGCATGGTCCTGAAGATTCGCGAGCTTCGCCCGGACGTCATCATCACCAACCACGATACGCTCTCCGGGCACGGCCACCATCAGGCGACGGGCCGGCTCGTCCTCGAAGCCTTCGACGCGGCTGCGGACCCGAAACGCTTTCCGGAACAACTGCGCGGAGGCTTGAGCACGTGGCAGGCCAGGCGTCTTTTCGTGCGCTTCCAGTTCGAAGGCTCCGGGAGCAAGCGCGCGGAAGAGGAGGCCTTGAGCGCAGGGGCTGTTGTCTTCATCAATCCGAACGAGCGCGACCCTGTGCGCGGGAAGACTTACGCGGAACAGGCGCTGGAAGCCTTGCAACAACACGCCACGCAAGGTCCCTGGCCGAAAACTCTGCCGGCGGGCGGCAGGCCCGTCATTCGCTATCGCCTCGCGCGCTCTGCCAGGGACGCCCCGCCGCTTCCTGCAAATCCGCAAACGCTTCTTGACGGCTTTTCACTGCCCGCAAATTTTGCAGAGCGACTCGTGCCCGGGTCCGTGAAGGCTCTCTTCTCAACATACGAGGCGGGCCAGCACAGCCGTCAGGACATACTTCGAACTCTTGTCGCGGCGCGCAAGGCCGCGTTCGCAGCCGCCGGCACAAATCCAGGCTCGCGCCTCGATTTCGATCTGATGAACAGGCGTCTGGACCGCGCGTTCATTGTCGCCAGCGGCATCAGCGCCACGCTCGCTGCTAAGGATGATGTGCTCATTCCCGGCACGACCACAAAATTCTCTCTCAAAATCTCGAATAACGGAGAGAGAGGCGCGCGCATCTGGGGCATCAATCCGCGCCTCTTGCGGCAATTGAGCAGATTCTCCTTCCCCAAAGACCTCGCGCCCGGCGAGACCGTCACGGTCGAGCTTGAGACCAGAACGCCGAGTAAGGCTGCTGTCAGCGTCCCGCGCGCGGAGCATCTTTACGACGGTAAGCTTTTCGGCGAAGAGTTCGACGCCAGCTTTAACGTCGAGCTTGACGGCGCGAGTTTTTCCATCGAAGCCAGGACGCGCATCAATGTCGTGCCGGCGGTGGAAATCGTAAGCATTACGCCGTCGCCTCTGGTCCTGACACCGGGGACAATCAAGCGGGATTCTACTTTCAACATCCGTCTCGCCAACCATCGCGGCACGCCGTTTAGAGGCGAACTCACGGCCGGGGGGCCGAATATTAATCGCGTCGAGCGCAGCGGTGATCTAATTCTTGACTTCGGGTCCGGCAACGCCGTCGAACGCTTCACGCTCGGGCCTGGCGAGACTCGGGACGTGAGATTTAAAGCGGCAGGCGCTTTCAAGACTATGGAATCTACGCGGAGTGGAAAGCGTCCGTTCCCTAACCTCGTCTCATTTACGGTTACAGAATCGAGTATCCCGCGAGCATTAACCAAAAGTAGAGTACACGTCGTCTATAGCGATGCGAAGGTCGCTCCCAATCTACGCGTCGGCTATATTCGCAGCTACGATGATACCTTGAGAGACGCGTTGGCGGCGCTCGGCGTCGAGGCGCAGGAGCTAAAGGTTGAAGACGTGCGCGCGGGCGACCTGAGCCGCTATCACTCGATCATCATAGACAACCGGGGCTATCAGGCACATCCCGAACTCATCAGCGCGAACGCTCGTCTGCTCGATTACGCTCAGGCGGGCGGCACGCTGATAGTCTTCTATCACAAAACGAACGAGTGGAATCCGGACCCCAAACAGAATCGCCCGCAGCTCGCGCCCTACCCGATCACGCTCGGCAACTCTCGCGTCACGGACGAACTGGCGCCCATAGTGTTTACGGAAAAAGCGCACCCGCTCCTGAACTTTCCGAACAAGCTGACTGATGATGATTTCGCAAACTGGATTCAGGAGCGCGGGCTTTATTACCCGCAAACGTGGGACCCGCGCTACAGCGCCCCTTTCAGCACGAATGACCCTGGAGAGCCACCTTTGCGCGGCGGCCTGCTCGCGGCCGCCTACGGGCGCGGGCGCTACATCTACACCAGCATGGTCTGGTACAGGCAACTGCGCGCGGGCGTCCCCGGCGCATACCGCATGCTCGCCAATATGATCAGCTATGGCCGCAAGGAGAATTGAAATTAGCCACAGAGGCACAGAGACACAGAGGTGATTAAGTACGCAATCAAGAAGGCTGTTTTCCATCTTTGCTTTTCTCTGTGTCTCTGTGCCTCTGTGGTTATCAGTTCGCACGCGCAGAAGAAGGATTCAACCGGGCTCTTTCCCATCAAGGAGGGCGGCAAGTGGGGCTACATCAACAAAGCCGGCGAAGTGGTCATCAAGCCGCAGTTCGACGATGCCTGGGACTTCTCCGAAGGGCTCGCCTACGCGCGTGCTGGCAGCCGAAGGGGGCTGATTGACGGGACCGGAAAGTTCGTCGTTGATTTGCAGCAGGTGGATTTCGCCGGACGCTTCTCGGAGGGGCTCGCGCCGGTGCAGACCGGTGGACAGAATCCGCGGCGCGGGTTCATAGACAAGGCCGGGAAGATAGTCATCGCCCCGCAGTTCGACGCAGTCGAGAATTTCAACGAGGGCATCGCCGTCATGATGATGGACCGCAAGTACGGGTTCGTTGATAAGAGCGGGAGAGTGATTATCAAGCCCCAATTCGATAAGGCTTTCGACTTTCACGAAGGGCTGGCGCTGGTCATCGTCAACAACAAGCACGGCTTCGTGGACAAGAAGGGGAAGCTCGTCATCCCGCCCATCTATTACAACGCGTACCATTTTTCCGAGGGACTGGCGATGGTGATGGTTGACCGGAAATTCGGCTACATCAACAAGAGCGGAAAGACAATCATCGCCCCGCAGTTCGATTTCGCCGGAACCTTCAACGAAGGGCTCGCCCCGTTCATTCAGGCCAACAAGTTCGGTTACCTGGACAAGACCGGAAAGGTGATCATCCAGCCGCAGTTTGATTGGACCGACGGATTCTCGGAAGGGCTCGCGCTCGTCAAATCCAAAGGCAAGTATGGCTATGTGGACAAGACCGGAAAGATGGTCATCGCCACGCAATTCGATAGCGCGCAGCCTTTCTCAGACGGAGTCGCCAAGGTCTGGTCGAGCGGCAAGCACGGGTACATTGACAGAAGCGGGAATTTCATCTGGAAGCCCACAAAATAGGTCAGTACCGCCTGCGGTAGCGGGCGGGTCAGACTAAACGATGAACGATGAACGATGAACGCTGAACCGAACGGCAATCTTTTCATTCCGCGTTCAGCGTTCCGACTTCCGCGTTTCAGACGCCCGCCCGCTACCGCAGGCGGTACTGACATGCATCCGCATTCGATCCGCTCTTATCCGCCCTCCAATTCTGCTCGTGAGCGCTGAAGAAAAGTTTCCATCATCAGACGGATACGCTCCTCGACGCCTTCGCTGAGGCGTCCTTCCCCGATCAGCGGGGCCATCAGATGTAGCTCCGTTGCGCGCGCCCGGCGCAGCTCGACGCGCATCGCGACACGCACGAGCGTTCGCTCCGGGCCAATCTCCTCAAAGCCCATTGCGTAGCGCAGCAGGTTCTTCTTCTCAACCGGCGCGGGCCCCCATTCGAGACGCTGCGGGCTCTCGTCTCTTCTGACGACCCCGAATGTGCCGCGCATCGCCCCGACGAGCGGCACGGTCACGCTCACGTTCCAGCGGGCGGCGTCTTCGTCTCCGTCAATGCTTTCGACGCCCGGCATCAGGCGCGCGAAATTTTCGAGGCGCGCGAAAAAGGAGCGCACGCGCTTCCTGCTCGCAGCGATCTCCAGGTCCTCACGAAACTCTGCTCTCACACGGAACATAAGTCTGGAGTCTGGAGTCTCGGAGTCTGGAGTCCGATGTCAAAAGCATTTTCTTTTACAGCCTTTGACTTCAGACTCCAGACTCCAGACTTTTCATCACATTGCCGACGGAAACAGGATCGAGTTGAAGAAGAGGCGCGTGGTGGTGCGCCAGATGCCGCGGAAGCTGGGCTCCTCTGCAAAGAGGATGACGTGGCCGCGCCCCGTCGGCTCGTCCATAACATAAGCCGTGCCGCGCAGCAGCTTCTCCGTGTTAGGCCAGACGTAGCCGGAGATGCGCAGACCCTGTCTCTCATCGGGCGAGAAGACGACGGCGTTCGTGCCCTCTTTCGACGGGCGAAAGAAGTAGCCGGAGTTGACGAGCACCGCCAGTTGCTGCTCTTCGTAGCCGTAGGTCAAATAGGTCGTGCGGTCAACGGTCGCGCGCATGATTGCGCCGGGCACCGCTTCCGGAACAACGCCGGGGCGCGCCGATGGCGAAGCGATGGGCGGCAGCTCGGGCGGCGCGCCTTCCAGCTTTTCGGTCTGCTCCTCCTCTTTCGCGCCCGCCTGCCCGTTCTGAGTCTGGCCCTTGCGCCCCTTATCCTTCTGGTTCGCGCTCTGCGCGCTTCCGCTCTCTTCCGCCTGTGAAGCGGGCGGAGTTTGTGGCCGGGCTTCGGCCTCGTCTTTGCCCTTCTGTTCGTCCTCCTCCGACCCGACAAGAC
This sequence comes from Pyrinomonadaceae bacterium, assembly GCA_036392495.1. Lineage (GTDB taxonomy): Bacteria > Acidobacteriota > Blastocatellia > Pyrinomonadales > Pyrinomonadaceae > QHXM01. Next base: position 8,945 of record DASVXV010000004.1, on the reverse strand, counting down.
GCGACGAAGTCAGATTCACGTCCTTGAGCGCCGCGAAGACGGCCGCGCCTTTGATACAGATGAGAGTCCCGCCGCGCTGGACCCAGCCGCGTAAAGACTCTATTCCGCCCTTGCCGAAAGCCGAAAAGTAGCGATCGGCCGAGCCGTCCGGGATGATGATGACATTGTAGCGGTCCAGAGCCGCGCGCCTGAGGTTGGCAATCGTCATCGGCGTGAACTCGACGCCCGCCTGATCAAACATCCACCAGATCGCGCCGTAGCTCGTATGATCCACGCCCTCGTCCGCGACGACGATGATGCGCGGCAGCGAGAGCGCGACGACATCGCCGGACCCGACGCCCGTTTCGCCCGTCTCGTAAAATCCTGTGTTGACGCTCCACACGGGCGCTCCCGTCTCCCTCGACAATCGCGCAATGGCGTCGTGCAATCTTTCGGAGTTACGCGAGACGCGAACGACGATTGTGCCGCGCGGCCAGGTGCGCCCCCCGGCGCTCAAGGTGCGCGTGCTGACGGCGATGCGGAAGCCCTCGCGCTGCAAACGATAGGCGAGCGCAGGCGCGGCGTTGTTGTCGTAAGGGATGATGTAAGCTACCTGAGCGCGCCCACCCTGCACGCCTCCCATGTTCAAGTTTAAAGAGTCGGCCAGGCTGACCGCGTCCCGGCGCACATTACCGGCGTCCTCGGTCCAGTAGGCTTCGACGCCGAAGGCCAGGGGCAGAGACCAGGCCGTGATGTCGTAAAAGCCGTAATCCTCTTTGGACGCGCCCCGCCCGCGGCGCTCGTTGCGCGCAAAACGCGCGAGCTGTTCGCGCACGAAGGCTGCATCCTGCACCGTCTCCGGCTCAAGCAAAGCCTTTGCGAGCCGCTTCTGCGGCTGCGCCAGGTCAATGACGTAGGAGCCTGCCGGAAACTCGCGCGAGGCGAGACGCTCGCCTCCCGCGTAGCTGTGCGCGCTTTGAGAGCCGAACGGCTCGCGCGCCACGCTCACCTCAATGCCAGCGCGCAGGAGGACCTGGACTAACGCGTTGACGTTGCCCGCGTCGCGCCCCGCGAGGAGAATTATCCGCTTCATCCGCCCGTTGCGACCCTCCTCAATCGCGCTCTGCTTGAAGTTGTAATAGTCCTTCAAGCGCGCCTGGCGGAATTTCGCGGCCGTGTCGAGTGTGGTCATCGAGGCGACGAAATGCTTGGCGATGCCGGAGCGCAGCGTGATGATGGTGTCGTCGTCGCGCCGGTAGTTGATTCCCTTGTAGCCGCCGCCGTCCGTCTCGTAGGTCATGCCTGTCGCCCCGTTCAGAGAGGGCCAGGAATCCCAGTAACCCGGGTAGAAGAGGTCGAAGACGTCGCGCACGTAAAAATCCCAGTTGCGCGCATCGAACTGTTCCGCGTTGGCGCGCCCGAAGATCGTCAGCCATTGGGCCGTCTCGCCCGGCGGGAGGTTCGGATTGACGGGCTGCGCCGCAGGGGGGAAGAAGAATTGCGCCGGCTGACCGTGATGATCCACAAAGACCTGCGGATTCCATTCCAGATAGGCGCGCTGCATCAGGCGCGTCTCGGTCTGCGTGGAGGCGATGTTGTCTCGGTTCAGGTCGAAGCGATAACGATTGTAGCGGCCGAAGACGGACCAGGGTTCGCGGTGCTCGCCGGCCAGTGGGTCCGGGTTTCCAGTCGCATTCGCGTTGTACCAGCTGACGAAACGCTCGTGACCGTCCGGGTTCTCGCAGACGTTAATGAGCACGACGCAGTTCTGAAGGATCTCTTGCGTCGCCGCTTCGTTCGACGCCGCGAGTTGGTAAAGGACCTGCATCATCGCTTCGAACGAAGCCGACTCGTTGCCGTGAATCGTGTAGGCGAGCCAGACGACGACGGGCGTCGAACCGATGATGCTCTGCGCTTCCGCCGCAGAAGTCTTGCGCGGGTCCGCCAGGCGCGCGATGTTCGCCTTAATCTCGTCGAGCCTCCGTATGTTTTCAGGCGAGCTGACGGCGACCAGGCGCATCGTGCGGCGCTCGTTCGTCTCGCCGATTTCGATCACGCGCACTCGGTCCGGCGCGGCCTGGGCTATCTTTTCGAGCACGCGCTCCATCATCGCGTAGTTGGTGTGAAATTCGCCCACGTCATAACGCAGCAGGCTCTGGGGACGCGGGACCATTTCGCGGTAGGGGCCGCGCGCGTAGAAGTCGAAGCGGGAGTCGTCGCGCTGCGCTTGTGTGAAGGAGACGAGGAGAGTCGAGAGAAGTAAGAGGGAGCGAAACAGACGCCCGGTCGAGATCATATGTCAGGCAAGCTTTCTTTTTAACCGGCGAGTATGTTAAAGACAGTGGCGATATTAACTCGCTTCAGCTTCAATTCTCAAATCAGGACCGCGTGCGATTTTATGATGAGCGCTCAATCACAAACAATTTGCCCGCGCTGCCATCTGGGCCGGCTCTCCAGCTGGGATGAACTTACTGAAGAGCAGCGCGAGGTCGTCCTCCGCTTGCCGGCTTCCGCCGATCACACGCTTGAGGAGCGGCAGATGATCCACAGATGGTGCACGACCTGCTGGCACGAGGAGACGGAAAACTCGCCCGAAGACGCGTGAGCGCTGGCGCCCCAAATAATTCACGCCCCTCAAGATCTATTCATACTCGGCGGAACAAGGAACTGTCCACGAAATAACACGAAACTACACGAAACAAATCATAGCTATTTCGTGAAGTTTCGTGTGGCTTCGTGGACCGTGACGCCTCTCTACTTTTCTCTGTCTCGAAAAGGGAAAGACTTGCCCATGCCTCGCCCGGTTGACTACACGCATGGTTTTCGCGTAAAAGAGTTCCGCTTTACGTATCCCCTGCAAGAGAAAGAAAGATTTACCCTAATGAAACTCAAATCAACAATCGTCGCCCTCTTGATTGGTCTCTCCCTCATCGGCGCGGCCTGCAGCAAATCAGCCTCAAGCATGTCTGCTGAAGACAAGCACAAGCTCTTCCAGGCCGCCGCCATGTCGCAAGACCGCGCGTTAATGGGTCAGGTAATCACCAAGCTCGGATTGGGAGATGAACAGAAACCGAACGCCGAGGGAGAAAAATTCGTCAAAGAACATATTGAATGGCTCGCGAAGAACACTGAATGGGTGAAGGAATACAGCGATAAGACCAAGGCCGCGGAGTACGCGAAGAAGAACATGCCCTAACTTATTCGCTGGTGATCCGGTCATAGGCGGCGCGTATGTTCTTCATATGCGCCGCCAGCGACCCGGTCAAATCATCAGCCGACGCGTAATTCAGAAGGCGCGCCAGGTCACGAAGCGCCGGGTGGTCCGCCGCCGGGAGGCGCGTCGAGCGCCCGACGATGAGGCGCAGATAGTGATCGAGCGGTCGCAGGAGCGCGTACCCCTCTTTCATCATCTCGTACTCTTCTTCGCCGAGCGAGGCGGCTGCGCGCAGGCGCTCCAGGACGTTGCGCGTCGAGCGGTCATCCTCCATGTCGGGCACGTTATCGCGCAATTGCAGGTAACGCGTCGCGAAATAAACGTCCAGCATCCCGCCCGCCCCGTATTTAATGTCCACGGTTTGAGCGCGCCGCCGCGCCTTCTCACGTTCGAGGCGTTCGCGCACGCGCCTGGTTTCAAGACGCAGAGAATCCTTATCGGAATTGAGCGCCGCCACGTGAATGATGCGTCGCGCCTCCCTTTCGACCCCATCGCCCAGTTGAAGGTCGCCCGCCGCCGCGCGCAGTTTCACGTAGGCGAGCCACTCCCAGATTGATGCGCGCTCCTTCAGATAATCCGTAAAGGCGCGCGCGCCTGAGCACGCCGCGCCATTTTTCCCGTCGGGGCGCAGGCGCAAATCAACTCTGTAGAGAAAGCCTTCGCGCGTCACGCTTGAAAGCGCGGCGACCAGAAGCTCGCTGAAACGCGCGTAAGCTTCCGCGGGTTCCAGGGTCCGCACGGGGGCGGGCGCACGGTCGTCGTAAATCAGCACCACGTCCAGGTCCGAGCCGTAATCCATTCCACCCCCGCCGAGGCGTCCCAGGCCGAGAACTGCGATTCGAGCGTCGAGGTCATTCTCCTCGTAGCGCCGCGCCAGCTCGCGCCGCGCCATGAGGCATCCGGCGTCCAGAGCCCCGGCGGCCAATGCGGTCTGGCGCGCGTTGGCCGACAGCATCGAGATCGTGCCCGCCACATCTTGCGCCCCCGTCTCGACAATCAACTTCGCCCACTCGCGACGAAGCGCGGCCATCTCCGAGCCGAAACTGTCCTCGCTCTCCACAACGCTACGAAGGCGCGCGCCGTAATCATGCCGGTCGCCAGCGGAAGATCCCGTCGGCAGGGCAAGAATCAACGCCGGATTGCTCGCAATCAGCTCACCGAAGAATTCCGAAGTCCCGCACAAATGAACGAGGGCATCCAGATGCGTTTTCGAAAAGAGAATTTCCGCGCTGGTTTTATCGAGCGAGGAGGCGATGCGGGCTGCGAGCGTCAGGGCGCGGCGCGGATTGAGCGAGCCGGTCGCCGCCAGCTTTAGTGAGCGCGCGACCATTCGGACGCGCTGCGCATCGCCCTCGCCTTTCGATTCGCTTATGCTCTGCCCGGTCGCATCGTCAACCAGATGTGCCGCGAAGATTGCGGCGGCCGCCTGGATTGCCGCTCTTTCAGAATCAGCCGGTCCTCCCGAGGCAGTTCCAGAGTCTCCGGGCGCAGGCCCTGTGTCGCTCACGGCCCCTTCCGCCGCGGCGCTCGGTCCAGCGGCTTTGCCGAAGACGCGTTCGTAGGCTGCGCGAACATGTGCCGTGTGCGATTGAAGAGCCTGGTTGAAACGCGACAGGGCGTCGTCGCCCGCGAAGTCCATTCGGCGGGCGACGAGGGCGCGGCGCGCATCCTGGTCCGGGACCGAGTGTGTTTGCAGGCCGTGCTCCATCTGCAAGCGGTGTTCGAGCTTGCGTAAGAAGACGTAAGCGTCCGAAAGGCGCGTGCGCTCGCGCTCAGTCAGGAGTCGCCGGTCGGCGAGGCGGCCGAGACTGATGAGCGTGTGAGCGGCGCGGAGCCACGGGTCGTGTCCGCCGAAGGCCAGTTGGAGGGCCTGCGCGATGAACTCCACTTCGCGTATGCCGCCGCGTCCGAGCTTGACGTTGAAGCCGCCGGTGTCGTGCGCGTGCTGGCGATCAATCTTCTGCTTGGCCAGTCGCACATCTTCCAGGGCACGCTCAACTGTCACTTCCGTTGCGTAAATGCGATGGCGCACGCGCTCCGCGAAACCAGCGTAGAGTGCGGCCGCTCCGGCTGCGGCGCGCGAGCGAATCAGGGTCTGAAGCTCCCAGGCCTGCGCCCTCTCCGAGTAATAACGCACGGCTTCTTCGAGCGACGAGGCGAGCGCGCCGTCTCGACCGAAAGGGCGCAGGCGCAGGTCCACGCGATAGGCAGCCCCCTCGCCCGCCTGCTGGCCGACAATGCGCGCGATCTTTGCTGCGAGCCGGTTGAAATATTCTCGATTGGTAATCTCGCCTCGGAGACCTGCGCCGCTGGTCGAGCCTTCGTCCGAGTAGAGAAAAAGCAGATCAATGTCGGAAGCGTAGTTCAGTTCCAGCGAGCCGAGTTTGCCGAGCGCGACGACCGCGAAGCTGGCCGTGGCCCTGCGTCCCTTCTCGTCCAGACACTGCGGCGAGCCGTAGAGATTGTCCAGCTCCTGCCGCGCGGTATTCAGGGCGTGGCCGAGCACCGCGTCCGCGAGGTTCGACAGCTCCTCCGTGATCTCGACCACGGTGCTCGTGTTGCGTATGTCGCGCAGGTAGATTCTGGTCAGCTCGCGGCGTCGAAAACGCGCGAGGAGAACTTGCGGATCGAGCTGCGTGTTGGTCAAAGCGAAGCGCGCGAGCGATTCATCAAGGTCCTCGCGGCTTTTCACGCCCGACAGGTTGCGCTCGCGCCCGAGCCAGCTCAAATAGTCGGGATTTTGCGCGAGCGTCGTTGCCAGAAGCGGGCTCCAGGCAGCAAGGGCGAGCACATCCGAAAGCAGCCCGGCCGTCTGCGCGAGCGTTTTGACGGCGCGCGGGTGTTCCGCCGCCAGGCGCTCGTAGAAGAGACGCGCGCCTTCCGCGTCCGGGAGGTCGCGCACGAGCGATTCAATTTTCTCATCGAGGACCGTCAAGATGATGATATATTACGCGCCCCTAGCAAATGTAAGCTAGTTGCTATTGACAGAGGCTTCGACGAAAGCATCCGCTCTCTCCCACGAGCCTCACCGGAAGCGGCGGCGAGAAATTTCCTTCACAAAACCTGACGAGGAACTGTTCCATGACAACCGACTCACCCGATTCAAAGCTTACTGCCCAGGAGAGCGTCAATAAAACACCTTGCGCGCGCCCGCGGTGCAAATGCAGCGTTAAAGAGGGGGAGATATTTTGCAGCGAGGAGTGTGAGAAGCACCGTGATGAAAAGTATTGCGCGTGCGGGCATCGGGACGCCTGCTTTCTCGAATGCGATCTGGTGATGAAGGGCGGAATCACGAGCGGCATCATTTATCCGCCGCTGGTCCTCAAGCTGAAAGACTATTACCGTTTTCGCAGCGTGGGAGGAACTTCCGCCGGGGCGATAGCGGCGGCAGTGACGGCGGCAGCCGAGTACGGGCGAAGCTCCGGCGGCTTTGAGGAGCTGGAAAAGGTCAACAACCAGCTCAAAAACCCGAAGTTTCTACAGAAGCTTTTTCAACCCGCGGGTAATGCTCGTCCTCTGATGGAGACTTTGCTGGACCTGTCGGAATTTCATAAAACTGAAAAAGGTAAGGCGTCGGGGCGAAGCGCCTTTAAGAAACTGCGCGTTTATGTTGCGGGGTTAAAAAAGACGCTGTTGGAAACCAATCCGAAGGGGTGCAGCCGCGGGAGGCGGCGCGGCCTCTTCTACGCCCTGCTCCTGACGTTAGCCATCTCTCTGGTCGCGTTCTTAATCGCGCTGGTCGTCTCGCTGCTCCTGGCAAAAGATGGCTCGCTCCTTTTCGCCGCGCTCACTTTCGTCCTGACCTTTCTCTCATTCGGGACGGTCCTGGCGCTGCTCGGCTTTAAATACGGCGGGCTGGCGCAGGGGATAGCCGATCTCGCCATGATCCTTTTCCGAAAAGTGCCGAAGGATAATTTCTTCGGCATTTGCAACGGGCGCACGGACAAAAAGGGGGGCGGCAATCAGCCGGGCGAGCGGCAGGAGGCGCTGACCGACTGGCTTTCCAGCACCATCAACAAACTTGCCGGACGAAAACCGGAGCACCAGCCGCTCACCTTCGGCGAGCTCTGGGAGCCGAAAGACGAGAAGGGCAACAAGCGGATTGATCTGCGGATGGTGACTTCCAACCTGAGCCAAAATCAACCCTATATTCTGCCCTTCGAGCAGAACCTCTTCATCTTTAGGAAGAGCGATTTCGAGGTCCTCTTCCCGGCCACAGTCGTTAATCACATGATCGAGCATCAGCGCGAGTGCAGCGGTTTCGACTTGCCCGAAGGGTACCACTTTCTGCCCTCAGCCAAAGACCTCCCGGTCGTCGTCGCCACCCGAATGAGTCTCAGCTTTCCGCTGCTGATCAGCATGGTGCCCCTCTACACGCTCAGCCACAATGCCTTCGGCCACACGAAAGTGGGCTTCAATTTTCTGACGGAAACTGACCAGCAGAAAGAGCTCATCCTGCTGAATGAAATCCACGAGCAAAATATAGACGGGCGCTCCCGGCCCTACACGAGGATCAGGAAAGATCGTACTAAGTGGCCGACCGTGGAGGAGCAGCATTTACAGCCCAACTGGTTCAGTGACGGCGGGATTTGCAGCAACTTCCCGATGCACTTTTTCGATTCCTGGCTGCCGTCGCGCCCCACTTTCGGCGTCAATCTCACTTCGCAGTCTAAAGATCCGATGGAGACTGGCGGAGAGGCAGAAAGCTTCGAGAAGGTTGACAAGGGGCGATTCAGCTATTGCGGGCAGCAGTTGAGCCCGGAAACCGCGCGCGCGGCGCTCGACGAAGACGTTTATAACGAAGACGTTTTTCTGCCGCGACCTGAAAACGATCCTTCACCGGAATGGGTGCCCATCGAAAGCATCGGGGCAATGCTCGGCGCGATCTTCAGGACGGCGCAGAACTATCGCGACAATATGCAGGCGGCGCTGCCGAGCTATCGCGAGCGGATCGTGCAGATTCGTTTGACCCCGGAAGAAGGCGGGCTCAATCTGGCGATGGATAGCGAAACTATCGAGAGAGTCTTCGAGAAAGGGCTGGAGGCGGGCGATGCCCTGATCAACAAGTTCGAGTTCGACGTTCATCAATGGATTCGCTTCCTAGTCCTGATGAACCAGATCGAGAAGAGCCTCACCAAAATGTCTCGGGTCCTGAACGACTCCGAATTCTATCTGGAAACGCTGAGAGACGAGACGGAGGACTCGCGCGCCTCACGATTTCCTTACGGGCGTGACACGGAGTGGCTCGGCAGCGCCAGGGCGCGTGTGGAGGCGATGAATCAAATCATAGCCGAGTGGGGGAATGAGGTCCCCTCCGTCGTTTTCGCGGACGATGCGCCCCGGCCCGAGTCGGTCCTCCGCGTCACACCCGTGCTGTAAGAGAACAGAAGGCAGAAGGCAGAAAGCAGTAGGCAGAAAGCAGTAGGCAGTGATCAGTGGTCAGTAATCAGTCAGCCCCGTTAGGGGCGACCGTCTAAAGCCCAGGGCGTGAGCCCTGGGTCACCGGCAGGAAGAAATATCGAAGCCCATGAAATGGGCGACAGCCCGTGAACGCACGCATGTAATTCAAGGGCTGTCGCCCATTCGCATGGGCTTACATTTCAAATCGGCGCTGTGACCCAGGGCTTGCGCCATTAGTATCTACACAAGTATTGATAGATGTTTGGGAATCATTGAACTATCTCGAAAACCTGCAAAAATCTTAGGAAAAACGGATCGAACAAATTCAGGTCTGATCTTTGCTGCGCTCTGG
>DASVXV010000003.1:0-17588 GCA_036392495.1 Pyrinomonadaceae bacterium | reverse complement strand
GAATTTGTTCGATCCGTTTTTCCTAAGATTTTTGCAGGTTTTCGAGATAGTTCAATGATTCCCAAACATCTATCAATACTTGTGTAGATACTAATGGCGTGAGCCCTGGGTCACCAGCAGGAAGAAAAAGAAAAGCCCATGCGAATGGGCGACAGCCCGTGAACGACCGCATGCAATTCAAGGGCTGTCGCCCGCTCGCGCGGGCTTGCATTTCAACTCGGCGCTGTGACCCAGGGCTGACGCCCTGGGCTTTATTCTGCCGCCCCTACCGGGGCTCAATAGATAATACGTTGCATGTTCCAGGGGACCGACGCCCCTGGCTAATATCTGTCGCCCCTTGCGGGGCTAAAACTTTGGCTGGATATTAGCACGCACTCTCTGCATGGAGCTTTAACCGCCTACTGTTTTCTGCCAACTATTTTTTCCCATTAACCACGGACCAGAACCGCTCTTCCAGGCGCTCGCGCTCCTTTTCGCTTTGGGGTGGGCGGAAGCTGCGGCGAATCTTGACCTCCAGGCCGGGCACAAGTTCGATCCACTCGGCGGAGGCGCGGTCCGCGCGGCGCGCGGATTCGACCGCGAGCGAGGCCAGAGGAGGAGGCGGCGCGCTCGCCAGGGACATTGAAGGCGGCTGGGATGCCCGCTCCTTCAAGGCGGCGTTCGGCGCGATGCGTTGTGTGGCGCGAAAGCCTTGTGCGCCCCCTCTGTTTATCTCAGCCTCCATGCGTCGGCGCGCCGGGCGGTTCGACGTCGCAAGCGCGGTCGTTACGAGTTGTTCGAGCGCGGTGATGTCCAGGGCTGACATGAACTCTCTGATCTTGACGACGGACCAGTGGTCCGCGAGCAGCTTCTTGACCGCCAGGAGGCGCAGGAGGTTCCCGTAGTTGAAGCGAATCGCAGGCCCGGCGTGCCCGTTCGGCGCGCCGAGCAGCCCCTCGCTCAGGTAATGGCGCACGATGCGCTCCGTGATGCCGAGGCGGACGTTGCCGCGCGCCGGTTCATCCGTGTACCGCTCGATCAGTTCGGAAGCAGCCGCCGCCAGCTCTTCGACGCCGCGGAATTCTCTCCCGCGCAGTTTTTCCAGCTCGCTCATGGCCGCACTATAGGCTTGACAATAGCTCTTGTCAAAATGCTTTCCCTGCGCGCAAGCGCGTCCGGCATTGGACGTTCCAGAGCGGGTCTAGCGTTTGATGGCAAAGCGCGACGGCGCGCGTCGTCTCGGACGAGTGGTCAATGGGCGGCGGCGCTAAACAAGTTAATATAACTTGCCTGGCAGCGAGGGAGTCGTTAAAATCTTTCCCGCGCGGTTAAAGGCATCTTCTCAACCTATTGCCCGAGCAGTTTTCCCGGCTTCGTTGCTGCCTGCAAGCACGCCGCGTCAGGCGCGAGTCTCCCCGAACTCTGCGGAGATGATAGTCCTGCCGTCGCTTAGGTCGAAGGGGCCGCATCCATAACGCGCGAGACGCCTGGCCTTTTTCGCAGACGGGTGGGATGTCTCTGGATTGAGCCAACAGATGAAAGAATGTCCAGTTTGCCGTCGCTGCTTCCCCGATCACGTCAACCATTGCCCGGACGACGGTGACGCCACAACTCAATCCATAGCCGGTGAGCCAATCCTGGACGGCCGCTATCAACTCGATAGACGAATCGGGCACGGCGGTATGGGCGTAGTCTTTCAGGCCCGCCACATCTTCCTCAAAACCGCGCACGCCATCAAAGTCATCCTGCCGGACCTGGTGGGTAACGACCCGATGCTCGTCACGCGCTTTCGTCAGGAAGCGCTGGCCGCTGCCGCCATCCGCCACCAGAACATCATCGCCGTTACGGACTTCGGCGTGGTGCGCGGCACGATGCCTTTCCTCGTGATGGAGTACGTCAGCGGGCAATCGCTGCACGACATGCTCGCGGAAGAGGGCGCGCTGCCGCCTGCGCGCGCGCTTGAGATCATCTCCGCGGTCGGCGCAGGAGTCGCCGCGGCGCATCGTCAGGGAATCGTGCATCGTGATCTGAAGCCTTTGAACATCATGTTCCAGGAAGGCCTGCCGCTGGCTGAGGCTGTCAAGGTGCTCGATTTCGGTCTGGCGAAGATCAAGTCAGGCGAGCTTTTGGGCTCGTTCATCCAGGCGAAGACGAGCGGGCTGATGGGCTCGCCCTTCTACATGGCCCCGGAACAGTGGGGCGACGAAGAGCCGGACGCGCGCGCAGACATCTATAGCCTCGGCGTCATCCTGTACCAGATGCTCGGCGGCGACGTGCCTTTCAAGGGCACGAGCATTCCTTCGATCATGAAGAAGCATCTGACGCTCTCGCCCCCGTCATTCGCTTCGCTCGGAGTCCAGGTGCCGCCGCAGATCGAAGCGGTCGTGCGGCACGCGCTCGAAAAGGAGCCGGAGAATCGTCCAGCCTCAGTCGAGGATTTCATCAACGAGCTGCGCGAGGCCGTGACGGCCCTCTCCGCTTCGCTGAGCCGGACCTCGTTGAGCACCAATATTTCGCAGGCGCAAACCATTATCGCACCGCACGGGGTGACTTCGATTCCCCCGGACGCGACGACGCTGCGGATTCACACGAACCCGCCGGGCTCGCGCGTCTACATCAACAACGTGTCGGTCGGAGTAACTGACGCGGGCGGCATGCTCGTCGTGGCGGATATGCTGCGCGGGCAGCACCGCGTGCAAATTCTGCACGACGGGTACGAGGAGTGGAACAGTCAGGTGGAATGCCAGGGCGGCGTGTGCGAGGTTAACGCACACCTGCGAAACCTGATGGTCACGAGCGGACCGCTGCCTTCGGTCTTCGGCCATCACAGTCCCGAAGCGGTCAGCGGCCCGCTGCCGGGTGAGCCCCCTGTCACGCACACGAGCCAGGCGGCGATGGAAGCGCAACGACTGCGCCAGCAGGCAGCAGCCCTCGAAGAGCAGGCGCGCGCCGAGGAGGAAGCGTTCAAGCGTGAGCGTGAAGAGCGCGAGCGGCTGGCCAGCGAGGAGGAAGAAGCACGCCGCGCGGCAGAGTCTGCCAGACGCGCCGCGGAGGAAGAGGAGCGCCGGCGCGCTGAAGAAGAAGAAGCCGCGCGCTTGAAAGCTGAAGCGGAGGCACGCGAAGCTGAAAGAATCCGCGCCGAAGAGGAGGAGCACAGGGCCGCGGAAGCCGCGCGTTTAAAAGCGGAAGAAGAGCGTGCGCGTGCAGCGGAAGAAGAGCGGCAGCGACTCATCGAGGCAGAGGCGCAGAGAAAGGCTGAAGAGGAGGCGGCGCATCAACGTGCGGAGGACGAAGCACGCCGCCAGCAGGAAGAAGAGCGGCTGCGGCTTGCGGAAGAAGCGCGGAAGCGGAGGGAGCGCGAAGAGGCAGAGGCGCGGCGAAAACGTGAAGAGGAAGAAGCTGAAGAGGAAAGAGAGCGCCAGGAGCGTGAGGAGCAGTCTCGGCTCAACGCGTCCGCGACGACCCTGAATACGCATTTGTCCGAACTCAATCTGGATTCGACGCAGGGGCAGCGACAGGGAGTCACGACTGGAGAGATTGACGTTAACAGTCTGCACGGAGCGGAGCGACCAGCGGCCGGGTGGCAGCCTGGGCATCAAGCTTCGTCGCAAGGTCGGGCATCTTCGGGGCAAGGACAGCAGACCTTCGATAACTCTTTGCACAACGTCGCGGTCCCACTCCCGCAGAAGAGTGGCGTCGGTAAGACGCTGATCGCGGCCATCATCGGCATTATTCTCATCGGCGGGGGGGTGAGCGCCTGGTACTTTCTGAGAGCGCGCCCGGATGCCGAACAACAGAAGAAAGAGGAGACAGCCGCGAGCCCTACGCCGGGCACCTCGCCAACGCCACAGGTGTCGCCGACTCCGACGCCGAAACCGACGCCGTTCACGGTTGAGATGATCCCCATTCCGGGCGGGACGTTCCAGATGGGTCGCACCGACGGGACTAATACGGAAGTGCCTGTGCGCAAGGCGACGGTCAAACCCTTCGAGATAGACAAAACGGAAGTGACCAACGCGGAGTACGCGGCCTTCGTCCATGAGATGAACTACAAGCCGCCGAGCAACTGGTCCGGCGATCAACCCTTCACGGGGAGCGAGATGTTGCCCGTCACCAACGTCTCTTACGAGGACGCTCTGGAGTTCGCCAAGTGGCGCTCAAAGCGCGACGGCGTCACCTATCGCCTGCCGACCGAAGAGGAGTGGGAGTATGCGGCGCGCGGCGGCAACCTGGGGAATCTTTATCCGTGGGGCAACACCTGGGTGACCGGAAACGCCGTCACAAAAGATTCGGGCGCCGCCGGACCGAAGCCTGTCGGGAGCTTCCCGGGCGACAAGTCACGCTGGGGCGTGATGGATATGGCCGGCAACGTTTACGAGTGGACTTCGTCGAAGGCCTCGTATTATCCGGGGAATCCTACGGCGGTTGAGCCGGGGCACAGGAACTGGATGATCGTGCGTGGCGGGGCCTACGTGACGGACCACACGCAGAAATCTCCGACGACCTTCCGCGACTGGTTCGCGCCTTCGACCAAAGAACCGGTCATCGGCTTTCGCCTCGTCCGCGGCGGCTCGGTGAGCGCCCGGAGCGACGCCCCGGCAAAGGGTTCTATGCCGTCATTGAGCCGCTTGTTGAATGAGAACAAATTGAGCCCTGCCCGCGCCGCCGGCCGGCAAATCGCGGCGAGCAAGCGGTCATATTAAGGGCTGACGCCTGAAAAATTCTGCGAGCTGTTTTAGTGAAAGGAAGAGTAATGAAACGCCAGAGAACTTTGCGTTCAATCTTCAAGTCCTTGTTCCTGTTGGTGTGCGCCTCCCTTTTCGCCGCGGGCGTCGTCAGGGCGCAGGAAGCGGGCGGCGACATAGGGGGCGGCGCGGGCATCTTCAGGCCAAAAAACCCTGAGACGACGCGCCGGCGCACTCCGGGCATTAAGCCGCCGACGGGTAGGAATACCGGACGAACCAGCGGCGGCGGCTCCCGTCCGGCCGCGCTCCCGCCCGAAGTCATCGAGGAGCGATTCGAGGATGCGCTCGACGAAGGCAACACGGCGCGCGATGCGCGCAAGTACGCGGAGGCGGAGAAGGCTTACCGCAGCGCCGGGCAGTTGAAGCCGAAGGACTGGCGCGGCTGGTACGGCCTCGGCAACGTCTTTACGGACCAGCAGCGCTGGGAGGATGCCGAGAAGGCTTACCAGCAGGCAGCCACTTACGGGAACCTCAACGCCGACATCTTCGTCGCGCTCAGCTACGTGCTCGTGCAGCCACGCACCAGCGGGGCCAACGCCAAGCGCCTCGCCGATGCGGAATTCGCAGCGCGCCGCGCCATCCAGATTCAACCGGGCAGCGCCATCGCTTATGACCGTCTCGGCGCTGCCATCGAAGCGCGCGGACTTGCGGTCTCGGACATCGAGCAGGCTTACAGGCGCGCCGTCGAGCTGGACCCGGAATTCGCCGTCGCCCACGTTCATCTGGCGCGCCTGCTGAGAAAGAACGGGCGCGCGAGCGAAGCCGAGCCGCTTTACCGCCGCGCCATTGAATTGGCGAAAGACGCGCCGACGCTCATCCTGATCGCTGATGCCCTGCAATCCGAGCAGCGCTGGAGCGACTCGGAGCCGGTGCTCAGGCGCGCGCTCGATCTGGACGGGCGCAATCCGAGTGCCCTCTTTCTGCTGGGGCGAATGCTCGTCGTCCAGAGGAATTATGACGAGGCGGAACAGAAGTTGAAACAGACGATAGAGATCAGCCCGCGCAGTTTCGCGCCCTACTACGTTCTCGGCTCGGCCTACCTCAGGACGGACCGCTACGAGGACGCGGAGAAAATTTACACGCGCTCGATTGATGTCGCAGGCGCTGGCGAGCGTAAACAACTCGCGGGTGCGTTCGGGCTCGAAGGCGTCGGCGACGGCTACATGAAGATGGGCCGCGCAAACGACGCGCTGCGCGCCTACCAGCGGGCCCAACAACTCGATCCGGCGAACACGGGGCTCCAGGCGAAAATCAGCAGAGCGCGCGGAAAGTAGTCCAATCATTCGCGCGCGCACGTCTTCGCTCAAGGGCGGCGCGGGCGAATCTTTTCATGAGGATGATAAATGCAACAGTGCTCGAAGTGCGGACGCACTTATGAAAGCGACACGCAGAAGTTTTGCACACACGACGGCGGGCGGCTCGTTTCCGGCGCGTCTGCTCAGAGTCAGGCGCCGACGACTTACGATCTGAATCAGACCGTGCGCACAGACCCGTTCGACCCGGAGGCGACCGTGACGCGGATGCCCGATCTGAATAAGACTGTCGTCTCCGCCCCGACCTCGGAGATACGCAGCAAAGAGACCGGGCCGGCCACGCCGCCGCCCTCTGCTCCGACCTATCAGCCTCCCCAGCAGCCGCAGCCGCCTCCTCCTACTCCGGCACAGCAGCAACAGACTGTGGCCTTTAACCCGTCGCCGCCCACGCCCCCGTCGCAACCGCAACAGTATTATCAACCGCCGCCCGCGCAGCCTCAGCCGCCACAGCAGCATCAACAGCCGCCCCCGCCTGTGCATCAGCCGCAGCCGCAGATGCCCCCGCAGCAGATGCCGCCGCAGCAGTACGAGCAGTACGCGCCTGTACCTCATCTTCCGCAGCAGCACGGCGCCCCGGCCGTGGCGCGCAAGAAGTCCAGTCGGGCGCCTCTCATCATCGGACTCATTGTCATCCTGCTGCTGGGCGGGGCCGCCGCCTGGTATTTCCTGATCTACAAGAAGCAGCAGGACGCTGGAGCCAATACGACGGCCAATGCGAATACGGGCGCGAGCGCGAACACAAATGTGGGCGTGAATGCCGACAGTAACGCGAACACGACCGCGAACGCCAACACGAACACTACTGAGCCACCGCCGCCGCCGAACGCGACGAAGTTCGTCAACTCCAAGGATAATCTCAGCAGTGCTCTGGCAGATAAGTTTTCAGAGTTCTCTTTCTACTATCCAAACACATGGGGGCGTGATCCGAAGAGCGGGATTAATAACTTCGTCAGAGTTGAGCGAATGCTGCCGCCTGATTTCACGCAAGAAAACTTCACTGTCAGTTGGTACAAGAGCAAAGGAACATTCGAAGCCGATAGTGAAGGTCTCTTCTCACAGGCTGTCGAGTTGGCGAAATCCAAAGTAAAAAATTACCCGGAGTTCAAAGTAGTCTCGGAAGGTGAGACGACGGTCAACGGCATCAGGGGACATGAATTCCGTTTCCAGGGCGTGTCGAGAGGGACGGAGAAGGGGGACATCACGCTCTGGGGGCGCGTCATCTTCCTGCCTCCCGGACGCGAGGGCGAAACAAATGGCGTGCAGCTCCTGATGTTGACGACTTCGCTCGCGCCCGAGCTCTCAAGCGCAGACGATGTCGGCGTCAAGGGGGAGCTTCCCGTGATCCTCAATTCCTTCAGGATGGGAAGACGTTAAAGACAATTTTTGAATTTTGAATGTTGAATTTTGAATTGAAAGCTTTTGGCCTCAATTCAAAATTCAACATTCAAAATTCAAAATTATTCATCCAGGTAGTCATCATGAAAATCGTTCTAGTAGAGGAGCGCAACGGGCAGCCGCAGGACGAGCGCGCCTTCGAGCAGCCGGCCGTCAAGATCGGCCGCGATCCTGCCGGGTGTCACATCGTCTTCAACCAGGCGGAGTGGCCGATGGTCTCACGCCGCCACGCCGAGCTCCGCGTCAAACAGGGGCGCTGCCTCCTCGTTGACACCAATTCCAGCTTCGGCACTTTTCTGAACAACCGCCGGATACACGAGCCGACGGAGGTCCAGCCGGGCTCGCGCGTGCAGTTCGGGGCGGGCGGACCTGTCATGCTCGTCGCGCGCCTCGAATTGCCCGCCGCGCCGACGCCCGTCAGCCTCGCGGATATGGAGACGCGCCGCGACATTCCCCCTGCGGGACCGGATGACGTAACCACCCCGCGCGACGCCGGACGGAGACCACCTCAGCCTCCCCAGCAGCCCTTTCAGCCGCCCGCTCCTCCACCACAACCCGCGCCGCCCTACATGCAGCCGCCTCCGCAAAGACCCGTCGGACCGCCGCAGCCCCCGCAGCAGCCTTACGGCCAGCCGCCTTACGTGCAGCCGCCCTACGCTCCGCCGCAGTACGGGCAGCCCCCTTTTCCACAGCCGCCCGTGCCGCAACCATACGCGCAGCCGCAAGGCCCGCTGCCGCCGCCGCAGCCAATGCCGCCGCCGCCGCCCATCATGCAGCAACCGGTTGCTGCGCCTCCGCCCGCTCCACCGCCGCGCCAGGGCGGTGGACCGCCCGGACCGCAACAGCCTCCGGCAGCGCCCCCGGCTCCGAAACCTCCCGCCGCTCCACAGGGACCTGCGAGCATAGAGCTTGTACGCACCTCTACGGGCCAGCTCGAACGTGTGCAGTTGACGAAGGATTTAACCAGGCTCGGGCGGGACCCCGGAATGGAGATTGCCATTGAGGCGGCGGCCGCCGTGGTCTCGCGCAAGCACGCAGAGATTCAGAGACGCGACGGGCAATACATGCTCGTGGACCTCGGAAGTTTCAACGGCACACTCCTCAACGACCAGCGCATTACTAGTCCCACGCCGCTCTACGACGGAGACCGCATCCAGCTAGGCATGGGCGGACCTATCCTGCGCTTCATTGATCCGGCGCACCCGGCTCCGGCCGGGGCGCAGAACACGGGCCAGCGCTCGGTCGCCATCTCAAGCGGCGCATCGCCGCAAGCCCCTATACCTGTGCCTGTGCCTCCCGTTTCGGGGCCTCTCGCCGAAGCCGGCCGTGCGCAAACCATAGTCGTCAAGGCCGGCTCGGGCTCGCTCAATCAGCCGCCCACACGCGGGGCCGGGCAGCAGGCGCAGCTTTTGATGCAGGTGATGTTCGACGGCAAGCCCCAGCTCAACATCGGGCGCGCGCCCGACAACGACATCCGGCTCGACGGCCTGCAAATCTCCAACCACCACGCGCGCATTTCGACTGCGGGCGGCGCCGTCTTTATCGAAGACGTCGGCTCGACCAATGGCATTTATGTCAACGGCGCGCGTATCACCGGCCGGAGGCCCGTTCAGGCGCGCGACATCGTGCAGGTTGGCCCGTTCGTCCTTCAGGCGGACGCACAGCGCGGAGTCGCCGTCTTCGATACACGCTCGAAGACGCGCATTGACGTCATAGACATCACGAAGGTTGTGCCGAACCGCTCTGGCGGCGGGATGATTAAGCTCCTGGACGATGTGGACCTGACGATTCAGCCAAACGAGTTCGTCGGGCTGTTGGGGCCGTCGGGCGCAGGCAAGTCAACCCTGATGGATTCTTTGAACGGGATGCGCCCCGCCACGAGCGGTCGCGTGCTCATCAACAATCTGGACCTCTACCAGCACCTCGATTCCATCAAGCAGTCCATCGGCTACGTGCCCCAGGACGACATCATCCACCGCGAGCTGACGGTCTATCGCACGCTCTATTACGTCGCGCGCCTGAGGCTCTCGCGCGACGTGTCCGTGCAGGAGATTGACCAGATCATCAACGAGGTGATGGACGTCACGGGGCTCTCGGAGCGGCGCGACGTCCCCGTCTCACAGTTGTCGGGCGGGCAGCGCAAGCGCGTCTCCATCGCCGTCGAGTTAATCACGAAGCCGTCGGTCATCTTTCTGGACGAGCCGACCTCTGGTCTGGACCCGGCGACCGAAGAGAAGATCATGAAGCTCTTCCGGCAGATCGCCGAGTCCGGGCGGACAGTGATTTTGACGACGCACGCGATGGAGAACGTGCGCCTCTTCGACAAGATCGTCGTCATGATGAGGGGTAAGCTCGTCTGGTACGGCGCGCCGAAAGAGGCCCTGGAGCACGTCGGGGCTTCGAGCTTCAAAGACCTCTACGACAAGCTCGAAGACCCGATTGACGAGCGCATCAGCAAACTGCCGCCCCTCTCGCCCGGCGCTTCGAAGGAAGAGAAGCTGGCTTACAAGCTACGCAAAGAGCAGGTCGCCGAAGAGGTCGCGGAAGAGTGGAAGCAGCGTTTTCAAAAGACGCAGCAGTATCAGCGCCACATCCTCCAGCCGCTCGTGGGACTTAAAGGCCAGAAGCAGGGCGCCCCGCCCGTGACGCGCCGCCCGACCGTGACCGATTCTTTGCGGCAGTGGGCGACCCTGGCGCGCCGCTACATGGAGGTCCTGGCGCGCGACAAGTTCAACCTACTGATTCTCTTCGGACAGGCGCCGATCATAGCCTTTCTCACTTATCTCGTGGTCGGAAAGAATCAACCGCGAGACTTCCCGTACTTCATGCTGGCGCTCGTCGCCATCTGGTTCGGGACCAGCGTCTCGGCGCGCGAGATCATCAGGGAGCGCGCTGTCTATAACCGCGAGCGCATGGTCAACCTGGGACTCCTGCCATACGTCGGCTCGAAGCTCCTGGTGCTCTCGTTCATCGTGGGCCTCCAGTGCATCCTGCTCTTCGGGACGCTCAAGGCTTTCCACTTCACCGGGTTGATGCATCTGCCGCCGGATTCTCTGCCGGACACGGCGGCGCAACTCTTGACGATGATTCTGACGGGGATGGTCGGCATCGCACTCGGGCTCTTCGTCTCGGCGGTCGTCAAGACTTCGGAGATGGCTACGAGCCTCGTGCCGCTCATACTGATTCCGCAAATCCTCTTCTCGGGCCTCGTCGGCGTGCCGCAGGGGGTCTCGAAATCGGTCGGCGCGGCGATGCCAGCGACCTGGGCTTTCGACGAGATGAAACGCCTTTCGAAGCTGGACACTGTGAGCGAGGAGGGCTCGGACCCGATGGGGCAGAACAAGGGCAAGGGGCTGAAAAAAGCTATAGAGACGGAGAACGATCAGAACATCGAAAAGGCCAAAGCCGACATCAGAGACTACAAGAAGACGGCCGAGGACAACTCTGAACAGTTCCGCAAGGACATGGACCAGTATCAGGAAGATTTTAAGAAGGCGTTGCAGACCCGGAGCGCCGAGCCGACCAAGCCCGAGATGCCGAAGCTCAAGCCCGCGCCCGAGCCAAGTCCGGCCGTGAAACAGCCGGAAGATTTGAGTAACTACGTGGACTTCCTGCACCCTTGGGGCGGACGCCTACGCAACGTGCTCATCCTGCTCTCGATGTTCTTCGGCCTGCTCATCGCAACCCTGTTCGCGCTGCGCTCGCAGGACATTGGATAGAAAGGTCGTAAATCGTGAATCGTAAATCGTAAATAGACGAACCGACGTTTTAACTATTTACGATTTACGATTCACGATTCACGGCCTCCAAAGGAGGCATCATGCTCGCGCCAAACACGCTCTTGCAGAATCGCTACCTTATCGTGCGCTCCATCGGTCACGGCGGCATGGGCGCGGTGTATCTGGCGCGGGACGAGCGGCTCGGCCACACGGTCGCGCTCAAAGAGACTTTCTTCAGCGAAGAGAGAATGCGTAAGGCTTTCGAGCGTGAGGCGCGTCTGCTCGCGCACCTGCGCCATCCGGCGCTCCCGAAGGTCACGGACCATTTCGAGGAAGAGGGCGGGCAGTTCCTGGTCATGGAGTTCATCAAAGGCGACGACCTCGAAATGCTCCTGACGGAACGCGCCGCGCCGTTTCCCTGCGAGCAGGTTCTCATGTGGGGCGACGAGCTTCTGAAAGCGCTCGATTACCTGCACGCGCAGAACCCGCCCATTCTCCACCGCGACATCAAGCCTGCGAACCTGAAGCTCACCCCGCAGGGCGAAGTCATCCTGCTCGATTTCGGATTAGCCAAAGGCGCGGCCGGGCAGACTCCGTCCATGATGACGAGCCGCAGCATCTTTGGCTTTACGCCCAACTTCGCGCCGCTCGAACAGATTCAGGGCACAGGCACTGGACCGCGTAGCGATCTCTATTCTCTGGCCGCCACGCTCTATTACCTGATGACCGGGGTGATTCCGCCGGACGCTCTGACGCGGATCACAGAAGTCGCGAACAATCAGCCGGACCCCTTGCGCCGCCCGGACGAGATCAATCCGCAGATACCGAACCCGGTCGCGGACCTTTTGATGACGACGATGGCGCACAACCGCGATCAGCGCCCTGCGAGCGCAAGCGAGATGCGCGCGCTGCTGCGCGAAGCCGCCCCGACGCTGGCCGCTCAGCGTGAGGCGCAGGCGAATGGTTCCGGGGCGAGGCAGGGCCTGGATGAGAAGAACACCATTCTGCCTTCCACGATCATAGAGGCGCTGCCGACCAAAGAGACTCCAGCGGCCGTTGATACGTCTGCCTCAGAGGTTGTCGCCGTCTCTACGGCGAAACCGTCGGAGCCCGGGTTAGAGACTACGCCTCCGTTGGAAGCGGCGGCGCTTGCCGCGAAGCCTGCGGCGAAAGCCCTGCGCCTCTCCTGGGTCTTCGCGGGGTTCATCGCGTTGATTTTAATCGGAGTCGCCATCGCATACATCTCAACCCCCGAATCGGAAAAAGGGTCCGGCGGGACGGCGCAGAAAGTCTCGTCGAAAGATTCAAGCTCGACCGGCGCCGAAAGAATCAACATCTCGCAGCAGGCTGTGGCAGCGCCCGACGACTCGGAGATAACGACGACGACAGATGCCTCCGGCGCAAAGACGGAGACGCGTGTGTTCAGGAGCAACGCACGCATCAGGAGAGTAGTCGTCCTGACGGCCACTGATGGAAAGCAGACGGCGAAAGTTTATTCAATCAGCGGTGAGGAGAAGGATCTGCCGCAGGAGAGGGTCGGCGGCGCGCTTGAAGATACGGGCGACTCTCTGGCGGATGCCGTCGGCTTTGTGATTCAAAGTGAGCAGAAGCCAGAGGTGCCGAGCCAATCCGAGGGCAAGAGGTCTGCTCCGCCTGTGAAGGCCCCCGTCCAGAAATCCGGCAAAGATACGAAGTCGGCCGCTTCCGTAACGTCGCCGTCAGTTATTAATCTTCCGAAACAGGGTGACACCGCACAGCCTCTTGAGCAGAAGCCCGCGCAGAACAAGGAGAGTCAGCTGAGGCTCAACGAAAATATGAAGAAGCAGTCCTCTCAGCCGCGGTCCATCAAGTTCTAACTGTTCTTCGGCTTCTCTTAAACTGTATAATCCTCGCCGTACTTCAAACGGTCCACGCGAGCATTACCCGATGCTGTCCCCAAACGCACTGCTGCAAAACCGCTACCTCATCGTGCGCCCCATCGGGCAGGGCGGCATGGGCGCGGTCTATCTGGCCGAAGACAGAAGACTCGGCAACATGGTCGCCCTCAAAGAGACTTTGTTTACGGACGAGCTGCTCCGCAAAGCTTTCGAGCGCGAGGCGCGGCTTCTGGCCAGCCTGCACCACCCGGCGCTGCCGCGCGTGATAGACCATTTCAGCGAAGGCGCGGGGCAGTTTCTGGTCATGGGCTTCATCCCAGGCGAAGACCTGGCGGAGATGCTTGAGAAGAGGGGCCGCGCTTTCCCTGTCGAGGACGTGTTGATTTGGGCGGACCAACTGTTGGACGCGCTCGACTATCTGCACACGCAGGAGCCGCCCGTAATTCACCGCGACATCAAGCCGCCGAACGTCAAGCTGATGTCGCGCGGCCAGATCATCCTGCTGGACTTCGGCCTGGCGAAGGGGACGCCGTTGCAGCTGACCCACCCGACCACGGCCAGCATCTTCGGCTACTCGCGCAACTACGCGCCGCCCGAACAGGTCCAGGGGGCGGGCACGGACCCACGAAGCGACCTCTACTCTCTGGCCGCAACGCTCTATCACTTATTGACGAACCGCCTGCCGACGGACGCCCTCTCGCGCGCCTCAGCATTCCTTGACGATGCGCCGGACCCTTTGCTCCCGGCTGACGAGGTCGACGGGGAAGTCCCTGCGAATGTCGCGCGAATTTTGACGCGCGCGATGTCTCTCAAGCGCGAGCAGCGCTACAGCACCGCTTCTCAGATGCGCGACGCGTTGCGCAAAGAGAGGGAGTCGCTGGCGAGTTTCCGTCTGAGGGAAGCGCAGACGCTCGCTTTTTCCGTGGCGGCTGTGGACCTTCCTCCGACGCAAAGCGTGCAGGCTTTCGAGGAGGAGCCAGCGCCCGTGACCGAAAGTCTGGCCGAAGCGGTCACGGAGCATCACGGGGCATTTGAGGCGGCGGCGACCGAGGGGGCGAGTGTCGAGGTCGAAGAGCAGTCCATCGCCGATATTTCGCCGCAGCCCACGGTCGCGAGCCCGCGGCAGCCGCAGACGCTGGAGAACAGGCCCCCCGCGCAGACTCAAAGAGCACCTGCTCCGGAAGTCGCGACAGCCTTTTTACCGCAGTCGCAGCCACGACATTTAGCGCCGCCCTACGCGCAGCGCAAAAGGTCCGGCTGGACTCCTGCGCGGTTCGCTCTACTCGGGGCAATCCTGTTCGGCGTCGCTCTGGCGTCGGGCCTGTTCGTCTACTTTAAATACTGGCGTCCGGAATCAGATTCTACAGCCGGCGCGAGTTCCGCGAGCCCCGCGAGCCCCGCGCGCGCGGCGATCAATATCTCCGGGGAAGATTTGGCGAGTATCGTCAAAACTTTTCCACCGGAAGCGCAGGGGCAGTATGTCACCAACACAGAGGCGCGCAAGAAGCTGAGCAAAGAGGTTCGCGAGCTGCTCGCAGTTGGGGAAGAGGCCAGGGCCGCGGGCATCGCGGACCGCCCGGAGATTGGGCGGCAGTTAACTCTTGCGCGCGCTCTGATCGTCGGACAAAAATATATCGAAGAGCAGAATAAGAAGTCTCCACAACCTTCGCCTTCGGGCAGCATCCCGCAGACAGAGATTGACGCCTTCCTCAGCGAGCCCGGTCAGGAACAGAAATTTGAAGAGTTTCTCGCCGACATGAAAGCGCGCAATCCACAGGGGGCAGAAATTCCCGAGGCGCAGAAGCCAGAGTTGAAAAAAGAATGGGCGACGTACATCCTCGCCGACCGCAAAGGCAGACAGGCGGGGCTGGACAAGGAGAGGGGCACGCAATTGCGTATCATGCTGCAAGAGGCGCAGGTGCTGGCCGAACAGTTTGTTAAAGAGAAGGAAGAGAGCCTCAAGGCGACGGACGCTGAGATAGAGGCCTACATGGCAAAGCACCCGGAGCTGGACTCTGCCAAAGCGCGCGCCAGGGCTGAAGAGCTTCGACAACGCGCGCTTGCCGGCGAAAACTTCGCCAAGCTGGCTGAAGAGTATTCCTACGATCCGGGCAGCAAGACCAGGGGCGGGGATTTGGGCTGGTTCGGGCGCGGGCAGATGGTCAAGGAATTCGAGGACGCGGCGTTCGCGCTTCAGCCCGGTCAGATCAGCGAAGTCATCGAGACTAAGTTCGGATTCCACATTATCAAAGTAGAAGAGCGCGGGATGAGACCTGCGGCGGGAGGTCAGAGCGAAGAACAGGTCCACGCACGCCATATTTTGATCGGCTTCGGGGGAGATCCGTCAAATCCGTTTGCCCAACCGCTTGCGCCGCGCGAAGCTGCGAAAAAAGCTGTCGAAGAGGAGAAGCAGCAAAAATTTATTGACGAGATAGTGGCCCGCTCAACCGTCACCGTCGCCGAAGATTTCAAGTTCGTTCTGCCCACGCCGGCGGAACAGCCGGGCGGGAGCGTTCCCATGCCTTCGCCCGAACGGATACCGCCTCCGACTAAGAAATCTTGAGCCTCCGCTTGACCGTGACCTCCGAGACACGTTATTAACTTGAGGGGATTTGATTCAAGAGGCGCCGGACGGAGGCGCTCTCTTTTTGAAGGCGCATAGTTTTGAGGAACTACAAAAGAGTGTCATTCGGAATCGCAATCGCTTCATACGCTCTCGTTATCGCCCTCAATAATGCTCCGGCTTTAACAAAGGCTTCATCCCTTCAGCCCACGCCCGCGCAGGAATCTTTGCCGTCGCCTCCATCCGACCGCACGCTTATCTATGTTGCCGATGAAAAGGGCGCGCTCGGTCCGCTCGCGTTCGAGGCTGGCACAACACCTCTGCGCGTCGAAGTAGTGGCGAAGGGCGATAAGCGCAGCTACGTGGAGCTGAAGGGCGAGCACGCCGCGACGCTCATCACGAGCGCTCAGCCTCGCTTCTATCTTTTCCTGCCCGACGAAGCCAACGCAAAGCCGCCGTTTCTCGTGCGTCTGATTGAAAAACGGGGTGTACGTCGAGTGGATGCGATGGCGCAGAAAGGTTACAAAGGGTTCGCCATTGCTTCGGAAGACATCATCAAGCCGCATTATCGCGTCATCGGGCGTGAGGGCGGGATGCAATTTGTGGAAATCCGCCCGCGCGAGCCGCTCGTGCCCGGCGAGTACGCGATTATCGGCACGGACCTGACACGCATCGCGGCCTTCCGTGCCGCCTTGAACCAGTAGAATCTTTGAGACGAAGGAATAATCAACTTTATGGATTTCTCCAGACAGCCAGTTAAGCCCGCAAATAAATTCTGGACGCCCGCGCGCTTGTCGTTGATGCTGGTCGTGTTCGCGTTGCTCGCGGCCATGAGCATCGCAGGTTGCAATAGCTCAACGAATGCCCCTAAAGGGAACGAAAGCGGGAGCGCGAACTCGCCGAAAGCGGGCGGGACATCTTCGAACCCGGGCGGGGGGGACGGCGTCGCGCCGTCGGCCAATTCGGGCGTGGAAAAGAGCAACGCTGCGCCGCCTACGGCCGTGATGCTGCCCGCGATCGCGCTGGATGCGCCCCTGAAGACGATTGACGGCAAAGATTTCAAGCTGTCGGAGCTGAAGGGCAAAGTGCTGGTGATTGATTTGTGGGCCACCTGGTGCGGACCGTGCCGCTATGAAGTCCCGGAACTCGTCAAGATGCAGGATGAGTACGGACCGCGTGGCTTTGAAATCATCGGGCTGGACATTGATCCGGATAGCGACTCGCCCGAAGACGTGCGCAAGTTCATCAAAGAATTCAGCATTAACTATAAAGTGGCCTTCGCAGAGGAAAGCCTGGCGCGCTCTTTAATGCGCGGCGGCAACATCCCGCAGAGCATGGTCGTTGATCGCGAGGGGCGCATCGTGGAGCACTTGGTGGGCTTTCACCCCCTCAACACTCCGAAGAAAATGCGCGCGGCAATCGAGCAAGCGCTGCAATAAGGCAAAAGTAAAAAGGTAAAAGGCAAAAGTGAAAGAAGAGCGGGCTCCTCGTCTTTCACTTTTGCCTTTTTACTTTTACCTTTTGCCTTGCTTTACCGTCTCCTGGCCTCTTTTATTTCGCGCTCGGCCCGTTTCTTTGCTTCTTTAGCTTCGCGTTCGCTGAGACCCAGGTCCTGCAACGTTCGCCCGATGCTGTGGCCTTCGGCCAGACCGGCCAGAATCGCCGCCCGTGTAATGTTCGGGTGGCGCGTGCCCAGGTTCGCCGCCAGGCGTGTAGCCGCCACGTATTGGCCGAACTCCAGGTTCGGGTTGGTTGCGAGTGCCGCCTGATAGCCGCTTCTTAAATCGTTGGCGGTCGTGTGAAGCCGCCTGGCCATCTCCGGATGCTCGCGCAGATCGTCGTCCGCCCGGCGAGCGTTTTCGCGTCGCAGGCGGGCGCGTTCCAGCCCAGCGTCCGCGCGCCCGTTCGATCTCTCTGAGGCGATGCCGCGACCGTCATCGGCGCGCCCGCCGGACCTTCCAGAAGAGGTCTCAATACCTCTGTCCACGCCTATGCCG
>DASVXV010000002.1:0-56654 GCA_036392495.1 Pyrinomonadaceae bacterium | reverse complement strand
ATGATGTTGTCTTGATAATCCGTAATCTCAGTTGTAAACCCAACTGCGCCAATCAGAGCCATCGCGCCAGTAGATCCGAACACATCTGGATTGACAAAGCCCTTAGCGCGCGTCGTCACATATTGAAGCCCAGCATATTCTGGCCCACCAGATGCCACCGCTGCTACAGGCTCACATTGTCGTGGAAGGACTATCTGCTCATAGCCGTTCTACTGGCAATCCTACTGCTCGTTTTAAGGAGTCTCATTTAGGCGCGTAGACCTCTTCGACATAGCCCTGCTCGACCCACGCCAGATGGCGGGATAGACGGCGGAGCGTGCCAGCTCGCTCCGCCAGTTCGGCTACACAGGTTTGACCCCGCGCTTTCCCTTCTTGATTAACCGACAGGAATTGGCCGTTGAGCAACCGCCCCATCTCCCTGAGATATGCAAGGCCAGTTTCTTCCCCCATCTCCGGCAGCGAGTTTGTATTAACGATGTAATCCAGTGAAGCGTCCGGCAGATCGAAGAATCGCCAATAGGGAGAGACGCGAACCTTTCCATCTTTCTCACCGAAGAGTGCTGCACCACCTAAAGCCTCTATGAGAAAATATCCTTGAATAGCCCCGACCCAGGGTAAATCAAATATCTCATAACTGAACCCGGCCCGCGCCGCCATCATTCCAAGACAACCATAGCCCCCGCCGATTTCTGCGATACGCGAGGATGATTCAGCGCCTAACTGAGTAAGCCTGTAAAGCGTCGAGGCGTGCCAGAGCGAATCCATCGTTACGAACTTGTCCCCAGCGCGACAGCCGTAAATCCCGCCGACTGGCGGGAAAGACAAATCAAAGCCAATACGCTGCTCAGTCTCTATCAGGAGTTCATCAACATCAACGTCAAGAGCGCGGCGGAACGATTCGATTCCTTCCTGAAGAAGAAGGCGAACGCGTCTAGTGCCCACAGCTTCAGCGAGGGAGACGAGCAAGTCAGTCCATCTCCTGCGAACTTGCTTGACACCTTCCTCATTGTCGCGCGCGAGGCTCTCATGGACTTTTCCCAACCCATAGACAAGATTCGTGCGGAACATGCGCGAGAGGGTTTCGGCCACACATGGAACATTGCCTGTATTCAGCGCACGAATAAAGGCAGGGTTGCGCGATTCTATCTCATCCCACATTCCGGGTGAGGGCGGAACGTATTCGCGCATTGCTAACTGATAAGCTCGGATTACTCTTTCGGCTGTTTCAAGGTTTGGTTTGTTGGGTTCGATTACTTCCCAGGGCGGCATTGAGGCGTGCGCAGGGTAGTGCATGAATCCCGGCTCGCTGTACCCTTCGGCCAGTTCGATGAGAATTCGCTTGTTCTCCGTGCGAATGAGGGTGAAGCTCATACAGGGTTCAGTCTAATTCATTTAGCCCGACTGCGGTCTAATTAGTTAAATAACCTCAAATACTGCAACTTTCGATCTCGTACCTCCTGAACCTGACTTTTACCGCAAGGAGCGGGCGTGAGGCTAACGAGAAAAGGTACTCATAAGCCGGGACGTGCGAGGAGTGAGACTGCGCGAACGATATTCCCGTTGAAAGGTGAATGTCAATGCCTATGAATAGTGCTCCGAGAGGTGTTGCCGAAATTAAGGAGTAGCGGAACCTCCCAAATCCTGCTGCTCGTGCTCTGCTAAGTTTAAAGCGTGGCGCGTCGCTAGTAGTCCTCTACCGTGTCAAGGTAGTGCTCTGCCCGGGGGAACATTGACGCTCGGGTTGCTTCTCGCATATTGTCTCGGCCACACAGGAGGCTCACAGTCGATGCGCAGATATAATCATTTGAGCACAGGAACTCGACTCTTTTTCCTAGACGACGAAGATAATATCCACCGTATCTCCGTCAGCAAGTTTAATCGGTTCTATCTACAACATGACGAGAATGAGAGTTTCCCGGATTTTGCCGGTAAACGGGTACGATACGCTCTCGTCTTTGTAGCCCTGAAGGACCGACAACCTGTGGGAGTGAAATACGTGGACTATGGAGTGATTGCTTTTAACAAGGAAGGTAAACTCGACGGGGAAGCGCACGCCAGAAGCCTGCGACTGGCCGCAGATATGATGTCGATATACTGGCCGAACAAGGAAACCAAAGATGTGCTAGATGCCACCGGAAGATTTGCACAGAAGCAGCATGAGCATGAGTTTCGGTGGAAACCCACCTCGGAGATAGAAAAGGCGCTGTCACATGCGATCTTCAGCTTCAAAAATGATGACGGGCCTAAGAAGGGAAAGAAGAAAAGCTCACTGAGACTGGTGTGATTAGCTGCTAGTTGCCTTAATTTTCTTTGAACTGATTCTCTTGAATCGCTTGCGGAAGTTATTAGGAGTAAGTTGGAAACCCATGTCTAGCCCCACCTCACCTGCAAAAAAACCAAGAAGGTTCCGGAAGGAGGTAGATAAGCTTTACCGCAAAGCCGATTTCTATCGAAGGCAGTATGCGAAAAAAGCCTTGTGGAGATCTAAGCTCCATAAAATATTAGAAGTAATATCTCTCTTACTCTCAATCACAATTACGACCGTCGTGACCGCGGCAATATCGGGGCACATGCAAGTTGATGTGACACAAAAACTTGTCATTGTACTTTCCGCGTTGGTGGCGATTATCGGCGTGATTATCAAACCCTTTTTTAATCCGGAGGAATTCATTAAGCTTTTTTATGCTTCCAACCAATTTTTAGATATTAGGGAAAAGGCAAAAGCGTTGTTATTGAATCGGGAGCTAACGAATGATGAATTACGAGCGGAGTTTCATAAATTGGATAAGGATTATACTGACCTGAAGAAGATTTACATTCAGTACATAGATGCGCCGTCAGCGTACTATCGGAGCATGAGATCCTTCACGGTGCCAGGTAAGAGATTCTCCCAACTTCCACCCATAAGCGGTAAGGCAGAAAAAAAGGCGCAACCAGGCGCTCAGGAAAACATTGATAGTAGTGGTTCACGCTTTCGTAATATTAGAAAACTGTTAAGGCGTGATCACAATAAATAAAAACTCGGAAGAAGAGGAAATGAGTGGGTTAGTTCAACCTCTGCACCAGAATCGCCCCAGAACCGATTTGCCCATACTGTGAGGCGTCTTGTTGGCTAAAAGCCTGCTGTGCGTAACGTGGCGCGCAAGGGCATAGGCTATAGGTGGCGCAGGAGTGAGGCCCACGCGCCCCGTTCAGACGTGCTCTGCGCCGTTGCGGAGCTGCCCGACGATCTGGCGAGTGGCTATATCAAGAGTTGAGCCTGTAATCTTCCCGCCCTGCTGACTAATGACCATCTGAAGCGCGCCCCGGACCTGCTTTGTCAATTTGTCCTCCGGGCTAGGCTCCAGAATCCGTCTCACCTCTTCTCTGATGTCCAGGTGCTTCTCAAATAGTCGCCAGAGCCAACGTCTGAGGCTCTGAAAGCCGTGAGAGTAATAATGAAGCGCAATGGCTACCTCTAGCGAGTCTGACGGCTTCTCGCCTTCAATGCCTCTGATGCCCTCGCTCTTGGCGATCCCCGCAAGAGTCTGATTGCTAATCATGCGCGAGATTAGCCGCATGTGGACCTTGTAGGGCACGTCTTTGTGCTTCTCTCTGAGGTAGAGGCGGGCGCACGCCAAGAGCAGGCCGTCTCCGCACGCCTCTAGCTTTTTCCTTTCTTCGTCCATTGTTGGCCTCTGTTTAGAATGGAGATTGCCGGGGCGAGCCTGACACACTCGACTCGCCCCTTTTCGTTAAGTCGGCAAATTTGCCTATTTATCTTCGCAACGGATGCCAGCTCGTCACTCTGGCTTTAAGTGGAAAAGGAAAGACTTTGCGAACGGTGGCGCGCGGCGTTTGTTTATGATCTCGCCGCTTCATTTTGTTGCTCCTGCCTTTCTCTCTGCCCGCTTGAGAAAGAGGCGGACCGCGCTACTGCCCTCATCGGTGAGCGGGTAAATGGCATCGGCGACCAGCGTAATCATGTCGTCCTGCTCAAGCTGGTCATACTTCTTGAAGATGAACAGCATTTCCAGAAGGTCCGCAGGCTCGGGGCGGCAGCCGACGCAACTGAGGCCGATGGCTATTTCCTTTACCCTTGCCACGTCGCGGGCAGACTGTGCGGCGTGGGTGAGTGTCTTTCTTGGGGTTGGTTTTTTCTTATCCATTAGCCCGCGCCTCCCTTCATCTGTTTAAGTACAATGTCGCGCCCGTAATGAAACATTTGGAGACGGATAAGGGTTTCAAGCGGACACGGCTTACCCTTATGCTTGCGCGACTCCTTAGCGTAGCGGCTGGCGCTCCACTGATAGAGGCGGTCAGCGGAAACATGCGCGAGCCTTTTTATTCCCATACTGACGGCCATTACTTCTGCCCCGTGTCGTATGTGAAAGCGGGCCATGCTGGAAATCTTGAGTTGGGCGAGCCTTCGTTGGACTTGTTTTGACTCTCGCGCGATTTTGTCTATAAGCCATTCTGTGGCGTCCTTAGCCATTAGCGCGTACCTCCCTGCTCTGCGAACATCTCTAACGCCTTGCCGATGGTTTCGGCGGAATAGAGCATGGCGTTATAGTCAATGCAGGTGGATTGAAAGTCTGTGACGGCCGCCGAGATTTTGTTGTAAAGCACGACGGGGATTTCGGGGTTGGCGAGCGCCGCTGCAAGGTCGCGCGCCAGTTGTGCGCGCAGCTCTGCGCGTGATTTCTTCGGCTGTTTCGTAGTAGATTTCTTTGACATTGATTGATTCTCCTTAGTTGGTAGTCGTTGATGTCATGCGGCAGAGGTGGGGTCACTTCCCTTCTCTGCCGCGCTTCCTGTCTGTTATTTGTAGTGGGCGCGTCTCCACGCCCAAAAGTCCGTGACCGTGCCTGCGCGCTGTGTTCTCGGTGCGATCATCATTCGCTGGCATCGTCGGATGATTTCATCTGCCGGGATTTTCAGCGTCACAAGCTTGATGCACTCTTTGGTGACTTCAATTCCGAAGGTCTGTACGGCTTCGGTGATGGTCTTGAGGGCTTGCTCGCGCTCCTGTTCTTTATTCATCGCCGATCACCTCCGGCCATTCGTCGCGCGCGATCTCACGCCGCAAGTCGTAAATCTTGCGCTCAAGCTGAAAGCATTGAGTTGAGTTTGTGATGTCACCTTCTTCTTCGAGGCGCGTGAGCCTGTATTCAAGCTCGCGGATTTGCTGCTCTCGCGGGTCTGCTGGTTGTGGCGCTTGCCCCGCAAGCCAATCTTCAAGGTCGCAGTTCTTGCGTTGCCCTAGTGGGATTGCGGCGCGGTAGTTCGCCCAATCCGTATCATGCTTGATGATGCGCGGGGCTATCTTCTCTGCTGCTGAAATTGGCTTTCCTTTGAGGATCGCCGTAATCGTTTCGACAACGCCCTGACGCGCTCCGTGCGCGGGTGCTGCGGGCATCTCGTATCCATTGCCTAGCAGCCGTGTGTGATAGTCGAGCGTGTAGATTGCTTCCGGTGTGAAGAGGTCGGAGTCTTTGAAGGTTTTAGGAACTTGCGCGGCCTTCTGCCACAGGTGAAGCGCGGCGATGACAACCGCTTGCCTCTCTTCCGGCTGCTCGCTCTTTATCTGGGCGAGTCGTTCAATGAGTCGCGCATTCCACTTGTTCTGACATGCCCTTTGCCACTCGACCTGGTTGACGGGCGTGATGTCGGGCTTATTTTTGGCTGGTCGGACAGGCCGCAGTTCCATTTCGATTTGGATGGCGCGACCATCTCTGTCAAAGCGAACAACCCGCCCTAGCACCTTCATTTTATCGGCGCTGAAGATGGTCGCCTCGTATTCATCATTAAGAGGTTCAAGGTGAACTGTTCCATCGGAGGCGGGGCGATACTTTCCGATGCAGGCTTTTTTGCCCGACACTTCACAAGCAATAAGGTCGCCGCTTTGGATGCGCGACGTGCGGTAGATAAT
The DNA here is from genome assembly GCA_036392495.1 of Pyrinomonadaceae bacterium. Taxonomy (GTDB): domain Bacteria; phylum Acidobacteriota; class Blastocatellia; order Pyrinomonadales; family Pyrinomonadaceae; genus QHXM01. The sequence continues at coordinate 50,743 of DASVXV010000002.1, read as the reverse complement.
GGCGACATCTCCGGGCTGCACGCCAATATCTGACAGGCTGGTATCCGGGATTGTGGAAGCCTCAAATTTGTCTGAGGGTCGCGCGCCCTGCGGTAGATAAATTGTGATGGCCCCTGGCGGCTTTCCCTTTGGCTTGCGCCTTTTGCTATTCTCTTTCCGCATGATGCTCCTTTCATCGGGTGCAATGTGCAAAGGCGGGCGCGTGTTGCTGTCTACGCTTGTCGCACCCGCCATAAATGAAGGCAGAGGTAAGTTGGCGCTTACCTCTGCTTTCGCTCTTTAGTGAGCTGTCTCGTTGTAGCGTTGAACTAATCTCGCCGCCGCGCGATGCCAGCAAGGTTGATGAAGCGTGAAAGCCTTGCACTGGCACGTCCCATTGGCGCGGTAGATTTCATTCGACGGCGAGAGGATGAGAAGGGCGTCGCCGTCCACATGCAGGTAAGGGTTAGACTCGATCTGCTGCTTTGCCTTCACAATGGCCGTCTGCCAGCGGCGGTTGTTGGCCACCTTGTCGAAGGCCCTCTGAATGACCTGCTGCATTCTGTCCTGATTAACGTTTAACATCTTCTTCCCTTCCCTTTCTGGCGCCATGCGCCGAATCAACACAAAAGAACATAGCACGCTATGCACTTTAAGTCAATAGGGCGCTATGTACTTTTCTTCCTTTTTTCTTTCCGGCGTGCTATAAGTTACTGGCATGAAAATGGTGACTACAAAGCGGGCGCAAGAAATGCTTGAGCAGCGCGGCATTACAGTCGAGTATCCGACTATCGCGCAGTGGGTCCGCGAAGGGCGCTTTAATGGTGCCGTGCGAGATGAGACAGAGCGTGGGCCTGTCTGGCGAATACCCGTTGAGTCGGTTGAGAGCTTTGAGCCGCCGAAGATGGGCAGACCGCCCAAGCCCAAGGACGAAGCCGAGAAGTCGGCGGCGAAGAAGAGGATTCGGAAGAAAGACCCGACTCGGTTATTGAAGACTCTTTCCTGAAGGGAGTTCCTCACACGATGCGATGCCTCATAGCCCTAATAGTAGTGATCCTTTTTCTAGGCATCTATGTGAACGCCCAAGAATCGGAGCGTCAGACGGTTGCTATCAACTTTAAGGACTCAACTAAAAAGGCAGTCATTGGCACGCTCGTCAGTCTGGACATGGCGCAAGTTTCCGTTGAGACGGACGAGGTTCGCCATCTCGGATTAAAGATTGATCTTCGACAAGTGGCAAGCATCATCTTCTTTGATGTTCCACTTACCGCAAAAGCAGATAGCCCCGCCCCGGCGCGTAGTCCTGATGAAGTAGTTTGCGGGCAAGTTAAGATAAAAAGGCCGTCACTTCGAGGCTTTCATTTGGGGATGTCAGTTGAGGAAGCGAAAGCCGTCACACCAACTTTTCGCTATATTGATGACCCTAACGAGGTGGGAGAACAAAGTGCTTTCATATCCAGTCCCGGCCAGGGCGCTAGGAGTGTGTCTTTAGAATTCCTAGATGGGCGACTTAAAAAGATTGATGTGACTTACGACAGTTCCGTGCGCTGGAATAACGAGCAGGAGTTCTATTCAAGAATCGCTGAAACCTTTGGCCTGCCTTCGACATGGCAGGGCCTATTAAAATGCGAAGGTATGAATTTAGATGCTGAGTTCAATAGTGGGATCATCCCGCAAACCCACTTATACGATACCAACGCCCGCCAAATAATCAGGAAGCGACGAGCGGATATTGAAGAAAAGAAGCGGCGCGAATTCAAGCCTTAACAGGCTTTTATCACTAAGAGGAGACTCCCATGCCTCAAGTCCCGAACAAAGTAGCAGACAGATTAGCGGCTGGTATCAAGCGCTTTCAGCCTATCCTCGCCTCGGCAAAGACCCGCGATGTTGGCGAATCGGATACGGTCATCATCATTACGGATATGTTGTCAGAGGTGTTTGGCTACGATAAATATTCTGAAATCACATCCGAGACATCTATCAGGGGGACGTGGTGCGATCTTGCTCTGAAAATTGACGGGGCTATTGAGTTTTTAATCGAAGCCAAAGCTATCGGCTTAGACCTGAAAGATGCTCACACAAAACAAGCAGTAGATTATTCAGCTAATCAGGGCACGGATTGGGTGATTCTAACGAACGCGGAAACCTGGCGCGTCTATCAGGTCACATTTACTAAGCCGATAAACTCTGAGCTTGTTTTGGAATTCAGCTTCTCTCAGTTGAACGCGAAGAAAGCAAGCGACATTCAACTTCTCTATCATCTGACTAGAGAGGGATGGCTTAGGTCGGCACTTGGCGAATTTCAAGCACAGAAGCAAGCTTTGAGTAGATTCTTTCTAGGCGCAATGGTGTTAAGCAATCCCGTGCTTGAAGTAATCAGGCGCGAACTCAAGCGGCTTTCCCCAGACGTGAGAATTGATATTGAACAGATCAAATCTGCTTTAGCGCAAGACGTTTTGAAAAGAGAGGTAGTTGAAGGCGAGAAAGCTGATGAGGCTAGAAAGAAGATTCATAAGGCAGCAAGCAAGCCGCTGCGAACTAAGAAAGTGAAGCCGAAAGCCGAACCTGAAAACGGGAAAGATACTGCCTCTGATGAGTCGGAAAGTGTTGAGCAGGATTCGTGAGTTTTAGTTTAATAAATTAACTTTCGGCTCGCATAAGGTGTCTATACGGATGACAACTAAGAGTAAGAAAAAGAGAATCAAGATCACGCGCAAATTCTCCGGCAAGCCCGAAGATATTGAAAGGCTCATGGCCGTACGTACAAAGAGAGCTGATGCGGTTGGGCCAGGAGAAGAGGGGCGATAAGAAGTGAGCAGAAAAGATTTCTACTTCTGCGAGGCTACACTCAAGGGGCCGATCTCCGGCTTCACCACCACTTTTAGAACTTACGCTATAGCTGCCGATACAGATGAGGCGATTGCTATTACAACGACGAGGGCCGAAGACGTGCTCCCTGCCGGTTGGGAGATTGCTGGCATTTCTGCCGTACCCTTCCAGCGTGATTTATTAGAGCAGGTCGCCGAAGAGGTCTTGGGGTGGAAGCGCCCAGACTGGGTGTCATGATTCTTCTACAGAAGCAATGGGCGCAAACTTTATCTTCCGGATATTCCAGAGGTACGTTAGCCAGGACGAGCTGCGCGCCGTAGGCCCCATCATTCCCGCCGCTTGGTGGATACCTCAAGAGCGCGAGGAGCAGCTCAGAAGAGCGAACTTACCTTTGCCGCCGATGGTGCAGGGGCATGTGCTTCTGGATACGGGCGCGCCGGGGATGACCATTGATGAGGACATCGCGCGGGAGTTGAAGTTGAAGCCGATAGAAGGGCGCACTCTGGAGACACACGGCATTGGAGGCCGGGCAAACCTTCCACTGTATAACGCTCGTTTGGTTCTACCAGTTGAAGTGCTGAAAGGTCCCCACGCAGGACAGCCCGGGGTTGCGATGAGGATACCCTTAGACGCATGGGGCATGTCCGGCATGTTGGCCGCCCACCAAGAATGGAAACACAAAGCCCCGGATGGATCGCCGCTACGTGTCATAGGAATAATCGGGCGCCTGTTTCTTCAATTCACCAAGATTACCTATAACGGCCTCGACGGGACGGTAGAGATTTTAATTGATGAGAGTTCACAGCATCCCAAGCCGACGTGACTCTGGCCCAATCGGATCATTTGCCTTTATCTCATGTGAGCGGTTATGCTGTGGGCAATCGGACGGAAGGTGAATCCTTCCCTCCCCTGGTTGCTGGGGTGAGGACAGTGGCCAGACAATGGAAAGGGCGCGAGGCTTCCAAAGCTGACGCGCCCTTTCTTTTTCGGGGAATGGATTCTTTAATCAACCGCTAGCAGCCTCGCCTGAATCTTCGCTTGGTCGCCTAACCCATTCAGACTTTTTCTTCAGCTTTTTTCTAATACTGTCGGTTTTCTTTCCGACAATAACAACATGACCTGGTGGACCTGGTACAGTTTGACGGACGATCTTCAGTCCCAACTCTCTTGCAAAGCCGGCAGTAAACGCAACAAGTCCAAAGCCTTCATGTCCCTCAAGGGCAACCTCAGGCTCTCGGCATTCTTCAGCTAAATAAGCAGACATCGGTGCGCCATCCATGTCGTCCTCGAAGGAGGCCGTTGATGGGCGCTTATCGCCGACATTCTCATCATATCTGTAATGCCAAGGTGGGATGCGCCGCCAAAGCACAGAATCAGAGGGGATATTTGTATCGTCGATGTAGTCCTTCTCGTCAGGCAAGGATGAGGAAGACCTTCCTTACTCGTTATCCGCGAGTTGAAAGTTCTGTGAGTGCTTGGTTCACAACTCCAAGACTGAGAGTGGTTAAATCTTCGACCAAGGCATCTCCCCTTAAATCTTCATAGGATATGTGAAATAGCCCGCCCGGAAGGACATCGACCTCAAGATCAATACCACGGGTATGCCATTCAAGCTGAATTGTCCCGCGGGGCGTGGGAACCAGATCGGGAATTGGGGTATCCTCCTGCATGACAGAGAACAGTACCACCAAGGCGGCGATTATAGACTTGCGACTTACAGGCACTGCCCCGTATGAGTTCCAATTAGTAGAAAGATTGGCCAAAGGGGGGAGTTGCCGTATTACCCCCGAAAGCCATGCCGGTGCCTCGCCCTCAATCTCAATAATAAGATTGTCTCCTTGCCCTAATTCGAGAACCATTGATTGGCGGCGCGTTGTTCCGGTTAAGGTCGCTTCCGGACTCAGGGCGGAAGTCTTGTCCAGCAGCAAGTTCTTAACTGTTGTTAGAATACCTTCTCCTAAACTGCTAAACGGCGTAGGCTCAGATAATATGTTAGCTGTCATCGCGCCTCCTCCAAACTTGGTGCATTTGTTCGGTTGTGATTGAAGTAAAACCGCGGACTACCCACTCGTGTGCCTTGTCAAGAGAGCTAAACACTCCTTCTAAACCTTCGCCGTCCGGCCTACATCGAGCCGTAAGATTTAAGACTATCAAAGCTCTTTTATCGGAAATCCGAAAAGCGGGCGTAGCTATAACGTGCAGTCGGCCTAAGGGATTGTTTTCACTACCCGGAATTATATACCTCGTCGCCAGGCGGACGTCTTCTGCTTCCGGAAGAAATGAGTCGCTGTGCTTCCCTGCCCATAGGGTGAGCACTTTATTAAGGTCGCCATGTCCGCTCCAAACGTCACCGGCGAGTATGTGATTAACATAAGTAACTTCACATTGGTTAAAAGACAAATCGCCAAGTTGCTCTTCCTCAAGGAAGCGACCAAACAGATCTAACTCATTTCTGAAAGAAGTAGTGAGATTACCATATCTAGGGTATTCATCCTCTTCGGCTACTTTGCGCCAGTTGTGAATAAACCTGTCCTGCTGAACTTGAATGAGCTGATCGCCTCTTTCGTTTAAGAACCACACGCGGGGGATCGGTGGTACATCGGACAATTCAAATTTAACACTGACTTGCTGGGCGGGCCGCACCCCGAAAGTTTCAAGAACAGGGTCTAAGGGGATGTGTTCCTCTATCTGTGGAAACCTATCTTTGTACGCTGCCCAAAGAAGACCTATTTGTGGCCCCCGAAGTTTCTCTACGGGATTAAACTGGACCGACAACACGACCTCGATTACGGGAGGCCTGTCAAAGTTAGGATAAGCCCGCGATGATGCGGTGTTTTCGTCGACTGCTCCAAGAGGAGTACCAGTTTGTGTTTCTGCCATACTGTCCAACTGCATTTTAGACGTAGGAACTACGAACGTGCGTTGGTCGCGTGCTCTTAGTGTTCAGAGTCATCAGGCGCTTTGTACCGATAGCAATAATTCCCTGCTGGCACCCGCCCTCTGTTGGCAGTACCGCTGGCTTTAAAAATGAGGTAAATCAGGGCAAAGAGATATTAGCACGAGGGGTAGCACCTGAGAAGCTAAAACTATTGGTCTTTCTCACAGGTCCGCCTCGGGGACCAAACTTTGCGAAATTTCGCCAGACAAGAGAGGCAAGCTTTTTAACAGCCACGATCTAGCAACCCACGGCGCTGCATTATTTAGACGTGCACATTTGTCTGTCCTCAAGTTAGACACGTCTCGAATTCAACATAAGCCCTTATATCCTCTACTTTGCGCGTGCACAAATTCAGTAGCCAGTTGGCGCGCAGCTATGTTTATATTGAAGATAGTCCGGCCATCAACAACCGGCGCTTCTTACCCCAACCTCATAAATCCACTTTAAAGGAATTCAGGTAATGTCTGACTATTTGAAGAAGCGGCGCATCTCGAAGCGCACGGCTACGACTAGGCTCTACACCGACGATGAGCGCGAGGTTCAGCGCCGATCTGTTAATGAAAGTAAGGACCGCGCGGAGATCATCCGCCAAGCCGTTTCCAACGCCTTTCGCACCGAAAGGCTGGCGCTCGCCCGTAAAGACGAGACCATGCAGCCTGTCATTGATACCTACCGAAAGTTCAATGAGGAATCTAGCAAAGCAATCAGATGGGAAGTTCAGGCGCTCCGAGAGGGCATTGAGCGCCTAGTAGCGCAGGTGCATGTGACGACGCTCGCAGCGACTGCAAGGCAGCAGGCCGCGCCCGGTCTGACGGAGATCGCCGAGCACTTGGACACTATAGCTCGCTCGACGCGCTATAATACTGAACAGTCAATCGTCCTCCGGGCGCTCATGCAGCTCTACATTTTCAATGTACATCAGCAGCTTGAGTTGCAGTGTGGAGTTGACCCAGCTCTATCCGGGCAGGGATTCATGGAGCGCATGATCGAATTCCGTCACGAGGCCAGTAACGAGTTGGCACGCATCATGGATGACAGCGCGGATTCTGAGAATCAGGGCGAGGCTGAGAGGCTTGTCCAAAAACTCTATCGTTTGCTCGCTTTACCATTGCCGGAAGAGGCGCGTCAGCCGCGGTGGTAGCTTTCAGGGGAGGCGGTTTTTTGCTGTTTCTTATGGGGCAGCCCTTCGGCGCGCCTTCGCTCCAGCGCCTCTAAAGCGAGGTCCAACATTCCAGGCGTGCCGATCTTGAAGACCCCCTGTTCCCATCGCGCCACTGTGCTAGTCGAAACGGTCAATAACCTGGCAAGTTGGTTCTGACTCAACTCCAGGGCTTCACGTCTGGCTTTAAGTTCGACTGAGGTCATTATGCGCCAAGTATATGCGTGATGCACACACACGTCAACTTAATCATTTTGCGACTTGACGTAAGTCGTATGCGTCAGGTATATACGTAGCGAGCAGACCAGCACTCACAGTTCTGCACAGGAAATTTGGAATGATGTGATTTGATACAAATTTTCGGCTCGCCTTACTCTGCCCGGCCAGGCAAGAGGACACGCCGCGATCCCTGAGCGACCGGCGAGCCGAATCTTTTCAGGGGCGGCTTATAGGGAGGCCGCATCGTGCCAGCTAAGAAAAGTCCAGCGAAGCGAGCGGCGAAAGAAAAGCAACGCACGCGAAAATACTACTCTGCTTCGATTATCAGCGAGCCGTTTTACTTCGCTGATATAGACGCGAGACTTCTAAGAATAACCTTTGAGGTAACGACTGTTGATACGCGCCACAGCCCAACAGGAGAAACGGAAGCGGAGAGATCGGAGACAGTCACGCGGGAAACCACAATCCCACTGGACTTTTTCAAAGACGAAGCGCAATGCCGAGAGTGGTGTAATGAGGTCACTAGGGTTTACCACGAAACACTATCCGACGCCCTGAGAGGTGAAGCAGGCATACACTTTGACCTTGTAACAAATATGGTGCTTAACGATCTAGGCATCGTAAAAATTGACCTTCCAGGCGTTATTGATGGATTGGCAGCTATGCGCGCGAAAGGCGCAAAGCTAAGTATGCACTTGCCGTTAAAGGGGCGCTATTCACAATGGACGCCTGCTGAATTAACCCTAGCAATTAAAGCCGCGCTGCGCTCAATACCTGAGTATGAGAAAAAAGATTATGAAAACGTCGCCGCACGCCTGAAAAAATCTCACCCCGACAAAGCCCCTAAGTCCGGCGATGCTTTGAGGAAGTTGGTCGGTAGATTAGATTTGAAATGGAGGGACTTAAAAAACGGACAGTGAAGGGGCCATTATCCGTCCGGTTAAAACGGACAGTGAAAATAAGGTTTTCCGTCCTTATTTTGTTGGAAAATATGTGCGCCCCGGACAGTGATTCTGTGATAAACTTTTAACCGTTGAAAATCAAAGGACGCGCCGACCGTAGGAAGTCAACTGCGCGCCCTTCGTTGTTACCACAAGCGCGAAGCTCGCGGCGTCCTTCCTTATACCATAAGAATCACGCCTAGAGAATCCCGCGCTACAACAAACGGTCTTTTACATAGTCAGTCGCTCGCTGCGTCGGCCTGAACAGCAAGAGCGGCGTTTGGACTTTTCGCCCGCTGGCCTCTTCTGTCTGTGCCAGCTCTATCAAAAGCCCTTGCGTCGGATTCAGGCCCCGATTGCAGGGGCTTTTGAATTTTTACAGGTAGGCACACGAACGCCGGGGCTAATCGGCGTCGTGCTCAATTTCTTTAACGGAAGAAGTTGAAGGCTTGCTTTGGAAGTAGTTGAACCCTCTGACAAAGGAAACAACCATGAATCAGTTTACCATAAGCACAGCCAAAGGTGGCAAGTTTCCGCGCGACCTTTCCCGCCGCGCACAACTTCAATCTTTAGAACTGCGCCGCCAAGAGTGGACGGTTAAGCTCTGTAGTCGCTGTGGACACCATGCGCCAAAACGCGGGCGCATGTCAGCCTCAGTTACTTTGCCCAATGGTCGCCCTGTGCGGCGGTACTTGTGCGGGGCTTGCATAGGCGAACTTCAAACTGGCGTGAGCATGAGGGCTGTGGCATGAAAAGAGCAGCAGCCACCACAGCCAAAGTTTTAGCGAGGGAAGTTTTCAAGACGAGTCGAGAGCTTGAATACTTCACCCGCAAGGAACTGACATTGCAGACGGGCCATGAGCCTGAGCGATGGTCTGAAGTCGCCTTCAAAGAGTTAATTGATAACGGCCTGGATGCGTGCGAGTCGGCGAACACCTTACCGAGTATCAAGATCACGGTTGCCGATGATTCTCTGACCATCACGGATAATGGCCCCGGCATTCCTGAGTCGGTTATTGAGTCCGTTCTCGATTTCAGCGTTAGAGCATCAAGCAAGGATGCCTATATCTCTCCGACGAGAGGCGCGCAGGGGAATGCTCTCAAAACCGTGCTCGCCATTCCTTACGTCTTAAACGATCAAAACTCAGCGCGCCTTGAAATTACAACTCAGGGCGCGCTACACCGAATCACGGTTGAAATTGACCGTCTCGCCCAGAAACCCGCCATTTCTCACCAAAAAGCGGAGGCGATTGTAAAAAACGGGACTTCTGTAAAGGTGTACTGGCCTTCTGAGCTTGCTCTCAACAACGACCTCGCCATCTGGCGTTTTTTACAATTACTTGAGGGCTACTCGCTTTTTAATCCTCATGCGGAGTTTTCTTTGGATGATGAAAGACTCTTTCAGCGGTCCTCTGACACCTGCGAGAAATGGCTCGCTTCGGAGCCGACTTCTCCGCATTGGTACACCTTAGAGCAGCTTCGGGCGCTCATCGCCGCTTACATCGTCTCCGAGCAGCACGGCGCACAGGCTAGAACGGTGCGCGAGTTCGTCACGGAGTTTCGCGGCCTCTCTGCTACCGCCAAGCAAAAGAAGATTCTTGCATCTGTCGGGATGGCTGGCGTCTATCTCCGTGATCTCGTCAAAGACGGCGACATAGACCGCTCGGCTGTGGAGAAGTTGTTGGCTGCGATGCGGGCAGAGTCAAAGCCTGTCAAGCCTGCTCATCTCGGCTTCATCGGTGAAGATCACTTCCGCGCATGGTTTGAATCTCAGGGCGTGGAATTGCAGACGATGGAATATCGCCGCGTGGCTGATATAGACAGCAAGACGGGGCGACCGTTCGTCGTTGAAATCGCTTTTGCCGCGCGGCGGGATAATGAAGATCGGCGACTCATCACGGGGATAAATTGGTCGCCGACTTTGGTTGACCCTTTCCGCTCATTCTCCGCTTATGGATTCGGCCTTGCCTCTCTTCTCAGTTCATTAAAAGTTGAACCGGATGATGCTGTCACGTTTGTTTTGCACTTGGCTTGTCCGCACCTGAATTACACGGACAGGGGCAAGTCTTCACTGGAGGGCTTGTGATGCAAATAGGCGAGGCGTTAGTTAAATCAGTTACTTCGGCAACGTCGAAATGGACAAAGGCGCGTAAAGCTGCCGAGCGCAACCGTGCGTCAATGAATCGTTATTACTATTCCCGGTCTGACAGAATAACGATCCGCGAAGCTGCCTTTGACGTGATGGACGAAGCCTACATGAAGGCGAGCGCGAATAATACTCTTCCGGCTGCCGCGCGCCAGATCATGTATCAGGCGCGGCCTTTGATTCTTGAACGCTGCACCTCTGAGACTCTTGACGCAAATTACTTCACTCAAACACTACTCCCCGACTATCTGGAAAAACACCCGGACAAGGCTTCAGCCTGGGATGTTGTCTTTGATGCGCGCGGGCATCTTTACGAGCCGCATACCGACATTGAACTGCCACTCGGCACTCTTGCCGTGCGTTCATACTTAGCGCAAGCGGGTAATGGTAAACATCCATCTGATGAGCCGCCGCAGCTACCATCTGCTTTTCCTACCTTCGGACCTCGAAACCGTTTTCATACGGTGCTGTTCATCGAAAAGGAAGGCTTCATGCCTTTACTTCGCCGCGCTCAGATTGCCGAGCGATACGATCTGGCGCTCATGAGCACAAAGGGCGTCTCTACTACGGCAGCGCGTGCGCTTGTTGACAGACTCCAGGGTGCTCGCTTTTTGGTTCTACATGATTTCGATAAAGCAGGGTTTACCATCGCGGCGACGCTGAAACGAAGCACAAAGCGGTATCGGTTCAGCACTCGCCCTGACGTGGTTGACTTGGGGCTAAGGCTCTCTGATGTAAGAGAGGAAGGTTTAGAGTCCGAGCCTGTTACTTATCCGAAGTCGAGCCGCTTACGCTTGAATCTTCACAATAACGGCGCGACGAAAGAAGAGGCTGAGTTTCTAGTCTCGGATTGGCAGCGCGGGATTGGTCAGCGTGTCGAGTTGAACGCACTTGCCAGCGATCATTTCATCACTTGGCTAGAACGTAAATTAGAGCTTCATGGCGTCAAGAAGTTAGTGCCTGATGGCGAGGTCCTAGCGGAAGCGTATCGTCGCGCTCTCTTCGTTAAGACCATCAATGGTGAAATTAAAAAGGCGAACGATGAAGCGCGGAAGGCTTCTGAGTCCGCGAAAGTTCCTAAGACCCTGCGCCGACAGATAGACAAACTTCTAAAAAGTAGCCCCGCGCTCGCGTGGGATGACGCACTCGCCCAGATCGTGACCAAAAAGGAGAGAGCATGAGCGCGAATCCTTCTACATTCAGACGTGCTCCGAACATCCACGGCGCGCAAGGCAGACAGCAGCAACGAAAAACAGCGCGCGACATGAGCGCGTGCGTTGATCTCCTGTTAGGCGCAATCGGCTATCCCTCAAGACATCGTGGTTTCGCGCGGGCCGTCTTAGACGTAGCGCCTCTGGACGGCTCGCCGTTCGCCAGAAGTCACACCCTAGTTGCCGAGTACATGATGCGGCACGGCACGAAAGACGGCGGCGTTAAAACCGTCTCGCGTGAGTTGGCCTTTCTTCGCAAGTTCATCGCGCGGACGGGTTATGAATTTCTCGTCGCCCGGCCTGGCGGCGGAAAGCGCGAAGACGGCGGCTACGAGTCAACCGTCTATGTTGAGCAGATCATTCCGGCTGCTCAATGGCTGATGCGCGAAAGCAATCACGCCATGCGATTGATGAAGGGGCAGAAGGTCAACCCGACTGCCGTTCGCAAGAGATTCTTAGCTCAAGCCGTCGAACTAATCCCGCGCGTGTCGATCACTGAAGCGGACGGGCCTCAGATTAAAACTCACACGCCCGAAGAATTGGCCGCGTTGAATCGCAAGCGTGCAATAGACAGAGCGCGCGAGGGTTTCTTGAACACAAAGGACGATGGCGGGGATGTCCTAGAATACGCCAAAAGCCTTGCCTCTGAAATCTTACAACGCGCCCTACTCGCGCAAGGGCTTGAGGGAGAGGTGACGATTACGGTCAATAGCTCTGACATCCCTTCCTCTTTGCGTACCAGGGGGAAGCCAAAGAACAAGTCAGAACAAAAAACCGCCGAAGTTACTTTTGAGCCGCGCGCGGCCATCTGGCGCAACAAAGATCATGACCAACCTGTGATGGTCACAGGTGAGTTAGGCGAGAAAGACGGTCAAATATTCTATGCCATCGAAGGCAGTAATAGCGGCATCCCTGAGAGTGAGCTAGAGTTTGAAGATGAAAGCCAACCTACCCCAAAGTGTCCACGTTACCCGCCCGCAACCTCTTTAGAAACGGCAGATACAAATTCGCCATGTGACAAAGTTGCGGCGGCGTTGGAAGCCGCAAGGCGAGGTTTCAAGGTCTTTCCCGCCCATACAATAACCACAGAGGGCGCCTGCTCGTGTGGTGACGCCAAGTGCGGAAATCCCGGCAAGCATCCCATCTCTAAGGGCTGGCAGGCGCAAGCTACGCGCGACCCCTCGCGCATCCGTGAATTATGGTCTAAGTATCCCTGGGCGAACATCGGCGGGGCCACAGGCCAGGGCATCCAGGCGGTAGACGTTGACCCCAGACACGGCGGCGACATCTCGCTTACGGAATTGATTGAAGCCAGAGGGGAGTTGCCAGAAACCCTAGCGGCTTCTACAGGGAGCGGGGGATTTCATCTCTACTTCGCGCACGCAGGCGAAAGGATCGGCAACACTAAGGGTAGGCTTGGAGAGGGCATAGATACGCGCGGAGACGGCGGGCTTGTTATCCTGCCCGGTTCAGACCACGCGAGCGGGCGACCCTATAAGTGGCTGAACGATGTGCCGCTTGCCCCTTTGCCCTATTGGATTCTGTCTCTTCTCACATCCAAACAACAGATAAGGCGCGGCGCGACGGTGACGGATATTCGCACCCGCGCTGCATTAGCACCCGGCGAGGTTGTCCCTGAAGGCGAGCGCAACGAAACTCTATTCCGGCGGGTTGCATGTTCAATGCGTGCGCGCGGAGCTGAGTATGATGAGATCGAGGCGCGACTTTTAGAAGTCAACAGCACGCAACTAACTTCACCTCTCCCGATGCATGAGATTCAAACAATCGCTAGAAGCGCGTGCAGCTATCCAGCGGGCACTCGCCCCGTGACTTCAAATGAAGCGACCCCGACAATAACCGCCGCAGAGCTGGAGGTGATGGTTCTATGATCGTACCTTCGCTTTACGCAGACCTCAGACGGCGCGGCGTTACAGTCTCAGTGGATGCAAAATCTCGCCTGCGAGTTGAAGCCCCTCCCGGCGCACTTGATGATTCTTTGAGGACAGCAATCCGCACGCATCGTGACGAGCTTTTGCAATTCATTTTCGAGATCGAAGAACGCGCGGCGCTCATGTTTGAGGTCGAGAATCTTTCAATTGAAGAGCTAGAACGAACGCGTAATGAAGCGCGCAAAACCGTGCTCGGCGGCATGGCCTCGCCAGATGGCAGGCTTTGGCTTCGTGAATACGCTACGCATCACCCTTCCGTGTTAGCCATGCAGAAGGCACACCGTAAAGCTTTCGGCTGTGATGCTGAGATTGTGGGCGTATGCCGTGAGGATGCGGCGTGAGAGTAAATCACTATGGGAACTATTTCAGCTTTCAAAACAGAATCAGAGCGAACTGAAGGGCAAGAGTTAATAGAGGTATTGGTTTCGGTCTTAGAGCCGCGCATGAAAAGGATCGCCGAAGAAACCTTTGAGGAGCAGGCGGACCTTCAGGCTTTCTCTATCGCCGAAGTGATGAACCGTCTTGATGCCTCCGAATACGTTGTCAGAAAGATGATGGCCGAAGGGACGCTTGAAGTGGTCCGGCCCACGGAAGGCACAATCAGAATCACGGCTCGCTCTGTTAGAAAGTTCCTTTACGGTGATAAAGTCACGGGCGCTTTAACATCCCCATCAAAGGAGAAACCGTGATGGAAGAAAAGGAGAAAGTACGCCGACAACGCGGGCAACTGATTCCGCTCGGGCCGCAGCCTGGCTATCAGGGCGAAAGACAGGACTTCGGCATCCGTGTGCCGTTAAAGGAACGCGGAAAGAATGGCCGGAACAAATCGCACTACGAAACCATCAGAAACGTGACGCCATTCCAGGCAGAGAAAGTTAAGGAACGGCTTCTCGCCAAAGTGGACGCCGGAGAGTTTCACATAGCGAGGGCGATCACCGTCAAAGACTTTGCAGCCGAGTGGCTCAAGCATAAAGAGTCGCACGGACTGAAAGAGAGCACCATTTACTCTTACGGAGACACAATCCGCTGTTTCATCACTCCCTACATCGGACATCTCATGCTCGGAGACGTTAAGGGGCGCACCGTCCGCGACCTCTATACATCTCTCCAAAAAAGAGGGCTAACGAGTGGTACAATACTACAGTCGGCTCATGTTCTTCGTCAGATGTTCAAAGACGCAAAGACGTGGGACGACATCCGTGATAACCCGACCGAAGGCATCAAAGCGCCTCCGGGGGCAAAGGGGCGCGAGGCTCATGTGTTTGAACCCGAGCAGGCTTTGAAACTCATTCAGGCTTGCTCGGAAGATTTGAAAGATTTGATCTTCGTCCTGGATTTAGCGACGGGACTAAGACCTCGTGAATTGACCGGGCTAACCCGTCCGCATCTAAAACTCGTGCGGCAGGAAGTCGAAGGAAAGACGGTAGAACGGGGAGTGGTTGAAGTGAGGCAAATCGCTTTCAAGCAGCGGGGTGGAGGATGGATATTCACGCCGCCAAAGACAAAGAAGAGTATTCGAGATGTGCCCTTCCCTGCTCCGATTTACCATGCTCTGATGGCCTATCAGGAGCAGGTGGATAGACGAAAGGCTTTGATGGGAAAGGACTGGAAAGACTATAACCTTGTCTTCCCTTCGCCCAGAGGCACGCCGCTTCATTTCGACTCTCTGAGAAAGACGAGGTTCAAGACCGTGCTGAAGCGTGCGGGGCTGCCGACTCATTTCACCTTCTACTCGTTCCGCTACAGCTTCGCCACGTTGCAGATGTTGGGCGGCGAGCGCGATAAAGTGATCGCCGATTTGATGGGCCATACGCGGGTTGATTTTAACCAGGAAGTTTATCAGAAGGTCATTCCACGAATGAGGGAGAGGGCTTCTGACCGGATGGAAAATCTGCTTTTTGAAGACTCTTGCACAATGTTCGCACAATTAGCGAGCGAGCGAGAGATGTAAGTAATTGAGTTCGCACACCTTTTAATCCTGCCGTAGATTTATTGCATCAAAATAGCCGATGCGAGCGGACCGGCGACCTACTCTATCCGGCAATCCATAAATATCTGGCGACGGAGTCTGGAAGTGTGGGAAGGCTTGCCTGATCCGCAGCGCAGAAGGCACAATTTGCCTCATCCGATTATTAGCATTATCTGTAATTAAAATTCGCGCGGGAGCGAAAGAAAGTCGAGCAAGGGAGATTGGAAAACGAGAAATATTTACGGCAGGACACACTCATACATGGCACGGCGGCCAATGATACCGTTCGTTGCATGGCAGCGGTGACGACGAATCTGGTGGCTGAGGCGGCGCGCAGACATGACCTCTGGCCGACAGTCGCCGCAGCCCTCGGCCGAACTCTAACAGGAACGTTGCTACTCGGGTCGAGTTTAAAAGAACTAGACCGCCTGACGGTCCAGATTGTTTGTGATGGGCCAATCGGAGGCATCACCGCAGAGGCGAATGCGCGCGGCCAGGTGCGAGGCTATGTGCGTAACCCTGAGGCGCACGCGCCATACAATGAGAAGGGTAAGTTTAACGTGCGCGCCGTGGTCGGCGAAGGCATGTTCTATGTGACGCGCGAATCGGGCTACGACGTCGGACTTTATCGTGAGCCTTACAGAGGCTCCGTCCCGCTCGTCTCTGGCGAGATCGCCGAAGACTTCGCTTATTATTTAACCAAGTCGGAACAGATTCCCTCAGCCGTCATGCTCGGCGTCCACTTGCAACCGAACGCCCCTTATGTTTCCGCTGCTGGAGGATTGATTATCCAGATGATGCCCGGTGCGGATGAAAAGACAGTCGCCGCAATTGAAGCAACCGTCACACGGATGCCTCAGGTCACAAGCTTGATCCGCGAAGGCGCGCAACCCGCGGACCTTTTGCACGCGGCGCTCGGCGATTTAAAGTTTGAGATGCTTTACGAAAGGGATGTGACCTTTAGTTGCCCTTGCTCACACGAGCGCGCCGTCTCGATGATCTCGGCAATTGACAGGGCCGAACTTGAGTCTATGCTGTATGAAGATAAAGGTGCGGTGATGACCTGCCATTTCTGCAACGAGATTTATCGCCTGGACGAGACTGAACTGGAAGGCATCATGCAAAGGCCATGATGAATTATGAATTCTGAGTTTTGAATTTTGAATTAAGGCCAAAGGCTTTTAATTCATAACTCAAAACTCATAATTTATTTCGCGGGCGGCGTGTGCGGCAGAAGCAGATCGTAGTTTTCCAATCCACGGTTGTGACTATCGAGCGCCCCGAAGGCATCCGAAGTTTCCTCCAAAACCTGCCGGGTCATCGCAATCGAATCGCTCAGCTGCTCGAAATCAAGCGCAGAGACTCTCTCCGGCGTCGGGAGCGTGACGACCTGATCGTTGACCAGACCGAAGAAGTTTTCGATTGATTGCAACTGCCCTTCGACTAACTTAACGGAGCGCTCAATGTCGTGGAAGGCGGCCATACGCCGTTTCAATATCTCGACGTTCGCCTGCTGCACACGCCTGGCGCGGTCGTCGGGCGCATTCTCGACGGCCCGCTCGGCCTGCGTCAATTGGTTCTGCACGGCCTGGCGGTTGATGGAGCGCAGGTGACTCTTGCGCCGGCGATACATGTCCAGCAAGTCAACGAAATCTTCCCAACGCTGATCCAGGCTCTGGATGTTTGTCGGGACCTCTTTCGTGCCGGTGAATTTCCGGTAGTTCGAATAGATGGTGTTCTTCATCCAGCGTAGGTATTCGACGGCTTCTCGCTCGCGCGGGTCAAAGCCCTTGATCAACTCCTCGCGCTGGCGCTCACGTAACTTCCGCAAATGGTCTTTGCGGCGCTTATCAACTAAACGGCGATATAGTGAACTGGCTGGCACGGTAACTAAATAAAGTCCTTCCGCTACAAGCGCTGCGCCGAGTGGGATGATTGATCCGGTGTAGGCGGCGGCAACAGCAAAACCCGCCATGCCCCAGAAATTGACAGGCTCTTTAACCGCCTCTTTCAAGTAACGAAGATTGAGCTTGGATAAATCTGCCATGATCTCTGATTAATGCAAATAAGAGCCGTTAGAGGTGGACGCGCACCCCATTTCTGTTTTGCCAGCACGGGGCGTCCCTCCAACTACTCTTTACTTCCCGCGCCTTCCTTGAGCAACGCATCGTTGCTACTGAGGCCCGTGCCGGTTTCGCCCTGAGCCGGGAGCGCTTCGGGCTGCGCGGCGCCTGTCCCGCTCGGCAAAAGCCCCATCTCCTGCTTGTAGGCGAGCAACTTGTCCTGCAACTGCATGTCCATCGCCTCGCGCTCGATGTCCTGCATCTGAGAATCAACGCTGGCCGCACCGAGCTGCATCTTGGCCTCGGCTGCCGCCGCACGGCGGTCAATCCTTTCGCGCATCTCGTTAAAGGTCGAAGCGTCATCGCCGAGCTGGAAAGTCTCCATCGTCTGCGCCAACTGCTCCTGCAACTTGGCCTGCTTCGACTGGTTGATCAGTTGCATCGCCTCAGCCGAACGCTTCTGCATTTGCAGCACGTAGTTGTCGCGAGCCTTGACCGCCTGTTTCGATGCCAGCGTGGCGTGCTCAAGTTGCTGCGAGGTCTTTTGAAGGTCCAGCTGCGCCTGTTGGAGCTGGCCAATGTAGGCCGTGGCGATGTCGTCGCGCCCCATCTTCACGGAGGCTTTGATTTTCGAGTCGAGTTCGACGACCTGTGTTTCGAGGCGCTCTTTATTCTTGGCGAGCAATTTCTCCGTTGCCATCACCTGCGCCACGGAGTTGTTCAACTCCGGCACGCGGTCGCGCATATCGCGAATCGTTTGCTGGAGGATGCGTTCGGGGTCCTCTGTTTTTTCGACGATTCCGCCGAATATCGCGCGCATCGAGCGCTTGAATCTCATCCAAAGTCCCATCTCTACCTAAAACCTCCAGCCATTTAAGTTGAGCAAGTCCTGATAAATCTCAAAACACGCGTCCCCGGGCGCTCTCTATAACAGCGCCGCTGATTGTACGATGCCTCGACTGACGCGGTTGCATTTTCCGAAGCCTCTGCCCCCGAAGTATAGCAGGAGTCGCGCGCACCTCGCCAGAGAAAGAGTGTGCCGCAAGGCAGCAGGCAGCAGGCAGAAAAAGCTGTTCCCTTGCCGCCAACCGCCAGGAGCTTATCGGCCCCTGAATTTCCCTATATCCCGGCGGTAATGCATGCCCTCCCAGTGAATCTCACTCACCGCGCCGTAGCAGCGATTGATCGCGCCATCGAGCGTCGGAGCGGTGGCAGTGACGCCGAGCACACGCCCGCCCGCCGTCATCATTTCGCCAGCTTCAGAGAGCGCTGTGCCAGCGTGAAAAAGCTCCACTCCCTCGTGCTGCGCTGCGCGCCCCAATCCTTCGATTCGCGCCCCTGTTTCCGGCCTTGACGGATAGCCCCGAGCGGCCAGAACGACGCAAGCCGAAGACTCATCCGACCACCGGACGGGGATATGACTCAGGCCGCCGCGGGCGACTGCCTCGAAAATACCGACAATGTCTGTTTGTAATCGGACGAGAATTGCCTGCGCTTCAGGGTCGCCGAAACGCACGTTGTACTCCAGAACGCGCGGACCTTCCGCCGTCAACATCAGGCCGATGAAGAGAATTCCGCGAAACGGGATACCCTCGCCGCGCGCCCCGGCAAGCGTCGGCTCGACAACTTCGCGGACCACCTGCGTAAGCGTCTCTTCATCCAGAACGGCGGCGTCCGTAATCGCGCCCATCCCGCCCGTGTTCGGCCCCGTATCGTTCTCTCCCACGCGCTTGTGATCTCGCGCAGGCGGCATCAACGCGTAATCTTTCCCGTCACTGAATAGCAGCAGCGAGGCCTCGCGCCCTTCAAGTGCTTCTTCGATGACGATCCGGCGCGCTGCCTGCGGCCCGACCAGACGTCCCTCCATCAGGACGTTGACCGCGCTTGTTGCCTCCGAACGCGAGCGCGCAACGATGACGCCCTTACCCGCAGCCAAACCGTCGGCTTTAATCACGACCGACGAATCTTCCGGGCCAAACTCTCCGCTCTCCAGAATCTTTCGGGCATCCGAGACGGAATCGGCGATGCGGTAGCGCGCGGTCGGAATGTGGTGACGCGCCATGAAATCTTTGGCGAAAGCCTTGCTTGATTCAAGCCTTGCGGCATCACGGCTCGCTCCCGCAACCAGTAAGCTGCGGCGCTCAAACTCGTCAACGAGACCGGCGGCGAGCGGCGCTTCACTGCCGACGACCGTCAGGTCAATTCTCTTCTCTTCAGCGAACTGCGCGAGTGCCGGAACGTCTGTCGCATTAATCTCCAGGCATTCGGCGAGCTGCGCGATGCCTGCGTTGCCGGGCGCACAGAAGAGGTTGTGTGGACCGGCGGCACTTCTCTGTAGCGCCCAGCAGAGTGCGTGCTCACGCCCGCCTGAGCCGATGACGAGGATATTCATGTGTGTGATTTCTCTAGGCCGTTCTTCAAAGCTCGGTTGAATGGAGCGCCCGCGATGCTGTCACGGTGCAGGACTTCTGTCAAGATGTCGCTCAGGTCCGTCCCCGCCATTCTCCGCCCAGACCTTGACACAATTTCGTGATAGTTATACTTTGCATCAGGTCACGGCCAACGCTTGCAGCCTTCCCGACAGAAAGCAATCGCCTGACAAGAGGTCCGAGCATGGCAGAGATTCGAGCGAGCGATAGGGAGTCCATAGAGAAAGCCCTCCGGCGTTTCAAGCGTCTCGTCAGAATTGAAGAGATTATTAAAGGTTCTCGAAAGCCCATCTTGTATCTCAAACCTCGCAATAGAAGGCGCTCGAAGTCGGCGCCCTCACGCAAGCCGGACCGTTAAGGACGGATTTGGTCCTAAATTATTTTCGGTGACTTCCTCGCAAAGTCTGTATAACAAGCTAATGGCTCGTCGCGGCGCGCGTCTCACCCAATCGGCTCGAACGAGTAGGCTCACATCGGGGAGGGTAACAACTCATGGCACAGACTCAGACCACAGACAATGAGAACGGGAAGTGGAGCCATTCTGAAATGGAGTTCGAGGACCGCACTATCAAATGCGTTGATTGCGGAGAGGATTTTATCTGGACTGGCGGGGAGCAGGTCTTCTTTCACGATAAAGGATTGAAGAACGAGCCGAAACGCTGCAAGCCCTGCAAGCAGGCCAAGAACGAACGCCTCGCAGCGATTGCCGCCGCACAAGCCTCAGGCGTCAGGCAGCGGGTCGAAGTTTCAGTTCAGTGCGCGCAATGCGGTCAACAGACCACAGTTCCCTTTTATCCATCACAGGGACGCCCGGTTTACTGCCGCTCGTGCTTCCTCGCTGGCCGCACAGCAGATGGCGCCAGCGCTTAAAAACAGTGACAAGTGACAGGTGACAAGTTACGAGCAAGAGTCTTAAATCTTGTCACTCGTCACCTGTCACTTGTCACTGTTTTAGGTGGTAAGGGACGCTTATCACGATGACCCCCTGCCTGAAGAGCAGCGACCACTTCAGCAGTAATGAACTCTGGTTGTGCAGGATATGCTGCCACCATCTGGCCGGGATAAATTCCGGAAGAATCACCGTGATTGTCTCGCCATCGCGCCGCGCCGTCCGATCTATGTAGCGTAAGAGTGGGCGGGTCAGCTCGCGATATGGCGACGGCAGCACCACGAGCTGCACGCCCGCGCCCCAACGCTCCCATTTCTCACGCAGCTTCGCCGTAGCCTCCTCGTCAAAATCCACGTACACAGCCGTCACGCCTTCGGGCGCGATTGACTTCGCATATTCAAGCGCGTGGATGACGCCCCTGTGGATTCCAGAGATCGGCACCAGCACTGTGTGTTTGATCCGGTGCAATTGCTCCAGACCTTCGGTCGAGAGCTGCTTCGCCACGCGGACATAATGTTTATGGATGGCGCGGAACATCAGCACGAGCAGCGGAACCACAACAACAACGATCCAGGCGCCGTGGATAAACTTCGTGGCGACGAAAACGCAGAGCACGATGAAGGTCGCGACGGCTCCGACGCCGTTAATGATAATGGCTTTCTTCCAGTTCGACGGCGCGGTAACCTCATCAGTCACGAAGCGTGACCGGTGTATTTCCTCTTCCTCCAACTCTACATCGGGTATGGGCCGCAGCGCGTGGTTCTTCTCTTTTGCGAAAAGCGGTTCCTGTTCGCCGGCCGGCTTCGCCCTCTGCGCGCGAATTTTCGCGCGCTCCTTCAACCAGTGTCGGACCATCCCCGCCTGTGAAAGCGTGAACGAGAGAAAGACTCCGACCGCGTAAAGCGGGATCAGCTTGCTCGTGTCGCCGCCGAACGCGATCACCAGGATGGATGAAAAGATCGCGAGGATCACGATTCCGTTGGAGAAGACCAGTTTATCGCCGCGGTTGGCGAACTGACGCGGCAGGAAGCGGTCGCGCGCCAGAAGTGAGGCTAGGCGCGGGAAGTCTGCGAATGAGGTATTAGCGGCGAGCACCAGGATTAAAGCCGTCGTGATCTGCACCACGTAGTAGAACCAGCCGAACGCACCAGTAAAGATGATGCGCCCGAACTGTGAGATGACCGTCTGGTTCTCGACCGGATGAACTCCGTAGAGCCATGCCATCACGCTCGTCCCGAGGAACATCGTCGTCAGGAGCGCCGCCATGATGACCAGTGTGGCCGAGGCATTACGCGCTTCCGGCTTTTTGAAAGCGGGCACGCCGTTCGAGATGGCCTCGATGCCTGTCAGCGCCGCGCAACCGTTCGAGAATGCTGCGAGTATCAGGAACATCGTGATGGGTTGATCTCTGTAGCCCTCAGCTATTTTTAACTGATCGCCCGCCGAAACAGAGGCTGCGCCCCCGACCGTGAGATATTGAAACAGGCCGTAGCCGATCATGAAGAGGAAGCAGATGATGAAGGCGTAAGTCGGCGTGGCAAAAACCGCGCCCGATTCGCGCACCCCGCGCAGGTTGGCGAGAGTGATAAACGCGATGAAGATGAGACACAGCAGAACTTTGTGATCGTCCAGCCAGGCCAACTGTGTTCCCTGTACCATCGAAGTGATGGCCGCTACGCCCGCCGCAATCGAAACGGAAACCGTCAGGACGTAATCAACGAGGAGCGATGCGCCCGCGACGAGTCCAGGCGTCGTGCCTAGATTTTCCTTCGCCACGATGTACGCGCCGCCGCCCGAAGGGTAGGCGTGAATGGTTTGCCGGTAGCTGGTCGCGACGATGACGAGCAGAGCGGCGATGCCGATGGAGATCGGCACGACGTAATGGAAAGCGGTCGTCTGGCCGAAGGCTACCGCCGCCGCCAGCACCAGTAGAATTTCCTCTGTCGCGTAAGCTGTCGAGGAGAGCGCGTCTGACGAGAAGACGGCCAGCGCCGTTTTCTTCGTGAGGCGTTCGTGAGCCGCCTGCTCGGTCCTTAAAGCTCTGCCGACAAACAAGCGTTTGAGTTCAGCCGCCATACACCTTTATCCCTGGAAAGGTTTATTCAATTTTGCTGGTTCATCTCTCCCCTCTGTTTCCGACCTCCTTTTTTCCTCCGCCTCCGCCAAATCGAGGCAGTGCGCGCCAAACATTAGTAGCGGAATCGTCACCAGAAGAAGGACGGTCCCAATGCCATGCAGCCACCGGGCGGAGCCCGCGCTCGCGCCCGCAAGCCAGGTGATGGACGTAAAGATCGTGCCTGAAATGGCAGCTATAATTCCCCCGACAAACCCGAAGATCATCCAAACCTTTAGCCAGGGCCGCGCATTGCCTACTGTCTTGTTGACTAACTTATGGCGGGCCCGTTGCCCTTTGCGTAAATGTATGTAGCTAACGTCGCCCATAAATAAAGAACTCACTTTCATTCGTGTCTCATAGCCCGCGTTGGCGGTTTTTTACGGTTGTGAAAACGCTCATAAGTCGCGCCTCCTTCACTCGCGCAAAAAGAGAGGGCGCGGAAGCACATGCTCCACGCCCTCTCAACGCGAATTTTTCCATGCCCTTCTCCGTAAAGCCTACGAGGTTAGCTGACGGGCTAGGACCGGAAAATGCCCCACGTGAACAATCACGTTACGCCCCGTGCCCTGCTGATACAGGACAAAAATGGGTTCCCCGCGCCGCCCTTCAAGGCTCCGCCCGGACACTTGCAAGCGGCTTCGGCAGACAAATTGTCAACCATTTGATACTACGCCGCGACGCATAAAGATGGCGTAAAGAGTTTATAAATAATTCATAAAGAAGGATGGCTGAGATCTTCAGGGAGCTTCAGGGAAATGAAAGAGTCAATCAAGCCCCCTGCGAGTCGAAGCGGTAACCGACCCACGGCTCTGTGAGGATGTACCGTGGTTTGACAGAATCCGGTTCGATCTTCTTTCGCAGATTGCCGACGAAGACGCGCAAGTACTCGGATTGCTCCGTGTAATTGCCGCCCCACACTGCGCCGAGCAGCGTGCGGTGCGTGAGGACTTTGCCTGCGTGGCGCATGAAATAGACCAGGAGCTCAAACTCTTTCGGGGTCAGATGGACCTCGCGGCCGCGTACGCTGACGCTTCGTTTTTCAAGATCAATCTGAAAGTCGCCAGCTTCGAGCAGCGTCATTGCAGCCTCGTTAGCCGCAGGCATTGTGGCGCGCCGCAGCGCCGCGCGCATGCGCGCCAGCAGCTCATCAATCCCGAAAGGCTTCGTCACGTAGTCGTCAGCGCCGAGGTCCAGCGCCTGAACCTTCGCTTTCTCCTCGCCCCTGGCCGAGAGCACGATGATCGGAACCTGCGAGACGGCGCGCAGTTGCCGACAAAGCTCCAGACCATCCATGTTCGGCATCGCGAGGTCCGTCACAACCAGGTCGGGCCGCCAGTCCTTAAAAGTCTCCAGCGCGGAAACTCCGTCGGCGGCTGTTCGCACGTCGTAACCGTGTGTGGTCAGACTAGTCCGCAGCACCCGCGTAATCTGCGATTCATCGTCCACAACTAAAATTCGCGGTTTCGGATTCATAGATTGAAGTGATGAGTGATGAGTAATGAGTGATGAGTAAGAGCGTTTTTTCAACTCATCACTCATCACTCATCACTCATCACTTTTGTTATCTCGTCGTCGCCAATCGGTAGAGTAAAGACGAAACGCGTCCCCTTCCTTTTGGCGTTATCTTCGATCCAAATCTTACTGCCGTGCGCTTCGACTATTCCACGCGCTATCGCCAGCCCCATCCCTGTGCCCGAAGGATAGTGAGCTGCCGCGCCGTCACCGTCATTCGTCGCGCGGAAGAATTTATCGAAGACACGCTCGCGCAAGCTCAGGGGGATTCCCTGCCCCTCGTCTTCAACCGCAATCTCGATCATCTCTTCGTCGTGTCGCCGGGCGATGATGCGAATCGTTGTGCCCTGCGGAGAGTATTTCGTAGCGTTGTCCACGAGCGTATAGACGACTTCTCCAACCGCTCTCGGATCAACGCGCACGACCGGAAGGTCTTCCTCGATCTCCGTCGAGACTCTATGCCTGCCGGTTAACGAACCTGCGCGGGTCAGCGCCGTCGCGATGATCTCATCAACGCTTTCCCACCCGCGGCGAAGGCGCATCTCCCCGGCCTCAATTCGCGCCAACTCAATGAGACCTTCAACGAATCTGTTGAGACGGTCGCTCTCTTCGTCAATTACTGAGAGCATGTCCAGCCTCGATTCAGCATCGAGCACCAAAGGCCCTCCATCGCCAGCCTTTCCACGCGCTTCATCGAGCAGAGTTGTGACCGATGCTTTGATGGAGGTCAGCGGCGTGCGAATATCGTGCGTGACGGCGTCGAGCAGGGCGGATTTTAATTTTTCGCTCTTCCTGAGCGCCTCTGCGTGGCTCGCTCGCTCGAACGCATCGCGCAACTCCTGATAAAGCCTCTCGATCTCGTTGCGCCCGCTTTCGGCCTCTTCGGCGCGCCGCCTGGCACGGACGGAAAGTTGCCCGGCAGTTATTGCTGTCACCAGAAACGAGACCAGCGCGACCCAGTTCTCCGGGTCGGCGATGCTAAAGGTGTGGTAGGGAGGGAGAAAGAAGAAGTTGATGCACAGGACGCCGAGCAGCGAAGTGACGATGGCCGGTCCGGCTCCCCATCCGGTGGCGACGAAAAGCACTATGAGCAGCAGCACCAGAGCGACGGTCGTCAGGTTGATATGCACGCCGAACAGCTTTAAAACAGCCGTGACGATGGCGAGGCTCCCGACAGCCACCAAATACCCCGTCCTGCTCTTTTCAAAGGCCCTCGACTTCATTGGCTCAATTGAATGTCAAAAAAGAGGAGGACGCAGAAATCCTGATTGGTCGCCTGCGCCCTTTCGCTCCATTTACGGTACGCCTTGTTTAAGAAGAAGCGACTTAATTCACGCCTCTGTGCTCAGCCGCCCACATGCACCGTCGGGCGCTGTTCGGGGTCTTTCTCAGCCTGGCGCAGGACTTCATGCGTGACAGGCGCCGTATCGCCTTCGCCGAATGCGATGTACTTGAGCAGATAGGCGAGCGGGTTTCCTTCGCTCCAGCCGAAGTAGATGTGCGGCAGCTTTCCCGTCTGATCCCGCAGGTGTAAAAGAAAGGCCGCGATGGCGTTCGGGACAACGGGGCTTTCGGCGCGAAGCACTCGATAGCCTTCAACATTGTCACCCGCGATATGCAGCACTCCGGCAAACTCTGAGGCGTCGCCAAGACTGACCTCGAAGAAGATGACAGGCTCGCCCGGCGGGATGTGATTGTCCTCGCGCTTCTCCTGTTCCTTCATGCGATACTCGTCCAAATCCCCGCGATCACAACGATTGGCTATGATACGAATCGTGCCTTTGCTCGCCTCGTTGATAATCGCCTGCGCGGTATCGTCCAGGACGACTTTCTTGACGCGCAGCTCAGTCGAGCGCCAGACTCTGGAAACAAGCGAAGTAAAGATAATCGCGCCGATGAAGAAAGAGGCGATCTTGATGCCCTCGGGCCGCTCGATGATGTTGACGATGGTCGTGTACCCGAAAACCAGCGCAATGATGAGATACGCCCACCACGCCTTTTTCTTGCGAAACGCGGAGATCGTGACGGCGACGGCGGCCGAACTCATTAAGACCAGGACGCCCGTAGCATACGCGCCGCCCTGCGCTTCGACATTCGCCTCGAAGATGATCGTGACGGCAAAGGCGATCAGGGTGTAAACGAGGACCAGAGGCCGCGTCGCCCTGGCCCAGTCAGGGGCCATCCCGTAGCGCGGCAGATAGCGCGGCACGATGTTCAAAAGCCCGGCCATCGCCGACGCGCCCGCAAACCAGAGAATCAGAATGGTGCTCAAGTCGTAGACTGTTCCGAACTCGTCGCCCATGAACTTATGTGCCAGATACGCGAGAGCGCGCCCGCTGGCTTTCCCCTTAAACTCGGCTTCGCTGATCAGCAGGGTCGTCACAAAGCTGCTGGCTATCAGTAACACGCTCATGATGAGCGCGGCAGTCCGAAGCAGTTTACGTGTATTGCGAACGCGGCCTTCAAGCAGCGCCTGCGCGTTGGGCGGCGGGGCCTTGCGCCCTGTGCGCGTCGAGTGAATGGATTCCCAATCCTCATCACTCATCTTTTTATCCCCGCGCACGAGGGGCATGACCGCAACTCCTGTCTCGAACCCGGATAGCCCGAGGGCCAGTTTCGGGAACAGGATAAGAGCCACTCCAATCATCAAGAGCGGATTGCCGTTGACGTTCGGATAGCTAAAGAGTGCGTTCTGCCATTGGTCAAGGTGGCCCGACTCCGTCAGCAGATGATAAGCGCCGACGCAGAGGACTATCACATTCAGCAGCAAGTACGCAGCGACGAGGACGACGGCTATCCCTATCGCCTCTTTGAAGCCTTTGAGAAAGATTGCGCCCAGGATTGCTATTAATGCCAGCGTCACCCAGACGGGGTGCTCAAGAAAAGGCAGGTGTTCTTCAACAAAAGGGTTTTCGATGACGTGAGCTGTGGCGTCGGCCGCCGAGAGCGTAATCGTGATGATGAAGTCTGTGGCGACGAACCCGAGCAGGACGAGAACAAACAGCTTGCCCTTCCAGCGCGCGAGCAGGTTTTCCAGCATCGAGATCGAGCCTTCACCATGCGGGCTTTCGGCTGCGACGCGGCTATAGATTGGCAGGGCTCCGAAGAGGGTTAATAAGACCAGGACGAGCGTAGCAATCGGCGAGAGGGCGCCTGCGGCGATAAAAGCGATGCCGGGTTGATAGCCGAGCGTCGAGAAGTAATCAACGCCTGTGAGGCACATCACTTTCCACCAGGAATGCTGGTGGTGATGCCCTTCCTGTTCGTGCGGACCTTCAGCCTCCTGAACGCCTTTAAATAGCCACTGCTTTAAACGTCCACGTGGTTTTTTCTGCGGAATTGCCATGGTAAGCGCCTCCACTTCTTTTGCCACACGCAAGACAAAGGGCGTGGAGCACAAAGCTCCACGCCCTTAAAGTCGCATCGCGGTGGCTTGGCCCTTCCATAAAGCCTACGAGGTTAGCTGACGGGCTTGGACTGGAAGTGTCCGACACAATAGCCGCGCGTTAAAACGGCCACATGATACGCCCCGTGTCCCGCTTCAGGAGCGGGACTTTGGTTCCCCCGCGTTACTCGTCCAGGTGCATCTTCCAGCACGGCAAGTAACTTCGGCAGACAGATTGTCAACGCCCGAATACTACGCCTGTAATTTCTCCAAATCAACCTAACGGCGACAGCCTTCGCCAAGAACTGATTCGTCCCTCTTTCAGCCGCCAACGTGAACTGTGGGCCGCTTCTCCGGGTCTCTTTCCGCTTGCCGCAACACCTCATGCGTGGTCGGAGCCGTATCACCCTCGCCGAAGGCTATATACTTGAAAAGGTACGCCAGAGGATTGCCCTCGCTCCACCCGAAATAGACGTGTGGCAGTTTTCCCGTCTTGTTTCTCAGGTAGAGCAGAAATGCCGCTATCGCATTCGGCACCGCGGGGCTTTCCGTCCTCAACACGCGGTAGCCGTCCACGCGCTCGCCGCAAATCCTGAGCACACCCGAGAACTCGGAAGCATCGCCCGGAGTGACTTCAAAAAAGAGGATCGGCTCTTCGGTGGGGATATGATTATCCTCGCGCTTCTCCTTCTCCTTCATCTGATACTCGCTCGCGTCGCCCCGGTCGCAGCGATTAGTGATGATGCGAATCGTGCCGCGACTCGCTTCGTCAATAAACTCTTGCGCGGTGTGATCCAACTCGATCTTGTCCACACGCAATTCCGTAGTGCGCCAGACCCTGGAGATGAGCGATGCCAGGACGATTGCCCCAATAAACACCAGGGCGATCTTGATGCCCTCGGGCTGCTCTATGACGTTGGCGACCGTCGTGTAGATGAAAACCAGTGAGATCAACAGAAAGACCCAGCGCATCCCTTCCTTCTTGCGCCAGGTCGAAAGCGTTACGGCAATCGCCGCCGAACTCATCAAAGCCAGAACGCCTGTGGCGTATGCACCTCCCTGCGCTTCAACGTCAGCCTTGAAGAAGAGTGTGACGGCGAAGCAGACCGCGGTTAAGACGAGCGTCAGCGGGCGGGTCGCCCTGGCCCATTCCGGCGCCATCCCATAGCGCGGCAGGTATCGCGGGATAATGTTCAGGAGACCGGCGAGCGCCGAGGAACCGGCGAACCAGAGAATCAAAATGGTGCTCAGGTCGTAAATGGTCCCGAAGACATCGCCGAGGTAAAAGTGCGCTAGATAGGCCAGAGCGCGCCCGTTTGCCGCTCCCTGCTCCTGAGTCTCAGTTGCCGGGCGAAACTCTTCGGCGGGGATGAGTAAAGTGGTCACGATACTGCTCGAAATGAGCATCACACACATAATCAGGGCCGCGGATTTAAGCAGCTTTCGTGTGTTTCGAATGCGCCCCTCAAGCAGTGACCAGGCGCTCGGCTCAAACGTGCGCCCGCTGCGGGTGCTGTGTATGGAATCCAGCTCCTTGGCTGTTAAAGCCCTATCGCCTTTCACCAAAGGCATCACGACCACGCCCGTTTCAAATCCTGACAGGCCGAGAGCGAGTTTCGGAAAGACGATTAGCGCCGCGCCGATCATCGCCAGCGGATTGGCATAACCCTGAAAAAGAGCTGTCTTCCAGTTGACCAACTTCTCCGGGTGCATCGCAATCTGGTAAAAACCCACAGCCACGACGACCAGATTGAGCGCGATGTAGACGGCAACCAGAAGAACTGCGATGCCGATAGCCTCTTTGAAGCCTTTGAGGAAAATAGCGCCGAGCGCGGCAATCAGGACCAGGGTGACCGCAATCTGGTTATGTAAGAAGCGTGGAGCAAACGGATTGTCCTCGATGTGAACCGCGGCGTCGGCTGCCGAGAGCGTGATGGTAATGATAAAGCTGGTGGCAGCGAAACCGAGCAGGCAAAGGACGAAGAGCTTGCCCTTCCAGCGCGCGAGCAGGTTTTCCAGCATTGAGATCGAGCCGTCGCCGTGCGGGCTTTCGGCTGCGACGCGGTTGTACATCGGCAGCGCGCCGAAGAGCGTCAGGAGCACCAGAATCAACGTCGCGATCGGCGCGAGGGCGCCCGCTGCCACGATAGCGATGCCGGGTTGATAACCGAGGGTCGAGAAGTAGTCAACGCCCGTGAGGCACATCACTTTCCACCAGGAATGCTGGTGGTGATGCCCTTCCTGCTCGTGCGGACCTTCGGGTTCTTTGACGCCCTTAAATAACCAGAGTTTGAATCGGCTCTTAGGTTTTTTCTCTTGAATCGCCATAGTGATACTCGCAACTGCCTGGAGCGAGGCGCGAGAGCAGCGCCGGCTTTCACAATGGGGATGCTAAAAGCCACTGACAGCATAAAGCCACCGCGCAGGCGTCACAGACGAACTGGGGGAGCTTTAACGGATTTTAGCTTGAAGAGCTCGCACACTATAACACGATGCCCTCTTCCGTTGAATACAGAAAAGGGCCATTGGCTGACGAGATGATTAAATTTTGAGCCTTAAAAAAATAAGCGGGCGGGGGTCTCCCACAACCCCCACCCTAAGGCCACGTGTCCTCACCCCACGCGACCACTTCGCCCAACGGGGAGTCGGGCGCGCCATGATTATGCACAACTCAGGTCAAAGTTTCAACTAGACAAATTTCCCCATAAAGGATGGGTCAATTTTCCTTATGGACTGAAAAAAAATTCCTTATGGCGACGAAGACGCTCCGGAGACGTGGCTGAGGCTTGCCCCCTTTTGCTTCAGGCCCTCCAGGCTCTCATCGTCCGCGTTCTGTTCGGAATCGTCACCGCCAGCTTCGTCGAGCTCAGTGTTTGAGATTGCCTGCGGGCGCTCTCCGTCAAACATCAGACTCCACACATCCGGGACCGTCGCGACCATGTCTGCATTCTGGTCAGCGTCGGCGATGTTCTCCGAAGCATCAATCGTCAGACAGCCGGCAATGTAGGCGACTTCGCCCGTCAGGGATTGCAGACGCAAACTGTAATCTCCGGCCACCGCATCGGCCGCCACCATCAGATCAAAGCTGACGACCGAGAGCCCGTTTCCGAAATCCACATCCGCAAAGCTCGATGGCTCGACAGTGATATAGGGGGACGTGGTCGTAATCCCGCCTAGACTGAGCTGAGCCTTCTTGATTCCCTCCCCCGCCACGAAGACTTTGTAGCTCTGGCCCGGAACGATTGGGATTGCGACGGACGAAAGCTCTCGATTAGTCCCTATGAACGTGGGAGTCACGAGTTGCGTGGAGCCCGAGAGTTGAGCGTTGAGTGTAACGGTCGCATTCGGCGCGACACTGACGACGCCCAACTCTTCTGTCTGAAACGGGAGAGGTTGATTAACGGCAAGCCCTGCGTATGCGCCTCGCTGCGAGGTGATTTCTGAAGCCGGAACGATTCCGTTGAGCGCCTGCGCGATGAGGCGATAGTCGCCCGGCGGCAGACTCTCGATGCGGTACGAACCGTTTGCCATAGTGATATTGCTGGCGACGACTCTACCGGTCGTCACTTCTTCGGCCAGGACGTTTGCGCCGAAGACGGGTGCGCCGCTTTCAAAAGAGATCGTGCCAGCGATTGCGCCGCGCGGATTCGCGCCCGGGCGGCCTCCGTAGAGCGCTCGTACTCCCGCGCGGTCGTCATCGGATAATGTTCGCGGGGAGAACGCCGTCAGATTGTAGATTCCGTTCCTGGCTTGCCGCGGCTGCATCGTCG
Source organism: Pyrinomonadaceae bacterium (assembly GCA_036392495.1). GTDB lineage: Bacteria > Acidobacteriota > Blastocatellia > Pyrinomonadales > Pyrinomonadaceae > QHXM01. The sequence goes on along the minus strand of DASVXV010000002.1, from coordinate 19,239 downwards.
CGCCGAGGCAGCTCGAATGCTCAAGGCCCAGGAGATGCCCGATCTCGTGTGTGAAAGTTGATTCGAGATCGTAGGTGCCCGCAGTCCCGTCCGCGGAGAAAGGCTGATTCGGATTCAGAACAACGTCCGCCTCTGTAATCTTCCCTTTCGCGTTGGAGAAGATGCGCGTGCGGCCGGACGTCTCCGCGGCATCGCCGATGAAGGGGGCCGAATTTTCCGCCGTGTGGGCGACCGTTATTAAACTCACCCCGTCGCCTCTGGTGCCCGGCCCGCTGATGGATTGAAGGCTGGAAGTACTGACCTCGAAACGTATGTTCGCCGCTTCGGCCCAGTGCGCCAGAGCGCGCCGCACAGCTCCGACGACATTGCTTCCGCTCTTGATATTCGGCTGCGCCGAGTTGAGTGAAGTCGAGAGCGATACTCTGATGGTCCTGGCGGGCCAACGGACCTGGACCGAGCCGGAGGCATCCGTGAACTGTAGCGTGTAAGGGCGTACGTGTCCCGCCGACAGGATCATTGCCGCAACGAGACAGAAAACAGTAGCCAGTCGGCGCATTCGGGTTCTCAGAGGTTTCGGGGAGAAAGAAAAGTAGTCGAGTTCGATTCCGGGGCCTCGGGTGTCTGCTTTGAATGAATGTTCCCTTCCGAAGCCGGCCCGGACGGTTTATCCGAGCAACTCCGAAGATACCACAATTCAGCTCAAATTCGTTCCGAAAAAAAGCCCTGATGCATCGAATAGATACGCGAGAGAGCCATTTCAGGCTCGATTTCCTGTGACGGTCTCCCTGGCATAAGAATTGATATTTTGGGCCTGCTTTTGGAGGTTTTCTTTGGAAGATGAGCACTGAATCCGTCACACAAAACGGGATCGTCAAGAAGAACACTGCGGCCGTAATAGAGATGCAGCGCAAGATTACTGAAGCGCGCACACTCGGGGGCCGCTTCGCTGATGCCATCACGGATTTCACGGGCTCGATGGCTTTCGTCTTCATTCACGCCATCTGGTTTGGGCTTTGGGTTCTACTTAACATCGGCTTGATAAGCATCCCGCACGTCAGCGAGTTCGACCCATTCCCGTTTCAACTGTTGACGATGATCGTTTCGCTGGAAGCGATTTTTCTTTCGACTTTCGTTCTGATTTCGCAGAACCGGCTCGCGAGCGCGAGCGAAAAACGGGCCGAGCTTGATCTGCAAGTAAATCTACTGGCAGAGCAGAAAGCTACGAAAGTTCTGGAGATGCTCGATCAAATTACCGAGCAGCTGGACAACGTGGGCAGCCGTTTCAACTTCAAGCCGGACCCGGAGGTCAAAGCGCTCAAAGTCTCGCCCGAGCCGCAGGAGGTTCTTCAGGCTATCGAAGAGACTGTGGAAGAGGAAGCGAAAGACGTCAAGAAAGTCAGCGAGGCCGTGGAAGATGTTGCCGAGGATGTCGAAGAAGTCCGGGAAGAGGTGGAACGCACCAGCGGTAAACTAGACGAAGTGGCCGAGGATGTCGAAGAGATCAAACAAGAGGTGAAAGGGGTCACGGGCGAGCACGCCTCCCTTTCCCTCAAGTGAGTAGGTTTCAGTATCAAAACTGAAAGATTCCGGCACAGCCCTTTTTATCGTGCCAGTCCTTCGGTCGGAGGGGGCAAGTCTAACGCCCGCGCAGCCCAGGGCAATGCAGTTTCCAACTGCTGGCGCTGAACCACACGGACTCGCGGGGCATCACTTATTTTCGGCAATCCGGCGCGTGCGGCGAAAAAGCCGGAAACCCAGGCAGCGACCTCAGGCGCGTCAGGCAAAATCTTTTCAGGCTCGGGCCCTCCCTCATAAGCCAGACTGGGCAGCCAAAAGCCCAGATCAAGTTTGGGGTTTGAAAGACATGCCCCGTTCCAATCCACGAAGATAGCTCGCTTTGCCGTAAGACAGATATTATCGCTCCGTAAATCCCAATGCGTCAGGCTGTCCCCTACGGTGGGGCAGCTCTCTTCGTAACGTAACAGGCTGGGGAGTGCCGCCTCAAGCCATTCAGCGTCCGCCATTCCGAGCCCCAGGAACGGCTCCGGGTCCGCGGCGACCATCTGCCAGTTCGCCTCCCGCGGGTGCTGAACTTCCGCATAGGTTTCCAGTGCTGCCGGCGTATTGTGCAGCTCATTGATCTGGGCCAAAGTCAGGTCAATCAGACGTTCATCCCAGGGCGGCGGCCAGTATTGAGCGGAGAGGTCTTCGATGATGAGGATAGGCTCTGATTCATCGTTCTCAGAAGCGACGAGCTTCGGCATAAAGTCGCCCCTCAAACGATTGTAAACGTCAATCTCACGGTTAAGAGCGACGCTCGACGAAGGCGTCGCTCCGACCTTGACGAAGAAGCTGCCCTCGATTGTTTTGCACACCAGGCGCAACGCCGGAGTATAGCCACCTTCGATGCGGCGATACGATTCGACGCTCTTGCCGATTAACTTTTCTATGCGAGATTGCAGTTCCTGCCCAGGCATAGCGATTAGCGGGCGGGAGCCAGGGTTTGAGGGGATTTGATTACTGAACAGAGAGGGCGGTCGAGGGGCGGCACAAGACCTGGCCGCCCCTGTCACCCATTTTTGCCCTACTTACGCCGCGTCTTTGACCCGCGAAAGTCTGAAGGGGCGGAGGCGACAGCGGGCATTGTCGGCGGGATCCCGCTGCCCAAAGCCGCACTATCATCACCCAGCGAAGCTTCATCAACGCCTTTGCGCCCGCCGCCCAAATCAGCCAGCGCGACGATGACCAGAAGCACAGTTATGCCAAGCGTTGCGAGCACATAAAGCCAATCGGACTTCTCGTAGTAGAGGAGGAAGATGACGAGGAGCGCCGTCCCTCCGATCCACCCGAATCTGATTAAACGTCGGGTTCTCTTCCTATGCTTGAGATCACTTCTTGTTACTCTTTGACTCATCCTTCTTCTCCATAATTATTCCGCATGATAATCAACCCATAATTTAGCACAGGGGAAGGCGGGACGACTAAGGCGCAGGCATCTTGAACGCCCGCATCTGAAATAAGAAGAGGTTGGCCGAGACGGCCAACCTCTTTTCACCACCCAATCCCTTTCGATCAGTAATAGACCATTCTCGTTATTGGAGCGCTAATTACGCTACCGACGCCGCCCCTGGCGACTCCCGAGAGCAGCTTGAGGATGCCGCCGGGCGACCAGTCCTTGGTTTTCGGAACTTCGATAATGTCATAAGGCTGGAGCACGATGTCTTCCTGCTTCTTCTTCCTGATAGCGCCGTAGTCTGCCTTGATCGTCTCCCAATCGGCCGAGCCCAGTTTCGATCTGTAGATACGCACATCACTTGCTCTGGCTTCACTGTTGGGTCCTCCGACCATCGCCAGAGCCTTGCTGAGCGTTAGGCCCTCGCGCAGAAGAATCGCCTGCGGAGCGTAAACGCTGCCGGTGATGTAAACCGGCTTTGATTCCATCACTGTGACAAGATCACCCGGCCGAATGACCGGATTCGACTCAGGTTTCCCCGCCAGCAGATCGGAGATTTTATAAATTTTAATGGCGGTTACGCTGGGGCTGCCGTCAGCAGTGATCAGCGGCTCATCCTCTTCGCCCGGCTCTGGGCACATCACGCGCTCCATGTGCATGACCTGTATGTCCCCGTTAGCGCGCTCCGTATAGCCGCCCGAAAGCGTAATTGCTTCGTTGAGTCGCAGACGGCGAAACATTTGAATGCGCGTCGGCGCTGGGACTGCGCCGAAGATCGTCGCCGGGGTGCGGCTATTTCGACCTGTGACGCGGACACTCACCTGCGGATTCTTGAGGAATTTCGAGTAGGCGGCGATGACATCCTTCTGAACTTCCTTGTCTGTGCGGCACTGAGCCCGAATCGGCGTTTCGATAAAAGGAAGCGAGGTCAAATTCCCGTCGGCCTCAACCTCTCCAGTCCAGTTCAAATCCGGCTGGCCGAAGATTCTAATGTCCAGGGTGTCGCCCGGACCTAAGATATATCTTTTGATGCCCTGGTTATCCATCGAAGAGGAGGTCGGCATGACCGCCGCCCCTTGCGAGGCGCCCATTGTTTGTCCTTGCGGCTCCTGTGCATTCAGCACTAGAGATGTACCGAGGCAAAAGGCGACTAACAGGATAAGTGTTCTTGCTTTCATGATCGTATCCTCAGAAATAGAAATCATCGCTGGTGAAGGCGCGAAAATCCGAGATGCGGTCAAGCCCCTGAAAGGCTGCCTCCGACAACTCGCGCGTTATTTCAAACGGTCGCGTAGATCAAACGCCCTGTCTTTTACTCTCTTTCGGCGTCTCCGGCATCTGCCGCCGCTTTTTCCTGCTGCCATGTTTGGGCACAGTGCCTGGGACCGCGAACCCCCTGAAAAGCAGGTTACAATCATCGCACAAAAGGTTATAGATGCCAAACATACGCAGCACCAGCGGTGTCGCTTTGTAGCCCCGCCGAAGACGTGAGCTTTTACATTTGGGGCAACGTTGCGAGATCATTCCCCACATTTTCCTCTTATTAGTCTTATTGTTGCTTTCCTGGTCGGGAGTCCATCGTTATTTTGCGCGTTTTCAGGCGCGCGCGCAACAGTTCAATCTCGCGCCCGATGCGCTCCGCGGTTACGGCGCGCGCCTCTTCCTTCATGCTGGCGCGCGTCAGGTAAAAAAGCGCGTCACGGTAACGGTCAATCGCCCGCGCGTACTGACCCTTAAACGCTGAGCGCTCGGCCAGCTCCACCCAATGCGAAACCCTGACCGAAGCGATGAACTCGCGCACCGCGTCCCCGGATTCCTGCAGTTCAGCCTCTTCCGGATATAGCTTGAGGGCCGAACCGATCACGTCAAGAGCGCGTTGCGCCGTTTCTATCTTGTCCGACATGCGGACGCGTTGTTGCGCTTCGTGCGTCAGGCTGCGCGAAGCGCCTCGCGCCCAGTTTAGCATGTGGTGACGGGCGAGGCCCCGGACGCGCTCCTGGCCCGCGCGCAAGGTCACGCGCGTTTCGCTCGCCATCTGTGCTGAACGCAGCTTGTCATCCGCGCCGTCCAGATAATCCTGGCACGAAAGATAGGCTTCAAGGTGCGCTTCGGGCAGTGCGCCCGGCAAATCAGCCTCGGCGCACTGACGCTGTAGGGCGCGCAACGCGGCCGAAAAGGATTCTATGGACCTGCCGTTTTTATGGGCCACGCTATCCCGGCGCTTGTTCACCTGCGCCTTTGACTGTTCGCGCCTATCATGTTCCAGAATGTAGCGCGTCCAGGCGCGACGCATCACGACTTCGCGCGCCGCAATAGCTATCAGCATGACGACGCTCGCCGCGAGCCCAGCGGGAATCCAGGGCGCTTCGTCCCCGTTGCTGTGAAGCATCCACCAGAGAGTGAAGAAGAGCGCGGCCACAGCGGCTCCCGCCACGAGCACGTAGCCGGAGGTTGAGGGCATACGCGAGCGCGCCGGGCGGCTATTTGGCGCAACAGTGTGCATCCGACGCATGCGCGCTCTTCTAGCGAAAGCTTGATCGAATGAATCACTACGCAAAACAATTTTCTCCGGGACGCGGCGATCGGGCACAACACGAGATGGACCATCATAGTCTGATTTTTCGCCCCCTCTGTCAATCCTTGATGATAAGCAGCTTGTGAGCCGAAAACTTTGGGAGACGCAGCGCCTCTGCCTGTGCTACGCTCTGGCCTTCGTTACATCACTCTTCGTCTCGCGCGAAATAAGGAGTCTGGATGGAGAAGGAGTTAGCAGGAAAGGTCGCGATAGTGACGGGCGCGACCTCCGGAATCGGGCGCGCCGTTGCTTTGCGCTTTGCCGAAGCGGGCGCTCACCTGGCTCTTGTCGGGCGGAACAAACAGTCGCTTCAGAAAGTGGCTAATGAGGTTCAGAGCAAGGGGGGCGAGGCGCTGAGCATCCGTGCGGATGTAACAGTTCAGCCGATTGCCCGCCGCATCGTCGCACAGACGCTCGATAATTTTGGAGGCGTTGACGTACTCGTCAACGCCGCCGGACACATCGCATCAGGCACAATCGAGAACACCCCGCTCGCCGTCTGGGATGCGATGATGAACATCAACCTGCGCGCCGTTTTTAACTTGATGCAGCAGGCCGCCCCTTCGCTGGTGGAAAGGCGGGGTAATATCGTCAACGTCTCAAGCGTCACAGGGCTCAGGGCTTTCCCGGGCGTGCTGGCCTACTGCGTCTCAAAGGCCGGGCTGGATCAGCTGACGCGCTGCGCCGCGCTTGAACTCGCCTCGCGCGGCGTCAGAGTCAATGCGGTCAACCCGGGCGTGGTCGTCACAGAGATACATAAGCGCGGCGGCATGAACGAAAAAGATTACAAAGCATTTCTCGAACACTCCAAGGGGACGCATCCGATTGGGCGCGTCGGCCAGGCGAGCGAGGTGGCGGAGTTAATTCTCTATCTGGCTTCGGAACGCGCCTCGTGGATTACGGGCGCAACCTACTCGATTGATGGCGGGCGGGCACAAACCTGCGCCCGGTAGCGTAGCCTTGCGGCCTCGCACCCGGCTGGGCTAGAAGTCAGAGAGCCAATGTGGCTATACTTAGAGCGTCTGACGTAACTCGGCCACCGCAGGCGGGAGACTCAGAGGAAACATTGGAGATTTGCTACATCTTCTTTTCTTCCTCTGCGGTTAAGTCAGAAGCCGAAACGTGGCAAGCAGGCACCCGAAATTCATTGTCGCCTTTTCAACCAGCTAACAAAGGAGCTTTTGAGCGTGACTGAACTGATCAAATGCCAGCATTGTGGGGCATCCGTTCCAGCCGAGAAGGCTTTTTGTCCGAATTGCGCCGAGCCGATGGAGCCGGAAGAGAGATCCAACCGGGCCCACTCTTTCAGCAGCGATATGCTGGCGACTATCCGCGATGACCCGGAGAAGTACAAAGCCATGCTGCCGCAAGCGAAGAAGAAGCAGCAGACCGCGCCCGCCGCGGCGCCCCCTGTTAACTCCGCCCAGTCTCGCGTGGCACCTCCGGTAACCGGCTACAATAACCCTGTAGCCAAGCCGCCCGCGCCCCCGCCGGCTGTCGCCAAAAAGGGCGACAAGGTTCCGCTACTTCTGGGCGTCAGCGCGATTCTTCTGCTGGCTCTGATCGTTGCCCTGCTCATTATCTTCAAAGTAATTTGAGTTGAAAGGGTGGCGCTTGCATGGTCGAAGGGCGAAAGAGAGCGTCCGGCGCGACTCTGTAATTGATTTCGACTTGCGCGACGTATGAGAAACTACGGTGCCCCGTTTCCCCCGCAAGGGTACGGCATCAGGCCGACCGCAAACAGCCGGGCCATTAAATGGATGCTGGCAGTGATCGGCATCTTTTTCGCACTCCTGGCAGGTTCTCTCACGCTTTACGCCATAGGCTATTCTACGGGGACGTCCGCTCTCTTAATCGGCATTCTTTTCGGGACGCTGCCCGTTCCGATCTACGTCCTGCTGATCCTGTGGATTGACCGCTACGAATCCGAGCCGCTGTGGATGCTGGGGATGGCCTTTTTCTGGGGAGCGACCTTCGCGGCCTTCATCGCTATCGTCATCAACTCATATGTGGCCAATTCTCTCCCGCTGACTTATGACCCCGTTTCGGAGAACTACTATCCATATTACGCCCTGGTCATCTCCGCGCCGATCACCGAAGAGTTCTCCAAAGGTGCTGTGCTGTTCATACTTTTCTGGTGGAAGAAGGACGAGTTCGACGGCATCATTGACGGCATCGTCTATGCGGGGATGGTCGGACTCGGTTTCGCCATGACAGAGAACTTCAAATTCTACGGCGAGGCCGCGATGATCGGCGGGGGCCAATTGACCAGCCGGTTCATCCTGCGCGGCGCAGTCTCGCCCTTCGCCCACCCGCTTTTCACGAGCATGACAGGCATCGGGTTGGGCCTGGCGCAACAGACCCATAACAAAGTCGTCAAGAGCGTCATGCCGCTGGCGGGGCTGCTCCTGGCGATGCTCCTGCATTTCATCTGGAATAGCTCTGCGCTCTCCGGCAACGCCGCCTTCTTCATTGTTTACGCTCTGGTCATGCTGCCGATCTTCGTCGGAGCAATCATCTCGATCTCGTTTGCGCTCAAGCGCGAGGGACGCATCCTGCGCGAACACCTCTGGCATGACTGCGAGCGCGGGCTCTTCTCGCTCGATGAATATCACAGGCTGTGCGATATCCGAGGACGTGTCAGCGCATCTTATAGCGCGCTACGGTGGGGAGGCTTCCGCATCTGGCGCACGCGCATGAGATTTAATCAGACGGCAAGCGAACTTGCTTTTCATCGGAGCCGGGTCAGGCGCGGGCTTTTGTCAGACCCGCGCGAGGCCACAGAGCGCGAACTGGCCTACGTCCGTCACCTTTTTGAATTGCGCAGGCGACTAGGCCATTTCTGAAATCGGAAGCGCCGACGCAAATTACACTCGCACGCTTTCGCCCGAATAGCTTATACTGAGGCCGTTTTTGGACTGTATCAAAGCCGATTACTCGACCGACCCCCGTGAAGATTCAACTCTTACCAAGCACGTTCGATGAAGAGGGCCGCGCCACACAGGAGCAGCGGCTCACCTGTTATGTGATTGACGATAAGGTGGCGATTGACGCGGGCAGCATCGCCATCGCCCTCACGAATTCGCAGCACAATACGGTGCGCGACATCATCATCACGCACCCGCACATGGATCACATCGCGAGTCTGCCGATTTACATTGACGACCTCTTCGGCTTTCTCGAAAGACCGATTCGCATTCACGCCACCGAAGAGGTGATCGCCGCGCTCGAACGCGACATTTTCAACTGGACCGTCTACCCGCGCTTCTCGGAGCTACGCAACGAGCGTGGGCCGGTCATGGAGTATGTGCCTTTCAAGACGGACGAGGAGTTCAAGGTCGCGCACCTCACGGTGACGGCCGTTAACGTCAACCACATCGTCCCGACGGTCGGAATGATAGTCTCGGACGGCAAAGCCACCATCGCCTTCAGCTCCGACACGGCCGAGACGGAGGACTTCTGGAAGCTCGTTAATGAGACGCGGAGGATTGACGCCCTTTTGATCGAGGCTTCGTTCCCGAACTCGATGGCGAAACTCGCGGAGGACTCGCGCCACTTTACGCCGGAATCTTTGCGCCATGAGTTACGCAAGCTCGACCATCAAGGCATAGACATTCTGACAGTTCACCTTAAGCCTTCTTACAGGGAAAAAGTTATGGATGAGCTTCATGCGCTCGGCATCCCGAAACTGGAGGTTATGGAAGCCGGGCGTGTTTATGAGTGGTGAGGCACGGGCAGACGGTCGGAGGTCAAAGTTAAGGCCGCTTTCCAGAAGATGGAGAGCGGCCTTTAATGTTAGGGCTCGAAGAGACAGGCCAACGATCGCGTTAATGAAGGCAGATCACCTTAACAAAGCGGGTCCAGCTTGTCGCTGATGGTCGGAAGCCCGCTCAAGGCCCTATCCGCGTTCATCTGCGTGAAGTGGGCCCACTCCTCCGGAACTTTATCTTCCGGGAAAATGGCTTCAACGGGACATTCAGGGACGCACGCGTCACAATCAATGCAGGTCTCAGGATTAATCACCAGCATATCGTCATCAAGGTGGAAAGCTTCCACTGGACAAACCAGCGCGCAGTCCGTATAACGGCACTTCACGCAAGGCTCCGCGACAACATAAGTCATTAAGATTAACCTCCTACGGGAACGTTCTCTTGCAGCAGCCGGAAACGGCCGGAGGCGCAGAGTCAGAGACTCTCTATTAGCCTCACAGCCGGGCGTGCCGACCACAACGAATTATTTAAGTCCGCGCCTATATTAAGCACGAACCGGCGGGAATGAAAAGTCCAAAGTGACAACAGGGAGGGTTTTATTTACCGGGCGACGGCGGGCGTTAAATCACGAAATGGCCGCCCCTGAAGCGACCTCTTCTTTCAGGCGATTGGCTATAGCTTGTCTTCCGCCGCAGGCTTCCACACGGACGCAGGCGCGCCGCCCGAAAAGTCGTAGAATTTCAGATCCACGCCCTTGAGCATCTTGGTCAGGAGAATGATCTGGCCCGTGTGCATGGAGAAATGCTCGACGACGTGAAAGACTGCTTCAAGGACGGTCACGTCGTAGCCCTGAATCCGGCGTCCCTCAAGGATTCGCGACTGCTCAAACCGGGCGAGCACGTCATCAACTTCCGCGACCGTTTCTCGGAGCAGTTCGAGCACCTCTCGGCCTGTCATCCCAGAACGCCGGTCAAACTCCTGCTGACGCACGCGCTCGTCCACTGCGACGCCGCCCACGCCGCAGACAATCCATTGCCGCGCGTTACCAGCCAGGTGCAGCAAGAGATTGCCGATACTGTTCGACTCGTGGTTGGCGCGCCACCAGACCTCTTCGTCGCTCAACCTTTCAAGGCAGCGCTCGATCTTCGGTAAATATTCTTCGCTGAGAAGATCCCTGGCTTTGGCGATGAAGGCTCGGGCGGTTTTGTCCACTGGCAAACTCATAGGCGGTGTCGGTCCGATCACCCCTCTTTTTATCCGGCTCGTCCTTAAATCAGGCTGGCTACTCTTCTTCGCCCTCCGGGCGGCGCTTGTGCTTTGCTTTGCGCATGGCAGGGCGCGCGCGTTCATCAGGCTTGGCATTGCTGAGCGGGTGGCCCGGTGGCGCGATCGGCTTTCGTATTCCCTCAAAGACGGGCCGCTGTGTTGCCTTCTTCCCGCGCTTGTGTCCGCTCTTCTTCACGGCATTTCATCTCTTCTCGATTTGAGATGCCGCGATGCTATGACGGCCCGCGCGCTCGTGTCAATGTTCTGACCGAGCCCGGTCGCAGTAACAAAAGCTCTGGAGACGGAAAGGGCGACCCTTCGAAGGATCGCCCTTTCCGTTTTGTGCCCGCCCCTGCTCGTAATGGTTTGCGCCGCTCTGGAAATGGTGCAGTAATCGCGCTCCGTTTGTTGTCGAAGCGATTAGACCTCGTTCGGCTGCGGCGGCTCCGGGAAAAGCGTCTGAATGGCGCGCGAAGTCTCGGTTCGGCGCTTCTGCTGGAACTCGTTTACCCAGTTGGTGACGGTGCTGACCATGTCGCGTGCCGCGTCCTGAGCCGTTTTCCTTGCCGGTTTGGGCTGTTCGCCCGCTTTTTCCTGACGATTTCGCTCCTCGCGCTTGATAATTTTGATCGGGGTTTTCTTAGTCATGATGACCTTTACTTTCTGCCTCTATGATTGCTGGGTTCGTATCTCTTTAACGAATTTCCTCTCCAGGAGTTCAATTTTTGTTCACTGAACGCCCGCGCGCCGCCTTTCTTGCAAACGGGAGGCCATAATCTTAAATTCCGAAAAAAGCTTCCGAGACGAGCGTTGACACCTTATTTAGACGCGCGGAAGGCGGGATTTGATCAGATTTTTTTAGGAGAGGGGCTATCGCTCGGTGATAAACAGGTCCGCCCGTGGTGGCTTTATTGCATACATTATCGTTCAGCCACGTATTGTTTCTAGCGTATTGATTTTTAAATGAGTGGACGACTGGCCCAAGCTTTTCGATTTTGGGATGAGCTTATTCCGGAGTCGGCATCTTCATGATTTCGGCGACGAGGGGGACCTCAATCGTCCTCTTCCCGACTCTGATTTCGAGCGCCTGAGGAACCCCCTTCGGAGGGTTCTTGTCGAAGAAGGCTATCACGGCGAAAGCTTTCTCGCCTTTGCGCCGAATCTCGTCCACGGCGATTGAGTGTGCCCCGAGGTCAGTTAGGAAACGCGAGTGCTGCTCGCGCGCCAGATTCGCCTCTCGTTCACTAGCCATTCAGGTCTGCCTTTCAACCTTCCATATTCATTTCGTAACCAGCTTGACGCCCAGGGCTTCGAGCACGGCTTCAATCGGATTGAAGACGCTGCTGCCGCGCCCGCCGCCCTCTGGCGGAGACCCGGAGAAATGCAGGCCGACGGCCTTGCCCGATTCCTTGTCCAGGACGAGCGAGCCCGAATCGCCGCCCTCCGTATAGCGCGTGCAGAGGACCTGATCTATGAATCCCACTTTCCCGATACCAGGGTAATTGACAATTGTGCGGAAGTTCACGTCCAACACGCGGCCAGTCGTCTTGCCCGTCGTGCGGCCAACTTTTGTGACCTTCATCCCGCGCTTCGCCTTGATCGTTCCACGCGGAAGGCCCAGGCCCTTGATCTCTCTCTTGATCTCGTCCAGGCGCTCTTCCAGGGGCGTCGCGACCGCGCAATCCACCTTGTTGACGAAATCTCCTCCCGTCTGGAACGGCACGAAGTCCGTCAGCCTGGCGACCAGGTCTTTTGGCTTCTTACCGCCATCGAGTTTTCCAGGGTAAAGGATGTCGTCGCCACGCTTGGCCTTACCGCTTTCTGCAAGAACATGGCTGTTGCTCAGAATCATGATCTTGCCGTCTTTCATGACCCAGGTTCCGAGCGTGCCCGCCGTCACCTTAATATGGCCGATGCTGTTTCCAGGCTGCAAGGGTTTTCGAATCGCATTAAGTTCCAGGCGGATGCGGCCGATGACTTTGACGTCTGTCGGAATCGCCTTCGGGCCGCTCATGGATTCGGGGATTGTCGGGGGGATAGCTTCGTCCGCGCGCAATTGTTTTAGTGAGACCTTCTTTCTGACGTAAAAAGTCAGGGCGAGCTTTCCAGTGGCCTTCCCTTTAGAGACCTTTTCGCTGATGCCGCACGCGACGATATTCTTTGAGTACACGATGCGGCGCAAATTTTCGGCATGCTCTGTCCCGCCCTCCTGGAGAGATTCAATTTCCGACTGGGGGGCGATGGTTATTAAATCGAGCGCGCGCAAAAGAGTTTTCTCTGAGGCCATAGTCAAGTTCTCCTAAACTTTCTCTGATCGTGAGGGCGTGAAATGAGCTTAAACCACGCCGTTCCCGGGGTACTCAAGAGCCTTTTCAAGCCGCAGCTTTCGCGAGGATGAACTGAAAGGATGGCGCCGCCACCGAAAAGCATGGAACGCGAGGAAGTCAGTATCCGGAAGTCACGTCCGAATATACTTTATTTTACTTTTGGTGGAAAGATTACTCTTGAGCTTTTCGACTCGCTCTCAGTGATTGGTGTTCCAATCTTTGGGAACGAACTCGACGGCGATGACTTCACCATCAACCTGCGCTCCGGCCCCCTTCTTCGCGGGCCTGTAAGTGACAAGCACAGGGTTGGCCGGCAACTGCAACCCGCAGTTGACGTGCCCTTTGACGTCCGCCGTATAGGTGACGAATCTAATGCGATTGAGTCTATCACTATGGAGCTTTAAGGTGCGTCCGCCGACTTCAACGAAAAGCATCACGCCCTTCTCGTCGCAATCAACTTGAATAAGAAGCCCGCAAACCTGCTCGCCTTCGAAGCGCAGCTTTTTAAGCAGCGGACCGGGCTGCGGCGCGTCACACGGCTGGATGCCGCCCGGAGGCGGCGACTCTTCTTTGGCGGCTTCGGCATTCAGGGCCTTAACGCGCGCCAAGTACTCTTCTCTGGCCGCGACGCTGTTGAGTAGAGTCTCGGCCTGCTTATGAATCTGCGGATCAATGCTGTTTTGGATGAGCGCCTTTAGAATCTCGCGCGCCGCATTGAACTCTTCTCGCCGGGTGTGGACCTGCGCGAGGAGCAGCGCAAACTCCTGTCTTCTGGGCGAAAGCTCAAGCGCTTTTTGCAGGAGCTTGATTGACTCTTCCAGTTGCTCCTCTCTGACCAGATTTATGAAAGCGAGAAGGCGATAAGCCTCCGCGAATCGCGGCGCAAGCTCGATTGTCCTCTTCAACTCGGCGCGCATCGTGGTGACCTTCTCGTTGTTGTAATAGCCGTCAACAGAATTGTCCGACCCTGCGCCCTCGCGGCTGAGCACATAAGCATAATAGTAATGCACCAGATAGTTGCTTGACTCCGCTTCACTGGCGAGCTTGAGATGGCGCTTCGCTTCCTCAAACAGATTCTGCCGCATCCGCAGCATCCCCAATGACGCGTGTGCTGCCGCGAGTTTTGAATCGAGTTCGACTGCTTTTTGAAGATAGCGGTCCGCCTCTTCAAGCCGATTCGTGTGCAGGAGCAGATCGCCCAGATAAAATTGAGCTTCGGCTTCGGTTAACTGAGAGCTGCGCATCAGCTCATCGAACTCCAGGCGCTTGTCGAAAGTTATCGTCTGCTGCCCGTACCTGTTGAGCCGGATGTATTGCCGCAGCTCGTTCTCCATCTCCGCGAAGCTCGTCTGAAACGCCTGCCGGAAAGCGTCCTCGATTGACGAGCCTTTACCCAGAAGGTCCAGGTAATTTGAGAGCTGAACGCGGCGCGGCCCGCTTAACAGGTAATGGACAAGCGCCCACGATTCCGCGTAGAAGATTTCGCGCTTTGCCTGCTCGTTATAGTGCTCGGATGCGCCGTCCACTTTGAACAGCGTTTCGAGCGGCAGAAGCTCTCGTTGACGCAGGATACGCACACGGCTCTGGATGGGCTTGCCGAGCGTGACGCGCTTGCCGTCCGCAATCTCAAAGGTGCTGTAGTATTCGGCCAGCCCTTCATTAAACCAGACCGGGGCATTGCGGAAGCTGTTTCTGACCAGCAGGTGAACGTATTCGTGGAAGGCGAGCGCGTAAGGGCTGCGGACGTGCTTGGAGTCAACGGAGAGCGTGATGTAGTCCACTTCCTGGCTCGACAGGAAGAAGCCCGCGACCCCGGCCGGTCGCCCCTGGTAAAGCGGTTCAAACGGCCTGTAGGCATCATCCGTCCTGAAGACCATCACGGTCATCGGGACTGTTGAGTCGAAATGCTCCACCGGGAGGAGGTGCATGAAGGCTTCACGAAATTGTTCGAGCCGCGCGGCCACTTTGCGTATCTCCCGCTCGCCGGCATTGCCTACGAGCAGGAAATTTTTGGACTGGACGCTCGTCCATTGCTCGACGCGGTCCAGCGCGCGAGCGGGCGCTGCAGGCAGGAGGAAGAAAACGGCTGCGGCAAGTACGACGAAGCGTTTGGGGGAACTGGATTTCATTTGTGCTGATACTACGAAGCGCTACAAACTGCTTACTGGAGGTAAGCTGTGCGCTTGAGATTGTACCGCACCGCAGATGGTTGCTCAATACGGAATACTGTTCAGGGACTCGACCGCAATCCCGCTCTTTGGCCTCCTCGGCCGTCATCAGCACCCATGCTCTATTCCAAGGAACAGGATGATTCGTTTCCCGTCCGGGCTGGCCTTCAGGCCGAAGACCGTCAGCCCAGTCTCTTCCTCGCTCCCCTTTATCAGGTCCAGGCGCTCAATCCACAGCTTTTCCTCAATCTGATTCTTGTCATTCAGCTTGAACAGGTGCGTTCCCGCCTCGTTAACGGCAAAACGTCTTCCATCGCCTTCGGTCACGTAAGCGATGCCGCCTTCGGCTGGGACCCGCCCGCTGCCGCTGACCCAGAAATTTTCCGAGTTGGCGTGCATCTCGTCATCGCTCTGCTCCCAAATACGAACGTGCAGCGAGTCGCCGACCAAATCATCTTGCGAAAAAACTGACCAACCATCCCCGGCGAAGAGATACGGAATGACACGCAACGGCCGGCCCGTGCGCGTGTCGATCACGGTTATAACCTCCATATTCTCCGACTGCCGGAGATAGAACTCCGACCCGTCGCGGCTCATGGCAAAATTATATAAGCCTTGATCCAAAGGGGTGTCATTAAGGGTAAAGCTGCTGAGTATCTGCTGGGTCGTGAGTTCGAATTTGTGAACTGTAATTTCAGAAGCATCCTCTGTTTCCCTGCGAAGAATGAATGCGGCGCTTCCGTCCGGCGAGACGACAAAGATGTCGCCCTTTTCAAACCTTACAGGCGCGATCTCGTTCGGCGCACCCTCGTCCCCGATGCGCAACAAACTCATTTTACTGTCGGTCCCGCCGTGAGATTGACCCGCCCTGTGAAGAGTTGTGTAGAGTGAGCCGCTTTCGGGTCCATAAAAAATATTCCCTAAATACTCCTCGCCAGATGAGATCAGGCTCCGGGTCAATGTGTAATCGCTCGTCTGAACTTCGTAGGCGGTCTGTGCAGTGCCGCCCTCGCCGCTAAAAAAGATCGCTCGTGAATTGTCCTGCGAGAAGGCAATTGACGTTAAACCCTCCCTAAGCGGAATGCGCGAGATGACCTCACCTGTCTCCGCGTCCAGGACAATGGCGCTCATGTACGGCTGGACCTCGCCCCAACTGACCCAACCCTCCAAGCTCTTCTCTCTTTTTGTCTCGTCGTTAGCGGAGTCGTCATTGATTACGAACCGGACGCGCAGGAAATCTTTCGTCGCTTCTATAATCTCGGCCCGCTCATATCCGCCCGCCGTCAGCTTCGCCACGACGCGCGAGCCCGGGTCCGGATTTTCACGAAGGATTATCTTTTCCCTGTTGGCGTAGAACTCCAGGGGCGCGACAGGCCCGAATTTGATGGACTGCGAAGCCTCGTCCGGCGCTGTTTCAAGAGGCTCGTCGAGAACCAGCTGCGGGTCTGATGTCTCGGCAGCCTTCTCTTCGGATTGAGTGGAAGCCTCTTTCTTTTGAGCCACAATATAAAGGGTTGATTCCCCGGCGGTAATGAAGAGAAGAAACACCACTAATCGTGTCATCCAGCGCATGGCTTAAACCTCCTGTCTGTCAAGCGGCCATTGTCTGCTAAAAAAAACCTCAGCGAATGTCTTATCGCTGAGGCTGATTCTCGACAAACTAAGGCCACGCGCCTACGCGCGCGCCAACACCGGCCTGGCAGGCAATCCGCGCCGCCACAGTGCGCCTTCACGCACCAACGCACTGTGGGCAACCACAATAGCCGTAAATCGTAAATCGTGAATCGTAAATAGAAATTCCCTCTACTTACGATTCACGATTCACGATTTACGATTCACGATTTACGATTCACGATTTACGATTTACGAATCTTTATTTGTTTCCGAACATGCCTCCGAGGCCGCCGATGAGGTCGCTCGCCTTGTCGAAGGCCGTCGCGCCCCCGGCGTTGATGGCGCTATCAACGTGGCCCGCGATTGGACCCGGCAGCCGCTCTTTCAAAAACCCGACGACCGTTTCAATCGCCGACTTCGCCTTGTCCTCTGAAATACCCGTTTTCTCCGTAACTCTTTTGATTAACTCTTCCATCATCTTCTCCTTTCAATTATCAATAGCTATGACCTGCACACAAACTTCAAATGAAGACCACTGACTGCGAATTGGGAATCTCGAAGCGTTTACGGCAACGCATATTTTTGCAGGCGAGCATGTCGTCAATTCGCACCATGTAGTCGCGTGATTTGGCAAAGCGTGCGCGGTCCTGCTCGTTCGCGCCGCGTGGGACAGCGCTCTTCCTCGTTCTCCTGAGCCAGCGCACATCATAGTCCGCGCGCTCGCGGCAGTACGGGCAACTGAAACTGGCGCGCTTCGTTTCCTGCTTCTCGTCGAAAAAATCTCTTTCGTTCATGTCCTCTGTTTCAAGCCTTCCCTTTGATGTTGGCGGACTCGCGTCGCCTGTGGTGAAGCACTATGAAAAGCCCCACCAGGCCGTTGACGAGCATCACCGCGTTTGTAACCACAAAGACCCAGTTGCTGACGAGCCAGCTATAGATCGTAAACCCCAGGGAGGCACTCATCTGACCTATGAAAAGCCATTTCGAGACCCCCTCGCTCGTCCCCTCTTGCCACTGCTTGTAAACCTGCTTGCCGATGGTCAGCACCAGGATAAAAGAGCTGCACCATCCGATTAACTCCGTCGCGTTCATCAATCATCCTTCTCTAATAATCTTTTCACGGTCGCCAGCAAGTTCTGCGGATTGATCGGCTTCGGCTCGTAGGCTGTCGCTCCCTGCGCCAGCGCAAAGGTCGCACTGCCGCTGCCAAAACCTGTCGTCACGAGAATCGGGGTCTCGGCAATCTCTGCCGTATCGCGCACGCGGCGGACGAGGTGCACGCCATCGGCCGCGGGCATCTTGATGTCTGTCACAATCAGATCGGGCCGGACCTGGACGGCTGCTTCATACCCCTGCACGCCATCTTCCGCTTCGATGACCTTGTAGCCGAGACGCTCCAACGCCATGCGCATCAACTCGCGCGCCACTTCATCATCCTCGATGACCAGAATCGTTTTCATCGAAAGCAGGATTCAGAATACGGAATTAAGAATCCAGAATAAAGACAGAAGCGGGTCGTGGCCTTCTATTCCGACTCCTGGATTCAGGCTTCCGGATTCTGCTGTTCCTCGCACAACTCGCGCAAATATCGAAAACTGTAAATTCCCGTTTCGTGCCGGTCGCTCCAGCGGAAATTGAGCGCGTAGCGGCCGACTATCGAGAGGTCTTCAATCGAGAGCTGGTCCGAGATGGCCTCCGGCTTTAAGACCCGCTCGCCCGTCCATTCGTTGACGCACTGCGCACAGGGACAGGCGCGGCGCAGCTCCGAGGCCCTGTAATGACACTCGTGCCCGTCCGCCCAGGCTATACGAAGCCCCGCGTCCCCCTCCTGCTCGATTTCGCGCGGCTCAATCGCAGCACCGCGTCTTTCCATCACATCGCTCATTAATATCTCTGCCCGCTTCGGAGGCTGCCAGAGTTTTCGTGCGACTACGAATTGTCGCGCACGGCCTGTTCGACGGCCTCGGATTTTATTCTGAAATGTGACGCGGACCAGACGGCCCGGCCGTTCCTCAAAACTATCGTCTGCGGCGACTCGTGACGGAGCCCTGTCCGCGCCTCCACCTCGTTCGAGACTTCGCGCGCGCTCTGCACGATGACGATGGCGACGGGGCGCTCGACCTGCGACATCTGTTTATAGGCCGCGCTGCTGATGGGACAGGTCGTGCTGTGTTTGAAAAGAATGACGGGCGCTTCGTGCGAGCGCTCCAACAACTGCTCCAGCGCCTGCTGATCGGTTATCTGCGTAAAATGGTTTTCCATAAAGACGACCTACGAGGTTACTCACATTCTCAGACAAAGGGGCGGATTCGATATTAGCTTAAGCCCCGGAGGGGCGCAATATCAGTAGCCCATGACGTGAGTCATGGGTTCAGGTCAAGAGAATATGATTTGAGCCCAGTCAGTGGCGACAGAATAGAGCCCGGGGCGTCAGCCCTGGGTTACAGATGGAAAAGATGTTGAAGCCCATGAAATGGGCGACGGTATAAAGCCCAGGGCGCAAGCCATTAGTATCTACACAAGTATTGATAGATGTTTGGGAATCATTGAACTATCTCGAAAACCTGCAAAAATCTTAGGAAAAACGGATCGAACAAATTCAGGTCTGATCTTTGCTGCGCTCTGG
>DASVXV010000001.1:0-20553 GCA_036392495.1 Pyrinomonadaceae bacterium | reverse complement strand
AAGCAGAAAGCAGTAGGCAGTAAAAACCAGGAGCGTTTTGCCTTGACTGCCTTCTGCCTTGTGCCTTCTGCCTTCTGCTCTCCTAAATCCGCATTCCGCAATTGACTAGACTTTGGCGAAGACGATCACGAGCGCGAAGAGCACCAGCGATTCGATGAGCGCCAGACCGATAATCATCATGATCTGGATGCGGCCCGCCGCGCCTGGATTGCGCGCAGCGCCCTCGACGGCCGAGGCTGCGATGCGCGACTGGCCGAGCGCGCCGAGTCCTGCGGCGATGGCAAAGCCGAAGCCCGCAGCCAGCGCCTTGTACTTGTTCACACTCGCGTCGTTATCTTTCTCTACAACTTCTGCCGCAAAAGAGGTGACGGCAGTCATCAGGATGCAGAGCATGCTGAAGAACATGAGCCTGAGTTTTCTCATCTCGATTCCTCCTTGAGATTTGTTTAGGCTTCAAAGGATTCAAGGGAATCTAAGCCGCAGATGAATCATGGAATCGGAAAGAACGCTTCGCGGTCTATTATTTCGCCCGCCTCCGGTATTCGCCGCCCCTCGTACAACGGCGCGCCAGCGATGCAAGCATGCCTGCTCTTTCGGAAAATCCCGAGAGCAATGATGCGCGTTCTCCTCCGCTCCTTCTCTTAAAGCTTTCGGCTTCCCTTCCTCGCTTTGAAAAATTTAACTACCGAAACGCCTCAACGTGCGCGGGCGCGTCTGCCTGCGCCGCTCAAAACGCTTAAATACAGTTACGAGTGACGAGTGACAAGTGACGAGAAAAACCGTTCTTGCTTGTCACCTGTCACTCGTCACTGCTTTTATGTCAAGACTGGTGCGATGATCTCTTCTCCTTCGTCATGCGCGTGCCCGTGCTCAGCGTGCTCGTCGTGCGGCGGATGCGAGACTTCGCTGATGTAGACCATCGAAAGAAACATAAAGATGAATGTCTGGATGAATGCGACGAACAGCCCGAGCGGCATCAAGAGGACGGGAACCACCCAGTAGGTGTAAGGCGCGCCGAGGTTGGCGATATTCTCGACGACCTTTTCGTCCGCGAACATGTTACCGAAGAGACGTATGCCGAGCGACATCGGGCGGATAAAGTTGCTGATCAGCTCGATGAGAAAGAGCAACGGCGCAATCGCCAGCACTGGCCCGGCGAAGTGCCTGAGATGGCCGAAGAGCCCGTTCTCTTTAATGCCGATGTAGTTGTAATAGACGAACGACGAGATGCCTAGCGCGAAGGTGACGCTGGTCGCGGAGGTCGGGGCCATCATGCCAGGGATGAAGCCCATCAGGTTAGAGACCAAGATGAGCATGCCGAAGGTGGCGACGACCGGGAAATATTTGACGCCGTGTGGACCGACGACATCCACGATCAGGTTCCGCACAGCGAGCACGCCGACCTCAAGCGTCTGCTGCCCGCCCGAAGGCTCATCTTCCGACAGCTTTCGCTTCAACAGCCAGATAATAATGATGCTGAAGATGCAGGCGATGATGAACATCACCGTGTACCAGGGGACGGCCGTTTCCGGCGAGTACCGCCCGATGACCGTTGACGCATCCGTGCCGAAAAGCTTATCCCAGTAAGGCTTCGTGTACTTCAACTGAAAATCGTGGATGGGTCCGCCGATGGCCTCGTTAACCTTCTGCACAATCCAGGGAATATGCTCCGCGGCATGCTTCGTCACTTTTTCGCCGTGCTGGGCAGCAGCCTCCCCGCCCCCGCCCTCGCTCAGTAACCAGAACAACATTTAAGTTTCCTCTCGATTGACGATTGCGAAATAGATTTGAATGAAAGCTTCGATCATCATGGCGACCGCGAACGAACAGAGGCCGAGAAGCGTCGCAACGATTGAGACAAGGTCGAGCGCGTACAGGGCGGCCACCACCCCGGCGATAATGAAATAACGCAGCACGTAGCGCGCAGCTTTGATCTTCACGCGCTTGCCGCTCGCCGCCGTGCTGAAGACCGCCGCGAGCGAGGTGTGCAGCCAGTGATAATTGAAAAGCGATAGCACGCCGCCGACTAAGAGCCCCGTCGTCACGCGCCACGGCGCAAGCACAGCGCTGACGATCACAGCCACCGCTACAATCACGCACATCAGGCGGAAAAGGCGGCGCTCCATCCTTACCGGATCGGTTCCGGCAAGCGCACTGCGGCCTGCACTGTTCACGATTTCACTCATAACCGAAGCAGGAGATTTTACACAGACACGCGCGCGGTGTCGAGTTAAGCGCGGGCTGAATCAGGGTCTATTCATTCTCGACGGAAAGAGAACGATCCACGAAGCCACACGAAACGACACGAAATTGCTGTGGTTTGTTTCGTGTCGTTTCGTGTGGCTTCGTGGACAGTGCTGTTTCTCTACTTTCCTCAGTCTCGAAAATGAATAGACCCTGGGGCTGAATAGTTTACCAATAGAAGCGCCAGCGGGAGCATCAATAAGATATTTTCAAACCTTCTCGATACAGGACATCTATATGCTTCCCGTACCACTTCTCAACATTACGTCCACACCATGGACAAAAGACAATCCTTATATCAACCACTGTTGAAACGGGAATATCGGACTTAATATGGCCTTCCTCTCCAAGATCAAGGGCACGATATTGCATCATTATCTCTGGCACGCCTGATGAATCTCGCCCGATTAGAATGGCGTGCCCGCTCTGTCCGGCGGAGTCATAATGAGACTTAAATCCAATGCAACACCATTTCATAGGACACTTCTATTGGCCCATCATGCTCAGGAAATCCTGGAGAGCAGCCGTATGAATTGATAAAACCCGATGCCCGCGCCAAGCACTATGCCTGCGACCACCAGCCAGGGACTCGTGCCGAGCCAGCGGTCAAGCCCCCACCCGATAATCAGGAGCGTCACAGTGGACAGGACAAAAGAGAGCACGCCCGCGTAAACCAGCCCGCTCTTGCGAGTCACACCTTCTTCGTCGCGTTCAGGCATTGCAAGGGGTCGGGGGTCGGGGGTCGGGGGTCAGTGAAAAGCCTTAAACCGGCCCCTGACCCTTGGTCCCCGGCCCCTGTAATCACCAACTATTCCGCCTCAAATAATTCCTCGGCACTTCGTAAAGCTGGGCGCGGCGGGAGTGGCGCATGGAGTCGTGTATGAAGCAGACGTGCGTGCACCAGCAGGCGCGCCCTTCGTCAATTGCGCCCAGCTCCTTCTGGCGCTCCTCTGCGGACCAGAGCTGCCGAAAGTCGTAATCGTAGTCCGAGAGCGTCGCGAACTTGGAGCGCAGCTCGCAGGCCCGGACGTCGCCGTTATAGTCAATGACGGCGGTCGTCTCGCCGGCCGTGCAGGGGAAAGGCCACGCGGTCGGCCCACTGAAGTTTTCGTGCTGCGTGCGATAGTGTGTCGTGATCGTCCCAACGTAAGCGACCGATTTGATGAAGCGCCGGCTCGCGTCATCGTCCGCAAACATGCGCCCGGCGTAGCGCTTCGTGAGCAAGGACGCGCGCCTGTACATTTCGGGCAGGACTTCCGGCGGCACACGTTTGATCTCGTCACCCGCCTTCGTCTCCCCACGGATGATGTTGAAGTAGTGGCCGTCGAGCCGGAAATTCTCCCACAGGTACTCGGAGAGCTTCTCAATCTCCCAGTAGTTCTCGGAGCAGACGACCGTGTTGACGTTGAGGCGAAAGCGGTCCGCGTACTTCTCTTTCAAAGGATAGAGAGCGCGGATGCAGTCGAGCGTTTTCTCCCAGTTGCCGGGGACGCCCCGTATCTCGTCGTGCGTCTGCCCGTAGCCGTCGAGCGCGATGTTCAGGTAGAGGTCGAGGTGCGGATGTAGCCCGAGCGCGTGATCCACGACTTCGTAAGTGCGCGTCTTGACGAGCGCGTTGGTCGGGATGATGACGCGGCGGACCCCGTTATTGTTGATGAAGGTGTCAATGATTCCGGTCAGATCACGGCGCAGCATCGGCTCGCCGCCAGAGAGCCAGAGGTCCGTGATGGGCGGCATCGTCCTGGAGACCTTCTCGATCTGCTCGAAGGTCATGTCGCCCGGCCGATTCAGCTCTTCATGATAAAAGCAGGTCTTGCAGAAGGCGTTGCACCGCGAGGTGACGAAGAGGATCAGCGTCCCGAGACGCTTCTCGCGTTTCGTCGAACGCAGGAGCTGTACGAACTGTGCGGCTTTAGAAGACATAACGAGAGTCTGGAGTCTGGAGTCTGGAGTCTGGAGTCTGGAGTCTGGAGTCAAAGGCGAGTTTTTGCTTTTGACTCCAGACTCCAGACTCCAGACTCTCTAGACTGTTTTGATAATGACAGTTTCGTTGGGCGATTTCAATTCGTAGGTGATGCCACGCCAACGTATTCGGCGCGAAAGAAGCGCGCCGAGCGAATTGTAGAGATAGAGCGCAGAGGCGAACGGCCATACAAAGAGATGCATGAATGCGCCGCGTCGCAACTCTCTGCGGTATCGCGCGAGCGGAAAGCTGACGGCACGCAGACGCAAAGCGGCCTTGGCGATTCCGAGCGCATAGATTGCGAGGACGAAAGCTAGCACCCACACGTAAGAAAGCCCGAGCGCTGCCCTCGTGATCGTCAGAGCGATGCCGCCGAAGAAGACGAGCACGAAGAGAAGATTGCTGAAGAGAACTATCTTCCAGAAGCGCGGCGCGTAAACTCTGGTGATCTTCAACTGGCGCGTCGTAAACTCCAGCAGCTCACGCCAGCCGCAATCCTCATGTGAAGCGGTCAGGCAGCGTGGCACGAAATGTATTGGCAGGCCCTGGCGACGAAGCGCGCGCATCATCGCAAAATCGTCAGAGGCAGCGCCGCGCCATTCGTCCAACACTCGGGCGCGCTCGAACGTCGCACGGCGGATAGCCGTCGAGCCGCCCCAGCAAAAGTTTCTGTCGCTTTGAGGACCGAGAGCGGACGCAATCGAAGCGTTCCAGACGGCGCGCAGATTGGAAGCGAGACCGCCTTTAACGGGAATGAACCAGCGGTAACCCGTGGCCGCGCCCACTTCCTCGTCGGCGAGAGGAGAAACCAATGCTCGCAGCCAACTCTCCTGCGGTCGCGCGTCCGAATCAACGAAGACCAGAATCTCGCTCTCAGGATTGGCCTCAACAACAGCAGCGCGAAGGTTATGGACCTTCTGCCCGCTGCTCGCTGCATCGCCCGCGACAAGAACCCTGCCCGCAACTCCTTCGACTTCGGCGAACTCTCTTCGCAACTCTTCTATCAATGGAAGCGCGGGGTCGTTCTGGCTGTCAGTCACGAAAATGATCTCGTAAGCCGGGTAATCCTGCCGAAAGAGCGCCGCCAGGTTTTCTCGCAAGCCCTGATCTAATCCGCGACATGGCGCGATGATGGAAGCATAAGGCGTAAAAGTTTGATTGTCTTTCGCAGTCTCTCGCCGTATGTAAGAGAGATAACGCGCGCCGCCCCGAAGCGAGATGATTGCCTGAATGATGAGCAGAGCGGCGAAGATGTAGAAGATGTACATAAAATGTTTGAGGCGGCGATTCTACTTGAGACGCCGCCTCAAACAAATCCGGACTCTCTCACCCGCAGTATCTCAGACACAATTCGTATCGCGGGTAACAGGAACGCCTTGAAGATCTATTTCGGCTAGTCCTGAGACACCTGCGATAAGAATTGGCGCACTTCTTCCGGCATCGCTTGTCTGGTTTCGGGGCAGCGGATTCCGTTGTGGACGAATTCGAATTCTGACCAATGAGAGATGGTCCGGCAAAAGCTAATTGAGCCGTTAAGGTCAAAGCGAGAAGGAAGAGGCTAATCCGAAAACTTTTCCTTTTCATCTTTCGAGTCTCCTGTTAGGTTAAGCCTGTGCCGTAATCCTCCATGAAAAACGCTTAATCCCTGCGGCAACAAGCGGGGGAATAATATCCTCGGCGAGGTTGTCCATAAGTCCTTGGAGCTTAGAGTATCGGCTGTCAATACTCGCGCTTCATCGGCCGCAACGTCGCAGACACTGTCTCAGGCGCGCACGGCAGCGCGCGGTCGAAGGCGGCACGACGCCTCTGGTGCAGAGACGATATTGTCGCCAACACCTCTCGCGGCAGCGCCTGCTACGCTGCACGCCTCGCGTCGCGGCAGTTGAGACTGTCGGGTCTTTGCGAGGCGGTGTTGAGGTATTGGCGAGGGACAATTGAGAGGTGAAAGTGAGAGCGAGGATGACTAGAAGAGATCGCGTTAGCTTGCTTTTCATCTTTTTTATCTCCTGATTACAGCCAGCGCCGTATCGCCGCCCGTAAAGCGCAGAAAGGAGACAGCGACAAGTCTTTTATTACGGCTGCTGGCTTTTGACTTTTACGAACACCACGCTTTTGGTTAATTCAGTATTGTACTTGCCCCACCTGACCCTGAATCGCCTGCTGTTTATTCGTTCAAGCGACAAAATGAAGTCGCCCTTTTTATATAGCTGCACGCCGAATTGATTAAGCTCGCCGCCGTTCGGGTAACTTTTAAAATACAGACTTGCCTTATTCCCGCGCTCTCGCACTTCGCAGAGGATTTCATCATCGGTCTGATAGCCGTTCGCCTGGATGGTGGCTGTATTGTCGGGCAGGATTGTGATGGCGTAGCTAACCACAATCCCTGTTCCGCCGGCCGTGCGCCCCAGATTCGCAGTGTGCTCATATCGCCCGGCCCAGACTGACTGCCCTTCGACGGCAACCGTGGCGAAAGCGCAGAGGACCGTAGCAAGCACGAGTCTTTTGATCTTCATCATGTCTCCTCCGTGGCGCAAAGCTACCACAATTGAACACGATTGAATATTCAAAATTTGAGGAGACTATTCCGCAAACTTACTGCGGACAGCGGCGCAGACAATTTCTGTACCTGACCGCGCAGGCCCGCCTGCGACCCGTATTCCCACCGGCCGCCCGGAGGCACCTGCGATAGGCGTTGGTGCAACGTCTGCGGCAATCTGCCGGAATCGGGATTCCCGGTCCTGTGTTCTGCGTTTCCATCGTGGTAGACGAATTTGAGTTCTGCGATTGTACTGCTGTAGAGAAGAACGACAGTTGAGCCGTCAAAGCCAGAACGATGATGAAGAGTGAGAATTGAGTTCTTCTGTTTCTCATGTTTGTGGCCTCCTAAAGGGTGTGCTGCCCGACGCTGAAAAGCACTCGAAACCTGCGGCAGCCGCAAGGTTAGTGAGGTAAAAGTTTCTGCGCGATGTCAATGAACGGCTGCGGGTAGATGCCTATGAAGATGATGCCGACGAGCGAGACGACGAGCGCCGTCGTCAGCGCCGGCGACATCGAGAGCGGGCGGTCATCTGCCCCGCGATCCGAGAGGTACATGGCGCGTATGAAGCGCACGTAGTAGTAGAAAGAGACGACCGTGTTGATGATGGCCCAGATCGCCAGCCAGTAGTACCAGGATTTGCCGTCCGTGTCGCCTCTCTGGATAAGGCCGCCGAAGAGAAAATATTTTCCAATAAAACCTCCCGTCACCGGCAATCCCCCGAGCGAGAGCATGAAAATGGTCATTAGGATCGCCATGCCCGGAGCCTTCTGCCCCAGCCCGGTCATGTCGTTAACGTTGTCGCCGATAATTCCGCGCCGCCTGAGACTGATGATGATTCCGAACGCGCCCAGATTCATCAAGGTATAGACGAGCAGGTAGATGGCGAGGCCGACGTAGCCATATCCGTTCATGGCGATCAGGCCGAGCAGTAGATAACCCGCGTTAGAGATTGAAGAATAGGCCAGGAGACGCTTTGAGTTCTCCTGCGTCACCGCGGCCCAATTGCCGACCAGGATGGTGATGGCGGCGACCAGTCCGAGAAGCGGCGCCCAATCGGCGCGCATGTCCGTTAAAGCCTCCATGAAGATGCGCGCGAAGAGCGCGAAGCTCGCGGCTTTCGAGCCCGTCGAAAGAAAAGCCGTCACGGGAGTCGGCGCGCCTTCGTAGGCGTCCGGCGCCCACATGTGAAACGGCACGGCCGCGATCTTGAAGAAGAGGCCCGCGGCAATCGCAATCATGCCCAGGAGCAGGAGCGGGCGCAGCGGGAGCATTGTCGCCGCGGCGCTCGCATCCGTGGAAGTTAGAGCCTTGGTGACGGCGCGAGAAATATCCCCCAGATTGGTCGAGCCTGCGACCCCGTAGAGCAGGGACATTCCGTAGAGCAGAATTCCGGACGAAAACGCGCCGAGCAGGAAGTATTTCATCGCCGCTTCGTTCGAGCGCTTCCGCCGCTTGGTGAAGGCCACGAGCACGTAGAAGGTCAGGGCCATCAGCTCCAGGCTGATGAAGAGCGAGATCAGGTCGTAGCCGCAGCCCAGAAACATCATGCCAACGGTCGCGAAGAGGACCAGGGCGTAATACTCGCCGTGCTGTTCGCCCTCGACGTCCAGAAACTTTATCGAGATGGCAATCGAGAGCGCTGCCGCCAGCAGGAAAATCAGCTTGAAGAGAATGGCGAACCCGTCTATCCGGACCATGCCGTAAAAGCCATCGAACGTGGTCAGAAGGCCGGTCCCTTTCAGACTCCGTATCCCACCCATATCAATGAAGAGCACGGCGAGCGAGACCAGCGCCAGCCCGATCCCGACGAGCGAGAAATAGGCGGTCCACTTGCCCTTCCTGTACGGGAGGACGACCTCCATGACGAGGGCGACGCACGCGCAGACCGTGAGGATGATCTCGGGCGCGATCAATTGCAGATCGTTCAGGTTGAAGAGCTGCGTGCTGTTGGCTTGAAGGAATGAGAGCATATGTCAGTGGTCAGTGGTCGGTGGTCAGTGGTCAGCAATGGTCTTTAACTGACCACCGACCACTGACCACTGACCACTTATCATTTAACGTTCAGAGTTCATAGTCGTTCTCGGCGCTTCTTCCGCCGGCGGCGCCTTCGGCTTCGAGTAGTCCGGGTTCGTATGGCGGACGACCGCCGCGACGGGTTTCTGGATATAGTCCACGAATGTTTTCGGATAAACGCCGATCCAGAGCGAGAGGACGACGAGCGGGACCATGTAAGCCCATTCGCGCCCCGACAGGTCCGGCAGATTCCTGTTCTTCGGGTTCTCTATATTGCCGAAGAACATGCGCTGGTAGAGCCAGAGCATGTAGCCCGCATTCAGGATGATTCCGAGCGCGGCCCAGCCGGCCCACCACGGGTTCACCTCGAACGCGCCGCGCATCGCCAGAAACTCCGAGATGAAGACGCAGAGCAGCGGCAGCCCGATGGCCGTCATCGCCATGAAGAGAAAGACTGTGGCGTAGCCCGGCATGACGTGCGAGAGCCCGCCGAATTCCGAAACGATGCGTGTGTGTCGCCGCTCGTAGATGATGCCGACCAGCAGGAAGAGCGCGCCCGAATAGATGCCATGATTGATCATGTGCAGCACCGCGCCGTTGACGCCGTTCGGGTTTACGGCGAAGAGGCCCAGGATCACGATGCCCATCGAGGAGACGGACGAATAGGCGACCAGTTTCTTCACGTCGCCATCTTTTTTGACCACGAAATACATCGCGGCCAGCGCGCCGTAGATGATGCCAATGAGCGCCAGGAAGACCATCACGCTCCTGACCCCGAACGAGCCGAAGTAGCTTTCGTCAAGAGAGGCTTTCGGGAACATCGGCAGGTTGAAGCGGAAGAACCCGTATGTGCCAAGTTTGAGCAGGATGCCCGCGAGGATGACGCTTCCGGCGGTCGGCGCTTCGACGTGCGCGTCCGGCAGCCACGTGTGAAACGGCCACATCGGAACTTTAATCGCAAAGCCGAGCGCGAAGGCGAAGAAGAGCAGGACCTGCATCGTGCCCATATCCATCACGGAACCCATCGCCTGCATGTAGATGATATT
The DNA here is from genome assembly GCA_036392495.1 of Pyrinomonadaceae bacterium. Lineage (GTDB taxonomy): Bacteria > Acidobacteriota > Blastocatellia > Pyrinomonadales > Pyrinomonadaceae > QHXM01. The sequence goes on along the minus strand of DASVXV010000001.1, from coordinate 10,748 downwards.
GAAAGTGCCCGTCCCGTTCGCCGCAGCGGCCTGCACGCTGTTGGCGACCATGCTGGCCGCGTCTGGATTTCCGGCGAGGTTACCGACGGTCGCCTGCGTAATCTTCGCAGCGATCCCCATGTCCTGCGTCAGAAAATACATCTTGATGACGCCGAGCAGCATGACGACCGAGCCGACCAGGGTATAGAGGAAGAACTTGATCGCCGCGTAGAGACGGCGCTCGCCTCCCCAGATGCCTATCAGGAAGTACATCGGGACGAGCGAGACCTCGAAGAAGAGGTAGAACAGAAAGAGGTCCATCGAAGAGAAGACGCCGACCACAGCCGTTTGCAGGAGCAGCAGAAGGACGTAGTACTCCTTCTCGCGCTTCTCGATGTACTTCCAGGAAGAGAGCGAGGCGATCACGCCCAGAAGCGTCGTCAAGACGATCAGGAGAACGGCGACGCCGTCCGCGCCCATCTGGTAGCGCGCCCCGATGACGGGAATCCATTGCAGGTCTTCGAGGAACTGCATCCCGCCGAGCCCTTTGTCGTAGCCGAAGAGCAGGAGCGACACGATGAAGGCCAGCCCGAACCAAATGGTCGCGAACTTCTTGATAATCTCGCCCTGATGCTTTTTGAAGAAAGCCAGAATCAGGACCGCGCCGATGGTCGGCAGCCAGGTGATGATGGAGAGAAGGTATGGGATTTTCATAAGAAAATTTTGAATTTTGAGTTTTGAATTTTGAATTACTGCTTTAATTCATAATTCAAAACTCATCATTGTTTTACCAGTCCTACTGCCGCTAAAATATCTTTACCGAAAAAGAGGGCGATGGCCAGCACCAGACCGAGCACCATCACGAGCGCGTAGTTCGCCGTCAGTCCAGTCTGCGCCGCGCGAATCAGCCGCGACATCAGTTTGCCTATGAAGCCCGCGACGCCGTTAACCAGGCCGTCCACGACGTAACGGTCGAACCCGCCCGTGATCTTGCTCGCCAGGCGCGTGAGCCATGCAGAGCCGTTGACCGCTCCGTCTATCCCGCGCGAATCAATGGCGTAAACGCCGCGCGCAGCGTCCATCGTGCGCCTCGTGAAGAGCTTGGCGTAGAGTTCGTCAACCCAGTATTTGTTGAAGCTCGCGCGATAAAGCGGGCGCAGGCGCGCCGCCCACACGCCCGGCAGGCTCGGTTTCCTGACGTAAAAGAGCCAGCCCAGGCCCATGCCTATGCCCGCGGCGATGAGCGAGATAATGATAAAGAGCCATTCAGTCCCGGTCTCGCCGAGACTGTTTTCAAGGGAGTGCGCCAGGTTGAACCCTGTATCGCCGAAGGGAGCAGCTGCCTCTTCACCACCGGCCTCGCCGTGCCCTCCTTCCGCCGGTACAGTCGGCTCACTCGAAGCGATTAATGGACCGCCTTCCCTGGACGGCACTCCGTTTTCGAGTTTCGCGTGGCCGCCTTTGCCCTCCGAAACTCCTTCAGGCTTACCCTTTGCTTCCGCAGGATTCCAGATAACGGGCTCAAGCCACGTGACGATGTTCAATTTTCCGCCGACGTGCTTGCCGCCTGTAAAGGCCGGGCTGATGCCTATGAGGCCGCCGATGGTCGCGAGCACTGCCAGTGCTGCCAGCGGGACCCACATCGAAGGCGGCGATTCGTGCGGGACGTGCGAGCCATGACCGTGCGCGCCGTGGCCGTGTTCGCCGCCCTGGTGCGCGCCGCCGATATCGTGCGCAACGTGTTCGTCATGCGCTTCGCCAACGTGCGCGCCCGGTTCATGATGCGGCCTGTCGCCGGCAGACTCCTCGCGCGCGTCGTGCGGCTTCAAGCCTTCGTCAAAAGCGTGCGCGTGTGCTTCGTCGGCCTCGCCGCCAGCAGGTTTCTCCAAAAACCTGGGCTTGCCCCAGAAGGTCATGGCGACGAGCCGCGTCATGTAGAAGGCCGTGCAGGTGGCGGCAATCGTGGCGATGAGCCAGAGAATCCATCCGCCCGGAATGTAATTGGTCGAGACGGTGCGCCACAGGATTTCGTCTTTCGACCAGAAGCCGCTGAACGGAATGATGCCGCAGATGGCGAGCCAGCCCGCGAGGAAAGTCATGTAGGTGTAGGGCATGTATTTCTTCAAGCCCCCCATTCGCCGCATGTCCTGTTCGTGGTGCATCCCGTGAATCACGGAGCCAGCGCCCAGGAACATCAGGGCCTTGAAGAAGGCGTGCGTCATCACGTGGAAGATGCCGATGACGAAAGCGCCGACCCCGCAGGCCAGAAACATAAAGCCGAGCTGTGAGACGGTCGAGTAGGCCAGGACCTTCTTGATGTCGTTCTGCGTGATGCCGATGGTCGCCGCAAAGAGCGCTGTCACCGCCCCGACGATTGCTACGACCAGCATCATCGTCTGCGAGTGCTGGAAGATGACGTTGGTGCGCGTCAGCATGTAGAGGCCCGCCGTGACCATCGTCGCCGCGTGAATCAGTGCGGAGACAGGGGTGGGTCCAGCCATCGCATCCGGCAGCCAGACGAAGAGCGGAATCTGCGCGGACTTTCCGATTGCGCCAATGAAGAGTCCGAGCGCGAGCCAGGACATGAGCCCCCAGGCCCCTAGCGCTTCGAGCGGGTAGCTCGCCGCCTGTTCAAATACGTCGGTGAACTGCGCCGAGCCGAAGGTGGCGATGATGCCGAAGATTGCGAGCGTGAAACCGAAATCGCCGATGCGGTTCGTGATAAAGGCCTTGCGCGAGGCGTCGCCGGCCTCCTTGCGGTCGAAGTAGTAACCGATGAGCAGGTAAGAGCAAAGACCTACGCCTTCCCAGCCGACGAACATCATCAGGAAGTTCGACCCCATGACGAGCACGAGCATCGAGAACATGAAGAGGCCGAGATAGGCGAAGAAACGATAGAACCCTGTATCGCCGTGCATGTAGCCCGTCGCGAAGACGAAGATGCACAAGCCCACCCCCGTGACAATGAGCATGAAGACGGCGGAGAGCGGATCGAGTTGATAACTCCACTCGACGTTGAGGCCGAAGATGCGCCCCGTATGCTCGTTGCGCCGGTTATCTTTCGCCGCCTGCTCGCCGAGCCCCGGCGGGTCTTCCGCCGCCTCTTTACTTTTCGCCTTCGCTCTTTCGGGCGCGCCCTGCGTAATCTCCACGTCGCCGCCTGGAATCCACGTGTAGCTGAACGCGCTGTCCTCGCTCGTCAGATAAGGTATCGGCCAGCGGGCGCCGTCGCCGAAGCCGTAAGACCAGACCGCCAGCACGCTGATGAGAAAGGCGAGCGCGACGGAGCCGACGGCGATCCCCCCGACCAGTTTTTCGGAGAAACGGAACTTGCGCCCGAGCAGGCCGTTGATGGCCGCACCCAGGAGCGGCAGAAGTGGGACGAGCCAGATGTATCTGTACATAGACTCCTTAACTCAGTTCTTCAGGTGCCGGGCCGTAGAGTTTTCTACGGCCTATGATTTTCCGGCCTTGCTCGGAGTTGTCGTCTTCTTCATGTGCGGGCCAAACAGGGTAGTCCAGCTCCGACTGATCTGCTCAAACTCTTCATTGCACGCGCCAGCCCTGTTTTCCGGCAGGACCGGGTCCTTGCCTTTCTCCTTAGGGGCAAGCTGGCAGAGTTCTGGGCTTAAAAGAGGTGTGCCAATCACCACTTCAGCAGGTCTATCTCATCAACCCATATAGTCTCCTTATTACGATAAAGCGCGATGACAATGCCTAAGCCGATAGCGGCCTCGGCGGCTGCGACGACGATAACGAAGACTGTGAACACTTGCCCGGCGACGGCGTTGATGCTGCCGATGTCTTGCAGGTAACGCGAGAAGGCTATGAGGTTCAGGTTGGCCGCGTTCAAGATCAACTCGATTGACATGAAAATGACGATGATGTTGCGCCGCGTGAGCACGCCCGCCACACCGATAATGAAAAGCAGCGCGCCGATCACCAGAAACTTGGAGAGGTCCGGGCGCTTGACGCCTTCCATGATGACATCGAAACGGCTGCCCGTCGCTTCCTGTATGAAAAACGCCAGGGCTGGAGTCAATAAAGTGTTCATAACGAAATCAGGAGTCAGAATCCAGAATTCAGAATCCAGAATGGATAAGGCGGAGAGCCATTCTTTCTTTTATTCTGGATTCTGGATTCTGGATTCTGGATTCTGTTGTTCAAGAACTTCCGGGTCCACGTCGTCCACGGCGGCTTCCTGCTTGACCGTGCGCGCCAGCATGACGGAACCGATGATCGCGACCAGCAGGAGCACGCTCGCGATTTCAAACGGGAGCGAGGCGAAACGGTAAAGGCTGCCGCCCACTCGCTCAGTATCTTTCGTAATCCTGAAGGTGCCTGTCGCCGAAGGTGGCAGAGCGTTCTGTTCCAGACTGCGCCTGGCATCCGCCGCCGAAATTTTATCCTTAGCCTGATCCGACAATCCCTTGTAGCCCTGGTTAATCGCGTAAACGAGGCCGCCCGCGAGCAGCAGGGCGAAAACGAGTGCGGCGATGACCTGCGGCCTGCGGTTGAAGATGCGCTCGCGCCCGCGCTCCTCGGCCCCGACGTTGACCAGCATGATGACGAACAGGAAGAGCACCATCACGCCGCCGACGTAAACCAGAATCTGCACGCCGGCGATGAACTCCGCGCCGAGCAGGATAAAGAGCGCGGCGATTGAGACCAGCGACGAGATCAGAAAGAGCGCGCTGTGCACGGCGTTGCGCGCCATGATCGTCAAGAGCCCCGCGATCAGAGCCGCAATCGAGAAGACCCAGAAGAAGACTGCTTCCCAACCAGACAAGACCATAATTTTGAGTTTTGAATTTTGAATTTTGAGTTTCGGCTTTTAATTCAAAACTCAAAATTCAAAATTCATCATTCCGTGTATTTGACGGTTTCGCGCCCCTGTTCGAGCATTTCGCGGTTCCAGACGAATCCGGCGCGCGAGTAGGTGGCGAGTTCAAATTCCTGCGTCAGCTCCAGGCAGGCCGTCGGGCAGGCTTCCTGGCAGAGAGCGCAGAACATGCAGCGCGAGGTGTCGAAGATGAATTCGTCGAGCACCTTTTTCTTGCGCGCCTTGCCCGCGACCGTGATCTCGATGTCCATCGGAATCACGTCAATGCAATCTTCCGGGCAGGCGAGCGCACACAGGTTGCAGGCGATGCAGAGCGTGTCGTGCGTCTCCGGGTCCATGTTGAGACGCGGCGCGCCGTGAAAACGCGGCGCGACCTCGGGGCGCACTTTCGGGTACTGCTCCGTGTAGATGCCCTTGCCTCCGACCGCGTCCTTGTCCGTGATCGCTCCGACGTTGTACTTGAGCGTCAGCCCCAGGCCCCTCAGGAGATCAACCATGAAGAAGCGCTTCACCTTCTCCATGAACGTCGGTTTTGGAACATTTACTGCTGGCATAACAACTCCTTGAAACGATGAATAATGAACGATGAATGATGAACTAAAAGCTTTTTGTTTTCACTTCCGCGTTCATCGTTCAGCGTTCATACTTGCTCTCGCCGGTTTTCCTTTCGGCAAGTTGACCAGGCGAATATTGCGCCTCTGCTTCTTCAGGTTGAAATCGCGCGAGCGCCAGTTGATGGTGGACAGAATGCCGGCCGTGATCAGGATGCCGATGATGCCGAAGGCGATCATGATTCCCTTGCCCGTCCCCGTCAGATTCAGGCCCTGCGACATCGAGTCAATCGTCTTCAACCCGTTCCAGCCGTCAACCGCCTGCACTGTGAAGACCGCCGCAGCCGTCAGCACGATATTGACGAGCGCCGTCGGGGTCAACCACTTCCACCCGATGTCCATTAACTGATCGTAGCGGAAGCGCGGCAAAGTCCAGCGCAGCCAGAAATAGAGATAGAGCAGGATCGTCAGTTTAGCCAAAAAGACGAAGAGGCTGATGATGACGTAGAGCGTGTGATAGCCGTTGGCCTCCGTCAGGCGGTAAACGCCCGGAAAATACCAGCCACCCAGGTAAAGCGTGGTGGCGATGGCCGAGACGACGACCATCGCAGCGTATTCCGCCATGAAGAAGAGCGACCAGCGCATCCCGGAATATTCCGTGTGAAAGCCCGCGACGAGTTCCGATTCCGCTTCGGGCAGATCGAAGGGCGCGCGGTTATTCTCGGCGATGCCGCTAATGAGAAACGTCAGCAGCCCGAGCGGCTGATAGAACATGAACCAGATGGCGTCCGATTGCTGCGCGGCGACGACCCCTGAGAGCGAGAGCGTGCGCGAGAACATCAACGCACCGATGATCGAGAGGCCCATAGGGACTTCGTAAGAGACCATCTGAGCGGAAGAGCGCAGCGCACCCATCAACGCGTATTTCGAGTTCGATGACCAGCCCGCCAGAATCAGCGCGAGCACGCCGACGCTTGAGATGGAGAGCACGAAGAGCAGGCCGATGTTGACGTCCGTGATGACTCCCCAGTCGGGCGCAAACGGGATGACCGCAAAGACTATGAAGGCCGCGGCGACCGCGATGTAGGGCGCGAACCTGAAGGTGTGCAGGTCCGCCTTGTCGGGAACGAGGTCCTCTTTGGTCAGCAACTTGACGGCATCGGCCAGGGGTTGCAGGAGTCCCCATTTCCCGACGCGCATCGGCCCCAGACGCGCCTGCATGAAAGCGGAGATCTTGCGCTCGGCGTAGGTCGCGTATAGAGCATAGACGGCGACGGCCGTGACGACCGCCCCGATCTGTATGAACGGCCAGACGACATTATTGACCGTCTCCGGCTCGAAGAATTTCTGGAGCAGGCTGTCTATCCAATTCGGCGGCGCAAATAGCGCGAACGTGTCCAGCATTATTTTGATCAGCTTTCAGCTCTCAGCTTTCAGCAGTCAGCTTTTTGTCTTTAGCTGAAAGCTGAGAGCTGAAAGCTGACTGCTTCTTTACAATTCAATCTCAAAGATTTTCCGGTGCGTAACCTTCAGGTCAACCAGTTCCCAATCGTCGTCCAGTGTTCCGGCGCGGTCCACGACCAGATACGAGGCCCATTCCTTGACGGGAAACGGCGGCGTGTGCCAGGTCCCTTTGTGATAAGCGTAAGGGAGCCGCCCGTCAACCAGAAACGCGACGATTCTTTCGACGTCGGGCGCTGCGCTCTCGCCGGGCGGCGCAACCGCAATCACAAAACTGGACGAGGCGAGAGGGCTGAAGACCTGCATCGTCCTTTTGTGTCGCGCTAGAAAATCGAACCTGAAGGGCCGCCACTCCGAAGTCGCCCCCGTCAAGGAAGGCTTCCCCTCCCCTAGGTCAATCTCCACGGACCCGCGACTGTCAATCAACACCCCGAACGGCGCGAACGCCTCGCGTGTCATCGGCTGAACCTTGATATGAACTACGTCCATTAGGGGTCGGGGGTCAGGGGCCGGGGGTCGGTAGCCTTTACTGGCCCCCGGCCCCTGACCCCCGACCCCTATCTATCAATTTCCCCAAGCACAATATCGAGCGTCCCGATGATGGCGACAACGTCCGCCACCAGATGCCCGATGCACATTTGTCTTAACGCCTGCAGGTTGATGAATGAAGGGGGGCGCACGCGGACGCGCCAGGGGCTCGATGTGCCATCGGCCACTAGATAGCAACCGATCTCACCCTTCGGCCCTTCAATCGAATGATAATAGTCGCCCGCGGGCGGCTTAATGATCTTGGGCACCTTCGCATTCACAGGTCCGTCCGGCAGCTTGTCTATCGCCTGCTGGACGATGCGCCGCGACTGTCGCATCTCTTCAAGACGGACCAGGTAACGATCATAAGTGTCGCCGTTTTCGCCGACGGGCACGTCAAAGTCCATATCAGCGTAGGCGGCGTATGGCCGCGCCTTGCGTATGTCCCACGCGACGCCCGAGCCGCGCAAGGCTGGGCCTGACAGCCCGATGGCGATTGCGTCCTCCGCGGGGATGACGCCGATGCCGACCGTGCGGCTGAGCCAGATGCGGTTTTCAGAAAGGACCGTCTCGTACTCGTCAATCCTTTTGGGGAAGATGTTGACGAACTGGCGAACGTCCTTCTCGAAATCGTCGTAAGCGTCGTTCGGCATTCCGCCGATGCGCCAGGCGTGGCAGGTCAGGCGAGCCCCGAACTGCCGCTCGAAAATCTTCAGAATCTCTTCGCGCTCGCGCAAACACCAGAGCAGGACCGTCACCGCGCCGATGTCCAGAGCGTGCGTGGCGAGCCAGAGCAGGTGCGAGGCGATACGATTAAGCTCGGTCAGGATGGTGCGTATGTAATGGGCGCGCGGCGGAACATCCAGCCCGGCCATCTGCTCGACCGTCTCCACCCAGACGAGCCCGTTGGAGACTGCCGCCAGGTAATCCAGCCTGTCCCAGTAAGGCGCGATCATAGGGTACTGGCGGTTCTCTGCGATCTTCTCCATGCCGCGGTGCAGGAAACCTATGTCGCAATCGAGATCAATCACGGTCTCGCCATCGAGCCTGAGAATGACGCGCAGCACGCCGTGCGTACTCGGGTGCTGCGGCCCCATGTTCAGAACCATCTCGGGGCTATCGAGCAGCGTCTCTCTGGTGGTAGCGATTTCTACTTGATGCATTGATTCAGCACTTCATCCGTAAAGTCCAAAGAATCACAGCCGATCCAGGGCCGCGAAAATTCGACTCACAAGGATTGCCAAAGAGGCCAGGACGACGCCGGCCGCGATCATCAGCCTGGTCATTTCAGACATCTCTTCCCAAAGCAGGAAGAGGGCCAGCGCGGCGACGCATAACAGGCCGCCGGCAATGAGCATTCCCCGACCGGCGATGCGGTGGACATCGTACCAAATTTTATCATCGGAGAGCGTTTTCGCCGTGCTCATTCCGAACCACTTATTCGGCGGCACTTTCCCAAGCGCGCCTGTCGCGCCGAGAGCGACGAGCACGACGCCCGTGATGGAAGTTATGAGCACTATCCACAAAGCCGGCCCTTAAGTCAGGATAAAAAGATCATCAACCAACACGGCTCAAGCAGGCAGGTAACAACCCGATACACTGTAGTTTTCGAGCACCAGCCCGATCTCTTTCGCTTCTCCGCTGCGCTTGCGCGCCAGCAGCCCGTGCATAATCGCCTGCGCCGCGCTCGCCTTATTCCAGATGTTGCGCGGGCTGTGCGTTTCCGTCATGACGAAGCCAGCGCCTTCGGCGGCCTCCTTCGTGTCGAAGACCTTCGCCCCGTAATGCGCCGCCAGTTCTTTTGGACTCATAAAAGTTCGTGAATCGTGAATCGTAAATCGTAAATCGTGAAAACCGTTCGTCTATTTACGATTTACGATTCACGATTTACTTGTCTTTAGGCATCACTTCTTTGCCCGCGCGGAAAATCTCGCGCACACGCCGCTCGGCTGGTGTGGAGAGAACCTCCAGGCCATAGTTGCGTCGCTGTTCGAGCTGCTCCTGCTGCACCTCCGTGAATTCCGGCAGGTGCTCGGCCGTCCAGTTATTCTCCATGAATTCCAACGGATACTCTTTCCTGAGCGGATGGCCTTCCCAGTCGCTCGGAAGCAGGATGCGCCGCAGGTCCGGGTGATTCGCAAACGGCACGCCGAAGAGGTCGAAGACCTCGCGCTCCATCCAGTTCGCTGTCGGCCAGACGCTCGTGACGCTCTCAATTCCGCGCTCATCATCCGTCGCAGCCTTCAGGCGCACGCGCTCGTTCGCGCTGATCGAATAGAGGTTATAGACGACGTCAAAGGGCGCATCCATTCGGTCCGGGAAATGTACGCAGGTCAGGTCCGAAAGAAAGTCGAAAGGCGACGCGGCGTCGTGCCTCAAAAATTCGCAGACTTCGAGGATGCGCGCTCCGTCAATGCGAATCGAAAGCTGTCCGATGAACTCCGTGGCTTCCTCGACGGCTCCGTCGAATCTCTCCAGAATCTTTCGGACGAGCGGATGATTCGAGGCGTCCGTGGGCTTAGGTCCTTCCTCTTTCTTCTTGACGGGAGCTTTCGGCGCGCCCGCCGCGGCGGGTTGCGCTGGCGCAGGCTTGTCACCGGCCGCTTGCTTTGCCGCGGCGGCGCGCGCCTTCGCTTCGGCAATCTTCGCGGCCTTCTCTAAATCCGATTGCGCGGGACTCTTCGTCGGGTCGCCTGCGGCCGGCGATGCGCCGCCAGGCGGTTGAGCGCCGGGAGCTGAGGGCGCAGGAGATTCCGCTTTATCGGCGGCCGAAGCGGGAACGGTGGTGCCGCTCGTAGAGCTGCCCGAAGGGGCTTTGCCCGTGAGCGCGGCCTGGTTTTCGGGGGTTGCGTGCGCTCCGCTCTGTGGCTGCGGCAGGCTCCCCGCTTCCTTTATCTCAGAGCCGGGACTGGGGCTTTTGTCGTCAGTGCGCGGAGGCTTCGGGGCGCGCTTTTGAGTCGCGTCGCCGTCTCCCGGCGCGTCTGCCGATTGCGGTACATCCGGTGGTTTGTTCTCGTCCGCCATCAAGAGTCTCGAACTTACACCCTGACCGAAGAAATCGCGCTCAGGGTCCTTGTGGCAAGGCCAGAGAGCGCAAAACTAGCAAGCTTCCGCTCTAACTTTTGTTAATGCTAAGAGTACAACTAAAAAGGACGGTCAGTGGCGTTGTAACATGCGGTTTACGGCATTGTCAGTGATTACTCCCCTTCCTGAAGGAAGGGGCTTTTATGGATTCGCACCAATGATCTGTAATCCCAGACCAATCTTGCTTTACTCTATGATGGTTTCTCTCATGTAGCGTTCTAACTTTTACCGGATGGACTTCCCATCCGAACGCCCTAGTCAGAGTTTCAAAGAGCCGCACAGGTGACTTCCACAGTGTTTGC